>DATKQB010000015.1:0-144228 GCA_035523795.1 Verrucomicrobiia bacterium | reverse complement strand
GACTGATTTGCCCGCTTCACGACATCCTCAGCCGAAGCTCCATCTTTCAGGATCAGCGCCGCCGCCGGCTCCGCATTTCCGCCACGCTCAATCCCGACCACAACACAATCTTTCACTTCGGGCTGATCGCGCAACGCTTTTTCCAGATCCTCTGGATAGATGTTGGTGCCTCCGGGAGTGACGATCACTTCTTTCTTGCGGCCTTTGAAATATAGATTGCCTGCCGCGTCGAGCGCTCCGATGTCGCCTGTGCGATACCATCCCTGCTCATCCGCTACGCGATGGGCACCTTGCCCATCCCAGTATCCTGAAGCCACTCCTCCGCCCCGTACGAGAATTTCTCCATCGTCAGCGAGCTTCACCTCGCGCCCCGGCAGCACCTTTCCGATCGATCCCTTGCCGAGCTTGAACGGATGATTCACGCTAATCAGGGAAGTTGTCTCCGTTAGTCCATAGCCCTGAATCGCGGCGTATCCCAACCGGTTCCAGAATTCTTCCGTTTCGCTTTCGAGCGCCGCACCGCCGGAAATCATCGCCCAGAATTTCCATCCAAACTGTTTTCGAATGGCGCGAAAGGTCCACCAGCGGCGCAGGAAGTGCTGCTCCTTCGAATCGACGAACGTTTGTCGGAATGCCTCCATCCGGCCCGCGTCTTCGAGTTCGCGTTCCACTTTCTGTTTCAACGATTGCAGAACGCGCGGCACGCTGACCAGCACCGACACGCGCTCGCGTCGAATCGTGCTAACGATTTCCGAGGGTTTCAGCTCGTTTTGAAAAATCACCGTCCCGCCCAGAATCGGCGGCAGAAACATTCCCAGAAATTGCCCGAAGACGTGGCTGAGCGGCAACAGGTTTAAGAACCGCAAGGGATGCACGAGGCGTTCATATTTTAAGTACGGTTGCATCTCGCGCTCGAGCGGGGCAATATTCGCCAGCACGTTGCCATGCGTGATGACCACGCCTTTAGGATCGGCGGTGGTTCCGGAAGTAAACACAATCTGCAGCGTGTCGTCCGCGCCGAGCGCCACATTCTGCGGCGCCGACTCGCTCCGCATCTGTGCGACCTGCTGAAAACTCAGAGTCGGCAAAGTAAAGTTTGTGGGTGCAGAATTCCCCTCACCATGTGTCGTCATCACGAGTTTTGCTCGCACGCGCTCGCAAACACGCCAGGCGAAATCAGCAGAAGTCCCATCATCCAGTGGAACGACCACCACTCCGGCCAGCGCACATCCGAAAAATGCCCCTACCCACTCTGCCGAGTTCTCGCCCCACAACGCGACACGCGCGCCTTTTTGAATCCCCCGCGTCGCGAGTTCGCGGCTGAAACCATACGCCATCTGCAGAATTTGGGCGTAGGTATACGATTCCATACGATATCCGCGGCGCTGGCTGTAGGCACGCTCGGGCGCATGCGCCTGGAAGTGTTGCACAAAGAATTTCGCCAGAGATTCCGCCATGGCTACGATGGAAAAGGCGGCAAGAGCCGCATGTCAATCTTTCATCAGTGTATTAGAACCTGTAGTCTTCCCGGGTCATCCCCTAGGCTCAATCCGGCCCCGTTGCGTGCTTTTTTCCTCTCACTTCGATACTCTGGCCTCCGCATGCCCCTCCAGCCGCACTCGCGACAGATACGGCTCTTCTTCGCTCTGCTGCTTACGCTCCTCACCACGGCCTGCACTCATCCGCCCTCCAAGAACCATGAAGAAGCCGCACCGTTTTCTTCGGGCACCGAGTCCGCTCCATCCCGCGATCTCTCACGCGACGAGGCTCTTGGCGGCCACACGCTGCGCAAGCACGTAGGGCAGGCTGACACAGAACTCCGCGAGCGCCTGGAGCACGAACACATCTCGGCTGCGTCGACCTGGAACGACCGCGCCAGTGCTGAGGCTGCCATCGGCGCTGCTCTCGCAGAACAACAGGATAGGATCTCCCGCTGGCTGAGCCGCGATCGGCATCCCAATCTTGTACTTGACTATGACGGCAATCCGGCGCATCCTTTCGGACGCACGTTGCGCCGCGGTGAAGACCAGGTCCAGCCCTGCGCGCATGCGGTCATTGTCTTGAAGTGGGATCCCCCGGATAGCTATCACGTTCTGACTGCGTACCCGGAGTGCCGCTCATGAAACCGAATCGAATGCCCGCCGCTTCGTCCTTCTCTGCTGGCGACTATCCCGCCCTGCGCAGTTTCTTGCGCGGTTATCTTCACGAAGATATGAAAGAGGAATATGGCTCGCCGGAAGAAGCCGCCCGCGAATTTTGCTCCGACGCCAGCGGAGAAGAGCACGCTGCCGTCGCCTCCGAATGGTCGCGATTTCTGGCGCAAACCCACGGCCAGTCGATCGATGCCATCAACAAAGTTCTGACTGGCCCGCTGGGTAGCGCGCAGAACCTGACGGAAGAAGATATCTCGAGGATCTCCGCCGCGCTTTCCCCGCCCGCGCGTCGATCGAAGAAGGCATAATCCGGCTGCGGTATCCAGAAAAGGAACTTGTCTCGTACACATAATTGTGCGAAATACGAACATGCGTTTCACGCGATGGATGCTGATCCTCTGCCTGCTGGCATGGCCACTCTGCGACGGAGTCACCCAGGAAAAATCCGACGCGGCCACCGTCCGATCGCTTGAAATGAAGTGGACCGAATCCTACAAGCAGCACAACATCGATATTCTTTCCTCGCTCCTGGCGGACGACTTTGTCATCACCATCGAAGACGGCAGCACCTTCAGCAAAGCTGGATACATTAGCCACAGTGCCGATTCCTCCGTCAAGGTGCAAGTCGCCGAGTTGTCCGATTTGAAGGTGCGCCTTCATGGGGATACCGCAATCGTCACTGGGGCCTATCACGAACGAGGAGAGTCCAGCGGAAAGCCTTACGAATATCGCGACCGCCTCACCGACACCTGGATGAAAGTGAACGGCAAGTGGCAGGTCATCGCCTCCCACTACAGCGTTCCGTACAAACCGTAATCTCTGCCTAACTTTGACAAATCTGTGACAACTGAGGAAATGGGGCGGTTAGGATTAAGCCTCCCGTGCGTCCACCGCACCCGCAGGATCCTACGGAAAATGGGTTCCAATCATGCATCCACTTCGTCCCACACTCAGTCTCTTGTCTCTTTGTGGCTTTCTTCTTGGCGCAATATCGCTGACGGCCCAGACGAATGAAGTTACGTCTGACGCAGGCGTCGGGAATCGCGTTATCGTTCATAGCAGATTTGGGGGCCAGATCTTCGGCTTTGACATCGATCAGAGTGGAACCGAGGGCGTGCTGAGCGAGGCTCTGACGCTCGCCAACGGAAACGTTCTGGCAGCGGTGGAAACATTCGACCAACAAACCGGCAAGATCCTTGACGTCTTGACGAAGACTGAGACACAGGACGACTTCGTCACCTTGGGCGTCGTAGGGAGTTCGGTCGGCCTGATCGAGCACGAACACGTCATCAGCCTCGATCACGTTCAGCGTACTTTTCAGGTGATTAATCCCCTGAGCGCGAATAAATTGACGGGAAAATGGACGCCTCCCATCGGAACGACACATCTGCTGAGCGAAGTAAGCCGCACGCAGGGAAATCCCAACAACGCGGTTCTGGCCATGGACAATAGCGGCACTTTCATCACCTGGGTCTTCAGTTCGAACGTCGCAGCTAACACTTTCGGCCCGATCGTCAAGATTAAAGACACGCTCAATTTTGGAAGCGTGCCCCCGCCGATGGCATTGAACACAGTTACGAATATGGCCATTCTCGGCGGCGGCGACGGATGTTATGGCTGTCTTCCCGTCATCGGCCTCGCCAATCTGACCACGGGGAAGTTTTCGGAATTCACCGGCATCGGATTCGGATTCGTGAATGGAATTGCCGTCGATTCGGCGGACAACATTGCATGCACCACAACGGAAGACGATGCCAATGTCGAGTTCTACGATCTCGCAACGCAAACCGGATTCACCGTCGTGTTGCCCAACACCGGCGAGCAGCAGATTTACAGCGGGGCCGATGTCGAATTCGACTCCACCAACAAGCTGTTCTTCGTGGCCCAACCGGTGTCGAGCTCGTCGAGTAAGGGCAGCTCGATTTATGTTTATGACACTCAGGGAAACTTGCAGGAAACGATCAACGATTTCAGTTTCTCCAATGCGTTTAATGTGATTGGCGCCCACATCGCGCTGAATCCGTCGACCCGCACCGGCTTTGTGGATGGTCCTTCGTCAGGCGTGACAGACATTACGTCGTTTACGTATTGAGCACACCTTGTCATCGGAGCACAGCGGGCATGCGTGAGTTCACGGAGTCGGGAGATCGTCCTCCCTTATCGTCCGCTCGTGAGATTTATTCCCTGCCCACCCCTAACGCATCCGCAACGCGATTGATGTAGTTGAACCACGATGCAATCAGCGTGATTTGCAGGACTGCGCGGTCGTCAAATCCAGCGGTGTGAAGTCCCTCAATGTCCTGTTTCGAGCACTTCGTCGCGTCCTTGGTCAGCTTCACGACGTAATCCAGCATCACGCGATCGCGCTCGTCGATCGGCGCCGTCGAGTAACTTTTCTCTAGCGCTTCGACCAGGCTCCGATCCAGCGTCACCCTACGCAGAAACTCTGCGTGTGACTCGATTCAATAGACACACCGATTGGTCACCGAAACCATGGTGGCAATCATCTCGTGCTGGGCGCGACTCAGCGGCAGGTCAGGAGACATCAGCGAGCCGAATGTAGCGAACGCATGATACAGCGCATCGGGAATCAGGGTGTGCGACCCGACGATAGAAGACGCCCCCGAAGCATCGGGATGAACAGGATCGGCGTACTCCTTGGGATAGAGTAGCTTCTCGCCTTCGATGGCCTTGCGCAGCTTTTCATCTGCCTCGTCGAGCGAGACCGTTCGGATCCAAGTCATAGAAGTCTATTTCCCCACAATGGATGAACCCACAATTTGAAGAACGATACTCGCAGCTCGCATGCCTCCATATAGCATGTTCATACTACTTCCACGATTTTGTCTTGAACTCAACCTTGTAGCTGATAAGTGGGTAGCCATCGGGAGTCGCAAAGCCTTGTGGGGTCAGCACGAAGCTGTAGGTTTGGTTCGCCTTCAACTGCACGGGTAACACGATGTGCAGTCCTCCAGCCTCGAAGGTGGGCTTGCCGGCGATCGGAAAGTGCTCATCACCATCGGCGCCTTTGTTGATCGAGTATCCGGAGGGATCCAGAGGCTTATCGACCACAATGGTGATCGTTTTGAGGGATGGGTCAACGTCCTGCGCCTGATTCGCGAAGGGCTGCATGCTTGCCACATGCGGACATTTTGCCTCGAAAACTGTGGCTTCTTCGGCGGCATGCGGTGCGAGATCGCGGTAGAACAAAGCAGTCTGCGGAATATAAGAATTAAACGTAGGATAATGCGCTCGCGCCGCCTCGTACTGTTTGAGCTTGTCCACTAGTTGGTCCATCCAGAAGAAGCCATGGCGCTGTTCTTCGCGAATGCGCGTGAGATTCTTTCGGCCGTCTTCTCCGGCATCCTGGAAATAGACGATCACGGCGGCCCGCACCAGCGACTCATTCACCATGGTCTGCGCATTGTCATAGGCCATGCGTTTCATCTTGGAGTTGACCGTGTCGAAGACCTGCTCTGCTCCGGAAAATTCTTTCCAGTGCTCGGCTACTACAGGGTTCACAAAAGAGTGGTTGAACTCGTGGATGATGGTCGGAAGGTAACCCTGGTCTGGCGGATAGGTTGGCTTCCCTGCGTCGTCGTGCGTCCAGCAACCCATAATCGAGAACAGTTCGATGCGGCCGTCGGGGTGAACGAGGCGTGGTCCGTAATTACCACCTCCGTTGTTCATTCCCAAGATGAGGTGATAAGTGAGGTCGGGCGCGTTCCCATAGAAACGCTGGTACCAGCCGAAGTCTACCGCCTCGAGGGTCGTCGAGAAACGATCTTCCGCCATCCGATACATGGATTGGTGTGCCGCGTAGAACTCGGCGAACTTGCTGTCGCGCCAAAAATCGCGGAGTAAGGGCAAAAACTTATCTGTATCGGCAACGCCCCAGCGCTTATCAACGGAATCGGTCGTGAAAGGAATAAGCGGGACGAGTTGCGGAGGAGGAGAGAGGGAAATAGCCATCCACATCACGCCGTCAAAACCAAGATCGTTCTTTTCCGCCAGCGCATGCGCCATTTGTACCGCGGGGTGATTCTTATAAGGCGCAAAGTAACGGTCGATGTCGGCGGAGTAAGTCGGCAGAGTGTCCATGTGGTACTCGGAGTTGCCCGCCAGCCGGAACACAATGCTGAACAGTTCTACGCGCTGATCGACATGCGGCGCGACCGATGGACCGGAAGGCGTTGACTGGCCTGCAAACAAGCCGAGGCCAGGAAAGCAGCAAAGACAAAGAAGCGCAAGGTCCCGTGGCAACGATTTCAAGAATCATCTCCTAACGCACAGCATAGGACGGCATCTCTTGGAAAGGGTTAGCGCAATGGTAGTTTTGTCTTCGATGCCCGTCCTTGAGCGAAAGCGATCGGGCGTATTCTGCCGCAGACATCAACTTCCATCCGGATAGCCGCCGCGATGCGAAATCATAGGAAAGTGGGGCAGCGTCTGTGGTTTTTTCACTTTGGCTCGCCATCCGTTCTGTGGTGGCTCCAATCCGCCGAACAGTGGCGAAGTTTCCGCCGTTGCGCCCCCCACAAGCGGCTCCAAGGCGTTTCTCAAGCGATCCATAGCCGCCTCTCCAAAACGCTCGCGCCAGTGCTGCTCGACGTTCCGCAAGCGCTTCTGACAGGCAGCCTGCGCGATCAAGCCTTTCGCAGTGAGGCACACGACCTTGGCTCGAGCACCCGCAGGATCGACCTGCAGCACCACATATCCCTGATTAATGAGAAATTTAAGGCCCATAGCAATCGCTTCTTTCGAAACCCCTGCGCGTCGCGGCAGGTCACGAACTAAAGCCCCTTCATCATCGAGCACCCGCAGGACGTCCTCGCTCATGGCCAACGAGAGTTCCGAGTCACTTTCAAACTCCAAAGCAAACCGTAGAAGCACGCGAGCCAGCAACACTGGCAAGCGGCGCTCGGAAAGCTTGGCCGATGCCCTTCTCACCCCATATTTTTTTGTGCTGCTCGAAAAGGCATACCCGACGATCGGCATGCAGTCCGGCAAGTCCAAGTCGAATTGCTCCTCGATCTCAAGCAGAGCTTCCCGAATCCTCTGAATCTCTTTCTCGCCAAAACGCTCATTCCAGCGATCTTCAATTTCGCCGATCAGTGGCTTCCAGATTTTCTGCGCCGATCGTCCCACCGCCGTGGGGCGCACGATCCACTCCGCCTTCGGCGCGTTTGGCTGATCCTCCGGTCGTCTCACCGTGATGTATCCCCAGCGATGCATTCCCCGAAAGTTCGTCCTCGCTCGCGCTCTCCGGACCAGATCTCGTGTCGTCATTCCTTTCTGATCCAAGAACTGCATGCAGTTCAGGTACATCGCCATGGAGACCAGCCATGGCGTGCGAAATTCGTCTGCGGCCGACGAATCTTCGCTCGCGCCGTTTTCGGTAGACCCATATCGCGTGGTGGTGTGCGGAATCCGCTGCTCCGCCTCATTGTCGAACTCAATGGTGAAGGCGACCAGGGCTTGGGAAAGAAGCGTCGGCAGGGGTAAAACCTTTGCCATAGGGGAAACTCAAATCTTACCCCACGCGGCGCCTGCGGTCTTCTCTGCCGCACCCCTCGTGCGAGGGATAACCTGCTCCCTGGTTCCCATGGTAACCCGTTCGTACACTCCCTTTTGGTAACCCTCGGTAACCATCCCCTCTATGACTTCGAGACGTACAATTGGCCTTGTCCGGTCGGCCATCTGCCGATCTATCTAGTGGTCCTTCCGGACTCGCTCTCGGGAGCGCGTTCCCGGGTCGTCAGCTTTTGGCTTTTAACATTCAGACCAGGTTTCCGGAGTTCGCACGCTTATGGCGTTGTTCGGCTTCAACAAACAAAAAGTCCTCGCGAGTGCGGAGAAGTATGTCCAGCAGGGCAAGCTGCAGAATGCCATCTCTGAGTACGAAAAGATTCTCAAGAACGATCCCAAGGACCTGACGGTCACCAACACGGTGGGCGATCTCTATTCGCGGCTCGGAGAAAGCGACAAAGCCACCGACTGCTTCAAGAACGTCGGCGATGCCTATGCCAGCCAGGGTTTCACGGTCAAGGCCATCGCCATGTACAAGAAGATCAGCAAGCTCAAGCCGTCGCTCGAGAGCCTGCTGAAACTGGCCGAACTGTACACCCAACAGGGTTTGTTCAATGACGCCCGCGCGCAGTACCTGCAAGTTGCAGAAGAGTTTCTGAAGTCCAACGAACTCGAAAATGCAGTTCGCATCTTCCAGAAAATTCTTGAAATGGACCCGGAAAACAGCAATATGCGGGTCCGCCTTGCCGAAGTCTATGTTCGGCTCGGTAAGAAGAATGAAGCCTGGGAGATTTTCAGCGCTGCCGCCGAAAGCATGCGCGCCAAGGGCTCGCTCGCCGGCGCGGACGAAGTCCTGCAGCGCATGCTTGCGCTCGACCCCGGCAATTCTTACGCATTGCAGATGCAGGGCAAGAACCTGTTGGAGACCGGGGATGCAGCCGGCGCCATTGCAGCATTTCAGAAGATCGCCGACCTCGATTCCAAGCCCGACGCGCTGCGCGATGTGCTCAAAGCCTATTTGATGACCGGCCAGCTCTCCGAAGCGGGGACGGTCGCCAACAAGCTGCTCACGGTTCACAACGATCTCGCTGCGATTTCCAGTTTCGCAGAAGCTTTAATGCAGGCTGGCCAGTTCGAGATCGCACTTCAGGTTTACGATCAGCACGCCGAGCGCATGTTGGCAGAGAACGCGGACAAAGTTCTGCAGAATCTGCACACCATCATCGGGCACGTGCGCGAAAACCCCGACTCATTGCAGAAGCTCCTCGATCTCTTCCATAAAGCCGGCGAGACGACCCATGTGGGCGAGGTGATTGAATTACTCGCTCATGCCAGCGTACAAGCCGGAGACCTGCCGCGCGCTCGCGATCTCTACCAGCGTTTGGCGCAACTCGAGCCCCAGAACCCGCTGCACATGCAGAATTACCAGCAGGTGGTCAGCCAGCTCGGTGGTGCGACGAATAGCAAGCTCATTACGCCGGAAGAAGCGGTCGTTCTCATCGATGATCTCGAAGCGACAGCGCCGTCGATCCATCAGCATTATTCCGATGAGGTAGCGCTCTCGGTGCGCTCTGCGCTGACTGACGCCGAACTTTTCATTTCATACAACATGCCGCAAAAGGCGCTCGGACCGCTGGTTGCCGCCTTGCCGCTCGCGCCCAACGATCTGCGCATCAATCAGCGCCTGGCTGCGCTCTACACGCGAGCCAGCCATTTCGCCGAAGCTGCCATCTGCTGCCGTACGTTGCAGAATCTCTATCATGAAGCTGGCTATCCCGACGAAGCCACGCGTTACGGCGAACTCTCCGAGCGCTATGAAGAACGGTCGTCGGCTGCGGAGCACGCGGCGCATGCCGCCGCAGGCATGGCGAAAGGCGCGTCGGCCGAAGCTCACGAAGCGGCAGAAGCAGCCTCAAGTCTTCCTGAATTTTCTCTGGCCGAAGCTCCCGAAACAGGAGTCGAAGAAGCAACCGTCGATGCAGATACCAGCGCAGGCGCTGCCCCATGGCCTGCAGCCTCGGCCGAAGCTGAAGAAATCACCGTTACTCCTGAAGCTGAGCTGCCCGTCGCCGCCGCGTCTTCTGAAACTGCGGCGGTGGAAGACTCTGCGGCCGCGGAAATCGATCTCTCTTCCGAGTGGGATGATGCCATCACCATTGAGGGCGACGAATCAGCGGCAGAAGTTTCCACCGCCGACGCAGCTCAGGAAGAACTTGCGAATGCAGCGCCGCCATCAGCTGAGGAAGATGAGTTCGCAGTCGCCGCATCCGGCGCCGATCCCGCCAAAGTGAACGAGACGATCGACGAGATCCGTTTCTACCTCTCGAGCGGCATGCCGGAGCAGGCTCTCGCCGGGCTCGCCAAGCTGCAAATCTTCTCGAACGATCAAGCCACGGTCGATCAGCTGCGCGCCGAAGTCGAAGCCGCCATGTTGCAGGCGGAAGAAACGGCATCCAGTGAGCCTGTCGTGGAAGAACTCGGCAGCGACGACATTCCTTCCGCCGAAATCACGGTTGAGGAAGAGTCATCTGCGCCCGTCGAGGCAGCGTCGCCCAGCTCCCCGGCGGTGGAAGTCGAGCCCGCCGTTGCCGCAGAAGTCGCTACACCCGTGGCCGAAGTTGCACAGACAGAAAGCGTACCGGCGGAAGTCGAACAAATCGAAGTGGCAGCTTCAAAGACCGCGCAAGCCGTAGCTGCAAAACCTGCCGTTTCTCCAGAACCTCAGCCCGTTATCGCCCAGGCGCAGACGGGCGCTTCTGCGGCACACGACAAAGACGAAAAGAAAAAAGAGGAGACGCCAGACACAAAGAAAGGCGTTCTCAGCGAATTCGTCTCCGATCTCGAATCATCGCTCGGCGACAACTTCCTGCCCGGAACTGTCGCTCAGCCCGCAGCTGCACCGACAATCCCCGTCGCGCCTGCCGCCGCCAAAACTGCTGCCGCCGCAGCTCAGAGTGCTCCGGCGCTCGGTCAGCTGGCTTCCGAGATCGAATCGTCACTGCCCACCGATTTTCTGAAGTCTGCGCCGCTTGCGGCTCCTCCAATTCATGCTGTTCCACCGTTGGCCAGTGCCGCAGCCGCTGCTTCCACGGTTGCGCCTAACATCTCAGCGTCACATGCAGCGATACCCGTGCCCGTTGCAGCTCCGATTGCAACGCCGCCCGTGCCTCCGGCCCCGGCCGCCATACAGGAGGCCGGTGTAGACCTCGCGGCGATGTTTGGCGAACTCAAACAAGATCTCGAGTCCGGATCGACCTCCAGTAATGACGAAGATCCGGAGACACACTACAACCTGGGCATTGCATTCCGCGAAATGGGGCTCCTCGACGAAGCTGTGGGCGAGTTGCAAAAAGCTTGCCAAGCTTTCGATCGCGGACATCCGTTCCCGAATATCCTGCAGACCTATACTTGGCTGGCGCACTGCTTCCTTGAAATGAACGTGCCTGAAGCCGCAGTTCGTTGGTACGACAAAGCCCTGACCGTCCCTACGATCGACGGCGAAACGCGCACGGCGCTTCACTATGAACTCGGCTCTGCCTATGAGGCGGCGGGTGACAAAGGCGCTGCGCTCAAGCACTTCCTCGACGTCTACGGCTCGAACATCGATTATCGCGACGTATCCGAGCGCATTAAGGCCCTGAAGTCGTAAAATAGCACGATGGGTTTTTTCCCCAAGCTTTCCTGCCTGGAATTATTTGGTCTTGCGGGTGGTGCGCCGACCCTCTGCAGGGTTCGGCCTCTTATTGATCAGCGCTTGTCCATGCGGCGAACAAGCGAGCGCCCCCGGAGCAGCGCTCGATGAACGATCCCGTCAGCGCTTCACAAGATCCCGGCCCTACTCCTGCCAGTTCTTCGCCCGCGCCAGAAACGTCCGGTCTCCATCCGGATGAACCAGTGACCCGCCGCTCACAAATCTGGATGCATCGCGTCTCGGTTCTGCTTTTTGTCCTGGTCAGCGCTGTGGCTGGCGTATTGCTAGTGCTGTTGCCCTGGACGCCGGAATGGACCGACAACAATCTCCTGTTCAGTTTTCCGCTGCTGCACACCATAGTCAGCAGCGGATTTTTCCGCGGCATCTGCAGCGGGCTCGGCCTGCTCGACATCTGGATCGGTTTCTGGGAGGCACTGCACTACCACGAGATGCAATAACCTGGGAAACACAAAGCCCGCGCGCGAGGATGACAATCGGTAATCGGTGATCGGGCTGCTAGCGATCAATGAAGATCGTATTGGGGTTATCAGCGCCGGAGTAACCGTCAGTAATCAAAAATCAACAATAATTCCAGATCCTTCCTGTATCCTTGTGAAACTGTATCCAACTTGAGACGCATGCCTGACTCTCTTAAACCCGCTCCTGTCGCTTACCAGAACGAACCCTTTCTCGACAGCCCTGACGGACGCGTGCTTCGCATCCTCGCCGAGTATCAGGAGCCGCTGGCCCGCTTCCGCCGTGAGCAGATTCAAGACACCGTCGTCTTCTTTGGCTCTGCTCGTTTTCACGGCCGTTCGGCGGCGTCGAAAAATCTCGCCGCTCTCGAAGCCAGTCATGGGCAATATCCTGCCGATAAGCTCGAGCAAGAACTAAAGCAAGCTCAGGCCGGCGTCGACATGGCCCGCTACTACGAAGACGCGCGCCAACTCGCCCATGACCTGACCAAGTGGTCCATCGAAATTCCCGCGCGCCGGCACCGCTTCGTCGTCACTACCGGCGGAGGCCCGGGCATCATGGAGGCCGCCAACCTTGGAGCTCACGAGGCCGGAGGTAAATCGATTGGCCTCAATATTCAATTGCCCTTCGAGCAGCATCCCAATCCCTACGTCACGTCCTCGCTAAATTTCCAGTTTCACTACTTTTTCATGCGCAAATTCTGGTTCGCCTATCTCGCCAAGGGACTGGTTATCTTCCCCGGCGGATTCGGCACTATGGACGAGCTTTTCGAAATCCTCACCCTCGCGCAGACCGAAAAGCTCGCCAAGAAAATTCTCGTGCTGATCTACGGCAGCGAGTACTGGAACAAGATCATCAACTTCCAGGCGTTCGTTGATGCCGGGGCGGTTTCGCCGCAGGACGTCGAACTTTTCAAAATCGTCGACGATCCTAAGGAAGCCTTCGAATTTCTTCGTGACGGCCTGACGAAGTATCATCTCGGCGGCACGCCAAAAAAACAGGAAAACCTCCCTGAGATCGCCAAAACCAGACCGTAGAGCGGCATGTGGCGCGTGCGGCGGCCCACGTGACCTCTGTGTTTCCCTGTGTCCGCTGTGGTGAAATTTGCACGTAAGCCCGTTCTCTGAATCTGATGGTTGATCGCTGCCTTCTCTACTACATCACCGACCGAGCAGCGTTCGGCGCGGATGAACCCACCCGCCGCAGTCGTCTTCTCGAAAAAATTTCCGAAGCTGCCCGTGCCGGTGTCGATTCCATCCAGCTCCGCGAAAAAGATCTCTCGACGCGAGATTTGGAATCCCTCGCCCGCGAAGCAGTCCGAGTGATTCACGAATCCGGGCAAACCACTGGCCGACCTTTGAGCTCCCTTCTCATCAATTCCCGCACTGATGTGGCTCTCGCCACGGGAGCCGACGGGCTCCATCTTCGCTCCGATGACGTCAGCCCCGAGGAAGTGAGGAGAATCTGGAGCTCATGTGGCGCGGGCGCCCACGCCCGTGAAAACACAGCATTGCATCCCCTCATAGCCGTCTCTTGCCACACGCTGCAAGAGGTGTCCGAAGCCGCGCATCAAAAGGCATCCTTTGCCGTCTTCGCCCCAGTCTTTGAGAAGAAAGGCGCACTCGATTCAACCCCCACCGGTCTCGTAGCGCTCGCAGAAGCCTGCAAAGCGGACATTCCAGTTCTTGCGCTCGGTGGTATCACGCTGGCCAACGGCCGCGCGTGCCTGGACGCAGGAGCCGCTGGCATCGCTGCTATTCGCCTGTTTCAGGAAAATGACATCGCGGAAATCGTCAGCAGCTTGCGCGACCAGCGCTGATGCGAGCTAACAGCTCACGCCACCAGATCACAATCCTTATGCTTTCTGATTCATTCCATTTACAATCTCATCCGGCAACTGCCCTCGAGATGCGTTTTTGACTGCACATCAACCGGTTTCCGTCGCCGTAGTGGGCGTGGGCGTGTTTGGACGCAACCATGCGCGAGTCTACAAAGAATTGGAATTGCAAGGCGAAGGTGTGCGTCTGCTGGGCGTTGCGGATGCCGACGTGAACCGCGCCGACTCGGTGGCACGCGAGTTCAGCTGCAAAGCCTTCGGCTCGGTCGAGCAGATGTTAACCACACACAGCGAGTTGCAAGCCGCCTCCGTGGTAGTACCGACCATGCATCATCTGGAAGTCGCGCGCGAACTGATGTCAGCTGGTGTTGATGTGCTGATTGAAAAGCCGCTGGCTCCCTCGCTTCACGAAGCGGACGAGATGCTGCAACTTGCGTCGGCGCACAAGCGGATCGCGCAAGTCGGCCACCTTGAGCGCTTCAATCCTGCGGTGCGGGCGACCCTGCCTCTGCTGACACGGCCCATGTTTTTTGAGGTGCACCGCCTGAGCGTTTTCACGCCCCGTTCGCTCGACGTGGATGTCGTTCTGGATCTGATGATTCACGATCTCGATATTGTGTTGGCTTTTGCCAATTCTCCGGTGAAGGAAGTGCGCGCTGTAGGGCTGCCGATCCTCTCCGGCAAAGTGGATATCGCGAACGTGCGCCTGGAACTGGAATCGGGCTGCATCGCCAATTTCACCGCCAGCCGGGTGTCGACCGAGCGCGTTCGCAAGCTGCGATTTTTTCAACCAAGGCAATATGTCTCGATCGATTATGGCCGGCAGGAAGTGCTCGTCTTCACGGTCGGCGGAGACGACTCCGGCAGACCAACCGTGAATCCGCAGATTGGCGTCGCTAAGCCGACGGTGGCTTCGGAAGAACCCTTGCATGCGGAGCTGAAGGCATTCCTGCACGCTGTGCGGTCGAGGTCGACGCCGGTGGTTTCGATCGACGACGGGAGGCGGGCTCTGGCCTTGGGGCTGCAGATTGTGTCTGCGATCCGGGAGCATGGAAAGAGAGTCGATTTGGCAGGAATTGCCAAAGGGCGGCATAGCTCCTGACAAGATACGGGCACAACGCCTTGCTTTTCCTCTGAACCACGAAACTCTGATGGGGCGAACCTGCGCGCGCTTAGTTCCGCGAGAAAACCGAAGCGTGGGCAATATCGATCCTTTTGTCCAAATCCTTCTTTTACATTTGTTTACACACCTAAGTCGCAGCCCGATAGTTGCTGCGCAGAATGGCGCGAAAGATGCGAGAATAGAAATTACTTGGCTAGCACACTCGCGCGCGCATCACTCTGGAAGGCCAGATGCAACGCTGCAGGTGGTGTTCGTTCTCTAATGAGAGGCGAATTGACCTAGGCCATAGCGACACCAGCGCATGCCGATCACGCAGATTCCATTCCAGGACCCGGTCGCACCACCCGAAAAGCCTCAGCCAGAACAACTTGGGCTTTACGACCAGCGCGACTGGGAAACGGCCTACCGTGAAATCGACGACCGCGTCCCCCACCTGCTGATTCAGCTTCAGGATGATCTGGAGCGTTCCCGCTGGCGCGAGGCAATTTATATCTCGATTATCGTTCACCTCGTCCTCGCGATCTTCCTGTGGAAATTGGATTTCCTCGAAAAATATGTGGGATGGCATACCGCGGTCGTCGTCCCGCTAAACGCCAATCATGATAAGGACGTCACATTTCTGGCCCTGCCTCCCGACGCGCAGAAATTGACGCACAGACCGCGCACCAACGTGCAGTCGGATAAGGACCGGGAGTCAATGTCACGCACTCCTGACCTGAATGCGCACCGCCTTATTACGCCGCCGCCCGGCGCCCCCGGCATGCGCGGACCGCGAAGTCCGCAGCCAGGGCCCAGCATCGCTCCTTCGCCACCGCAAATGATGGCGCAGAGCCCGCCTGCGCAGCAGCCACAGCCACAACAGCAGGAACAAGGTTCGCAGCGGCCGCAATTCCAGAGCGATCAGAATCAGAGCGCGCAATTGCGCATGCCAACACGTCCAAATGCGGCGGACGTCTTCGACAAATATGCGGCGGGAATGAGCGCGGGATCAGCCATTCAGCAGGCAACCGAAGCGGCAGCGGCCCGGCGTGGCGGCGGTGGTGGCGACAATGGCGACTTCGGCCTCGACCGTGGCGCCCATGGCCGGCAATACGGCAACATGGAAATCCTCAGCGACACTCAGGGCGTGGATTTCGGGCCGTATTTGCAGCGAATTCTTGAAGATGTTCGACAGAACTGGTACCACCTGATCCCTGAGTCAGCCGAGATGAAAAAAGGCAAGCTGGCGCTGGAGTTCGCCATCATGAAAGATGGGCGTGTGCAAGGACTGAAATTGGTCTACCCTTCTGGAGATGTGGCTCTCGATCGTCCAGCCATCGGTAGCATCACGGCTTCGGATCCCTTCCCGCCGTTGCCAACGGAATTCACCGGTCCCTATCTCGAATTGCGCTTCCGCTTCTATTACAACCCGGATAAAGGCGATCTCGAGTAGGATTTTCCCTGGATCCGCGATAAGTTCGCTGCACGCTCTCCACACCTGCTACATTTTTCTGACGGATGAATCCTGGCGAAGAATATGCAACCCGGATGGAGGCGCGGCGCTCGCGTGTTGCCTACTACGAGAGGATTCACATCCGGCTCGGCAATGTGCGCCTCGTGCTGGCGCTGTTATTCGTGATCATCGCGTGGGCGTCGTTCCGTGCTCATTACTTCTCGCCATGGTGGCTCTTTGCGCCGGTTGTAGCGTTTGTTGGGGTTGCTTCTTATCACACGCGAATTCTGCGGGCGCGCGAGCTAGCAGAGAGAGCCGTCACTTTTTATGAACGCAGCATCGCCCGTATCGAAGATCGCTGGGCCGGAACCGGCGAGACTGGCGACCGTTTCAACGATGCGCATCATGTGTATGCGAGTGATCTTGATCTCTTCGGTGAGTCCAGCCTGTTTCAGCTTCTTTCCACGGCACGCACGCGCATGGGCGAGGAGACTCTGGCGAACTGGCTGCTCGCCCCGGCGTCGATTGAAGTAATTCGCGATCGGCATGCTGCCGTTACCGAACTGCGCGGCGAGTTGGACCTGCGCGAAGACGTGGCCGTTCTTGGACAGGACGCACGCGTAGGAGTGAATCCGAACGAGCTGGGCTTGTGGGCGGAAGCTCCGAACCAGATGCACCCGCTCTGGATACGGAAACTCTCCCCCCCATTGGCGATTCTGGCCGTGGCGGGCGCAATTGTTTGGGCAGTCTGGAATGTTGCTACGCCATTTCTGGTTGTGCTTGTCTTCGAAGCGATTCTCACCTACCGCCTGCGCAAGTCGCTGGATGAAATCTCGAACGCGACTGAGCATGCCTTTAAGAATCTCGACTTGCTTTCCGGGGTTCTAGCCCGGATCGAGCGCCAGAGCTTTCAGTCTCCGCGATTGCTGGCGCTGCAAGGCAAGCTTTCCGCCGGAACTATTCGCGCTTCGCATGCCATCGCTCGGTTGCGGAAGCTGGTCGACCGGATTAACGCACGACACAACGTCTTTGTGCGGATCATCGACGCCCCGCTCATGTACTCCGTGCAGGTCGCGTTCGCAGTGGAAAGATGGCGTGGCGTGCACGGGCGCTCCGTGCGCGCATGGAGCGCGGTGGTTGGAGAGATCGAGGCCCTGCTTTCTCTCGCCACTTACAGTTATGAACATCCTGCCGATCCGTTCCCGGAGTTTGTCGAGAGCCAGGCTCTGCTCGACTGCCGGGCATTAGGGCATCCGCTCATGCCGCAGGCAAGTTGCATTCGCAATGATGTGAGCATTAGCGAGCCGACACGCGTGCTGCTAGTCAGCGGATCGAACATGTCGGGCAAAAGCACTTTACTGCGCGCAGTCGGAATCAACATCGTGCTCGCCATGGCCGGCGCACCGGTCCGCGCTCAGAGTCTGCGGCTCACGCCTTTGCAGGTGGGCGCAAGCATTCGCGTGAATGATTCTCTGCGCGAAGGAAGTTCGCGTTTCTACGCCGAAATCACCCGATTGCGCCAGATCTTCGAACGAGCCGGCGGAAGTACATCACTGATTTTTCTTCTGGACGAATTGTTGCAAGGAACGAATTCTAATGATCGCCGCATCGGCGCAGAAGGAATCGTGAGAGCACTGGTAAATCGCGGGGCAATCGGCTTGGTCAGCACCCATGACCTGGCGCTGACCGATCTGGGTGGCATGCAGCAACAGATTCACAACGTACACTTCCAGGATGAACTGGAAGACGGCAGGATGAAGTTCGATTACAAATTGCGCGAAGGCATCGTCACGAAAAGCAACGGACTGGCCCTCATGCGATCGATCGGGCTCGAAGTCTAAACCGTGCGCTCCACAAAGCGCAGCGTCTCACCCTCTCGAATGCCGCGTTTGATAATTGCCGTTACCACACGCGGCAGCGATTCTGATTCACCATCGGCGCAGTAGATTTGCAGTGAAACGCTTCCTGAAACTCCGGCATGTTTGAAACCACGCCGTTCGTGCGATATTTCTCCGGAGAGTGCGGATCGACCGTCGCTCGCAACCTCTTGGTCTCGTCGCGGGTTTCGCCGCACCAGCTCTGCCCATAACCGACAAAGAACCGTTGCTCGGGCGTGAGTCCGTCGAGAGGCTCGAGGCTCTGCCCCTTCGTATCTTCTTTCCACGCCATGTAGGCCAGAATCAATCCACCCAGATCGGCGACGTCCTCGCCGAGCGTCAGTTTTCCGTTGATCTTGATGTCGTCGATGATGGTGTAGTTCGAATACTGCGTAGAGATGCATGCTGCGCGTTTTTCGAATTCTTTCGCATCTTGGGGAGTCCACCAATCGCGCAGATTGCCCAGGGCGTCGAACTGCCGGCCTTCGTCGTCGAAACCGTGGGTCAGTTCGTGACCAATGGTGCCACCAGTGTCGCCATAATTCGGCGCGGCGTCAGATTTAGGATCGAACGCCGGCGGCTGCAGTACTCCCGCCGGAAAATTGATGTCGTTCATCTGCGGATTGTAGTAAGCGTTGACCGTCGGCGGAGTCATTCCCCACTCGCCACGATCGACCGGCTTGCCGATCTTGTTGAGTTGCCGGTGGAACTCGAATTGCCGTGAACGTTCCACATTTCCGAGTTCGTCGCCGCGGACGATTTCAAGCTTGGAATAGTCGCGCCACTTGTCGGGATAGCCAATTTTATTAGCCATGCCGTGTAATTTGGCCAGCGCCTGTTGTTTCGTCGCTGGTGACATCCAGGTCAAGCCGTTAATGTCCTCTTCCATCGCGGCTTGGATTTCTTTCACCATCTTGAGCGCCTCTTGTTTGGCTTCGGGCGAAAAATACTTTTCCACGTACGCCTGCCCGAGGGCCTCGCCCAAATAATCGTCGATATCCTGCGTGCAGCGCTTCCAGCGCGGTTTCTGTTCCTGTTGGCCCCGCAGCGTTTTCCCGTAGAAAGCGAAGTTCTCATCCACAAAGGGCTTGGACAGATGGGCCGCGTCAGAATGCACAAGATGCCAACGCAGATAAGTCTTCCAGTCGGCAAGAGTTTCCTGCGCTAATTCATGATTGAGAGACTTGAAGAAATCGGGGGCGACGACGTTCAGCGATGTCAGTGAAGGCATGCCGACTTTCGCGAAGTAAATTTTCCAGCGGAAATCGGGCGCGATTTTCTCAAACTCAACCGTGCTCATCTTGTGGTAAAGAGCCTTTGGATCGCGCCGTTCCACACGAGTCATGGAACCCTTGGCCAGCACGGTTTCCAGGCGCATCACGGTTTCGGCTTCGGCGGCCGCGGTTTCCGGCTTGTCGCCGAGCAACTCGAACATTTTTTGAACATGGGTCAGGTAGGCTTTACGCAAATCAACTGATTTTGCGTCTGTCTTGGTGTAGTAGTCGCGATCCGGAAGACCCAGTCCGCCCTGATCCGCCTCGGCGATCACCTGACTGGCATCCCCATAATCCTGATCCGATCCAAAATCGAATAGCACTCCTTGATAAATCATCGAAGCCGCAACGTTGGCAAGATCGGCCTTCGATTGCATGGCGGCGATTTTGTCGAGACCCGGCTGAAGCGGTGACGCACCCTTGGCATCAATCGCTTTTTCATCCATGCAGGATGCGTAGTAATCGCCAATCTTCTGATTCACGGAGCTGCGATTGGGATCTGGCGCCGATGCAGCTTCGAGAATGTCGCGCAGCTTCAGGCGATTCTCATCTTGCATCTTGCCATAGGTCGACCACGAAGACTGATCGGAAGGAATGGGATTGTTCTTGATCCAACCGCCGCACGAGTACTGAAAGAAGTCCACGCACGGGTCGATGGTGCGATCCATCGAAGTAACATCCAAAGCGGGTTCGTACTTGGAAGTCGGTTGTTGAGCTTCGAGCAAAGTCAAAGAAAAGAGAATCACAACGCCAGCCAGAAACGTGCGCACAACGCGCATGGGATGAGCCCTCATTTGAAATGAAATAAAAAGCAAACTCACGAGTATAGCGCTGTTTAGCTCTTTCCCAGGTGGATCGAACCGTCGCCCGTGCGAATGGTCAGCGGACTGCCACCGCCATTCAGTTTGCCCCGCACTTCACTTTGACGAACCTGCCCCGTGGTAGTAACGGGCATGTCCAGAGTGATATGGCCATCTCCCGTATGCAAATCGACGTCCGCTGCCAGATCGCCTGGGACTTCCAGTGAAACGCTCCCGTCTCCGGTTTCAAGCCGCCAGCCTGTCCCGAGCGTTGAGCCTGCGGTTGCGTGGACCTCAACTCGCCCGTCGCCGCTTTTAAGATCGAGGGCGTCAAAACGGCCGTGGGCAAGAATCTTGCCATCGCTGGTCTTGGCGCGTAGTTGGCCATCCACGCCGTCGAGATTTTCGGAACCGTCTCCGCTGTTAATGTCCATCTCGCCTTTCAACCCGGCAACCTCGATATTGCCATCGCCGGTGTGCAGGTTCACTCGACCCTCCCGCGGCATTTGCACGATAACGTCCACGTGCCGATTGTTCCATCCGATGTTGAAGCCGTGATACGGGTAGTGAACGTCAATCTCGACAACATCTCCGTTTTGGTGTTCGTCAATGCGAATCCCGTTCCCGCCAATGCCAATTTTGTAACCGGTGGTGATGACCTTGGCTTGAATCGTGTTTTGATCCCACACGGTCACTCGAATGCTGGCATCCGTTGTGTCGATGCGCAGATCAGGTTTTCCGGTGATGTTGTAGGTCTTCGACCATTCGTCGGCGAGAGCCGGCATTGCGACCATGACTGCGATTAGAACCGCAAAAGACAAGCGAACCAATGATTTCATCGGACCCTCCGAGGCAAACCCTTCCTGTCCCCTTAGACGTGAATACGCAAGCGCCGTGAGTCTGGTTCCCTCAAAATACTAAAGCACCGATGAAGACTCGGAACCCGGCAGCGCTACAATATCGGCGTGCCAACCGCTAAGCCAGAAAACGACGGCTCACCCGCAGCTCGCCGTCGAAGAGTTTACGCCTCTGAGACGACCGGGTTGATCGTGATCGCGTTACTTTTGCTCGTCATCACCTTGATTCGATATTGGCACGCGTTCCATTGGAGCTGGCGCTGAGGTGCACCCTGAAGACGCGCGCGCCGTCATCGCAGAGAATTCCTTCGAGCCGCTGCTGGTTGTCATTCTCGGACCAACCGCCAGCGGCAAAACTGCGCTCTCTCTGGCCCTTGCGACCGCGTTTCAAGGCGAAGTCGTCAATTGCGATTCGGTCGCGATGTACCGCGATTTCGACGTCGGTACGGCAAAGCCGAGCCTCGACGAGAGGGCACGCGCCCCCCATCACCTCTTCGATTTCGTCGATCCCACGATTGAAGTGACCGCGGGAGAATACGCCCGTCAGGCACGCGCGGTTCTTGCCGAAATTGCTCGCCGAAATCGTTTGCCAATCGTCGTCGGCGGAACGGGATTGTATCTGCGAGCCCTGATCGAAGGATTGTTTGCAGGACCGCAGCGGTTAGAAGATTTGCGCGAGCGGCTGCGAACGCACGCATCGGAGCGCGGATCGGCATACCTGCACCGCATTCTCCGCCGCATGGATCCCGCAGCAGCGGAGAAGATTCATGCGAACGACGTACCAAAGCTGATTCGCGCCATCGAGATCTGTCTCTCTTCCCGCCGGAAGATGAGCGAACTTTGGCAGCAGGGCCGCGAGCCGTTGCGCGGTTTTCGGATTCTGCGCCTGGGACTTGATCCAGATCGAACCGCACTTTATGAGCGCATTAACAACCGCGCGCAGCACATGTTCGAGGCGGAGCTCGTCGAAGAAACTGGAGCCTTGCTAAAGAAGTACGGCTCGGCAACGCGGCCTCTCGCCTCGCTTGGCTATAAGCAGGCAGTGCAATTGCTGCGTGGAGACCTTACCCGCGAACAAGCCATTCAGGCCGCACAGCAGGGGCATCGGAATTACGCCAAACGTCAGATGACCTGGTTCCGAAGAGAGCCCAACGTTGACTGGCTCCGGGGATTCGGCGATGACGAACAAATTCAGCGCCAGGCGATCGCCATGGTGAAAGCGAAAGTCTGAAAAGCGAGGATCCGAAAAGAGGTCCGAAAAATCAGACCTGAAGTGCTGTGCTCTTCGATCAACCCCCAGATGCGATCTTTCGCACCGTTTGCCCCTGAGGTAATTCTGCAAGCAACTCGCATACCGTTTTTGCAAGCACCGGATGGCGCGCTTCCGGGGCAATCTCCGCCAAAGGCTCTAAAACAAAACGTCGCTCATGCATCGACGGATGCGGAATCGTCACTTCGGGCGAGTCGACCACCGCAGTGCCGTACAACAAAGTGTCGATGTCGATCGTCCGTGGGCCCTTTTTCTGCGTGCGTGCGCGCCCCAGCTCTTTTTCAATACGCAGTAAGCTAGCCATCAGTTGCTCTGGGGATTCATTCGTTTCAAGCGCTACTGCGCAATTCAGGAACCATGGCTGCTGGATAAATTCGACTGGTTCGGTTTCATAGAAAGACGAAACTGCGATTACGTGACCCGCGCTCTCGAGCCGCGAAATGGCATCGCGCAGATGTTCCTTGCGCTCGCCGAGATTTGATCCCAGCGATAAATACGCGATCCGTAGCGCTTTCATAGCTTCACTTTACGCTACGCTACAGGGACATGCGGATGATTCTCAATCCGAAATCGCGCTGGTTTCGCTGCAATGAGCAAGAAGTTTTGAGCGCGAATCGCCGTGAAAAACCGCACCCAATCGGATTTTCCCTCTGATCCTGTCCAAAAGGCCAATTACCTTTGTGACTTTAGTTCCCTAAGACTGCCCTACTAGAATTAGAAGGTATGACTCTCGACTCCCTGCTACTGAGCCAGGATCCGAACTTAGTGCGCGTGATCCGGCCGACGCTCGAAAAGCTCTCCATCGAAGTGGAGATTTGTCACGAAGCACGCACGGCGGCCGACATCCTGATCTCGGAGAAATTCGATGCTGTTATCGTCGACTGCGACGACTTGCAGGGCGGCCTGGGAGTGCTTCAGGGATTGCGCAATACGCCAAGCAACAAGAATTCCGTAACCTTCGCCATTCTTAATGGCCATAGAACCACCACCCAGGAAGCTTTCGGCATGGGAGCGAATTTCGTCTTGCAGAAGCCTATCAGCGCGCTCAATGCCTCCCGATGTTTTCATGCGGCTCTCAACTTCATGGTGAAGGAGCGCCGCCGCTACTTCCGGCATCCCGTAAAGATGCAGGTACAGATTGTGCTTGATCGCCGAAACATCAAAGCCACCAGCACGAACATCAGCGAGAGCGGCATCGCCCTGATGCTGCGCGAAGCCCTGCCCAAGGGATCGACGCCTCGCTTGCAATTCTCGCTTCCGGGCGGCAAGCTCCTGTTTGACCTCGAAGCCGAAGTGGTCTGGGCCGACATGAAGGGGCGCGCCGGTTTCCGTTTCCACGAAATCTCGAAAGACCTCCAGCAACATCTCGAGGCCTGGCTTGATGACCAGTTGGAAGAGGAGCTACCGGGAGCAAAAGAACGGATCAACGCGGCCGATCCCGGGCCAGTTCAGTAAGTGCCGTTCAGTAAGGCCCTCCGCTAAGAACTAGAGCCCACCCACCATCCTGCACCTTTGCTGTTACTTGGCAATGCCATTTCTCGTGGCATCCTGAGAAATTGCCAGGCAAGCCGTGGAGGGGAGCCACCATGATCGACGACTTTCGCATCGCCAAGGTACAAAAGACGCTGCGGCGGTTGCAAGACGATATGTCGCTGCTTAATCTGCGTGTGAAGGAATTATCCACAGAGCGGCAGGAAACTGCTAAGAAATTTGCTGCCGCGATGATTGATCAGACGCGGGCGGAGCTAGAAAAACTGCTGAGACAACAACCTTCCGAGGAGACCGACGCAAACGAGCCGCCCTGCGAACCGGCAGACTAAAAAATGCTTCACCAAGTGCCAGCGGCTGCTTCCGACGTTACAGGCCGCGCTGTGGCTTCGGCTTCGGCACTGACGGTCACTTCCTCCCACAAAGTCTTGTCCCGCAGGATGCGCGACACCAGGGCGGTATGCATCGCGTGACCAGCGCGATCGGCGACCACCCGGCCAAGGATGCGTTTTCCTAATAGCGCCAAATCTCCTACCAGATCGAGGACCTTGTGCCGCACGAATTCATCGGCGAAGCGCAACGGCCCGTTTTCGATTCCGTCGCGCGTGAGAACGATGCAGTTCTCGCGCGAGGCACCGCGAATCAGTCCCATATTCCGCATCGCCTCTTCATCCGCCCGCGAGCCAAACGTCCGCGCGGCGGCTATGTGCCGGACGTAGCTCCCGTTGCACAGCTCTACTTCAAAGCTCTCTTTCCCGATGAGCGGGTGCGGGAAGTTGATCGCATAAGAGACCGAATACGTTTCCGCCGGATACACAGCAATGAACTTGCTTCCCTCACGCATTTCCAGCTCGTGCCGAATCTTCAGGTATTTCCGGCCGCGTCGTTGTTGGCGCACCCCCGCTTTGCGGATCATCTCCACAAACGGCTTTGCGCTGCCGTCAAGAATCGGAAGTTCGAGGTTATCGAGTTCGACGATCGCGTTGTCGATTCCCATCCCGATGAACGCGGAAAGCAAGTGTTCGGTCGTGGAGATGAACACTCCTTTTTTCATCAAGCTGGTGGCGTAGCTGACGCGGGCGACGTTGGGGCTGACGGCTTCGATTTCGAATCCATCAAGATCGGTCCGGCGAAAGATGATGCCTCTCCCGGAAGGGGCGGGGAGAATCCGCATGAAAACCGGAGCACCGCTGTGCAAGCCAATGCCGCTGCACTCCACCGCAGAGCGGATTGTTTGTTCGTAAATCAATGAAGGATTGGTTAACGGATAGATTACGCCCCAGTGGAGAAAGTCGTATGTGGTAAAAAAGCCACACTCCGTCGCAGAAATGCGCCCCGAACCAGGAACGCCACTACCTTTGTAAACAATTGTAAAGCAGTAAGTTAGGCGCGACCGCGCATTCCACCACAGAACTTACTTTTTGACTGGCTTATTTGCATTGTACCCGGAGTTGGGGTCGAACATGGCTTGGTCGAGCCCTTCATTTACAGTGACCGAATTCATAAAACGCTGGTTGGTCATATCGCCGTTGAAGTAACGGGTGACGTTGTACGGGGCCCAGATGCCGGAGACCTGTCGGTAATTCTCATAGATCTCCTCCTCCAGGTTCTTCTGCCGGTCCACAGGGTCACGCCATTCAAATGCCTTCTTGATGGGCAAATGAGAATCGCTATCGAAATAAAGTGTGACTCGTTCGTCCTTGGAGTTAATGAGCGTGACCTGGTCGGCCGCATGCTGGGCGGCAATGGCACCACCATCGTACAGAATCACCACCGTCGGGTCGTTCACCCAGGTACGCAACACCATATCGAGCGAGAAGCGCCGGCGACGCAGATAATCGACCAGGTCTTTCTCTTCCACCGGGTGCACTCCCCGATAAGTGATCTCGTATCCCTTATCGCCGACGAACAGCTCGGTCACGTCCCGCTCTTTAGTAAGTTCGACGCGCTCCTTGTCGGGAAATTCAGAAAAACTCCAGAAAACTGTGCCCGCACCGCTAGGTTGACCGTGATGCAGGCTGTATGTGCGTCCCTGTTGCTCGCGGTCGCGCAGCGTGAGCCAGGTGTTTCCCCCCAGGGCTTCAATTCCGCGTTGAATAATGGCTTTCGCTTGCCGGGCGTTGGGATCCTCGCTCAACAAGGCATTCGCGGTTGTTGGCGCAGAGGCGGCAGCCTTGGCCGGAACCTTGTTCGTGGGCTGTTGCTCCGCCTGCGAGCATCCGGCGCACACCACAGCCATCAAAATAAAGAGAAAATGCTTCATCCCGTTTGGAGGAATCGCGCAACTAGAATTGTAGCGTTTCCCGAGGGGTTCCTGCGCGCGGCATCCCAAAGCTCCTCTGGCATTGGATGCAGACGGGAACAGAAATGAAAGCCGCCCTAGGCCCGATTTTGTCTCGTCTGAGGGGCATTTCCACCGGCTGATCTGGCCCGGAATCATCCCACCAACACTGCGCCGCCGTTCACGTTAAAGATCTCGCCGGTAATGAACCCCGCATATTCCGTACACAGAAACAGCACCGGAGCGGCAATTTCCTCTGGCTTACCTGCACGGCCTATAGGAATCGTCGAGCGAATCCTTTCCCCCACCTTCGGATCGGCAAGCGTGGCCGCGCTCATATCGGTATCCACCCATCCCGGTGCGACGCAATTTACATAAATCCCGTCTGAAGCCAGTTCCGAGGCAAGGCTCTTCGTCAGGCTGATAATCGCACCCTTGCTCGCAGAATAATCGCTGTGGTAAGCCTCGCCGCGTTGCCCGCTGGTCGAACTGATCAGCACAATGTGCCCCGCTGCACCCTTCCCGCGTGGTTGCGCCTTCAGCTGCGCCACTCCGTGTTTTATAAGTCCGAAGACTCCATCGAGATTGACAGACATTGTCGACCGCCATTGCTCGTCCGACATGCAATCGACGGCGACATCTTCGGCCGGCCACACTCCGTGATTCGCGATCAGAATATCGAGCCGACCAAAATGCTTGACAGTTTCCTCAACCAGTTCGCGGCCAGCTTCCGGGTTATTGAGATTGCATTCCATCGGAAAGCACTCGACCGAGCCACACGCTTTGGCAAGTGCCTCCGCTTGCGTTCGCGCCCGTTGATAGCTGAATCCGACTCTCGCACCCGCGGCAGCAAATAAGCGAACCGTCGCTGCGCCGATGCCGCGCGATCCGCCGGAGATCAATGCAACTTTTCCAGAAAGCGAAAGGGAGATCGACATGACCGACTAGTCTGGCGTTTCCCGCAGAATCTGGCAAGTTCCTGTTTATCGCTCGGCAGGTTTTTTTAGGGAAGGCTTTAACGCCGCAAGCAATTTAATCGGCAGGTGTGGACGCCCGGTCTGATTTGAGTTCGCGCAAAAACAGCCGCACCAGCATTCCATCAAAACATGTACCGCTCATTTTTGACAGCTCCTCAAGCGCTTGTTCCGGCGTTCGGGCGGTCCCGATCGCATGTTCCGTGACCATGTTGGCGTAGGCGTCGGTAAGAGCGATAATTCGTGCCCACAACGGAATCTGCTCGCCTTTCAAGGCATCCGGATAGCCCGATCCGTCGAATCGCTGGTGGTGATGCTCGATGGCCAGGCGCATCTTTTCGCTGCCGGGGATGATGTTCACGATTTCAGCTCCTACATGAGCATGAGTTTTAATCAGACGAAATTCCTCGTCGGTCAATGGTCCCGGCTTATTCAGAATGCGTTCCGGGATAAAGATCTTCCCTACATCATGCACACGGGCGGCATAAACGAGATCTCCCGTCTCCTCCGGCGAAAGATGCATCGCGCGCGCAATCATCCCGGTATAGCGCGCGACCAGGTCGCCATGCCCCGAAGTCTGCAGTTCGCGCGATTCCGCCGCCCGGCTGAGCGATTCGATCGCTTCTTTCAGTAAAGCAACATTGCACTCTTCCTCGCCCTCTTCGCAGCAGAGTTTGCGAAGCATGGACGTCAACTCATTCACCTGCTCCGGCCCGGTCTGGGTCCGTTGCAAGAAACCCTCAACATAGGCGGAAATCTGTTGCCGCTGCCGCGCGAAGTGCTCGCCCTCCACAAATTCCTGCGCGGTAGAAACCTGGTTTCCTCCGGAGCGCTTGGAGACATACATGCCGGCGTCCGCCACGCGAATAATGTCTTCAATCGAAAAACCATGCATCGGGAAGCTGGCCACACCGAAGCTTCCCGTGATGTGGTGTTCGGCGAGCATGGGATCGTCCAGCATCCACTGGCGCAGCCGCTCCGCCAAAACCTGGGCCTGCTCGGCGCCGGTCTCCGGCATCAGGATAATGAACTCATCCCCGCCGTAGCGCGCGACCACGTTCGATTGCCGCGATTTCTGTTCGAGCAGGCGCCCCACCCGCGCCAGCACAAGATCGCCTTCAAAGTGGCCCATCGTGTCGTTCACTTCCTTGAACTTATCCAAGTCTACGAGCACCACCGAGAAAGGACGGCCGGATCGTGATGCGCGTTTCCACTCCGCCGAGAGCGCTTCCCAGAAAAATCTGCGCGTCTTGATTCCCGTCAGACCGTCGGTAATCGATTGCTGCTGCAGTTTCTGAAAGACGAATGCGTTGTGCAGTGCGGTTGCCAGCAAATCCGCAAGAGTATTCAGAATCAGAACATCCTGCGGGGAGAAGGCATCCTCCGTTCGGCTCTCAATATTCAGCACCCCCAGCAGCGATTCACCGTAAGTCATCGGAATGCAAAGGACGGCTCGCGAATCGGCGAGAATGCCCGTAATATTCCCAGGCGCCGCGTTCTGCACCAGCGCCCGCTCTCCCGTTCGGGCTACCCGCCCTAGAATGCCCGTCCCCAGCGGAATTCGCCGGCCCATCGCATGTGCTGTCGCGCCTGCTTCCGCCTTGATTTCAATCTCCTTCGTGCCGTAATCAAGCAAACCGATGCCAATGTGATCGAAGCTGAAATTCCTCTGAATTTCTTCCACAATTTGCCCGAGCATCTGGCCGGGATCATCGCTCGAAATGGCGGTGCGCGAAATGTTGTTCAGGAACGCCAGTTGCCGCGACCGCCGTTGCTCTTCTGCGAACAAACGGGCATTCTCCATCGCCACCGAAACCTGCCCGGCCGCCGTGACCAGCACGTCCAGGTCGCGCTGCTCGAACACAAACTCACGCTCCGCATTCATGGCCACCATCGCTCCTGTCGCCTTGTTCCTGACGAAAATGGGCGCTGCAATGATGCATTTGGCCGGACGCTCGGGAACATGGCTGATTCCCAGCCGCTTGCGTGTGGTTTCAAGGTTTGAACGCACCAGCAGAGGCTCCCCCGTGCGGATCACGTATTCCGTGAAAGCATTCCGACGTTCCCGCGTCCGTTTGGGAAGGATCTGGTTGTCGCGCACTTCCATTTCGAAGCGGATTTCATCGTCGTCACGGAATGCAATGTAGAAGTTGCTGGTATCGAAGATCTGCCCCAGTTCAATCTGGATCGTCCGCAAGATCTCATCCTGATCCAGCCGGGAGCTGATCGCTTTCCCGATGTCTGTCAGCAATTCGTACTCTTTCGTCCGCCGGTGCGCATCGTGGCTAACAACGTAATTCTCGAGTGTCAGTCCCAGCTGCAAAGCCAGACCGACCATCAATCGCGGTCCCGAGGTGCCAAAGGCTTTCCGCTCGGCATGGGGAAACAGAATTACACCGAAATTATGCTCGCGCGTTTGCAGCGTTACCGCTGTCAGATTGCTTACTTGCGCTTCGGTGAGAATGCGCTTGAAGTCGGCGAACTTCCCTCTTGAGCTGAGAGGGAATGACTCGGTCATCTCCGCGACGTCTTGAACGGTGACGATTCCACTCTGGCGATAAGCAAGCTCGCAAATATATTCGGCGGCGCCGCTGGTTTCCAGGGATTCGATAAAGCCGGGAGAAAATCCCCTCTGCACCGAGGGCAAGAGGCCGCGCCAGCGCTCGGTGATACATATCGCCGCCCGACGTGCCGGCACGGCGCTCATCAGCCGATCCAGCGCCGCTTGCATGCTCGGAATCAGGTCCTCCGCAAACAGCAAGCGGCTCGGATCGACTCCTAACGTCGAAAGCGCCAGGGTGTTTTCCAGCACGGCGTTGCGCTGATTTTCAAACAGCACCATGACCATGGCGATGCCGAGCAACATCTCCGGCACCGGACCAAACAAACGGCTGGCCGACCCGAAGCGGGCCAGCCACGGGTTCTGTAATTCGCCCATGCCGGTTAGAACAGCCCACAGTGCCAGTGAGACGCCAAGCACCTGAAACGCCAGCGAGCCCCTCCGGTGCCCATTCACATAGAACACGGCGGAGCAATAAAGCAGGATCGCCGCCAGCGCGATTCCCAGGCGAATGGACGGCTGCGCGTCCGGACGAAACATGCCGTTCACGATATGTCCGCGAAGCGTCAGCCCGGCGAGCGTGATCCCGGCCGCTGCTACCGCTGCGTCGTACCATTGAAAGCGGTACGAAGCCCGCATCAGCCGCGTTGAAATAAAGATGCACAAAGTCATGGCCAGCAGAAAAAGCTGGCTCACCAGAAATGCCGTTGGCGATTCCGGAAAGGCATCAAGAACGTAGTGCAGCGAATAGAACGCCCAGGCCAGCTGCCACGCGCGGAAGTACGGTTGCCGGCTCTGCTCGCGCAAATAAGTGAATACAAAATAGAGCAGAACCGAGACAATGCCGGGAATCAATACCGTCGTGATGACGACATTATTCATGGCTCATGAGCGGCGCCTGATCCGCGCGGCCTGGGAAAGTGGCAATGTAATGGTTTCACAGGGAATTATGGGAACACAACAGGATTTAAGTACAATGCAGTCCCTGCATCAGTCTTGGCGTGAAGATACCCGAGACGCCTTCTGCGTTGGAAGCTGCAGGTTATTTGTCATCCTGAGGAAAGTGTACTTTGCGTTCCGCAGGATCTGGTGAGCTGCGCGAAGCCGCCGCGTCGTTCCCGCGCATAATCGCGTCCTTTGCTCGCTTCCTTGCAAACCCACCGCGGCGGTGCTTGACGCCACTTTTCACCCGCCCATAGCATTACCATTTAGCTTCCAATGAACCATTCAGACAATAAGCCACGCGTTCGCTTTGCGCCGTCGCCCACAGGATTCCTTCACGTGGGCAGCGCCCGCACCTTCATTTTCAACTGGCTCTACGCCCGCCGCACGGGTGGAACCATGATCCTCCGCCTCGATGACACCGACGTCGAACGCAATACCGATGCCTCAGTCAATTCAATCTTTGAGGGCCTGAAATGGCTCGGCCTTGGCTGGGACGAGGAATATAAGCAGTCACAACGCGGTGCGCTCCATCGCCGGATGGCCGAAGCAATCTTTCAGAAAGGGCTGGCCTACCGCGATTTCATCCCCGCGCACGAAGGGGATCGAGAGAAATCCGGAGCCCAAGGCACGTGGCTCTTCAATCCCGGCATGCGCGAGATGTCGCGCCAGGAAAGCGACCGGCGTGCTGCCGCGGGCGAGCCCTTTGCCCTGCGATTTCGTGTTCCACGTGACGGCGGAGAGCTGGTTCGGTTCACTGATGCCGTCTACGGCGAGCAGGCCAAGGCGGGAGCCGACATCGAGGACTTCGCCCTGCTTCGCTCCGATGGCATGCCGACCTATCATCTCGCTTCCTGCGCCGACGACGACGATCTTCGCATCACGCATATCATCCGCGGCCAGGACCATCTTTCGAATACCTTCAAGCACGTCCTGATCTTCGAGGCGGCCGGTTACACTCCGCCCCAGTTTGCTCATCTCCCGCTGCTGGTCGCGCCGGATGGAACGAAGCTTTCCAAGCGCCGGCATGGGCCCATCGTCAGCGTTACCACCTACCGCGATGCAGGATTTCTTCCCGAGGCGTTCATTAATTTCTTGTGTCTCCTCGGGTGGTCGCCAAAGAATGACCGCGAACAGATGAGTCGCGACGAATTGGTCGAGGCGTTTTCTCTGGAAGGCATCAATCGCGCCAACGCCGTCGTCAACTTTAAAGAACCCGCGGCCACGGCGGAGGAAATGTTCGATCCCAAAGCGGTTTGGCTGAATGCCGAGCACATCCGCAGTCTGGCGGTCGAAGACTTGAGCAAGCGGCTCCTGCCCATCGTGCAGGAATCGTATCCTCAGGTGAAAGCCGAACAGATGCTGCGAGTCACCCCGCTGATCCGCGAGCGCATCAAGCTGCTGCGCGACGTTCTGACCGCCGCAGACTTCTTCTTTGTTGATCAGTTACCGCCGTATGATCCGGCGGAACTTGTCCCGCAAAAGGGAGATGCGGCCATGGCAGTTAAGGCTCTGCAGAAGGCGCAGGTTGTTCTGCCCAACGTCGAGTTCAAGCACGATCCGCTGGATCAGGCGCTGCGCGCCGCCGCCCAGGAACTCGGACTCAAAGCCGGCCAGATGTTTCAACCGATCCGCGTCGCCGTATGTGGCCGTAAGAATGCCCCGCCGCTGTTCGAGACTCTCGAAGTTCTGGGAAAAGAGAAAACGCTCGCGCGCATTCACCAGGCGCTGCACGCCTCGGCCTCCGCAAGCGTCTAGATTTTCGCTGTGCTCCGAGCCGTTCGCAGCCACATCAGCGCTAGAATCTGTTGAGGAACCTGCGTTGCCGAGCGCGAAAGGCACCCCCGTTAAGATCGCGTCTCAATAAAAAAGCCCCCAAGCTTGGGGGCTTTCGCACTTTCCTGACAGATTTATTTCAAGGTCTTTACGTACTCTGCAACAGCCTTCGCATCACCCTCAGACAGCCCGGAGATGGCCTTCTTGTGCGGCGCTTTCTTGGCATCATCACCCTTGGTCAGCAGGCCAGCGATCTGGTCCGAGCTCAAGCTGGTTCCTTTGAGGGCTGGGCCAACCTTGCCTTGCCCTTCGGGGCCGTGGCAGGCAGCGCACTTCGCTTTGTAAGTGGCAGCTCCATCCTGCGCGAAGGCAGGCGTGGCAACTGAGATGGACAACGCGATCACGACAAGCAAAACAATTACCTTTGCGATATTCATGATTTCTCCTTTGCGAATAGAAATAGGGTATTTACAGTATTGCGGTTTTGAACAACCCGCCAATTGTATCCCTGCGCCCTCTCGGGTCAAGTGAGCAGGATCACAATGTCGAGTAGGAAGTTCCAGTCTGGGAAAATCCTGAAAATAAGAAAGCTAGGTCCAGAAACGAGCGTCCGTCAGTGTTCTCCGATGCCGAATACCGCCCCGAGCATCAGGATCAGAAGAACTCCGAACGAAATCCAGCCGTATCGCCAGTCCTTTTCGCGGAAGAAGAGAAAGCAGGCAACGATCACTCGAACCACGGGCGTCGCCAGCATGAGCAGCACGCCGATGCGTTCAATTAGCAGCGGGATGGCGCCGTGAATGAACCATCCAACGATCAAGCCCGCCAGCATTACGAAAAAACAGCTGAACGCGCCTGCACGCAACACCAGGGCGACAGTACGATCAAAACCCGGCTCGCGCATCTCGCTCATAGCGTGCCTCGCAGAAGATCAAGAAAAAGGTGCCCAGCGAGATAAAACATCACCGCGACCAGCAAATACACGACTACCTTTGTGTGGACGCGCGATGCCAACCGCGCCCCCAGCAACGACCCCACAAAAACCCCAACGGCTAACGGTGCAGCCACATCTACCAGAATGTCTCCGCGACGGTAGTAGACAATCGCGCTTGCCGCCGCCGTCACACCGATCATGAAATTTGAGGTCGCCGTCGCCACCATCAACGGCACGCGCATGAAAATGTACATCACTGGAACTTTGATCGGCCCGCCGCCAATCCCGAGCAATCCCGACATCGCGCCCGCAACCAGAGACGCTGCCAGCCCCAGGGGATATCGCTGCGGTTGATATGGCGGGATTTCAAGATCGCCGTTGGAAACCGGCGCCGGGTGTCCTTCCTTTACCTTGCCGCCGCGCACCAGAATCATGATCGAGCTGTAGAGCAGGAACCCAGCAAACAATCCTTCGAGCACATTGCGGTTGAAATATCCCACCAGATACGCCATGACGGCCGCGCCCAGCGCGGTGGCCAGCTCCAGCGTCATGCCAAGACGAATGTCAGTGGTGTGTCTCTGCAGATGAACAGACGAACTCGCGGTCGAGGTCGTAATCACTGCAACCAGGCTGGTGCCGATCGCGTGTCGGATGGGAATTCCGAAATGCAGCGCCAGGATCGGCGTCAGAAGAATGCCGCCGCCGATGCCAGTCAGCGCTCCGAGCAAGCCGGCACAGAATCCGAGTACCACCAGCAGCGCGGTCACCATGCAGAGGTTTTCCCAGGACACGGGCGCATGCGGGAAAGGATTTCGATGCTCCGTGCGAATGGAAAAGCGAAGATTTCAGAAGTGGCGGGAAAACCCGTCGGCCGCAATCTATATCACCGTCTTCGGCGACGCGGCCGCGTCGGCGTGCTCGTGTGCATGATAGCTCGACCGCACCAGCGGCCCCGACTCCACGTGGCGGAAGCCGAAGCGAAGCGCCTCGTTCCGCATATAAACAAATTCTTCCGGCTCATAGAAGCGCGCAATCGGTAGATGATCCTTCGAGGGGCGCAGGTACTGCCCAACCGTGAGAATGTCCACTCCGCGTTTGCCCAGATCGCGGAAGACCGCGATCAGTTCTTCCGTCGACTCGCCCAAGCCAACCATGACCCCACTCTTGGTGATAACACCCGGCGAAATTTTCTTCGCATTTCCCAGCAGATCAAGTGTGCGCTGGTAGCGCGCTCCCGAACGAACGGCGCGATACAGCCGCGGAACGGTCTCGGTATTGTGGTTCAGAATGTCGGGCCGCGCCTCGAGCACAATTCGCAACGATTCTTCGAGCCCCTGGAAGTCAGGGATCAGCACTTCCACGCGGCAATCCGGCGTGAGCTCCCGAATCGCGCGAATCGTTTCGGCAAAAATCCTCGCGCTGCCGATATTGTCGTCATCGCGATTCACGCTCGTCACCACCGCGTGTTTCAGACCTAAGGTCGCTACCGCTTCGGCTACGCGCCCAGGCTCGTTCCAATCAATCGGCTCCGGACGTCCCTTCGGTACCGCGCAGAATCCGCAACGCCGCGTGCAGATATCGCCCAGCAGCATGAAGGTTGCGGTTTTGTGATTCCAGCATTCCCCGATATTCGGGCACTGCGCCGACTCGCACACGGTATGCAGATCGAGCCCGCGCGCCAGTTTTTTCAGATTGTGAAAGTTGTCCCCAACCGGAGCTTTCGCGCGAAGCCAACTCGGCTTCGGCGTCCGCACCGGAGGTCCAAGCTCAATCTGAATGAGTTGTGAAGCGCCAGCCATTCTTTTCGATTTTATCAGGTGCGATTTTCCCAGGCTGTTAAGGAACTAGCATCAGCCACTCTTGCTTAGCATCCTGAGACTGCGGTCTGTGCGTCGAAGGGTCTACTGTTGGTTTCATAAATGGCTCTTGGAAGGGTACGGCTTCAGACCTGCCGTTGGAAACAGGCTTTGAAAGGGCACGGCTTCAGCCGTCCCGCATGGGGTCGCCATTAACCCGGCTTTAGCCGCTGAGGGCCAATAGTCAGGAGTCGAAAAGGCCATTTCGTGCCTGACCCTTCAGTACAAATGAAACTCCACTTCGACCACGATCTGGTATGCGAATGTGTCGAATGACCAGCGCTAATTTTCAAACTGAGCCACTACCGCCGAGGCGTAGTCCTTCTGCTTGAGATACTGATTACCGAGGCGATTTTCGTCATCTGGAGTTTTCGGCTGGGAAGCGCTGCGCGTCTGGGCAATGGCGCCAAGCGAAATCGCAAGAAATGCAGAACGCCAGAATCCGTTTCAGATTCACTTCACATCGCCCTGATGTTCGAATCGCGACTTAGAACGGAATCGGATTATAGCTTGTTCGCCAAGCTGAACTCAGTCCTTCGTCAACGACGATGTTAATTCTGCTTCGGCCGGCTGCCCGCCCGCCATCTGCTGCGCCAGGATCAGCTTTCTCGCTTCCACGCGAATTTTCGGCAGATGCATCCCAAACCACACCGCTCCCACAACAGATGCTAACCCGCCAATCGCTACGGTCAGCGGCGCTCCTAACCTGTCTGATAATGCTCCGCCCAGCAAAGCCCCAAGCGGGGCCATGCCCATGAACATCATCGAGTACACCGCCATGGTGCGCCCGCGCAGTTCGTCAGGCACCATCACCTGAATCAGCGTGTTCGATGACGCCATCTGCAGCATGATGAAATATCCCACCGGAAGCAGCAGCAGAACCGAAAGCCAGAACGACTTAGAGAACGCGAACAGAACGAGGCTCACGCCGAATCCCGCGCAACATACCGTCACCCATCGTGCCAGTCCTTTCACGCCCGAACGCACCGCTAGTGTCAGCGCGCCCAGCAGTGCTCCGACTCCAGCCGCTCCCATCAGAATTCCCAGTCGCACTGCGCCCAAATCATGGGAGCCAATCAGATTCGCGAACTGCAGTCCTCCGCCATGCAAAATCTTGTCCGCGAAAATCGGCATCAGCACCGTGTAAGGCATGCCCACCGCGCTCACCAGCCCCAACAACAGCAGCAGCGCTCGAATCGGCGCCGTTCGATTTACAAAATGAAATCCCTCCATGATGTGCTCGATCGGCGAGCTATGCGCCAGTGCTCTAACCGGAATTTGCACGCGCATCAGCATTAATCCCGCGATCACCGCGATGTAACTCACGCCATTGGCAAAGAAACACCATCCTTCGCCAAATCTTGCCACCAGCACACCCGCGACTGCCGGACCGAGCACGCGCGCTCCGTTGAACATCGACGAATTCAGCGCGATCGCGTTCATCAAGTCGTCTTTGCCGACCATGTCGACGAGAAACGCCTGCCTCCCGGGAATATCAAACGCATTCACCACGCCGAGCAATGCTGCGAGGACAAAAATGTGCCATACCTGCACGACGTGCATCAGCGTGAGCGCCGCAAGAATAAACGCCAGAATCATTGACGCCGTCTGCGTCGCGATCACCACCCGTTGCCGGTTCATCCGATCCGCGGTGATCCCTCCAATCGGAGCAACCAAAAAGACGGGAACCTGGCTGGCAAAGCCGACCGATCCCAGCAGCAATCCCGAGCCAGTCATCCGGTAAACCAGCCACGATTGCGCCACGGTCTGCATCCACGTGCCAATCAGCGAAATCAACTGTCCACTGAAAAATAATTGGAAATTGCGATGCCGCAGTGCGCGCCCGGCTGCCTGCCAACGCGATCTGTTTTCTGCGGCCCGCGCAGCACTCTCCGCGGGCGCTGCACCTGCTATGGGATTCTCCGACTCGGCCACAGTTTCTCGCTTGGACTCTCTGAAGGGTTGACGACCAGTATAAAGTCAGATGACTGCAAGCTCACGCCGCACCAAAAATTTGGAGAGCCAATGCGCCGTCTCGCAGAGTTTTCCACAGCCCACTACTAACCCACCTGCTTCTCGCCAGCCGCGATCGCACCGAAGTGCAAGCGAATGACCATTTTGGGAACAAATCCTTCGCTGTAACTAACTTGTAACTTCTTTTCCACGAAAACCTGAGCTAAAGTAACCCGTACGCTCTGTCCCGGCGTCGCGGTACCGGCTGCATAGCTATCATGACTACTCCTCCAGTTCGAGTCGAACGCCGCGCCGGTCAAAGGTTTCCATACCTCCTTCCGCTGGCATTACGCCAGCCGGCAAACGCGATCGAAGGTGCTGGCTTCACCCAGGACCTCAGCTCGCGTGGAGTCTTCTTCTTCACCGACGTGCCGCTGGAAGAAGGCATCGAGATTGAAATCACACTGAAAATGCCCTCGGAAATTACCTTGGGCGAGAGCATGCGCGTGCGTTGCCGTGGCCGCGTCTTACGCGTCCTCAAGCCGATTTCTCCTTCGCAATGTGTCGCCAATCCAAGCTATCCCGAAGCGAAAATCGGCGTCGCCGTTCGCTTCGAAGGATACGAATATCTTTCTGATCCTTCCGAATCCTCAGCTTCTTTCACCCGTTTGTCAGCGTTACACCCAGGTCCGCAGCCGTTAAATGCGGAGCCTTCCCGCGTTCGCTAGCCTCCTCCGCAACCACGACCAGCGGACGGCATCATCCAAATTCGCTAACCCATTTTTTTCGCGCATTACGCCTTGGCAGCGGATACACCAAGGCGTAAACTTCCTAACAGTTCCACGAAGTATGCCTCCCCTAATTGTTGCCACCGGGGAGCTGCGCGGCTTAAGTGCGGATGCTCGCGCTGCTCAAGCTCTGAGTGCGGTCTCAGGCGGTTACCTGAGTCACTTGGCGGAGAGTACTTTCTCTTTCTAACATGCAAACACCGAGAGAAAGCAGCGAGAACCGCGCTATGCATGGGATTGCCGTCGCCCTCCTGACCGAGGACCGCGACCGACTGTCTGTTCTGCAAACTCGACTGGAAGCCACGCGCCTGGGACAGGCCGTATTCACCAACGTTGGCTTCCCGCTTGGCCCCACTGACGTGATCCTGCGCCAGTTGCAGGACTCCCGCGCCGAAGTCGTCCTCATCGACATCACTACCCACGATCCTCAGCGGGCTGTTCGCACCGTCGAACTCATTCGCGCCACCACTCAGCAGATTGGAATCTTCGCCAATGGCGAGATGACCAAGCCCGCCAACATCGTCGCCACGATGCGTGCTGGCGCCATCGAGTACCTCGACGATAACGCAGGTTCCGATGCGCTGCTGGAAGCGTTGACTCGTTTCAGCTCCGCTCGCACCCGCGCTCCCGGAACCGCAGGCAAGGCCCGCATTTTCACCTTCCTCAGCGCTAAGGGAGGTTCAGGCTGCACCACAACTGCCGTCAATACTGCCGTCTCGCTGCAGCAATCTCACGGCGACGTCGTTCTCGTCGATTTCGCTCCCGTGGGACATGCGGCTCTGCACTTGAATCTGCGCCCGCAATTCGGCGTCGTTGATGCGCTGCAGAACCTTCACCGCATGGATGTTTCTCTGCTCGACGGCCTCATGTCGCCGACCAAAGAAGGTTTGCATCTGCTCGCCGGATCGCAGCAGCCTTATCCCACGGAGCCCACTCCCGGCGAACTCGCCCGCCTTTTCGATCTGCTGGTGAATCACTACCGTTTTGTAGTCGTCGACGCTTCCAGCCGCCTCGATCCCACCACGCGCCTGCTCTCCGATCTTTCCAATGCCGTTCTCATGGTCACGCAGACCGACGTCGTTTCTCTCTGGAGCGCCGCTCGCATCCACAGTTTCCTCGAAGAAGGTACCGGCCGCGACCGCTTGCGCGTTGTGCTGAACCGTTACAAGAGAATTCCCGGCTTCACCGACGAAGATGTCGAGCAAGTCACCAACTGCAAAGTTCTGTCGAAGTTACCCAACGCCTACCAGTCCGTCTCTCCGGCGATTGACCATGGAACTCCGGTCGTCGTGCAGGAGAACGCCTCGGAAATCAGCCGCGCCTATCGCGCCCTCGCCGATACTCTCGCCGAAGCATCTTCACATTCTGATGGCGGACTTGACCTCGTGTACGCCGGAGAAGCAGCCAGAAAAAAGGCCCCAGGCCGCCTCAATCTCGCTCCCATGCGCGTCGGCCAATAGATCCAACGCACAACGCACCATGCCTTCGCGTCCGGGCAGCCATGTCATTCTGAGCGAGCGCAAGCATTCGCGAGCGCGAATCGAAGAATCCCTACGATCGTGCGCGGCCAGAGTCGGCGAAGAGAATCGGGAAGGGCGCGAGTTCACTCGTGCCACTGAGCCAGCTAAAAAAACAACCGCGCTTTAGCGCCTGAGGTCGCAGGCGCCAACCCCTCCCTGTCATTCCCGTGGTTGGAGTCCCCGTCCCAATCCGAGAATTATTTGGGATTGTGGGTATCCCCCCTCCCCCCTCCCCCCCGAATCTTTGGAATCATGGAGTTAGGGCGAAATTCCCGGCAAAATACGTCTTTCAAAGAACTTAGATACTAAAATCCGTGAAACAAAGGACTTAGAGCCGAACGATTTCGCGTTTCGCGAGGGTGACGGCCTCCGCGATGATTGCGGAGTTTGGCTGCGGAAGACAAGGGCAGATGTCACAAAAGGGGGTGTGGAAAAGATTGGCATCGAATGCTCTCGCGTCTCCTGGAAAAGAGTGGGAAGCAAGGAACGTCCCGTGGAGTGCCAAGCGCGCGAAGGGTGGGGCACTCGGGGCGGACGAGGGCGTCCGCCCTACACAAGAGCTACTGGATCAGCGTCCCGCCATTTCCACCGTTCGCTTCTTCGTCGGGAGGAATGACCACTGCTGCGGCGACGCGATCTCCGGGTTCCATCTGCAGCAGGCGGACGCCCTGTGCGTTTCGTCCGGTTTCGCGAATCGTCGCCGAATCCATGCGGATGATTTTTCCGTACTGGCTGATCAGAATGACCTGCGAATTTTCGTCGACCTGTGCAATGCCGACGACTTTGCCGGTGCGCTCGGTTGTCTTGACGTTGACCACGCCCTTGCCACCACGATTGATCAGGCGATATTCGTCGGCCGGCGTGCGCTTGCCGAATCCGTTTTCGGTAACGGACAAGATCAGGTCGCCCTTGATGGCTTCGTCGATGGCCTCCGGCTCGCCTTCGGCTGGCTTCTCCCTGGCGGGTGGTGCGCCGGGTTTGGTCGTCGTCGCCATGCCGACCACGTAATCGCCTTTTCCAAGATCAATGCCACGAACGCCGTAAGCGGCGCGACCCATCGGACGGACATGGCTCTCATCGAAGCGCACGGCCATGCCTTCGTGCGAGGCGAGGAAGATGATCTGGTTGCCGTCGGTCACGCGGCAGGCCACGAGTTCGTCGCCTTCCTCGATCCCGATCGCATTGATGCCGTTGGAGCGGACGTGCATGAACTCACGCACCTCCGATTTTTTGACGGTGCCGTTGCGGGTGGCGAAGAAGACGTACTTGTTTTCTTCTTCCAGATTGCGCACGGCGGCGATGGTCTTGAGCGCTTCTCCAGGCTGAAGGCCAACGAGGTTTCCGATGTGCTTGCCTTTGCCGGCGGCGCTTACATCGGGAATTTCATAAACTTTCAGCCAGTACACGCGGCCGGTGTTCGTGAAAATCAGAATGTAGGCGTGAGTCGAGACAATAAACAGATGCTCAACGAAATCCTCATCGCGGGTCTTCATGCCGGTACGGCCGGTGCCTCCGCGGCGCTGCATGCGGTAGGTGGAAATCGGGGTCCGTTTGAGGTAGCCGGAATGGCTGACGGTCACCGCAACCTGCTCATCGGCAATCAGGTCCTCGAGAACGATCTCGGCGGCCTCGTCTTCGATGCGGGTGCGGCGCTCGTCGCCGTAGAGTTTCTTCACTTCTTCGAGTTCCTTGATGATGACCGTGCGCAGCTTCTTTTCGGATGCCAATATCGACTCGTATTCGGCGATGCTGTCGCGCACTTGCTTTAATTCGTTCGCGATTTCATCGATGGAAAGTTTGGTCAGGCGATGCAATTGCAATTCGAGGATCGCATCAGCCTGTTTGGCAGTGAATGGCTTTTCCGCATCGAGCTTCGGTGCCCGGCCGGTGGTGTTGATGTCGATCTTCTTGCCGCCGAAGTAGAGCACCAAATTCTCGCGGGCGTCGGCGCGGTTCGAACTGCCGCGGATAATGGCGATCACATTGTCGAGATGATCGAGCGCGGTACTGTAGCCTTCGAGAATGTGCTCGCGATCATTCGCCTTGGCAAGCAGGTAGGCGGTGCGCCGGCGGACAACATCGATGCGATGTTCAATGAAGTACTTGATAGCCTGGATCAGCCCCATTTCCCGCGGCTGTCCATTGACCACCGCCAGCAGGATCATCGAGAAGCTCTCCTGCATCTGCGTGTGCTTGAAAAGCTGGTTGAGAACGATTTGCGGTTCGGCTCCGCGCTTGAGTTCGATGACGATGCGCATGCCATCGCGGTCGCTTTCATCGCGAACGTCGGAAATGTCTTCGATGTCTTTATCGTTGACCAGTTGCGCGATGCGCTTGATCAGGACGGCTTTGTTCACCTGATAGGGAATTTCGGTGACGATGATCGCCTGGCGATCCTTGGTGATGTTTTCAATCGCGGCTTTGGCCCGCATCATGAAGCGGCCGCGGCCCGTGCGATAGGCCTCGAAAATTCCAGCGCGTCCGTGAATGATGCCGGCGGTCGGAAAGTCCGGGCCCAGGACGAATTTCAGAATCTCGGCGAGTTGTGCGTTGGGATTGTTGATCAGCGTGATCGCGGCATCAACGATTTCGGTCAGGTTGTGCGGCGGAATCTTCGTCGCCATGCCGACCGCGATTCCGTCCGATCCGTTGATCAAAAGATTGGGAATACGCGCGGGAAGAACGTCAGGCTCGATCTCGTTGCCGTCGTAGTTGGGACGGAAGTCGACCGTCTCCTTGTCGAGATCTTCGAGCAGCGGAGTCGCGACCTGCGCCAGCTTCGCTTCCGTGTAACGGTCGGCTGCGGGCGGATCGCCGTCAATCGATCCGAAATTTCCCTGGCCGAAGATCAGCGGGTAGCGCATCGACCAATCCTGCGCGAGCCGCACCAGCGCGTCGTAGACCGCGAGGTTCCCATGCGGATGGTACTTGCCCATCACGTCGCCGACGATGCGCGCGCATTTGCGCGTGGCCCGATTCGGCTGCAATCCCATCTGCTGCATGGTGTAGAGGATGCGGCGGTGGACGGGTTTGAGGCCGTCGCGGACATCGGGCAAGGCGCGGCCGATGATCACCGACATCGAATAGTCGAGATACGAACGGCGCATCTCCTCTTCAATGTTGACGGGTTGAATGTTCAGCGCGCCGGGACCTTGGCTGCCCGGAGGCGGAGGAGTTAAAGGTAGTTCTGGATTTTGGTCGTCAGGCATTCGTTTTCAGCTCTCAGCTGTCAGCCTTCAGCCGTGAGTTCAAACCGGCAAGGCGTTTGTAACTGCTTGTATTTACAGGATGTTATGTCCCTGGGAAACTGCTGTCATTATACCATGCGGAGGCGCTTTCCAGGTGCGTGCTGTTCACCAAGTTGAGGCTTGGCGAGGAGCGGTCCCAGGTCGGGAAATCCGCGAAAAAATTCTGAACGATTCGGGTTGTGTGTCACTGAGAATTCGCTGGCGCGATTGCTAATCTGCGCGCATGAATCGCATTGCGTCGCTCGATGGCTTGCGCGCGATCTCGATATCGCTGGTACTGGTGGGGCACTGGGCGGAGTTGCGGTATCACTCCGATATTGCGGGGGCATTCGCAAATCTGGGAGTCAGGATTTTCTTCATCATCTCAGGATATTTGATCACGACGCTGCTGCTGACGGAGTACGAGACAAGATCAACGATAAGACTCGGCGAATTTTATGCGCGACGGGCTTACAGGATTCTTCCCGCTGCGATTGTTTTTATGCTGCCGGTGTTCGTGATTTTCCGGCAAGACCTGCGGTGGTATCACATGCTGGCAGCGGCGTTCTACGTGGCGAATTTCGACTTCTATCATCCCTGGTTTCTTGGGCATCTTTGGTCGCTCAGCGTCGAAGAGCAATTCTATTTTCTGTGGCCGAGCATATTAAAGAAATGGCACCGGCATCGGATCGGCATTTTGATTGGAGTGATCGGGTTCGCGCCCGTTTATCGCATCCTGTGCCACCTGATCGGGCTGCATGGGCGCGCGGATGAAACGTTTCCGGCGGTTGCGGACGTGCTGGCCATCGGATGCTTGCTGGCAGTGATCGAACACGCAATGAAAATCCCCACTTCTCGCGCAGGCGGGGCGCGAGAAATGGGGCACCCGACCACCGAAACGCCGACTTCTCGCGCAGTTTCTTTTGTGAAATCTTGGGCGCGAGAAATGTGGCACCCGACGTCGATAATCCAATCGCGATGGGCGCTCGTGATGGTTCTGCCGATCGCGCTGGTTCCCGTTTATATGGGACAACTTCGTTTTCATATGACGGCGCTGCTAATGTTCGGGCTGTGGCCGTTGATGCACGTATGCATTGCGGGAGTGCTGCTGCATGTTGTGCGCAGGCCATATCGGTTCTTGAATGTCGCTCCCATGGTTTGGCTGGGGAAGGTCAGCTACAGTCTGTATTTGTGGCAGCAATTGTTTGTCTTCGGAACGCATCCGCGACCGTGGTATTACGCGTTCTTCGCGCTGGCGATGGCGACTGCCTCATACCATCTGGTCGAGCAACCGATGCTGCGGTTGCGGCAGAGAAGGTCAGCGAAGCGAGCGGAAGCGGTCCTAGCGCAAGCGGCGTGAAGGCGAAAGTTCAGAATAATGATCAAAATCCAAGGGTATAAGTGGGACTAGTTGCGGGGACCTGTTCCTGGGGCTACTTCGCGCCCTCCGAGATCATCCGAGTCACCTTCCAGTCGGCCGACAAAAAAGCCCAGCACATGGTTGGGGGCTCGAGCGCTTTGCTGACAGCGACACCCAACACTTTACGAGCGTGTTTTTCATGCTGGGTTGGCAGTGGACTGCCAATCGCGCTGGACTTTTCGAGGTTAACTATGATTAACTATGGAGCATCAGCCACGATTAATGCGTCTGCATTTGACCGGCGATCTGGTTGTGGGGTTTTAAATGCAACTTTGCCGTTCTTTCCTATGCATCGCCATATTTTGCCTTTTCTCCATCCAGGCATTAGCGCAGGGTGAGACCACGAGCGCGATTCAGGGGCAGGCTGCAGATTCCACGGGAGCGATGGTTGCCGGTGCAACCGTCACCATTACGAGTCTCGATACGGGCTCGAAGCGTAGCGTGAAGACCGACCAAACCGGACGGTTCAATTTCCCGCAGCTAAAGCCGGGCGTATACAAGGTCGAGATCGAATCACAAGGTTTTGAGCCGCAGACGGCGAACAACGTCTTCTCGGGTCTTGGGCAGAAACAAACTGTAAACTTCACGCTGAAGATCGCTCACTCGAGTCAAACGGTAGAAGTCAGTTCACAAGCTCCCATTATTAATCCCAGCAACGCAAATACTTCAACAACTCTGGCTGCACCAGCGCTCGAAAACCTGCCGAACCCCGGCGGCGACCTGACCTATCCTTTGCAGTTCGCCCCGGGAGCTCTCATCAACACGGCGGGAAGCGGGAATGATTTCGTCGGCAGCACGAACGGATATGGAAACGTAGAGTTCAACGGATTGCCCGCGCTCTCGAATGGCTACATTGTGGACGGACTCGAAACGAATGATCCGCTGACAAATCTGAACAGTGGTCTCTCTACTAACCTTGTCTTGGGTCTGAATTCGATCTCAGAGGTGACCGTTAACACGCTTTCCTATTCGGTCGATCAAGGAAGGTACGGAGCGTCACAGGTCAACTATGTGACGAAATCGGGAGGCAACAAATTCCACGGGAACCTGTACGAACTGTGGAACGGTTCGATTCTTAATGCGGCAGACTATTTTACGAATGCCACACCGGGGAACCACAAGCCGCGTTCGACTGTGAACCACTTCGGGGGCAGCCTGGGCGGGCCGATTCTCCACGACAAGCTGTTTTTCTTTTTCGACAGCGAATGGGTGCGGATCGCCCTGCCCATCGTCACGCCCGCCACGGTCGCAACTCCTGCTTTCCAGAAATACGTACTGAAGCAGCTTCCGATCGGTGGAACTGACCCGATCACTGGATCAACCTACGCGCCAGCGCCGCAACAGGTGCCGTTTTACCAGAACATGTTTTCGTTGTACGGAAATACCGCGGGCGTTCCGCTTGCGGTTCTGGGATGCCCTTTCAACGCGGGTGGTTCTTCGGCTTCCGGCGCGATCCCGAACGGCGACGGTTGTGCCAATCGGCAAAGCGTTTCACACTCCAGCGATGACCATGAGCAGGTACAGACAGCCCGGATCGACTACAACATCAGCACAAACAATACTGCATGGTTTCGCTTTCAGGCTGACACTGGATTGCAGGCAGCGTGGACTGACCCCATCAACCCTTTGTTCGATTCTATTTCCCCCCAGCCGCTCTATTCGTTCGCGACGGGTTACACGCACGTCTTTTCACAGAATCTTGTGAACTACTTTAATCCTGCCTTTTCGTGGTATTCCAGCCTGTTCGCGCCCAGTAATTTTCAGAAGACGCTATCAGCTTTTCCAATCGTGCTGCAGGGCAGCGGTGCCAACGCGCCGTTTACGACAATTGGCGGTCTCGATAATACGTGGCTTCAAGGACGAAAGGCTTCCCGTTTCTTCATTAACGACAATCTGGCGTGGAGTTACGGATCGCACGAGATCAGGGTCGGAACAAACATCCGCGTTTTTCGATTGAACGACTACGACTTTGGCGAAGGCAGCGTGCCCCTGGTGACGTACACCGACTTGCCGCAGTTCATTTACGGAGTGGCCTCTACGGCGACGAAGACGTTCCCAAGCTATGCCAACGAGCCATTCAATTTCCTGAATATCGATCTCTACGCGCAGGACACATGGAAGATCACGAAGAAGCTGACGTGGACGCTGGGTTTACGCGATACCTTCAATTCGAATCCGTTGAATCCGCACCATGAAATAGCCCGCCTGCAAGGTTCGTTTTATTCGATTGCGCACAACCTGAATGAGCCGCTCAGCGACGCCATTCAAACCCATCTCGGGCACCTGTTCTCATCGACACCGTTCGCGATCCTGCAACCGAGAACCGCGATAGCGTGGCAGATCGAGCCGAAAACTGTGCTCAGGAGTGGATTCGGTCTCTTCAGCGACATTCTGCCCGGCACGGTAGCCGACCTGATCGGGATGAATCCGCCTTATGTGCAGACATTCCAGGGCGGTCTGCTCGGAACCGTGGGAGGAACTGCGCTTGCGCCGGGAGTGCCGAACAGCGCTGTGGATGCGACGGTTGCCGCCAATCAAAGATTCAGTTCGGGCTTCGCGCAGGGGCAGCTATCTTGTGGGTCACTGCTGGCAAACCCAGGTTCATGCCTGCCGCCAGTTGCGCTCACTGCGGTGCCGAGTGGGACGCTGCACGCACCATATTTCATGCAATGGAGTCTGGGCATGGAGCACGAGATAGGAACGACTGCGAGCGTTCAGGCGCAATACGTGGGTACTCGTGCCGTGAATCAACCCTATCTCACGCAGGCGAACGGATACCAGACAGTGTGCCAAGGATGCTTTTCCCCTTTTCCATACATGCAGCCCACAGACGCTCGGTTCGGCGCGGTCACTCAGTTTTCAACTGGAGCAAACAGCCACTACAACGGGCTGCAACTCACGGCCAACAAGCGAATGGGACATGGACTGCAGGGACAAATAAACTACACCTGGAGCCACTGCCTCGACACCGTCTCGAACGGAGGGTTTCTTCAGTTTTCGGCCGGAGGAATCCTTTCGCCGCTGCCCGGCGAACTCGCTCGCGACTATGGAAACTGTGATTATGACGTGCGGCACAATCTGACCGCGCAGTACGTCTACCAGCTTCCTGTGAAGCTGCATGACCATCTGCTGGGATACGCATTGAACGGTTGGCAAATGTCCGGCACAGCATTTTGGCATAGCGGAGTTCCGTTCTCTGTTCTGAGCACGCCTTATTCGGCCTGTGTAATCGTCAATCCAAATAGTCCCTGCGCTCCGGGTGGAATTTTTCAGGGCGGAGGTCCACAGTTCGCCAGCGTTGTGCCCGGCGTGCCCTTGTACGAGCACGACTCAGTCGCCGAAGTCACGCAGCCAGGAACCATTCAATGGCTCAACCCCGACGCATTCGTCTCCGCTGTCGATCCGAGCACGGGAGCCTGCAACGGTGGTGATAATCCGCAGAATTGCCAGTTCGGAAATCTCGCGCGCAACGCCTTGCGCGGGCCCGACTTCGTATGGAGCGACTTCTACCTGACGAAGTGGTTCCCCTTGAGGGAGCACATCAAACTGCGCTTTGACGCCCAGTTCTTCAACGTCTTCAACCATCCAAATTTCGGATTACCCAGCATCGTATTGGCAGGAATACCGGGCAAGCCATCTACGCAGACAGGCTTCGGTGCCCTCACGTATACGACGTCGCCTCCCACGGGATTGTTGGGAGTGGGCCTCGGCGGCGACAGCAGTCCTCGCATGATGGCGTTTCAATTGCGCCTCGAATTCTAGTGCGATATGCCTGGCTGGCTCACGGACGAATCGAAAACACAGCGAACTGGTCGTAAGACTGGTCGTAAGAGATGACGAGGCGTGTTGCGGAGTTACGGTCCGACGATTACCACGTTGGCCGCGGTGGGCAGGTGAAACTGTACGCCTCGGTCCTGGTTGGAGCGGATGGTTGCGGGCAGATCGAGCGAAGAGAGCTGGATCTTGTGAGTCGTGGGCAGGCCTGCATCGGTATTGCTGCTCGCATAGAGATTGCCATCGGCGATGGTGTAGTTGCGGACCTGTTCCTGATGGCCATCGCGAAAGACGAGAAGAGCTGCGGGCGGTTCGTTTCTCGCGATGATGCGCGATCCGGCCGGGGATGCTGGCGAAACATCGCTGTCGATCATCTGTGACTGTGAATCGTTGTCGCCGCTGATGCGCACATAACGATTTCCCTGGAGCTCAATCATCAGCGGTTGCATAGGAGCCGAAACCGGTGATGCTGCGGGCTGCGGCGTGGCAGGCGACTGCAAGATGATGACCGGCGGCTGAGAGGCTACGGGATAACCAGCGTCGAGCAAACCGTCGTAAAGGAGATCGGAATAGACCCCATAGGGGTAACCACGCCGTCCCGCGAATTCATTCCTAGGGCCAAACCCGCCAGCCTGAAACGAGCCTGCAGGTCGGCCAAATCCCATGTGGCCACCCATCCGCTGGGCATGCAGGCTTTGGACAGCAAACCACGGGGAGAGAGCTGCAATCAGCGCGATAGGCAGGAGTTTGCGCGTCATGAAAGTTGACTTTTCCCAGGGGCTAAAGCCCAAAATCTTTCCTAGCATGAGCGGCACGGCCAAAGCCGTGCCCTTCCAAAACCATTTTCGAACAAATTATCTCGCAGAAGCACCCTTCGACTCGCTCCGCTCGCTCAGGGCAGGCTGGAAACTAAAGTCGTGCCCTTCCGAAAAACCATTCTTGAACACCTTCTAGCTACCCTGGCTGGCTCCGGGGAGCTGGAAGACGACCCCGCGATCATCGTTCTGCTGGCGAGTCGCGTCCAGATCGAGTGAGGCCAGCGCGATCTTGCGTGGATGTCCGGGAGTCAGATCAAAAAGCGTGTCACCGAGAATGGCATAGTTTCGTACTTCGAGTTTGTGGCCATCCTTGAAAACCAGAATAGTTTCGGGCTGAGGTTCCTCGTCGGCGACTGTGTTGGAGCTGGCGGCGTCATCCGCGTGAGGCGAAAGGCCATCTTCAACCGGGGGAACATAGGACTCGGCGCCGTATCCGCGGCGATCGAAAATTGTGGGGCCGCCTTGATAGTCGGAATCGTCGTCAGCGTCTTGGTCGGGCGCGACGTAATCGGGCGCGTAAGGAATTGCGACCGCGTAAGGCACGTATCCGTATTCGCCAAGCTGGCGGCGATGATGACCGTGCTGGCCGTTGTGCTCGCCTCTGCGCGAACCAGAGAAGCCTGATGGCGAGTTGGGGAAAGTTCCGCCGGGACCGAAGAAGTTTTGTCCTGGAACGGTGCTGGTGGGCGGCCGGACTGCTCCAGTCATGGGCGCAACCGCGCCTGTCGGGGGATGAACTGCGCCAGTGGGACTCGGAGAAAATTGGCCCTGAGCCTGGCTGGAAGAAACAAAAAGAAACGGGAAGGCAAGCAGGGCAAAAACCGCGACCGAAGCCGGAATTGAACGCCGCACGAGGTCATGATACTCCAATCTGGACATGCCGCGGATCATAGTGCACGTCATAACTCGACCTCCGGAAAGAGAACGCCTGCTATTGTTTAGATTGCGCGGGAAAGTTGCTGGATGTACGTTGTTTGAGGGCGACGCGGACGGTAGAGGAGTTGGGGCAGGCAAGGTTTGTAACTCTAAGCAGGTCAATGATGAAGGCGATATTCCGATTTGCGGTTCTGGCGCTGGTTTTGATGGTGGTGGCCATGGTGTCGGGCCTGACCGCCATGCGGTTTGCCATTCACGGGCGCGAGGTGGCCGTGCCTGTGCTGGTCGGGCTGACGCCGGGGGAAGCGGAACGGTCGGCGGCCGGGCTGGGTTTGCAGGTCACGATTGAACGGCAATACTACAGCCCGCAGATCCCGGAAGGAAAAATCATGTCGCAATTGCCGCTGCCGGGGACGAAGGTGCGACGAGGATGGCAGGTGCGTCTGGCGCAGAGCCTGGGGCCGGCACGAGTGGAGATTCCGGATGTGACAGGGCAGAGCGAACACGCAGCAGAGTTGAATATTCGGAGGAGAGGACTGGATGTGGCCTCAACCGCCGAGGTTGAGCTCGCGCCGATTCCTGCGGATCAAGTGCTGGCACAAAATCCTCGGGCGAATACTCCGCAAGTATCGGAGCCGAAGATAAGTTTGTTGGTCTCGGCGGAAGCTGAGCCTGCAGCGTACGTCATGCCAAGTTTTATCGGGCAGCCGCTGGGAAGCGCGAGTCGTGGCCTACAGGACTCGGGCTTTAAGTTGGGGAACGTCAGCACGGCGCCTCCGCCTGCGATTGAGGAGATTAACCCGTCGGCTCCGCCAACTGCGCCGCCACAGCCGTCGCCAGCGAGCGTCATTGTGGCGCAGAATCCTCCGCCAGGGCAGAAGGTGGTTGCGGGCGCGTCGGTGAGTTTCGAGGTGCGGTGAATATCGAGCGGATACTCTGAAAAGAAAGACACTTCGCTCGGAAGGACGGCGACGCCTGAATTGGGTAGGGATCCTTCGACTCCGTTTTCGTCCGCTTGTCGCGGGTGAAAACTTCGCTCAGGATGACAATAAAGCGGATTCCTCGCTGCGCTCGGAATGGCAAAGCCAAAGTCCCCACTGCTGGCAAAGGCGGCCAGAAATGGGGAACCCAAGGGGCCCGAATCTCTTTCGGGTAGGGGTCCTTCGACTCCGTTTTCGTCCGCTAACGGCGGGCGAAAACTTCGCTCAGGATGCGCCCCTCAACTTTTTTCGAGGAGAGCTGCGAAAAAGCCGTCACAGGGATGAATTCCGGGAATCGTCCGTAGATAAGGGCCGCGAGTGAGCGGGGTCTCGTGCCAGCAGATTTCCTGATCTGCTTTCAGTTTTTCTAATTCAGTTTTGCAATCCAGCACACGAACGGAATCGCTATGGCTTTCGGCGAGGACTTGCTCGACTACGCATTCGTTCTCTTCTTTTTGCAGTGAGCAAGTGGAATAAACGAGGCGTCCTTTCAGAGAAAGCTGGGCGAGGGCCGAAAGCAAAATTGCAACCTGACGTTGCCGGAGTTCAAGGAGATCATTTGGTTGAAGACGCCATTTGATTTCAGGATGACGAGCGAGGGTGCCAGTGCCCGAGCAAGGAACGTCTGTGAGAATGCGGTCATAGCGTCGAGATAGAGGAAGCTGTCGTGCATCCGCGGCAACGATGCGTATGCGTTCATTCGGTCGAGCGCCGAGCAGCTTCTTGAGAACTCTAGTGCGGTGCGGATGGAGTTCCACGGCAGTGATGGTTGATTCAGGATTGCGGTCGGAAATGGCGAGCGTTTTATTGCCCGGAGCTGCGCAACAGTCGAGAATGTTTGAGCCGTGGCCGACAAGCATCGCGACCAGCTGAGAGCCTTCGTCTTGCACGACAATTTCCCGTTGCCTGAAAGCTGCAGTTGTCGTGACATCTCCGGATTGAACGATGCGGGCGGAGCGCAAGATCGATCCGGGAGCGAGTTTCACTCCTGCCAAGTTCAGCTGCTGCTCGGCGGTGGTCGAGCGCAAGCGGATTGCGGTTTTGGGAAGGGATTGATCGTATTCGCAAATCTGCCGGGCTGATGCCAAGCCGTATTCGTCTGCCCAACGCTGAACCAGCCAGAGCGGATGGGCAAAAGAACGAGCTAGCGATTCGGGAGTGGTCTCGGAAGTCGGCTGGTATTTTTGTCTCGCTGACGAGAGCTTGCGCAATACTGCATTGACGAAAGAAGCTGCCGATTTTTTTCGAGAGTGTTTTACCAGTTCCACGCTTTCGTAAAGGGCGGCGCGCGGTGGAATACGATCGAGGAAGCGGAGCTGATAAAGAGCCAGGCGTAGCGCCGTCAGAACTTCTAGATCGAGTTTCGCAATGCGCTGCGAAGATGCGGATGCGATTTCATCATCTAAAAGTGATCGCCAGCGAAGGACGCCCATGGCGAGTTCTGTGGCCAGCGCATGATCCTGAGCAGAAATCGAGCGGAGCGATTGCGAGTGAAGGAGTTCGGATGCGAAGGACGACTCGCGCTCCATGCGAAGGAGAATTTCAAAGGCAGCGGCGCGAGCTGGAGAGATCGGCATTGATCCTGAGTGTAGTGGGGAACGGTTGGCGAAGGAAGCGTGACGATCCGCGGCAATCAGCCGAGATGCTCGCCAGCTTGCGGATGATATCCATGAATGAAGTCACGAGCCGAGCTGCGCTTTTTGCCCTCGAGCTGAAGTTCACGAATCTCAAGGGATGTGTTGCCTCCGCATCCGACGAGCAAGCGTCCTTCTCTTGCCTCCAGATGTGCTACGGGCAACGACTCTGAAACGGGTTGAGCGGCAAGTATCTGCAGGTTTTTCCTGCGAAACTTTGTATATGCGCCAGGCCAAGGCTGAAATCCGCGCAGGCGGCTGACGATTTCATTGGCGGAGCGGGAGAAATTGATGAGGCCGTCTTCCTTGCGGAGAATCGGAGCGAGGCTGGCATTCGAATTGTCCTGCGGTTGTGGAACGATCGTTTTTGATTGCAATCCCTCTAGAGTTGCGATCATGAGTTCAGCGCCGATTGCTGCCAAGCGAGGAGAAAGCGTGAGCGCAGTATCGTCGGGCGCAATGGCGAGTTCACGCTGCAAAAGAATGTCTCCAGTATCGAGGCCGGCATCAATACGCATGGTGGTAACGCCGGTCACGGTTTCTCCATTTGCAATGGCCCACTGAATGGGAGCAGCACCGCGATATTTCGGCAGTAGTGACGCGTGCAAATTGATGTTGCCTAAGGGCGCAAGATCGAGCATCCACCGTGGGATAATGCGACCGTAGCCAACGACGATGATCGCTTCGGGCTCTAGATGAATTAGTTGCGAGCGGAATTCGTCGTTGTTCTTGATCTTGTCCGGTTGAACAATCGGCAGATCATGTTTAAGCGCAGACTGCTTTACCGGGGAGGCGATAGTCTCAAGCCCACGCCCCTTTGGACGGTCTGGCTGGGTGACGACGAGTTGGATGCGAAACCCGCTGTTGACCAGGCTTTCCAGCGTGGGCACAGCAAATGGCGGCGTGCCGCAGAAGACGAGATTCATCGGTTCGGGCATTGAATCATTCAGCTGAGAAGCAATTACTCCGTGATTCAACGATGAATTTGTTTACCACTCGCCCGCCTTCATCAGCTTGCGAATTTTGCGCTTCATGAGATCGCGCTTAATGGTGCTGAGATGGCTGATGTAGAGCTTTCCGTTCAAGTGGTCAGTTTCGTGAAGCAGGGCGCGAGCCAGGAGTTCCTCACCGGTTTTCTCAAAGGTTTTTCCGTGAACATCCTGCGCGCGCACGGTGACTCTATTCGGGCGGCTTACGTTTTCGCGGAAGTCTGGAATGCTCAAGCATCCTTCACTCTGCGTGTGTTTGCCTTCGGTCTTGATGATCTCAGGGTTGATCAGGACAAGCTTGGCCTTGGGATCTTCCTTGAAGGTGACGTCGATGACGGCGATGCGCTTGCCGATCCCAATTTGCGGCGCAGCCAGGCCGACTCCATGCGCGGCGTACATCGATTCAAACATGTCCTCGATGAGCTGCCGCAGTTCTTCATCGAAGACGGTGACCGTTTCGGAGGGCTTCTCGAGAACGGGATTTCCGTACTTGACTATGGGATAGACCATCAGTAGCTCTTCAGTTGCTCGCAATAACCTTGAAAATTTCTGAGAGTCTCGGTCATGGAATCTCCGCCGAATTTTTCTAAAGCGCAACGAGCCAGAGTTAAGGCGACCATCGCTTCGGCCGCGACCCCCGCGGCGGGCACCACGCAAACGTCAGAGCGCTCATAGGAGGCTTCAGCCGGCTTTCGACTCTCGAAATAGACCGATTTTAAAGGCCGCCGCAAGGTGGAGATGGGTTTGAGATAACCACGAACGCGAATCTCCTCGCCATTCGAAACGCCGCCCTCGATGCCACCCGCATTGTTGTGCGATCGCGAAAAGGGTGTGAATCCGTTTGCCGATTCGTATGCGATCTCATCATGCACGGCTGATCCGGGGGCATACGCCGAGGCGACACCGCTGCCGATTTCGACCGCCTTTACTGCCTGCAACGACATGACGGCTGCAGCGAGCAGAGCATCAAGGCGCTCATCCCATTGGGCGTAGGTTCCCAGGCCCGGTGGAACGCGATGCGCTACGACCTCAAAAACTCCACCGATCGAGTCACCGTTTCTGAGGACCTTATCCACTTCTTCTTTCATTCGTTGCTCGGCGTCGGAGTCGGCGCAGTTGAGCAGCACTTCTTCGAGATCATAGAGCTTGCGGACTTGCTCCCATGGGATTTCGTGCTTCAGGGAAACGCTGCCGGTCGCAACCACATGGCTGAGAACTTCAATGCCAAGCTCACGCAAGAAAAGCTTCGCGATCCCGCCCAGCGCAACACGAGCGGCCGATTCGCGCGCCGAGGCCCGTTCCAGAACATAGCGAGCTTCGGGGAAATTGTATTTCAAAGCGCCCGCCAGATCGGCATGGCCGGGGCGCGGAGATTTCACGCTTTTGTGCTTGCTCGGATCACCCCCTTGAACCGGGAGAGATTCCTGCCAATTCTTCCAATCTCTATTCTCAAGTTGAATCGAGATCGGAGATCCGATAGTCATTCCTTGGCGAACTCCTGAAAGGATGTGCGCCGAATCGTGCTCAATCTTCATGCGACCGCCGCGCCCGTAGCCCTGCTGGCGGCGCCATAGATCACGGTCAATGTATTGCTGATCGATTTTCAGCCCTGCCGGCATCCCGGAAAGCAAGGCAATCAGAGCCTCTCCGTGAGATTCACCGGCGGTGAAGTAGCGCAACATAAACGTTCGATTGTACCCGATAGAGCGCGCCAGATTATGTTCGTGAGGCACGTTTTCAATGGAGAATATTTACAGATCGGAAGCACTGGCCGCGGCCAATTCGGCGAGATTGGGGACCACAAGGTCTGGTTTGGCTTCAGCGGATTTGACCGCGCCAACACCAGGGCGGGCAGAGGGACGATTCACCCAGACCGTCGCGAGTCCAAGAGATTGAGCGGGCACGACGTCGTGGTAAATGCTTTGCCCCACGTGCAAGATGCGGTGGGCGGGAGCGTGGATGCGACTTAATGCCAATTCGAAGATCTTTAACGAAGGCTTGTAGGCTTGGGCTTGTTGCGCCGTGATCACTTCGTCGAAGACGACTTCCAGGTGAGGGCGCGTGGCGGCAAATAGGTCATCGTCAGTATTTGAGATGATTGCGAGGCGGAAGCGGGCTTTGAGTTGGCGAAGGGCGGCGACCGTATCAGGCCACGGACGCCATGTGGGCAGAGAAAGCGGCAGAGAGCGGGCTTCTTCAGCGGTGGGGCTGAATCCCAACGCGTTGCCGAATTGACGAACTACAGATTCGAGGACGTCGCGATAGGGACGGTACTGAGCCTCAGAGCGCTGCTCGAAATCGCCGTACATTTGGAGAAGCGTGGAATCCGGAACTTTTTTTTCATGCCGCGCTAGAACTCTGTGCAACACGGATAGAATTCCGGTTTCCCAGTCGATCAGAGTTCCGTAGCAGTCGAAGGTCAGGACTTCGTAGCGGGTGAAATCAATCATTGGATCGGTATTTTTCTGTGGTGCGTGCCGGAGGCAAGGCGGTTCGTCACCGGATCTTCAGCGCTGCGGTTCGAGACCGAGCGGTAGCGGAACTGGTTCGGAGTCGGCGGAATCGGATTCGGCGGCCGGTTCGGCGGCTTGTTCGGCAATTGTGGGACTGGCAGAGTTCTCGGGCGTCGAAGCCTTCTTCGCAGCGAGAAATTTTTCTGTATTCAACAGAGGTCTACCGAGCGAGGGATTGTAGCTGCTCCACGGACCATCCAATGTTGATTCACGTTCGAATTGCGCTCGCATGGCTTCCATCTTCGAGTCGAGATCATCGAGATAGTGCAACATCAGAGCCTCGGGAAACATGGGCAGCTTGGGCGATCCGAATTCATATTCGCCGTGATGACTGATGATGAGGTGCTCGACTAGAGTTTTAAGTTCGTCGGGAAAGCCAGGCACGAGCGCGAGCTTGTCTTGCAACATCTCCAGTTCAATGATCATGTGGCCAAGAAGCTGGCCCTTGGTTGTGTAGGAAAACGAGCGGTTATAGGTGAGTTCGTGAATTTTGCCAATGTCGTGGAGAAAAGCGCCAGTGAGAAGGAGATCGCGATTGATTTGGGGATAATTTCTGCAGACTAAATCGCAGGAGCGGAACAGAGAAACAACATGATCAAGCAAGCCGCCGATATAGGCGTGGTGCAGTGTTTTGGCCGCGGGTGCGTTACGGTACGCGGCAGCGATTTCTGGATCGGCAATGAAGGCCTGAATCAGAGATTTAAGATAAGGATTTTGAAATGTGGAAATGAAGCCGGTGAGGGTTTGCCAGAGGTCGTCAATATCCTTCGCGGTCTTGGGTAGATAGTCGGCGAATTCAATCTCCGATTCGCCCAGCTTGCGCAGCTTGTGGATCGTAAGCTGGAAGCGCTGCTTGTATTTATTGATGAGACCTTTGACCTTGACGAAATCGTCCTGATCGAAGGCCTCGAGGACTTCCTCGACGTTATCCCACATCTTGGCTTCGATTTGGCCGCTGCGATCGCCGAGGGTCAGAGCGAGGTAAGGCTCACCGCTCTTTTTAGGCTTGATTTGCTTGATGACGACCACGAAGCTCGACGTGATGATCTTGTTTTCGTGGCGGGTACAGTCGCAGATGTAGAAATCCTTCATGAGCTGTTCCGCCTGAGTATAAAGCAGGAACGGCCGAACAGCTTAGACGACGCCAAGCTTTTTCTTTTTCTTCTTAAGCTTCTTGGCGTTAGATTCCTTGGGGGCGCTGGTTTCGACTGGCTTGGTTTCATTGGGGCTCGCGCCGGTATCGACGTAGCCTTCCTTGATGTCAATGTATGCGTCATCCCGCAACTTGGTGAGGTAAGCACGCAAAGCCGGCTGCAGCTTCTGATAATAAAGAGCGTCTTCGATCTTAGGCAGGACGTCTTTCATGGGAGGAATTCCGGCCATCGTATGGTCGTCAACTCGGAGGATGACGTAGCCCTGCTTGGTGCGGATCACATCCGTGACGTCGCCCTTCTTCATGGCGAAGGTCCTGTCTTCGAGTTCCTTGGCGAGTTGGCCGCGCTTGAACATTCCGAGTGCGCCGCCGTCAGCGGCTGAGGGACCGTCGGAATATTTCTTGGCAGTGTCTTCAAAACTGGCTCCGGCGCGAATCTGCTTAAGCAAATCGTTGGCTTTTGCTTCTGCCGCTTTCAGGGCTTCGGCTTCCGCAGCCTGGTTAGCGGCCTGATCCGTTCTATCCCCGTTCGGACCGCCCGCCGCGGCAGGATCCTTGGCTGGGTCGGCCGAAGGAACCTTCGGGGCAACCAAAATCTCACTCAGGCGAATAGATTCTGGCTGTTCCAGGTCACTCTTGTGTTCGTCGTAGAACTTTTGCTCTTCTTCTTTGCTGAGGCTGAGATGCCCGCCCACTTCTTCGCCGATCACTTTCTGGGTGACGATTTGGTTGCGCATGTTCTGCTGAAAGTCTTCCCAGGAGATTCCCTGCTTGCTCGCTTCCTTCTCGAGATCGTCGATGGAAGCCAGCTTCATGTCTTTGCGCATCTGGTCTTCGCGCTTGATCAGGTCGGTATCGCCCGTAATGCCGAGATCCTTGCCTTTTTCCAGCAGCAACTGCTGGTCGATGAGATCACGTAGGACGTCCTTTTCCCGGTCGGCGTAGGCCTTGTCGGCATCGGAAGGATCCTGCTGCTTGACCTCGTCTCGGAGTTGGTCTTTGCTGCGCAAGTACTCAGAGCGGGTGATGATCTGATTATTCACGCGGGCGATGATCTCTTCGACAACTTGTCCCGCCGCGATGGCGGGGAGACATGTCAGTACTACAATTGCAAGGACAATTTTTCTCATAGAGTGCGTGCGGCCACCTCGACTCCTAGGCTTGCGGGCAAGATAGGCGACAGTCGATACGCGTATTTTACTACCGAGTACACAGGATTCTCTCGTTTAGAAGGGGCAAAGAGAACAAAAAGTTGGATCGCCAGGCGACTAGTTCGTACGCACTAGAGCCAGGGCGGTACGGTCATCCCGTGGTGGAGCGCTGGAACAGAAGACGTCGGCGGCATTCAGAATCGACTTGCAGGTCTGCTCCGCGCCTTCGCCGTGAGCGCCGCCGCCAAGCAGTTGCTCGACGCGTTCCAGGCCAAACTCCTCAGATTGGCCATTATGGCCGCCGCACTCAATAACACCGCGGGAGATAAGAACAAGGGCGGAATTCTTCTCGAGAGCTATCGTGGGAGCTTCGTGCGTAGCGTGGGAGAACAATCCCAAGGGCAAACCGGTAGAGGGCAGCCGTAAAATTCCCGTGGCATTGCCGAGAAGACCCGGAGTGTGTCCTGCATTGGTGTAACACAATGTTCCGAATTTTTCGTGATAACAGCCGATGAATGCCGGGCAAGAGTGCACCTTGCCGGAAGCCTCGATCAGGCCTCGATTGAGCTGGATCGTGAGAGTGGTTACCGCTTCCGATTCGTTAAGGTCCGAAGTGGTGAAGAGCTCGCTGCCGGTTTCGCGGAAAATTTGTTGCGCTTTGATAAGAAGGCCGCGATTCTCGGTTCTCCGGCCAGCGACATCCAGCATTCCGAACAAGACACGCTCGGGGCTTACGCGAATGGAATCGTAAAAATCTCCGGCGATGCGATTGCCGACAAATAAGGCAGCGAGTTCGGCCCCTTGTATCTTTGGAAATACGGTAGGAACCGGCTCGACGACTGCGGGTTCAGGCTCGCGGGAGCGAAACAATGCAGACATGACCAGCCGAAGCTAACACAGGGAACCCCTGTGGGCAAACGGCATCACAGTGAAACAATTTTGCGCGAACAGATCTGCTCGAATCGGGATGCGTCAGTCGCCATACTTATCGGCGAGGTATTTGGCGAGATCGGTTTCGAACTGGCCGTAGTCTTCATGAATAACAGACCGCAGCGCGGCCTCGGTGGAGTTCCCCTCGCTCAGCCGCTCAAGAATGCGTTGAATGTCACTCATTCCGTAGGTGTCGTTTATATATGTGACGGCCGCTAGGGACTCGGCGTAAGCGACATAGGCCTGAGCGCCGGAAAAACTCATGAAACTGCCTTCCAGAGCATTGAGAGGAATGTTCTGCTGTGACTTAAAAAGAACAGCAAGCTGGCGACCATTGCTGCCAAGACTTTTGGGCTCGAGAAATTGTGCTATCCCCTCATGCAGCCATGGCGGACAGCGGCCTGCAGAGAGTTGGGTGATGAATGAGTGCGCCAGTTCATGTTTCAGAACATGGGCAAGTTCGGGCGTCATCGAAGTCAGACCGCTGATGGGGATGCGCAGCTTCCCATCATTGATGGCTCCTGACCAGGTTGGCGCCTGGGTCACGTCGAAAAATGCCTGCTCGGTGTAAAGCGTCACCGTAATGTTGTCGCGTGGAGGATTGCCGAGGTCGCGGGCGAGGTCGTCGTAGTCGGATTCGAGGGCGGTGAGAATCTGTGAACGGAATGCTTCCGATGTCTGTTTCCCTTCATAGTGGAGAACGAAGTGACTGCTCTCGTGTTCGCTAAAGTTCGACTCAGCGCTTTGCTCGCGCTGCGCTTTCGCGAGAAATTGCTGAACAGCTGGATCAGGACGCAATGCCAGAGAACGCTGCCAGGAAGCGACCGCTTCCTTCGTATGATCGGAGGCGAATTGAACGTAACCAAGCATCGTATAGGCATCGGCTGAATTGGGGTCAGACTGGACGGCTCTTTGTGCGTAAGAAAGGGCTTGGGTGGCATTTCCCGTGCGCACCAGGAGTGCCGCGTAATACGTCAGGATGGTCGAATTGTTTGGCTGAAAGCGCAGAGCATTCTCGAAATAGTCTCGGGACTGCGGGATGTTGCCGTGATCGAACTCAAATTTTCCGGCAATGAAGTTTGCGGTCGCGTTTTGTTCTGTATTTCCTTGTTTCTCCAGGGTGATGAGCACATCGGGATCGACTCGGCCCTCTTTAATAATCTGCGCGAACATCGCACCCTCGTTGGCCAAACTACTCACCGGCGGAGGGGAAGGAAGGTCGGCGATTCTCGCGGAAGGTGCCGCTGACTGCCCGGGCATGCCTCCTGAGTCGACGTGATCAACCAGAGATTTCGGAATCGCATAGGAGTCATCGCCCACGTCGTAGTCGTAATGGTTGCCATTTTCGCGGACATGGTCGGCAAGGATAGTCCGGCCATTTTTCAGGTGGATGGTGTCAGCGGAGGCGGCGCTTAGCGCCAAGAGGCTGAAGACGAGGGTGACAGAAAGCCGCATTCAGGCGCATTCTAACAATGGGAAACCACCCTACCCACGTGACCAAGGTACTATCGGGAATGCGAGGCTTATGGACCGCGCTCGCGGTTTGTCTTGTCTATTCGGGAAACGCGTGGCCATCCTTGGCGGAAAATCCTCCGGAAAAACCGGCTGAAGCCCTGTATTTGCAGTTGGGACAAGTGGGGCTTGATCCGGCGAGAGTGTATCAAGTGCGGGATGCATCACTGGATCGCGCCGCGATTCACATCTCCCTGGAAGACGGAACAATTGCTTTCACACAAGACGTGATGGGCCGCACTACCGGTGCTTTTTTTGAAGGCGATGGGGAAGTTCTGCTCGCTCCACCAAACGATGTGGAGCGACGATCGATGAGCCTGTTTACCGGAATGGCAATTCTGGAAGAGCACTTCGCAACGGCGTATTTCCGCTTTAACGATGATGCTGTAACGGAGTTGCGTCCGGATTTGCGTGTGATCGAGAACAAGCAGGAGTTTATAGACAACTGGAACACGACCGCCAAGAATCTCGCGGTGGGGGATGCCATGAGGCTGTTGATTACTTTCAGCCGCATGCTGCCCGGGCAAACGAAATCGGAATCGGAGGCTAAAACAGATAGCTCTCAAGTCGATAAAGAGGATGTTTTTTTTCACGCGCGCTTGCAGGGAGTTACGCTCGGGATTTTTGATGTTTCCTTCGACTCGCTGGCGGCCGAGCAGATTCAGGCCGGACAGGTGAAGACATCGAAAGACGGAGTCACCTATTACGATCTCTGGACTTCCTTCGCCTTGTCGAACGCCCAAGCAGCGCGGCATTCTTTCAGCACGATGCAAGAGTCGGGGGACAAGCAGCCAGAGGACTGGGTCGAGATCCGGAGCTACAGGATAAAAACAGAAGTGCAACCCCCAACCCGGCTTCACGCGCGGGCAGAGTTAGAAATCAATCTCAAACAAAGCGGGCGGCGAACGCTCATTTTCGAGCTATCGAGATTTCTTGAGGTGGAGAGTGTCAAGCTCAACGGAAAGCCGGTGGAATTCATTCATAATCCGGCGATCGAAGGAACGCAATTGTCGCGGCGGGGAAACGATGCAGTGGCGGTCATTCTTCCAGAACCGGCAAAGGCGGGAGAGAAGATCAAACTGGAATTTGATTATGGGGGAGAAGTTCTGGCCGCAGCCGGGGGCGGTTTGCTGTACGTTGGAGCGCGTGGGGCGTGGTATCCGAACCGTGGCATGATGATGGCGGATTACGACCTGCAATTCGAATATCCACAGGATTGGACTCTGGTGGCCACCGGAAAATCCGTTCCGGTGACAGATCAGCCGATGCTGAAGGGCGAACAAGTTTCCCGCTGGGTATCAGAAAGGCCGATCCCTTTGGCTGGATTCAATCTGGGCAAATATCGGATCGCAACGGCGCATGCAGGGGACGTTCCGGTTGAAACCTTCGCGGCCGAGGGCCTAGAACGTAATTTTCCAGAGGCGAACGTGGCGGTGATCCAGCCTAAGACCTCAGATCCTTCGCCACAGCTGCCGCAGATCACGGTGCCATATAATCCGTCGCCAGCGCGCAACGAAGAAATGGTGGCGCAAGCAGCAGCTCGCGCGGTCGAGTATTATGCCGCGCGGTTTGGAGCGTATCCCTTCAGCCGGCTTGAGCTCACGCAGATGCCCGGACGCCAGAGTCAAGGATGGCCCGGGTTAATCTTTCTCTCTTCTTATGTTTTTCTAACCGATCAGGAGCGCGAACAACTGCATTATTCGCCGGATCAGATTTTGCTTCAAGACTTGGTTCCGGCGCACGAGACCGCCCATCAGTGGTGGGGCGATTTGATTTCCTGGGCGAGTTACCGCGACCAGTGGTTCTCGGAAGGATTGGCAAATTACTGCGCGCTGATGATGTTGCAGGAACGGAATCCGGCGGGGTTCCGGCAAATCATGGAGCGATATCGGGAAGAATTGGTTACGCCGGACAAGGACGGGTTGGCTCCGAAGGATGCCGGACCGGTTACGCTGGGCGGAAGGCTGGAGTCATCGCGCGCGCCCAACGGATACGATGCCATCAGCTACGGACGGGCGACATGGCTGTTTCACATGCTGCGAACGATGCTGGATGATGCCGAGCCGGGAAAAGGAAACCCGAAGAATGGTCCAGACGAACCGTTCGTTCGGGCTTTGCGGAGGCTCCGCGAACGATACGCCGGGCACGCGATTACAACCCGTCAACTCCTAGATGTGTTCGCGGAGAATTTACCTCCATCTCTACGTTACGAAGGCAAGGATTCCTTAGAATGGTTTCTTGATAGTTGGGTCAACGGCACTTCTCTGCCGAAACTGGAAGTGAAGAGCGTGAAGTTCTCGCCGCATGGCGGCGGTGCGGTTGTGACGGGCACGATCCTGCAAAAAGAGGCACCTGACAGTCTTGTTACGTCGGTGCCGATTTATGGGGCGGTAGCGGGCCGGCAAACGGTGCTTTTGGGCCGAGTATTCGCGGATGGCGAAGAGTCTTCCTTTCGCCTCAACGCCCCCTCCGGAGTACACAAGATCTTGCTGGACCCCGAACAGACCATCCTGACAAGCCCGAAGTAGTCGGCCGAGAGCATGCCTCATTTCGTTCCCGAAACAGAACGAAGGCGCGGTCGTACTTTCCGAAATGGACTTGGGACGGTGTGCAGTCGAGCCTGGGCCCTCCGTAACTGCTTCATTCCAAGCGAAGGGCTTCCGTCGTCCGAATGGAAGTTCACCTGCTTTTCAAATAAGAAGATAACCGGAGGTCATTATGAACGGGAAGAGCGCTTGCGCTGAAGTTTCAGGGACCTGCCAAAGCAAATGGGAAAGCCATGGCGATTTCTTCGCGAAAACTATTCTTCTGGTGGAAGACGAAGCCTTCGTGAGGCACGTGACGGAAGAAGTGTTGCGCTCGGCCGGTTACCGCGTGCTCAGTGCCAGAAATGGCTGCGAGGCAGATGAGCTGTTTGAATGCTGTAGCGGCGAGATTGATCTGCTCCTATGTGATCTGGGATTACCCGGAGAAGGCGGAGGTGACCTGGCAATCAGGCTGAAGCGTCGCCGATCGTCAATGAAAGTTGTCTTCGTGACGGGTTACGGGGATCAGATGGCGAATGCTCGGGATGAAGGGGTTGATTGCCTGCCGAAGCCATATTCCAGCGCGGCTCTGCTCGAGCAGATTCGTGAGTCACTCGGCTCAGGGGTGTTTCGTGGGGAGCAGGCTTCAGGCACGCTTTTGATATTGGATGAGTTGCAGGATTTGTGTGGGAACCTGCGTTAGCGAAACTACGCGTTTGAGAATTCCACTCTCAGCACAGGCGCGCGGCATCCCGTAGACGGTGCAAGTCGATTCGTCCTGTCCCAGGGTAAATCCGCCGGCGCGGTAGATCGCCTTCATGCCTTCCAGACCGTCCGAACCCATCCCGGTGAGAATGACTCCCATGGCGCCAGAGCCATAGACTTCGGCCACCGAACGCATCAGAACGTCAACCGATGGAATATGAAGCGTGTTTTCAGGATGCGTCCGCAGGCGGACGATCACCTCTGGAAAATCCAAACGCTCAATGGTCATGTGCAGACCGGCAGGCGCGATGTAGACATTTCCGGAGTGGAGCGGTTCTTTGTCAATGGCTTCCTGCACAGTGACCGAAGAGAGAGTATTCAGTCGTTGGGCAAATGGACCGGTGAATCCTGGCGGCATGTGCTGCACGACAAGGATTGGAATCGGGAAATCGGGAGGGAAGCAAGGCAGAATTTCCTGCAACGCCTTGGGTCCGCCAGTCGAGCAGCCGATGGCAACAATCTGCGGCGCTATGGCCGATAAGGATTCCTGGGGAAGGCCCAGTGATTGAGGAGGCTTTCGAAGAGCAGCTTCCGCCGGACGGCGGGTTCGCACGCTTTCTGCGGCGAAGATTTTCGCGATCAAATCGGGCCGGATGTGAAGGATATCGAGCGACGCCGAGGATAATTGCTTAGGAACGTAGTCGAAAGCTCCTGCTGATAGTGCGTTAAATGTTGCCTCGGTTCCTTGTTCGGTTGCTGAACTTACCATGATGACCGGGCGTGGAGACTGTGCCATGATGCGGCGTAATGTTTCCAACCCATCCCATCCCGGCATCTCGATGTCGAGTGTAACGACATCCGGATCGAGTGCCACGATGCGTTCCAAAGCTTCTCCTCCATTGCAGGCGGTTCCGACCACTTCGAGGTCCGGGTCAGAGGCAATCATCCGCGAGAGAGACGTGCGCATGAAGGCACTGTCATCTACTACCAGGACTCGAATCGGCGAGCGTGTTGAAGCATCCGAACTCATGATCGATAAATGGCGTGCACGAGCGAATGCACATCGTCCATATACGAATCCATCTCAAACGTCAGGCGAGCCCAGTCCAAATCTTTCACGGGTTGGAAATGCCGAGCGAGGACGGAGAAAGCAGGTTGTTCGAGGAGATTTACTTCGCGTTTTTCGAGATAGCCGTGATTCAGCCCGCTCATCCGGCAAAGCAGATCGCTCAATTCCACGATTGCGACCAGCGCTTCATATTCAGGCGCTTTTGATGGCGCGTGGTGAAGGGCGACCACTTCGATCAGATCGGCGGGTAATTCCCAACGCTGGGCTAGTATTTGCCCCGTGTCACAGTGTGAAAAGCCGAGCACTTTCTGCTCCGCCTCGTGCAAGGGAATAGCTTCTTTGCGGGCAAGCTCAAAGGCTCCGCGGAATTCTTTCGCCATAGTTGAAAGTTCGGCGATGATCCCGATGTCGTGAAGCAGTCCCGACAAGTATGCTTTGCCTGGATCCGGGTAAGAAATCAGCCGCGCGAGCTGACGGCAAACGAGCGCGCTGCCCAAGGAATGTTCCCAAAAGGCGACTGGATCGATTCCAGTATCGCGCGGCACCATATTCAGAACGCTACAGGAAACAGCTATATCGTTTAATCGATGAAAGCCGAGGCCAAGAACTGCGGCGCGCAGTGAATCGACTTTCTGCCATCTTCCAAATAAAGGACTGTTTGCCATTTGCAGGCATTGCGCGGCCAGCGCCTTGTCTTGTGCGATCAGGTCTGTGGCTCTTTGAACGTCGATCTGTTCGAGCGGTTGTTGCAAATAGCGAAGCAGCGGGGCAAGTACGGCGGGGATAGTTGGGAGCTGTTGCACTCCTTCCAATCGCTTGAGCAGAGTTTCCTTTGTGGCGGGGTTACTCATAAGTTCCTTTGTCCGCTTGAGAAGAACGATTGCGTTTCACATAGGCGGTTGTCCCGGGGAAGTGGACTAATTGGAAATCGCCGCTGACTCCGTAAAGGGACTCGGAATGGCCCAGGAACAGATATCCGTGCGGAAGAAGGTTGTGATAGAAGTGCTGAATCGCGCGCTGCTTGGAGGCCAAATCAAAGTAGATAAGGACATTGCAACAGAAGATGACGTCCAAGGCCTTCATGAAGGTCATACGAGAATCGTCAGAAAGATTCAGGCGACTGAAGGAAACGTTTCTTCGCACTACAGATTTCACCTGCCACTGATCCCCTTCGGCAGTGAAATATTTCTCCCGGTAGTAAGCGGGAAGGTTGCGAGTGCTGTAGTCGCCATACAGGGCATGGCGGGCGTGGGTCAGCGAGCGCTCGTTGATATCGGTGGCAGTGATTTCAAAAGTGCAATCTTTTAGGTGCGAGCCGGCTTCTTCCAGCAGCAGCATGCTGAGGGTGTAGGGTTCCTCGCCGGTGGAACAGCCTGCGCTCCAGATCCGCAAACGACGGACGGGAAGTCTGGCTTTCGCTTTGAGCATCTTGGGGATAATGATCTGGCGAAGCGCGTCGAGTTGTGGCTGGTTTCGGAAGAAACAGGTTTCACCAATCGTAATCTCGTTCAGCAGTGCCACGAGCTCGTTTTGTCGAATGGACTGAGTGGTCAGGCATTCAAAATATTCGCGTAAGGTTTTCAGCTGGAGTTCCCGCATACGTCGAGAGCAGCGGTCGAGGAGCAGAAGCAGTTTGTTGTCGGGGTGAAAGATTCCCGCGACTTGATACACAAGGTCGCGGATTCGCACAAGATCAGGATCGGGCGGGCCACTCAGCGCACCTATGGTCGCGGGCGCGGCTGTCATGCTAATGCCCCTCGTGGCCGCAGGATGGCATGATCGTTGGTGGCAATCGCACAACCATCATCAGCAGTTCTATCGGCCACGCGAAAGCGGACTTTAATGAACAAGGGCAGAGGGCTTCGCAGCGGTGGCCAGGGCGGTCTTGGAGAATCCGGAGGAGTGACTGAGTATTACTACGTCGACGCGGCGATTCTGGGCGCGGCCCTGAGAGGTGAAATTGGAGGCAATGGGGTGATATTCGGCGTATCCAGCGGCTGATAGACGCGCCGGAGAAAAACGGTAGCGCTGAATCAAGAGTCGGACCAGTTCGGTGGCACGAGATGTCGAGAGCTCCCAGTTCGATTCGACCTGCGCCGTGTGGATTGGAACATTATCAGTGTGCCCTTCAATGCGCAGGCGGCAAGTGCGAATGGCAAGAATGGATGCGATGCGATCGAGAGCCGGTAATGCGGAAGGCTTGAGGGTTGTGGAACCGCTATCAAAGAAGCCGAACTCGCGCAGGCTGATAACCAGGCCGTCGGTCTCCCGATGCAGGGAAACCTCACGCAAGGCGATCTCGTGCTGCAAAGCTTGCTGCAATTCGTTTTGCAGAGTAGCGAGATCGGTTTCTTCTGCGGCCGCATCCAGGTCGTTCGTGGGTGGAGAGGCTATCCGACTCAGATCCGTGTCGTGTTTAGCATTCTCTATGGCTTGTACAGTGCTGAAAGGCATGGGCTCATTGAGATCAATGGGAACGCGTGTCGTGGATGCGGGGAAGACGCCGAGTTCCTGGAAGGCAACTTGAATGGCCATCGCCAGCTTTCCGACTTTCCTGTGGTCGACTTGCGCCGAGGCATAGAGCACTACGAAGAAGGCAAACATCAGGGTGATGAAATCCGCGTAAGAAACCAGCCAGCGCTCATGACTCACATGCGCGCGGGCGCGCCTGCGACGACTCATGATGTACCACCCGTGGCTTGGTCGTCGCGCACCTGTTCCGCGTCTACCAGGAATCCGAGCAGCTTGGTTTCGAGCATGCGTGGGTTCATGCCTTCCAGAATCGAGGCGACGCCTTCGAGCGTCATCTCGCGGGTGATTTGCTCGTCGCGAATGCGAAGCTTCATCTTGCCCGCAGCGGGAAGATATAAAAGGTTCGCCGAGCCCACTCCGTAGATCGTGGCAACAAAGGCCACCGCGATGCCGCGCCCGACTTCATCGATTTTGTCAAGGTGCTGCATGACCTGGATTAATCCCAGCACGGCTCCGATGATTCCAATGGTGGGCGCGAATCCTCCTGCGGACTCGAAAACTTGCGGCACCTGTTCTTCGTACTCGGCCTGATTCTCGAGTTCAAGCTCCATGATCTTGCGCAACTCCTGCGGCTCGGTTCCATCGACGGCAAGCATCAAAGACTTTTTGAGGAATGGATCCTCAATTTCTGAGAGGTCGGCATCCAGTGAGACGATTCCCTCGCGGCGCGCCTTCTGGGCGTAATGGACGAGGCGCTGAATCGTGGCCTGAGGATTCTGGCGCGGACTCATGAAGACCGATCCCAGCCGCCGCAGGGCATTGACCACCACCGCCAGCGGAAATTGAAGCATGACAGCGCCGATCGTTCCTCCAAAGACGATCATGGCGGCGGTAGGCTGCAGGATCTGGCCCAGGTTGCCGCCTTCCAGCAGTAACCCTGCGAGAATTCCGCCCACCGCCAGCACGATGCCTGCCAGGCTGGACTTATCCACGCTTACCTCTCTGACGGTTCGCCGTTTTCCTGAGAACGCTCTAAGGAACTCGTTGCAGTTGGGCCCCAGGTCAGCGGCAGTCCGGCGAGGACAGCTCGCCGGAATTCAATAATGCGCGCGAGTACCTGCTGCGCGTCCTCGCGAACCACGATTTTCTCGCCGTTAATAAGAGTGACGAGCGTATCCGGAGACTGCTCAACGAACTTGATCAAATCCGAGTTCACCATGATCGCTTTATTGTTCAGACGCGTGAGTTGGATCATGTATTCCTCAAACAGCAGCGGGAAGACGACTATGCCATGCGCGCACCAAAGGTCTTCTCTACAGAGATCGGCAAAGACCAAATATCGATTATGCAAAGGAGGCGTGACCTAGGTTACTTCTGCGGCGGATTGGTTCTTGACGAAGAGAGATCGCACTAAAGCAGGTGTCAAAACTGCCGATGAACAGGACAGTAATTCGGGGTTCCGCGAGCAGCGAGACGCTAGGGCTTCGCAGAACATCCTGATCAGAGAACGATCAGGCGAACCGAAGAAAAATCTAAAGAAGGAGCGACTCACATGCCAATTGGAATCCTGAACAACATTGCGTCCCTGGCAGCTGAGAACCAGCTGACAGTGACGAACAACAATCTGCAGAATACGTTGTCGCAATTGTCTTCCGGCGACCGTATTAACAGTGGCGCAGACGACCCTGCCGGCCTGGCGATTGCCAACGGCTTGCAGGCGAACGTCACCGCGCTGACGCAATCCGCACAGAACGTCAGTGACGGCACCGGCGAGCTGCAGGTGGCAGACGGTGCGCTTTCGCAGGTCACCACCCTGCTGAACCGCGCGGTCACGCTGGCCACCGAATCCTCGACTGGCACCGTGTCAGACTCGCAGCGCGTGGCTCTGCAGTCAGAGTTTTCGCAGATCACCCAGGAAATCGACCAGATCGGTCAGAACACGACATTCAACGGTGCGCCGATCTTCTCAGGAGGATCGACCAACTATAACCAGCTAACGACGGCTGTCACGAATCCGGCTGGCATGGCCAGCGCGGTGACCGGCAATATGGAGGTGGAGTACTGGGACAGTTCACTGGCAACCCCAGCCTATGTCACCCAGACCTTCGACGCCACGACGAATGACGGCACCAGCGGTACGGTCGCCGGAATGATCGAGAACATCAACAATTCTGGCACAGGCCTGGTCGCAACCTTGAACAGCAGTGGCAACATCGTGGTGACTGACACCTACAATCGGGGCAATAGCACCGATCCGCTAGCTGATGCCGGCTCTACGATGGAAGTCAATGGCGACACTGCGGCCGATACTATGGCCAATACCACCAACTCCAACACGACAGATATTTATCTGAGTGATTCCACGGTAGCGGGGAGTGAGAGTATTGGTGTGACTCTGGGAGCGTTCTCCAGCGACAACATGAACGGGATTAGTCTGGCGAACGACAACCTCAGTACGGCGACAGCCGCACAGAGCGCGTTGACCGACATCAACAACGCGATCTCGCAAGTGGCGGCTCTCCGCGGCCAGATCGGTGCCGTGACTGAGCGGCTACAGAGCGCGGGCAACGTCATCAGCAGCCAGACGCAGAACCTGACCTCGGCGGAAGACAACATCATGGAAGCTGATATTCCGACCGCTGTGGCCAACCTGACCAACTACTCGATTCTGGAGCAGACCGGCATCTCGGCGCTGGCTCAGGCCAACCAGCAGCAGCAGCTTGTATTGAAACTGTTGCAATAAGTTGAATTGCATAAGGAGGCGGGCAACCGCCTCCTTTGCTTTATTCCGGAGCCGCCTCTATGAGCATTAATCCGGTCCAACCCGTCCCATCGGTGGCTGAACGGAATGAGTCGGCTGGGCAACCGAATGACAAAAGGTCCGCGCCGGCTGTATCGGCACGATCCAATCCGGGAACAGCTCCAAAAATAAACGAGAGTCCTGCGTCGAGTGTTACGCCGTCCTCAGAAATTCCCCAAGATGAAGTCGAAGTGCAACGCGATAGTCAAGTGCACGGAGAGATCGTTGTGCGATACGTGGATCAATCCGGAAACGTGGTTCTGCAAATGCCGAGCGAACAGGTTCTGGGCGTAGCCCGGGCGATCAACGAGGATCTGCAAAGGGAGCAGAAGGTGCATAGCGCAGCGCAGGCCACGGAGGAATCTCACGAAGGAGGCAAAGGCGATGGGCATTAGTCTCAATCCGTCCACTCTGCTGAATGGGCAGGGAATTGATGTAAGCGAGCTGGTGCAAGAGGTTTTGAACGAAAGCAGCGGGCAGCTCACCGAATGGCAGAATGAGCAAGCGACCCTGCAATCGCAGGCCAGCGATCTGACGACCATCAATAGCGATTTGAGCAATCTCGCCACGGCCGTGCAGGCTTTGTCCGATCCGTTGGGGGCGCTCACTCAATTAACGGCGACATCTTCCGATGACAATGTTGTTACCGCGACAGCTTCTTCAGGGGCAACTGCAGGGACAAACGATGTTGTCGTAAACAATCTCGCCACAGCCGGTTTGGTCTATAGTAATGACTTTTCTGGAGGAGCCAACGCTACGATTCTTCCCAGTGGCGCCAATTCGGGTGAAATTGACCTGCAAATTGGGGGCAGCTCGGGTACAACCAAGCAGATCATGATCAACAGCAGCAATGACACGTTGACCAGTCTGGCTCAATATATCAACCAGCAGAACTGGGGAGTGACCGCTAATGTTGTAACCGATGTGAATGGTTCCCGGCTCGCCCTCACCAGCCAATCTACGGGCACTGCGGGGGCGCTTGCCATCGCTAGCAACAATACCGGCCTGACATTTGCTACTCCGACCGGCGGTGTCAATGCCTCCCTGACCATTGACGGCATTCCCTATGCGAGCGCCAGTAATACCATCACGGGAGCAATCCCCGGGGTGACGTTGAATCTCGCCAATGCTTCGCCGGATGAAACCGTGCAGGTCACGGTGGGTGCAAACACGTCGGGAACGGAAGAGGCGATTGAAAACTTTGTTTCCGCTTACAACCAGGTCGTCAGCGACATCAACCAGGAATTCACGGTGAATACGTCGACCAATGCGGAAGGCCCGCTCGGTTCCGACTCAGCGCTGCGCTCGCTGCAGTCCAGCCTGCTCAGCGACGTAACCTACTCCATGCCTAGCACAGCGAGCAGCACGACCGGGACCTTGAATACAGTGGATATGGCGAGCGCCAATACCTCGATCCTGCCAAGCGGCCAGACCACGGGGGACATCGAGCTGCAGATTGGCGGGAGTAGTGGGACCACGGTTGACCTCCCCATCACTGCCGGCAGCAATGACACTCTGAACACCCTCGCCAGTTACATCAATACACAAAGCACGCAGAACAGCTGGGGAGTGACCGCGAGTGTTGTTCAGGATTCCGGCGGATACCACCTGTCAATCTCCAGCCAGGCTACAGGAGCAAGCGCGGCACTGGCCATCACCAATAACACCACGCTGATCAACAGCAACGGCGGGATCGTCAATCTAGCTTCGCTGGGGATCAATATGAACAACGATGGTACGCTCAGCGTTGGCTCGTCGCCAACTGGCGAAACTCTCGATCAGTTGCTGTCTTCCAATCCATCCGCCGTGTTGAATTTTTTCCAGAATGCTTCTTCTTCCACAGGCTTTGCCACGAATTTCAATAGCGATCTCACGAATCTGACCAACCCCACGACCGGTGTGCTCAATGCGGACCTGGCGCAGAATCAGAGCGAGCAGCAGGATATTACGAACAGCATTAACAATTTTCAAGTCCGGTTGACGGCCGAGCAGCAGGCATTGACTACGGAATTCAATCAAGTGAATGTGTCCCTACAGTCATATCCGCTGCTTCTCCAGGAAACAACCGAAACCTTGGCGTCACTCGATGCCAGCAGCAGTGGCTCATCGTCTTCCTCCATTCCGACGCTTAGTTCGGGCCTCTAAACTATGGATGCGCGACTCACCTACCGTGCCGTAGCAGCGCAAGGAGCGAGTCCTCTGCGTCTGGTGATCCTGCTGTATGAACAGGCCATCGAAGATCTACGGCAGGCTCTCGCCGCTTTGGCACAAGGCGATATCGAAGGCCGTACGCAGAAGATCAAGCATGCGGTCCTGGTGATCGGCCATCTCCAGGCATCGCTCGATATGGCGCAAGGCGGCGAGGTGGCGGCGAATCTGGAGCGCTTTTACCAGGAGACACGCGCCGGCCTGCTAAACGCTCAAATCCGTCAGTCCGCCGCCGGGATCCAGAAGCAGCTCTCGAGCCTGATGCGGGTACGGCAAGCCTGGCAGGAGGTCGAGCGCCAATCCGCTCCGCCCATTCAGCAACCCGAGCCGACATCGCGGCAATTCGACAGCGAACGACCTTCGTTCGCGGATTGGAAAGCGTAAATGCCGCTGCGTGCGACCGATCACATCACCAGCCGTCTGCGCGACACCAACTCCCGCCTGGGTTTCTGGCTCGACGCCATCGCCGTCGATACATCTCGCTCGCAGCGGAGCCCGATCAGCCCACAACAAATGGCAGCGCTGCTGTCAGAGTTGATGCAGGCAGGAGCATGGATTCGCTCTCTGCCTAACGGCTCGCAGGCGGCCAACCCGGAATTGGCAGAACAGCTCCGGCAATATCGTCAGCGTGTGGAATGTTTGCGGGATCTGTTGCCTCTCATCCACGAGAGGCTGCTCCAGGAAAAGGCTCGGCTGGAGCAGGAGCGGAAGCGGATCGAATCGGCCAGCGAGTGGGTACACCGCTCCCGTGAAACCCTTTGAGGGTTCCCCCTTGCAGTTCTCATCATTTCAGATAGCTGAACAGGTTGTTCTGCTGCGTCTGGCTGATGGTTTCCAGGGTGGCCTGCTCGGCGGTCTCGGAGCTCTCCAGGCTGGTGATTGAGGCGGGAAGGTTGGTTCCGCTCAGATTGGTTTGCTGCTGGGCCAACTGGGTCGTTTCGGAATTGAGATAGGTTTGCTGGGAGTTAAGCTGGTCCATGGCATTGCCGTAAAACACGCGCTGCGAGTCGATGTAATCGTAGGCATTACTGATTTCCGTCACGGCCGAGCTGATGCCTGTCCCGCTTTCCAGGCTGGTGATGAGATCCTGAAGGGCTTGAAAGACGTCATTGCCCGGGCTGGAGAACAGCTCAGAGCCGGGAAGATTGGTTTGCACGGTCAGGTTGTCCCCGACCGCAATCTGGTCTGTATTGGAGTTGCCGACATACTTCACCCCTGAGGGGCTGGTGGCATCGAGAACGTAGGGGGCGGTTTGGGTTGCTGTTCCGGCGAAGACATAACTTCCCTGATACGACAGATTCGCCAGATTTACCAGTTGCGACTGGATCCCCTGCACTTCGACCGTAATTGCCTGCCGGTCGGTGGCATTCTCGGTTCCGTTGGCTCCTTCGGTTCCGATGCTGATGGCACGCTGCAGAGCCGTCACCACCGAGCTCAGGGTGGAATCGGCATTCTGCATTTCGCCCTGAATGCTTTCGACGCTGCGCAGGTACTGATCCGTCTGCGAAGTCTGGTTCGCATTCTGGACGAGCATGGCCGCCGCAGCTGGATTGTCGGAAGGCGAGTTTACGGTCTGCCCGGTGGAGATCTCCTGCATATCGGTATTGATCTGTTGCTGAGTCTGCTCGAGGGCCGCAAGCAGATCAGGGAGCGGATTGGGATTGATGCGCATAGCAAAATTACCTGTCGCGCCACTATTCATGACAGGCCGTGCATCACGTGGTTAAGGTTGTCATATTGATGACGTCGTACATCATGCTGTTAATCGCCGAGATCACCTGCGCCGATGCCGCATACGCCTGCTGGTACTGAATCATGTTGGCGGCTTCCTCATCGAGCGACACGCCGGAAACCGACGCCCGCTGGTCATTGAGCTGTTGCAACACCTGGTTCGAAGCGGTCTGTTCTGCGGTGGCATTGGAAACCGCGTTGCCGACATTCGACACCATCCCGGCGTAATAATCGGTCGGGCTTTGCCCGTCCACGATTGCCTGATTGCTCAACGCGTACATGGCATTGGCATTGCCGTTGCTTCCCTGTGTCCCGTCGGAGCTGGCCGCTATCAGCGACGGATCCGTAATCGCCACCGACATGCTGGCGGCGGATCCGCTTCCATTGGCCGGCGGCGCAGTGAAAAGATCGGTTCCCGCATTCCCACTCAGGTCATAGCCTTGCGCTTGCACTCCATTCACCGCGTTGGCGATCCCGGCGGCTAATGTGTCGAGCTGATTCTCAATCGTGGGAATCTGCTGATCGCGTGCCGCGAGCACTCCGCCTAACTGTCCGGAGACGATGGACGAGGTGATGTTGCTGGTCCCGGAATAAACTTCTTCGAGACCGGAGGCGTTGCTTTCGGTCGAGAGCGCAAAGCTCTGTTGCCCGGAGACCAGCGCCGTACCGGCCGCGGTCGTCAGCGTCAGGGTGTTATCGCTGGGGATGACAGAAACGTCCACCAGCGCCGAGAGCTGATCAATAGCTTGAGTCCGTTGATCGATGAAGGTCCCCGCACTGGCTCCCGTATTCTCCAGGCTGGCGATCTTTCCATTCAGTTGCGCAATCTGCCCGGTGAGCTGATTGATCTGGTCTACGTTTTGCACCACGCACGCATTCAGGCTGGTCTGTTGCGACGTCATCTGATTGGCGGCATTGTTGAAGGCACTCGCCAGGTTGTTGGCTGCCGTAAGCACGGCGTCGCGAAGCGAAGTGTCGGACGGGTTGGTGGAAAGCTGATTGATGCTGTCGAAAAAATTCGAAATCTCTGTCCCAATGTCGGCGGTGCCAGTGCTGAAGTTGCTTTGAACGTCGGACAGGGCAGAGACCAGAGCATTCATTTGCCCCTGGGTCTCGGTTTCCTGCTGGATCTGCGCCTCGAGAATCGGGTCGCGGATGCTTTCAATCGATTGCAGCGTGACCCCCGTGCCCACAGTCAGTGAGCCAACCTCCACTGGATCGTTGGTCACCAGCTCTGGCACCTCACGCGAATATCCGGGAGTGTTCGAATTGGCGACATTGTTGGTAGTGGCTTCGAGGGCGCCTTGAGCGGCGTTTAATCCGCTGAGGGCGGTAGCCAAAGCTGCATTCAGGCTCGACATCCGCAGATCTCCTCAAGAACCTGGCTTCGAGAAACTGGAATTCCCGTTAGTGCCAGACCCTCTCTTGCTCGAAGCCGCTGGCAAACAAAGTTGAGGATGTGTATAACTCGCGCCCGGCCCTGCCATCCAATGCGCGAGTACATCAAGCGATCGTTGTGCCCGTGCAAGCAGGGCGCGCTGCAGCCGGCATAATTCGAGCACGCGACGGCACGTGTCGCGCGATCGGGCAAATGCAGGTAACGGGGCTGGATCCCCGTGCTCCCGGCTGGTCGTATTGCTTGCCCTCAACTCCGCGAGCAAATGTGTCTGTTCCTCGGTTGCCTGCTCCAGCTCCCGGAGATTTCTGCTTACGGTCGCTCTTGCGCTGCTCTGCAGGCTTACTTCCAGGCGCTGCACGAGAGCGATTCGGACTGGATCTGCGAGCAGGTTGGTATCCGTCGAAAATAAGCGTGGCGTGTCGGGGGTCATTGCATTACGCCATTCGGTCGATTTCATGGACGGGTTGCGCATCGTCCTCCGCTGTGATGTCGCCTTCCGCCGTAGGATCCTTGGCGCGGTGCCGTCGTCGCGAGCTGGACGATCCGTCTTCGCATCCGGCGTGCGAATCTGCCGGCCGGGCGGCAGGAGCGGGGGTAAGGATTCCGACCAGCAAGTCGTTTGACAGATCTCCGCTGCCCATTGCTTTCCCTCGGTGCTAAAGCGTCCTTAACCGCGCTCAGGCGGCGGCGCCACCGACCATGTGCGCTACAATCGCCCCGGCCACGGCTTCCGGGGAAGGACGATACTGGCCCGACTGCACGCTCAGCCGCAACGCCGCTACTCTTTCTTGCCGTAGCTCAGGCGTTTGCAAAGCTTGAGCCGTAAGTCCCGCGACCTGGGCGTGCACTTCCGACAACTGCGTCTGATCCTCGCCGATGTTCGGGTTGGACGAAGTTGCCCGTGCCGTAACCTTCGATACTGAGCTGCGATCGGCCTCAGCTGCAGCTTGCGCCCCGTATTGCCCCTCGATTCTCATCGTCCTTTCCTCCTCTTGAATTGCCTTGCAATCCAAGTATCGGCAGCCGGTTAAAAGACTTTAATTTCAAACGGCCGGATCCGGGCAGATCCATGTGGGATCCAGGTCTCCACCCTTATGTCTAGGTATCGGCTGGTCTTACGAAAACTTTAGCCGTAGGGGAGCCGAAAACTTTCCGCCGACCAGTTTGGCACTACTGGGGACTTTGGTTTGTGACGAGGTGCTGGCTTACAAAATCGGCGATGCCAAATCCACCATGCGCCGCCAGTACTTCGGCCAAAGCGTGATTGCCCATATAGTTGAAGTTGTCCGAGGTGCCGTCGTCGGCATCACCGGGAACAGTTGCGAAGGTTTTTTCGAGCGATTCCAGCAGAGATCCGATCAACTGAGCCTCAAACTCTCTGGCTGCCTTGGCGCCGCGTGCCGAGACAGCCGGGGGCACAGCCAGATCCGCCGGAAGAACCGCGTCCACCGCATTCATCAGATCACCTCCAGGTCGGCATCGAGCGCGCCGGCGGCCTTGATCGCCTGCAGAATTGAGATCACGTCCCGTGCCGTTGCCCCGATCGCCTGCAGACGCTGGACGAGTTGCTCCACGCTGGCGCCCTCTTCGAGTTCTACCGATCGTGCCGGAGCCTCGTTGGCGCTGACCTTGGTCTGCGGAACAACCTCCGTCTTCCCGCTGCTTCCCGGATTCGGCTGCGATACGGAATAAGACGTAGTGACAGCAATGGAAAAATTTCCATGCAGGATGGACACTGCTCCCAGATGGACGTCTTTGCCCATAACCACCGTGCCGGTGCGTTCGTTGACCACCACCTTTGCCCGGCGCTGGACTTCGACCTCAAGATTTTCGATGTGCGCCAGCAGGGCCGGAATGGCGACCGGCATCGCCGCCAGGATCTGAATATCGATCCTGCGGCTATCCTTCACGGTAGCTATGGTCGAAGCCAGATCACGGTTAATCACTCCGGCGACGGCCTCGGCGGTAGAGAAGTTGGCATCGTTCAGCAGCAGCGAAAGTTGCGTGAGCTTCCCCAGGTCTAATGAGCTGTCCCGTTCGACAATACCCCCGGCGGGAACGCGGCCCACAGTCGGATGGTTGAGCTGTTTTGTATTAGTGGCCGTTCCCGCGGTGTAGCCGCCGACGACTACGGGACCTTGAGCGGCGGCGTAAACTTGCCCGTCGGCAGCATAGAGAGGTGTGAGCAGCAGCATGCCTCCCTCAATGCTGCGTGCATCGCCCACACTCGAGACGGTGACGTCCAGATGCATGCCCGGTGGCGAAAAAGGCGGCAAAGTCGCAGTGACAAACACGGCCGCGACGTTCTTCACCTGCACAGTCGATTGCAGTACGGAGGCAGGAATCTCGACGCCCATGCGGGCAAGAATGCTGGCCAGAGTCTGCACGGTGAAATAAGTTTGCTGCTTATCCCCCGTGCCCTTCAGTCCCGCCACCAGCCCGTAGCCGACCAGGGAATTGTCCCGCACTCCTTCCACCGTGGCGATGTCGCGAATCAGCTGGCGATGAGGAGAGCTGTCTGCCGCGGCGCAAGGGGCTGCCAGAACAATTGCGGCGATGACGCAGAATATCAGGCGATGACCTTTCATGGGCTGCCCTCAAATCCTTCTCAGAAAACTTTCTTCAGAAGCCCAGGATGCGCAGAATCCACTTCGTGACCGGATTCAGCGGACGCGTCCCCTCGCTGATCACGCCCTTGCCCTTGACTTCGACTTCCAGGTCGCCCACGCTGTTGGAAGCGACCGTGTTGGTTGCGTCGAGATCGCCCGGGCGCACCAGGCCGCGGAGAATCACGGTTTCGTGCTGGTTGTTCATGGTGATCGCGCGCTCGGCTTCGACCACCAGGGTTCCGGACGGAAGCACGGCCGCCACTCGTCCGGTAAGAATCGTGCTGAGTGAAGTCTGCGAGGTGGCTTGTGCCTTGCCGGTCAGCACCTGGGTTGAACTCGGAGAAAACAGGTTGGCAACTCCTGTGGTTTTCAGCTGTCCGGGCAGAGCAGCAATGCCAGAGCTGGCCGACATGCTGCGATTGGTGGAAACATTGCCAGTGCTGGACGCCGAGAGATTTTGCGACACGCTAATGGTGACCAGATCGCCCACCCGCGACGCTTTGTAATCAGCGACCATGTCCGCCAGGCGCCCAGTATCGGTCCACAAACTTCCAGCAGTAGCCGGAGCCGGCTCGGATGCTTTGGCGGAAATTCGTTCCAGATACTGGTTCAATCCATTCGCTGCCCCTGCGTTCTTTGATTTGCTTTGAGCCCAGAGACCGCCGCTAAGCGCTGCTGCCACGAGCGTCGCCATCAATAAGCCCGTCTGCCAACAAGGCGGAATCTGCAGATGGTTTTCCAATTTCCGACGCCTCTCCGGGCTCATTTCATGACGCCTCATTTTGGATCGAGAAGGTGATTCATGCTTTACCCCACCCGCAGAATTCCCGGGCTCTCCACAACCGCGTGCATGGTTCGACCGCTAGGCTCAAGGCGCACCCGCACGCGATCGCCGGCAGCTCCCCGATCGAGACAAGTCGCCCACAGAACGGAACGGATCCCGCCCTGATCCCAAACCAACTCGACTGTGTCGCCGGGATGCACGGCAAAGTGCCCCGGCGTGCTCTTCTGTTCCCGCGGCGAGGGTGACGCTCTGACCGGTTCTGCTGCAGCCTTTCCTGCGCGTCGCACAATAATGCGTTGAGGGACCGGGAGGTTGTCGAGCGGAGCTACGGTTTCTCCCGAATTGGCAACTGCGGTTCGCAACAGCTCACGGATCATCTCCCCGGTGAATACGCGCGGGCTGCCAGCGAGTGGCACTTCGCCCAGCCGGATTCGGTGGGCGGCATTCCGCAGTGCGGGGCAAGTATCGTCCGTGAGTAAATCGGAAAGATGAAGATCGCCGGGCGGCAAATCCATTTTGTTCCTGAGCACGACGGTGCCACATGGCTGCGCCAATCCCAATGCCGGAGAAAGGAGAGCTGAGATTCCCAGAGCAACCAGAAACAACTTCATGGCTTACTCCCCGCGAATGCCGCGTTGCGATGCGCGGCTGGCATCAGTGACTGAAGTTTCGGTGACCAGGCCCGTGTCCCAGGTTTTAGTGGCCCAGGTCTTAGTGACCCAGGTTGTTGATGTCCTGCAGCATCTGGTCGGCGGAATTCACCACCCGCGAATTGGCCTCATAGCTTCGCTGGGCCACGATCATATTCACGAATTCATCGACCACACTTACATTCGACTGCTCCAGCATGCCCTGTTGAATCGATCCCAGGCCTTCGCTTCCTCCGGGCGTTCCAATCACCGGATCTCCCGAAGCGGTGGTCGCGAGAAACAGATTGCTTCCGGTGCTGTTCAGGCCTCCGGGGTTGTTAAACAGTGCCAGTTGTAATGCTCCGACCTGCTGCGCGGCGGTCTGGCCAGCAAGGGTGACGCTGACCGTGCCGTCGTTGGCGACGGTCAGAGAGGTGGCACCTGGAGGAATCGTGATCGACGGTTGGACGGGATCTCCGTCTTGCGTCACCAGATTGCCTTGCGCATCCAGATGGAAACTTCCGGCGCGGGTGTAAGCGGTTTCGCCATCGGGCAGCAATACCTGAAAGAAGCCCTGCCCCTGGATGGCCAAGTCCAGAGGGTTTCCCGTCTGGGTAAAGTCGCCTTCCGTCTGAATCACCTCGGACGCGGCGGAACGCGTGCCCAGCCCAACCTGCAGTCCGGCCACGACGGTGGTCTGCTGCGATGCCGCCGCGCCGGGCATGATCAGGTTTTGATAGATGAGATCCTCAAATTGCAGACGGCGGCTGCGGAATCCCGAAGTGCTGGAGTTCGAAAGATTGTTGGCAATGTTATCGAGATTCAATTCCTGGGCGGCCATGCCGCTGGCGGCCGTATAAAGCGCACGAATCATGATTCATTTCCTCCTCAGACACGAGGCAAATCCTGCACCGCGGTTTGATTGAATCCAGTATCGAAAATCGAGAGAGCACGCTGCATCATCTCCGCAGCGCGCTGCACTGTAATCAGCTCGACAACGCTTGCGACCGCGCTCACGTTCGACTGTTCGAGCATGCCTTGACGAACCGAAGACGCGGCCGGCGCCAATCCTGTTCCGGCGGGTGCGCGATAGAGGGCATCGCCCGCAGCCTCTAAGTTCGTGTTTGAGGCAAATTCCGTGATCCGCAACTTGTCGATGATCGTGCCGTCAACCGAAATCGTGCCGTCGTCGCTCACCGATACCGCGCCGGTGGGCAATGTGATCTGTCCCTGCTCTCCCAGCACCGGATCACCTTGCGCCGTGACCAGTTTTCCGGCTGCAGTCACTTGAAAGTTCCCCGCACGCGTGTAGGCCACTCCCACGGCGGATTGAATCGCGAAAAATCCTGGGCCGGCGATAGCCAGGTCCAGGGGATTGCCCGTGGCCACCAGACTGCCAGTGGCCAGATCGGTGCGGCTGCCATTCAGAACGCCAAAATTGTTGACCACCGCGTTCATCGCATAATTGGCCCACGACCCATTTCCGGCTAGCAATGACCGGAAGGTTGCTTTCTGGGCGAGATATCCCGTGGTCCCCAAGTTCGCCAGATTGTGAGCCACCAGATCGAGAGCCTGCGTTTGTGCTGCCATGCCCGCGCAAGCGGAGTAGTAACCGCTGTCCATAATCCAAGTGCCCGCGACAACCGAGAGCACGAGGCATTCCATTGGACATGAGAAGGAGAAAATGGAAAAACTTCAAGGGCCGAGGGAAACGATGAGGATGAGCTTAGATAATGACCGGCGAAATCTATATCCGCAAGCTCACCCCTTCAACCAAGACACAATGAGAATGCTCTTTCAGTTGTGCACTTCGAGCAGGATGACCACGGGATCATCCTGAAACAACAGGACAATGCGAATCTCTTCGTTGACTAACGAGTGCAGATTGTAGTCGGCACCAGTGATCACCGTCGGCACCGACAGAACACATCCATCGCCGAGGCCGGTGATCTTGTTCTTGAAGTTGCCCGCGATCATGTTGCAGATCTCGCCTAAGGCATCCCACATTTCCGCGCCGGCGGCAGCAGGATCGGTGCCTAACATTTGCGATGCCATGCGGGCCGCGGCGCGCGTGCTGCAGCGTACGCTCATGACGCCACATAACTCCCCGGCCAACCCCACCATGGAAGTGATGTCGAGGGATTCTTCTGCCGGAGGTTGTACAGGAACAGTGAGCGGCGAGGCTAGCATCAGTTCGAATACCTCTTGTGCGGCCAATTGCAAAGTGGGCATCCATCGCTCGCGGTCAGAATCGAAAGGTGAAGAAGAAGCATTCATGATCATTTTGCCGTAAGTGCGGGAAGAACGTGTTCTTTGACCTGATCTGCGGTGAACGGCTTGCGCAGATATCCTTTGGCGCCAGCCGAAATCGCCTGCACCACATGGGCTTCGCTGCCTTCCGTGGTAATCATGACAACCGGCACATTTTTTGCGTTTTCTAATCCTGAGAGTTGTTTTACAAACTCCAGGCCATCCATGACCGGCATATTAATGTCGCAAAGGATCAAATCCAGTTTCTTGTTTTGTACGACTGCCAAGGCTTCGGCGCCGTTGCTGGCTTCCAAAACCTCGGCCAGGCTGAGGCCAGCCTGTCGCAAACATCTCTCCACGATTTTGCGCATCACTGAGGAATCGTCGACGATGAGAGTGCGCAGGTTCTCCATGGCAGTCCTTTTTGTGGTAAGCAGACTCTGATTTCGCCTTGCGCGCCACGCGCTGGGCGGGGCGATTTGGCTAACCGTGGTATTTCATCGGCAAACGGGGATCGGACTTTAATCGGCGAAGGCCACCGCCGAAGATTGCAGCATGGAGGAGTCCACCGTTTCGTGCACGCTGCCGAGCAAAAGATCCAGATGCTTCTGTCTGTGGGTGAGTAAACGCACCCAGAGCAACGATCCACAGAGCGCGAGCCGGATCTCACGAGCAGAAACGCGAGCCGTGTAGCTGCGGATAATGCGTGTGCATTCATCCAGATCTACCACTCGATCGAAGACCAATTCGGAGTCGGTTCCGGGCAGTGGAAGAGAATGCAGGCAGGCACGCAACTGAGTAGGAGCAACGAAGCAGGGAGCGGTGCGGCAATTCTCCATCTGCTCGATGGCGTACAGAACACTGTAGTCAATTGCTTCGCTGAAGGCGATGTGCAGGGTTGCGCTGGGTCCGGTGAAAGATACGGGCAGCATGGCGAAATGGCGCAGCAGCGTCCTCGGAAGACGACACGTATCAGCAAGGCGGGAGTCGAGCGGGCCGCGCCATACCGGACAAGACCACTGCCGGGCCAGGGCAGCCGTGACCTGTTCTTCACCGGCGAAGCCCAGAGCCTGAATCCATTCGCCAATGCGGCCGCGTCCGGCGCGTCGTTGGGCTTCGACGGCAGCTCGCAGCTGCCCGGCATTGAGTTGCTGACGCGAGAGCAGGAGGAGTCCGAGAGGGACGCGGTGATGCGGCGCGCGCTCCAGGTTCGACGGACGAGATTCATGGAGCAGGTCGCGAAGCGCGCGCTCCATGCATGCACCCACGCAAAACCGCGCATCGTGAATGCGCACTTGAGGATGCCTGGCGCCCAGCAGCGGATGACGCGCACGCTGGCGACTCTCGCAGTCGGCGCGGCTGCAGCCGGGAACCAGCTTCGATCGCATTGCAGACCATCCCCGGCTGCACGAAGAGGCAAGAAGTTGGACCGCTTTCATGCCACTCATTTCGATCCCCGGGCAATTTCGCTGATCCGCAGTCCGTAGTTTCCCTCGACGACCACCACTTCTCCGCGAGCGAGTAAGCGTCCGTCCAGCAGAAGGTCGACCGGCTCCTGAACCTGCCGGTCGAGTTCAATGACCGCCCCGGGGGTAAGATCAAGCACCTCGCGCAACAATAAGCGGCGGCTGCCGAAGCGCAGAGTCACGCCCAACTTTACATCTCTCAGCAGATCGAGGTTGCCGGTGTTTTCGGCGGCATCGACTACATCTGTATTGCCTTCGGAAACAGCTGTCTCCCGCTCTTCGCTGCGCATGGAGGCAAACAGCGCCGCGCTGAGATGTACTTCCACCAGCAGTGCGGGGGCATCCGGATCCTGTATGCGAATCCAAAAGATGGCTGACGCGGCCCAGGACGGGGCCGAGGGCGCGCGCTCCAGGTGCAACTGCAACTCACCCCAGTGCGCTTTCAAACCGGTTGCGACAATTCCTCCGACTTGCCGCATGAGTTCGACCATGACCTCGTGATGGTCCGCCGTAATGGCAAGACTTGGATCGGCTGGCTCGCCCAGAAACATCTGCGCCAGGCGCAATACGGTAGGCGGAGAAATGCGTAAGCTCATTTCGCCGCGCAACCCGGCGGAAAAAGCGCCTGCTATCCATAGATCGCCTTCAGCTCCAGGCGATGTATCCGACGGATGTTCCGCGAGGAAGTCGCACGCCACGGGTGATCCGCGAATTTTGCCCAGCACCGCGGCAAAGCTTTCTGCCCAGACGGCGGAAAAAGATGCGATTTCAGGGCGAGAGCTCGAAGGCAGGTCGGTCATACGCTTCTTTCCTTGGCGGGCGGCACGCCTTGATCTTCGGAGCTTCGATCTTCGGTGTGAAGAGCTTGTGGGACGCGTTCGAGAATCTTCGCCGCCCGTGCCCGATCCCGGCGGGCCACGAGAGCGCGAAAAGCATCCTGCCCGGCGATGAGCAACGAAGCCGGCTCAGAAGCCTCGCGTTCGAGGCGTAGAACTTTGCCGGGAGCGAGGTCAGCGAGCTCATGCAGGGGGACTGCGCTCCCGCTGGCTCCCAGTTCGGCTGAGAACGGGCAGTTGAGCAGAAGCTCCATCAGGCGAGGCTTCCAGTCACTGGGACGTCCGCGATGCTGTCCCCACTCTGCCGAGATCTTGCGCAACAAGGCCGTCGAAATGGAGGAGGGTACTGCCAGGTTCAAACCGCCGCGCAATTCCTGCACGGCAATCTCAAAGCTCAGAGAAAGTGTCTTCTCCTCCGGGACCATAAGCCGCAAAGCTTCGCCGGACTCGAGCCGCTCTCCGAAATTGACTTCCAGCGAGAGAGCCTGCCAGGCGCTCCCCAGCTCCCGGCAGATAATGCGCGCCACACTGTCGAGAATTTGCGCTTCGATCTCGGTAATTTGCCGGCTGGTGACTTCTCCCTTGCCCTCGCCGCCCAGCAAGAGGTCGATGATGGGGAAGGCCACTTTTAGATCGAGTTGCAGGGCCGCACTTATCCCCATGGGTTCGAGGCGGCAGGATGCGAGATAGGTGATCTCGGGAATGCGTTGCAGGAATTCGCGATAGGTGAGGTGCTCGGCCGAAACCAGCGCAGCAGTGAAACCCACGCGCAGATAAGCGCCCAGAGACCGCGTCAGGTTGCGGGCAAAACCTTCGTGCAGCAGCGTGATAGCCTGCAGTTGCTCCCGGCCAATCTGGCCGGCGCGGCGCACATCCCAAGGCTCCGCCTGCTTTGCGGCCGAAGAAGCCGGATCACCGTGATCGACCGCGCGGGCGGCGCGTATCATGGCATCGATTTCGGCCTGATTGAGGACTTTTTCCATCCCTGGTCCTACCTGTGCTCAAAGTTCGCCGGCTAGATTTCTCTGCATCTCGCTTCGCATTTCTTCAACGTGCTGCCGAGTGCACCCGGAAGCTCAGGTTCATTTTCTACTAACCCTTGGCGCCCGCGATGGCAGCCTTCGATCGCGAATCGTCTCCGAGCAAGTGCTCGAGACGCGAGCGCAGCCGAACCACCGCGAGCGAATGAATCTGCGATACCCGCGACTCTCCAATGCCCATCACTGCACCCACCTCCTTCATGGTGAGTTCTTCGAAGTAGTAGAGGGCCAGCACCTGTTGCTCTTTTTCCGGCAGCTCCGCAATCACACGCGCCAGCAAATCCTTCATCTCCGATCGCAGGCAGCGGTAGAAGGGAGTATCCTCGGGGGCGTTGGGCAGGTACTCACAAAGATCTTCTTCCTTGCCATCCCAGGGCGACTCCACTCGCAGGCTGCCAACTTCGAGGCTGTCCAGTTCAGTGAGCAGATGCTGGAGCTCCTCGAGCGAAAGACCCAATTCCGCTGCTACTTCGTTTTCCGTGGGAGCGCGGGACAGCTCCAGGCTGAGCTTGCGGTTGGCTTCTTCGAGCCGCCGCGCCTTGCGGCGCAGCTCCCGCGGCCCCCAGTCCATTTCCCGTAAGCTGTCGAGGATGGCTCCGCGGATGCGGAACTTGGCATAGGAGCCGAACTGCACATGCTTGGAGCGGTCGAACTTGTTGAGCGCGTCGATGAGTCCGACCACGCCCGCATGCACCAGATCTTCGAGGGGAACGTGACGCGGCAATCGTTCGTGAATGCGCCGCGCCAGGTAACGTACTTGCGGCAACTGTTCCAGCAGGATGCGGTCGCGCTCTTCCGGGTCCTGCCATGAGGAATAAGCTTCGGCTGTAGTGTGGCTCATAATGTTTTCATCCGTTGCTTGGCGTAAACTCGATCATCGGGAACTGAGTTTTGGTGTTCGTCGTCATCGCAGCACTCCCACGGACTGCACTTCGATCACGGGCGGAATCTCCAAGGGCGAGAGCACCACGATTTTCGGCAGAAAAGGTTCCAGCATGCGCTTCAGGTGATAACGCGCCGGCGTCGAACACATCAGCACTGGACTGGCGACCGCGACCTGATCGCCCGCCAGACGCCGCAAGCCCTCCACCAGGCGGCGGGCGAAGGGAGGCTGCAGCCCGGTAGATCCGGCCGCAGGAATCTGGCCGCTCAAAGCCCGTCCCAGTTCGTCTTCGAGCGCATGATCGAGCGTGACCACCCGCAATCCTCCGCCATCGCCGAGCAGCGGACGAACCAGCGCCCGGCCCAAAGATTGCCGCACCGATTCCACCAGGCTGACCGGATTCTTCGTGCTCGGGGCAACATCCAGCAGGGTTTCGAGAATCGCTGGCAAGTCGCGGATAGAAACCTGCTCCCGCAGGAGTTGTTGCAGAACTTTTTGAATTTCTCCCAGACTGAGAATTTTCGGAACCAACTCCTCGACCAGCTTGGGATGGCTGTCAGACAGGCGATCGAGTAATCGTTTCACCTCGTGGCGGGTGAGCAATTCGTGCGCATGTTGCTTAACCACCTCGGCCAGATGTGTGGCCAGAACCGAAGTCTGGTCGACGACCGCATAGCCGGAAGCCAGCGCCTGATTCTGCAAGGCCGCCGGAATCCACAGCGCCGCAACTCCGAATGCAGGCTCCTTGGTGGGAGTACCTGGCAGCGGCCGGGGAGAGCCTTCTGAACTGATGGCCATCAGCTGATCCTGCTGCATCTCCCAGCGCGCGATCTCCACGCCGCGCACCGCGATAACGTACTCGCGCGGCTTCAGCCGCACGTTATCGGTAATGTGTACCGGAGGAACGATGAATCCCAGTTGCTGTGCCAGATTCTGGCGCAGCGCTTTCACCCGGGCGAGAAGTTGTCCACCTTGTTTCTGATCGACAAGGGAAACCAGCCCATAGCCCACTTCGAGGGAAAGCTCGTCCAGCTTAAGCAGATCTTCGACCGAGTCTTTGGCGGGTTTCTTGTCAGTAGTCGGCACTGGGGGTTCAGCCGCGGCTTGGGGGGCGCGCCAAGCCAGAAAAGCCGTACCTGCGGCCAGTAACAGAAAAGAAAACTTCGGCAGGCCGGGAATGGCGGCCAGCGAGAGCATGACGCCGGAGGCGATCAGCAGCGGACGGCGCCGCGATAGCACCTGCCGTCCCACATCTACCGAAAGCGTCTGATCGGACGAGGCGCGGGTCACCACCATGCCTCCGGCCATCGAAACCAGCAGCGAGGGGATCATGGTGACCAAACCGTCTCCCACGGTCAGCACGGTGTAGGTCTTCAAGGCCTCGCGGAAAGGAATGTCCAGTTGAAAGACGCCGATCAAAAATCCGGCGATGATGTTGATGGCAGTGATCAGGATGGTGGCAATGGCGTCACGCTGATTGAAACGTGCCGCTCCATCCATCGCTCCGTAGAATTCGGCATCGCGCGCGATCTGCTCGCGGCGGACGCGCGCCTGCGATTCGTTAATGAGGCCGGCATTCAGATCGGCGTCGATCGCCATCTGCTTGCCCGGCATGGCGTCGAGAGTGAAGCGTGCGGTGACTTCCGCCGTGCGTACCGCGCCATGCGCAACCACGATGTACTGAATCGCAATCAGGGCGATGAAGATGACGAATCCCACAACATAATTGCCGCCCACGACGAACGAGCCGAAGGCCTCGATGACGTGTCCCGCAGCCGATATGCCTTCGTTGCCATGCAGCAGGATCCGGCGGCTCGACGCCAGGTTCAGCGACAGGCGGAACAAGGTCAGCAGCAGAAGCAGACTGGGGAAGACAGAAAACTGCGAAGGCCGCAGGATCTGAATGGCCGACAACAACACCAGTACCGCGGCGGTGATGCTCAGCGCCAGCAGAACATCCAAAAGCAGGCTGGGTAGGGGAACCAGCATGACGAAAATCAGGCCCACGGCGGCCACGGGCATGATCCATTCCGTCGGCGCGGTCTTCGGCTTCGGCGAAGGCTTCACGGAGGGGTTCGCGGCTGCCATCTAGCGAGCCCTCCCTTCCGCGGATTGGCTTGCACGGGCCTGGGCGCGCCAGATGGCGGCCAGAATTTCGGCCACGACCGCGTAGAGCTTGGAGGGAATCGCCTGGCCGATTTCGACCGCGCGGTACAGGGCATGCGCCAAGGGAGGATTTTCCACCAGCGGAATGCCGTGCCACAGCGCCACCTCGCGGATTTGCGCGGCCAGCAGGTTGCGTCCCTTGGCAACTACCACCGGCGCTTCCATCTGCATATTGAATTCGAGCGCAATGGCGAATTCGGTCGGATTGGTGATCACCACTGCCGCGCGTTCGACGTCTTTCAGCATGCGGCGGCGGCGCGCCTGGCGTTGCAAGCGGCGTATGCGCATCTTTACCGCAGGATTGCCTTCCGTCTCTTTGAACTCGTCGCGCAGGTCCTGGCGGCTCATCTTGAGTTCGTTCTCATGCCGCCATCGTTCCAGCAGAAAATCCGCTGCCGACCAGACCAGCAGCACCAGAGACGATTTCCACGCAAGCTCAAACGATCGCGCACCCGCAAGAGTGATCAATCCGGTTCCCGAACGGAAAAGCAGCGTCGGCAGTGAGGGCCAGTCGCGCGCCAGAATCCCGACTGCGAGATAGACAATGGCTGCGGTCGGCAACAGCGACTTCAGCATCCGGCTGACGGCCGAGAGAGAAAACAACTGCTCCAGGCGCGATACCGGATTGAGGCGGTTCAGGTTGGGCGCGAGCGCCGAAGGCGCGAAGACCATACCGCCCTGCGCGACTCCCGCGAGGGTAGCTGCTATCCAGCTCAAAGCCGCAGTCAGCGCGACGCCGCCGAGTACGGGGAGATCATTCCGCCAGATGGGAAGGATTTGTTCCGGATAGCGATTGGCATACTCCAGTTCATGGTGGAACAGGGCACGCCATCCGGCGACGAATGACGGCAACTGCCAACTCAGAAGCAGAACCGTTGCAGTCGTTCCGACGCCGGCGACCAAGTCGCGGCTGCGCGCGACCTGACCTTGTTCCCGGGCTTTCTGACGCCGCCGCGGTGTGGCTCGTTCGGTTTTGCTCTGGTCAGCCATAGTGTTTCACTGCGCGAGGTGCAACAGTCGCTCTCCACCGGCAACCGCTTCGGCAAAATGCGAGCCGAAGGTGCGCGGCCAGTACGCGATGACCGCCATCAAAATGGACATGCCCAGCAGGTTCTTGACCGCCAGGCCAATGAACATGACCGGCAACTGGGACGAAGCCTTCCCGAGAAAGCCGAGGGCCACATCTGCGATCAGCGTGGCTACCAGCGCGGGCGCGGCCATCTGCACTCCCGCAAGAAAAATTCCTCCCGCGGCGTGTAGTAAGCTGCCGGCCATGGCGAAATTGCTGATCGCGGTTCGGGCCGGCAGATAGACGAAACTTCGAACCACGGCGCGCAACAGCCAGTGGTGGACATCGAGTGCGAGAAAGATCAGCAACGCCGCTAGCTGATGAAATTGCGCCAGTACGGGTGTGTCTGCCTGGGTCTGCGGATCAAACAGCGTGGCCAGCGAATATCCCATTTGCAGTCCCAGGATCTGACCAGCCAAAAGCGGCGCCTCCAGCATGAAATTCGCAGCCAATCCCAGCACCAGTCCGATCACGATTTCTTTGAAGCCGATTCCCACCCATTGCCATCCGCTCAAATCGAGCGTGAGCGGACCCCGAACGAAATAGATCAGAGCTGTGATCGCCAGGGTGAGTCCGGCCTTAATCTGTGCCGGGATGGCGCTGTTTCCCAGAAATGGGCAAAACACCATGAGGCCGGAAACCCGCGCCCCAATGAAGACCGCTGCCGCCAGAAGCTGATCGAGATGCAAAGTGATCATCGAAAAATCCTCTCCTCGATTCGATTCCGGTCGCCTCAGCGCAAAAGTGGCCGGAAGTCGGAAAACACCTGCAGGGTGAAGGTAACGATGCGGCGGGTCATCCACGGCAGCAACAGAAGAACCGCTGCGGCCACGGCGAACAGCCGCGGCACGGTCGAGATCGTGGTTTCTTGCAGTGAAGTGAGCACTTGCACGATGTTGATCGCCAGTCCCACCAGAGTCGCAATCACCAGCAGCGGCGCTCCCATCATGAACGCGGTTTCCAGCGTCCGGCGCATGATCTCGACCACTTGATCCGTCCCCAAGGGCCACTCCTCTCACTCGTGGTTTACGCAAAACTTTTCAGCAAAGAACCGACCAGCAAGTTCCAGCCATCCACCATGACGAAGAGCAGAATCTTCATGGGCGTCGAAATCATGACTGGAGGCAGCTGCAGCATGCCGATCGAAGTAGTCACCGCGGCTACCACCAGATCGATCACCAGGAACGGGAGAAAAAGGGCTGCTCCGATTTGAAAGCCGGTTTTCAGTTCCGAGAGAATGTAGGCCGGGATGACCACGCGCATGGGCACATCCTCAGGACGCGCGGGAGCAGGGGCTTGCGCCAGTTCCAGAAACAGAGCCAGATCCTTCTCGCGAGCAAACTTCAGCATGAAATGGCGGACCGGCGGCGTCCCCTGCTCGATGGCCTCCCACACATCGATCTGTCCACGTTCGAAAGGCACCACGGCGGACTGGTAGATGGAATTGCCTACCGGCTGCATCAGGAAATAAGTCAGCACCAGTGACAGTCCGATCAGCGTCTGGTTGCTGGGAGCGGTTTGGGTTCCGAGCGCCTGCCGCAGGAAATGAAAGACAATCAGCAGCCGGGTGAAAGGAGTAATCGATATCACCAGGGCAGGCAGCAGCGTGAGCAGGGTCAGCAGGACAACAATATTCCACGGCACCGAGCCGCCGGCCCCGGCAGCGGGCGCTGCCCAATGCAGGCCTGGCGAGTGGCGAGGGCGCGATGCTTCGGCGGATGCGGCGCTGTTGATCAAGGAAAAAATTGCCATAAGAAGCGGAGTGCGAAATCGGCCGCCTGGTTTCAAAACGGCTCCTCCGCGGAATTTTCAGCGAACGTGTTCGCAGCGTCACGGCCTAGACAGGGTCCTGAAACTTTTTCAGCCATGGGGTTCAGTCGAGCCAAGAGAACGAGCGAGTTAGACGTTCCACCAAGCAGGAAACGCGAGCCTTCGAAGGCGACCACTGCCACGAAGCGGTGCTCTCCCAGGGAAATGGTTTCGGCGAGCCGCAACCGGCGCGGCGTGCGCCGGCTCCTGGCAAGAATCTTCGAGCAAAAGCCGCGCAGAAAACGCCAGCAGATCTGGCCGCCAGGCCGAAACGATCTCGTCAATTCGAGAGTGTTATTGCCCATCGTGTCCTCAGGCCAGCTCCGTCAGGCGCACTGCCAGACGGTTGCCGGAAGCCTCCATCTCACCCCAGCCGACCAGTGTTCCATTGATGCGCAGCGGGACATCGCGTGTAAGGCGCCATGGGGTGGTCAGGACCGAGCCCGATGCGAGCCTCATGAGATCCCTGACTTTCACTCTTTCGAGCGGAAGATCTATAGTGAGTTCGCAGTGCAGGTGCAGCACGGGAGCCCAACGGGCGAAGTCGTCTTTTTCGGAACTGGTCTTCGCTGGACTCGTGTCGATCGTTTTTTCTTTTGCCTGCTGCAACGGCACGGCGGCTGCTGACATCATTCCTCGATTTGAAATCGCGCTCAGCGCTGGATGAGAAACTCGGTGAAATAAACTTCCTGAATGCCCAACTCGGGCGCACGCTGCTGCAGCGCATGCAGCAGGTCGTCCTTCAATTGGGATTTGCCGTTCGCGGTCAGCAAGTCGTCTGCTCTTGACTGGGCCAGAACGGTCAGAATCGTGTCGCGCAACTCCGCAATCGGCAAGGTTTCCGAGCGTCTCATTTCATGCGAGAGCCCTAAGTCGATCCCAATCCGCAGATAAGAGCGTTGCTCGGCATCGGCAAGGTTGAGCACGAAAGTGTCTAAATGCAGGGTGGAACGAACGCCGTTTGCATTGGCCTGGGCGGATTCGTCCCCTCGAAGAGTCCAAATCCAGGTTGCGGCCCCGGCGAACACTACCGCAAAGATGGCTGCTATGGCCCAGCCGCGACGTGCAGGCGATGGCGGCAATGGCGGTCGATTTTCATTCACCTCTGCCATGCAGACTTGCGGCAGCAATCAAGGTGCCGGGAAGAAGCACTAATGGCGTAGGCAGAGGCCTCAGCCGGAGAATGCTGAAAATCAGAGGTCTAACCCGACCTCACTTCTGCCGCTGCCGCGGGAATGTGTTCCAAAGAGCGGATACGCAGTCTGATTCTGAAGGCAACTTCATTAGGGCCGGATCATTACGACCGGCTCAGAATCAGAGCAGCTTTGTTCTGAACCGGTCAAATGAAGGACAACTTATTGTTTCAGAGCGATCGTATCCTGCATGATTTGGTCGAAAGTCGTGACGGCCTTGGCGTCGGCCTCATAACCGCGCTGCGCCACGATCAGATTCGCGAACTCAGTGGCTATGTCCACGTTGGAAAGTTCCAAAGCTCCGCCGGAGAGGGTGCCACGTCCGCCCGAGCCAGGCGTTCCCACCACCGCTTGTCCGGAGGCCAATGTGGGCGTGAAATCGGTGTCGCCATCGAGTTGGAGTCCATTATTATTCGCGAAAGTGGCCAGCGCTATTTGTCCCAAGGCCTGCGTTTGATCGTTACTGAACGATCCCGTAATCGTGCCGTCGGAACCGATTGTGAAGCTGACTAGAGTGCCGGCGCCCGCGCCATTCTGGCTTTCGGCTGATGTGCTGCCCGCCGAGGAACTGCCCGAGGATGCGCTACTCGAATCAGCAACTTGGGTCAGCAGAGGGCTTCCATTGTTGTAGAGCTGCCAGGTGAACGACAGGTTTGAAGCGCCGTCAGCAAACGCAGCTGTGGCAGGAGGACCAATCGTAATACCGGTTATGTCCTGTGCCGGGCTGGTGAGATTCCCGTTCGGTCCGAAGGTGAGATTGCCGCTAGAGATTTGCACCGGATCTCCGGTCTGGCCCAGGTCAGCCGCCGGAATCGTGACCGAGTAATTCCACGTGCCCGGCCCGGTGTTGGTATAGGTAAATGTCAGAACGTGGCTGCCTCCGAGCGAGTCATAGACGGTGATCGGAGTTGAAAAGGTGTCGTTGACGTTCGCGTCGGCATTCAGATTCGTAGTCATCTGCAGAGTTGTCGTGGCTGTGGGCGGACTCACCGTGCCGGTGCCGATTTCCAGAGGAGTGACTCCCGCGCCTTGATTCACGACGCCATTCACCGCGGGATATCCCAAAACCTGCTGTCCCGAGGTGGTCACCAGATAATTGTTCTGGTCGAGGGAAAAATCGCCGTCGCGTGTGTAACTGATACTGCCATCGCTGTTCTGCACCATGAAGAATCCCGAACCGGAAATGGCAGCTTCGGTGGGCACGCCGGTGGAACTGATCGTTCCCTGGGTAAACACGGACGGAAGCGAGCTGACTTCAGCACCGGCACCGAGTTGGATGGGATCTCCCGATCCGGTGGATCCCAGGCTTTGGTAGAAGAGATCGCTGAATAGCACGCTTGTATCCTTGTAGCCGGTGGTGTTTTGGTTGGAGAGGTTATTGGCGATGGCCGAAAGGGCCGTAGATTCGGCCGTGAGGCCGGAGAGCGGAATGGAAAAGTTAGGCATTAGAAGACTCCTTGAATCGCATGATTCAGAATCGATTGAGCTGGAGCTGCGAAGTTCGGAAGGGCCGCAGCCGCCGCGGTTGCGGGCGGCGAAACAATGGGTAAAGCTGGGGCATTCGCTGGCGATCCCCCCTTCACGTTGGGGCCGCTGGCATTGCTGGGCGATGTTCCGGTTGCTGGTACAGCCTGATTCGATGGGGAACTCGTGCCGGAGCCGCCGGAGCCCGTCCCTGAACCTGTTGTTCCGGAAGAGCCCGAGCTGCTGGGCAACGCTTGGTCGAGGAGGTTGTAGATTTGCGTGACCTCGCTCAGTTCGCTGAACTGGGCCAGCTGTCCCACAAACTGTGAAGGATCGAGTGGATCGAGCGGATCCTGATTTTGCAGTTGCGCCACCAGCAACTGCAGGAACATGTTGTTCAGGGTTTGCGAGCTAGGAAGCCCGTTATTGCTCGTCGAGTTTGTTCCTCCGGATGGGTTGGGAGTTACAGGTTGTGTGCTCACGGTACTTCTCCTTCATACAAGAATGTTGATGCCGGCTCCGGCTTCGCTTTCGTAGGCAGGAGTCGTTGTGGATTCCGGTTCAGAGGGGTCCCACTCGCGTGTTGCTTTCGCGGCAGCTGGCGCGGGCGCGGAGTAACGCGACCCTCCCTCGTTGCCCGACGATGGATTCCCCGCGAACCCCTGATGAAAATTCACCTGATTGAGTCGCAGGTTCTGCTGCTGTAGGTTGTTGGCGATGCCCGGCAATTCGTTCGAGAGCAGCGAACGTAGATCCCCCTTTTCGCTGCCAATCTGCACTCCGACTTCATTGGCGTGCACGACAGTATGAATTTCGACACTGCCAAACGCTTGCGTATTCATGCCAATCCTCATCTCCGACTGTGTGGCTCGATTGACTATTTGTGCCACCTGGACTGGGTTGCTGCTCACGCTGGGAGGCAAATCGTTCGCCGTGCGGGGGAAGGAGGCAGGATCAGCCGGGCTGGGAGAAGATCCCGAGCGCGGGTTTTGCGCAGGCGTTGCCGCTGCGGATTGGCTGCTGGCTGTGACCGGGATAGTAGTAGTGACCGCGGGTGTGGAAGCCGGGGAAAGCGGCGCTGAAACTGCGTTCGGCATGACGCTGTTGGGTTCGGTATTGGAAACGGATTGCGCCGGGTTCGTCTGGGCGCGGGATGGTACTGACGGCTCGTTCTTGATTGCAGTTGGCTCGTTCGAAACCGAACCTTGCTCCGAAGGAATACCGCCAACATTTTCTTTTGTGGGTGAATCGATTGTTGTCGACGAGATGTTCGGATTCGGAGTGGACGGTGTGGAACTCCACTCTGAGCCGGTTTTGGCGTGAATCCCGGAACTCCCAGTCTTGACCACATTGGGATTGGCCAAAGACGCAATCGCAGAATCATTCAAGCTCTCGCGACCGGAAGAACGCAGATATGTCAACGCACTCAGAGATTGTGCCAGCTGGGTGACATTGCGCGTCGCGGAAACGTTCGCTTGGTTGCCGGAAATGGATGTTCCTTTCGACTGTATTGTGACTGAGGCAGGCACAGCAGTTGCCTGCGTGTTTGCCAGAGGGTCTGTTTCTGCAGGAGAGTTTGTGTCACCGGGTTCAACGCAGTTAACCTCTGCGTCGATTGTGGCACTTGCTACTGCAATGGGATTGATCGCGGGAGCTACAGAACCGACTGTGGTCGAATCTTGCGCAATTAACTCTGACCCGATTGGAACCAGACTGTATGGATCAGACAAGCAAGAGTCCAATAGGTGAGAGGTGGGTAAATTTGGGTCGGACGAAACTGGGGCAGATAACACCGGATCTGATGAATCCGGTTTGGCCCCTGGGTCTGCTCCCGCAGAAGAGAGCTCGACGGTTGAGGGCGAAGGAGTGGTTGAGCGGCTCGCAGAAGTGGAGAGAGCGACGGAAACGTTGCCGCCGAGATCTTCTGAGCCTGATATTGGAGAGAGATTCGATGATGATGACGATCCCCCGGTTGAAAGAGCTTCTATTGGGACCGGAGTTGCCTGAGGAACCACTGAGGGAACTGATGGACCTTCGAAACCATTCTCGACCGCATCCTGCACGGAAGGTATCAGGACGGGAGGGCTGGCAATTGCCGCTTGGGAGGAGATCAACCGTGCAGTCGCGCTAGCCGGAGCGGGCGTGGAGGCATTAGCAGATCTCCCCGAGTCAGCCATCCCGTTTCCGGAACTCGCAGTCACGAGGGAACCGACGTTCTGATTGAGATTAGCCGCGGAGGAATTCAGATCACTGTCGCTCGCTTGTCGCGCAATGTTCAACGAAGAGATCGTCAACGGAGAAGCTGACAGAAAAGGGGTGTCCGGGATAAGGACTGCGGACATCAAAACGACATTCGTATTAGGGGGTGCCGGACCTGCGCCAGCTTTTCGAGTCAGCGAACTCTTGTTTTCGTTCTTTTCCAAAGGGTAGGAGGCCTTCAGGGAACGATCGAGGGATGCCGGCGTTTCGGAGGAAAGTTGCAATCCGTAAGCGGACTTAAACGACGTGCCGTCTGCCAGAGAATTGTTGCGAGGCAAGGACGCGCTGGAAAACAGACTGGCGACAGTTGCTTGGCCTTCAGAGATGGTCGTGGGCTGAATTCCGGTATTCACGCGCAGCGCTCTCGCATACTCGTGCTGTACTGTGCATGTCGGGCGCCAAAACGGGGAAAATTAGATCGCGACGGGAAGAGCAACGGAATCAAGCAATTTAGAATTCTGCCGATGATGAAATGGAAAATGCCCGCTCGATGGCGCTGGGCAAGGCCTGCCCAGCTGGGCAAGAATTAGCTATTGAGTTTGGCCAATCGTTCGTGGGCGCTCCGCAGAAGAAACATTTCATCGAGGTCTCGTTGCTTGCGTCGCGCCAGATCCTTCTGATAATCGCGAAACCTGCGTTCTCGAAGGGTCTCGACCATCTCCCGCTGGCGGCGTACGTGTTCGAATAATCGTTGCTGCTCATCTCGGATTTTCTGTACTCGCAAGTATTCTTGAGCGAGCACATTCCGCTGTTTCGCCAGTTCGGCTTGGCACAATAATCCGAAGCGCAACTCGGCTGCAGTGGCGCCATCGCTCATCTGGCGCGCTGCTTGGGAGCGCATCTGTTCCCCACGATGATCCACCAAATCGATCAGATGACGCAGCTTCGCAATTTGCTGGTTAGCAGCACGTAGTCGGAGTTCCTGCTGATGTTCCAGGCTCTGCCGCAGACGCAAGACCGCATCCAATGAAAAATGAAAGGACATGACTACGTAGGTAACGCCAACAGTTTGACGATGGTGTCGGAGAAATTGACAGTTTCTTGCGGTTTCTGCGTCAGGAACCGGTTTAATTCAGGGATAAGTGCCAGCGCTTTATCGAGCGTGGGGTCGCTCCCCTTCTGATACGCCCCAATGCGGATGAGATCCTCCGAAGCCGTATAGGCTGCCAGCAGGCGGCGCAACTCGTGGGCTTTCTCAAGGTGTTTCGGAGCGCATACGGCAGGCATCAATCGGCTGACGCTGTCGAGAACGGCGATCGGAGGATAATGGCTGCGGACTGCGAGTTTTCGATCCAGCATGATATGACCATCGAGAAGCGCCCGGGAGCCATCGACCAAGGGGTCTTGTTCATCGTCGCCTTCCATGAGAACGGTGTAGAAGGCAGTAATGCTCCCGGTGCTGAACTTTCCGGCACGCTCAAGGAGGCGAGCTAGCATGGCAAAGCAGGACGGAGTATAGCCCTTCGCTGTCGGAGGTTCGCCCGCCGCCAATCCAATTTCCCGCTGTGCCATGGCCAAACGAGTGAGAGAGTCCACCACCAGCAATACGTTTTTCCCCTGGCTGCAGAAATACTCTGCAACGGCAGTTGCGGCTAATGCGGCGCGAATGCGCAGTACCGGAGATTGGTCCGAGGTAGAGACCACCACTACGGAGCGCTTCCGTCCTTCTTCTCCCAGATTTTCGAGGAATTCGCGCACCTCGCGACCGCGCTCACCCACCAGTCCAAGCACGGTAAGATCCGCTTCTGTGTTGCGCGCCATCATGCCAATCAGTGTGCTTTTGCCGACGCCGCTTCCGCCAAAGATGCCGATGCGCTGGCCGCGGCCGCAGGTCAGGAATGCGTCGACTACGCGGATACCGCAGCTGATCGGATCCCGAATCGGGAGCCGCGCGAGCGGCAGCGGGGCGGGCGGGTCGAGTGGGCGGTACTCCCGCGCGCGATAAGAGCCCAATGCATCGAGCGGAGCGCCTCCGCCGTTGAGTACGCGACCCACCATATCCGAGCCTGCGCGCAAGCTGGCATGTTCGCCCCAGGTCACGAGACGGTCGCCACGCCGGACTCCTCGCGGAATCTCCAGCGGCATCGATAGAACGGTCGAGCCGCGGAAGCCAACGATCTCCCCCGGCAACTCGCGTCCGCTGGCGTCGTGAATCTGGCAGATTTCTCCCACCGAGCAGAACGGTCCTTCCGATTCGACTAGCGATCCGACCACCTGGGTGACGCGTCCTTGCCAGCGTAAGCTGGAGTAGGATCCCAGCCGCGCCAGATAGGGTGCAAGAGAAAAGTCGGAACTCATAGGATATTTTTCGGCCGCGCCGCGACCAGATCCATCAATCCCTGCTCGATTTCCTTCAACTGCACTTCCAGTCCCAGTACTGTGCTTCCCATCGAAGTTTCCAGGCTGCAGCGATCGGGCGGCTGAGCCGGGTCTTCGATGATTTCCGGCATATCTTCCGGTTCGAGGCGGGCGGAAAGATAACGCCGCCATTCTGCAGCGATCTGCGGGTGGATGCGCAATTTAACGTTGGTTGCGCCATCGATGTTCTCCAGCTCAACCCGGACGATTCCGGCCAGCAACAGTGGGTCGACCTGGGCCTCGCGGTGCAGAATCTTGCGGGCAATACTCAACGCCAGCTGAACCACTTCGGATTCGACCTTTTCAAAGTAAGTGGCGCGATCGCGACTGAATCCGGTGATAGCGTCGACCACTCGGGTCCGTTCCTGGGAAAGTTTCTCTTCAAACAATTTTTGTGCGCTTGCCAGCCCTTCCTGGCGAGCTTGGGCGAGCGCTCGTGGCTCGCTGGCGTCTTCGATGAGGGACGATGATTCCGCTGCCGAGATGGCAGCCCGGCCCGCAGGAAGCTGGTGGTAGGGAAATGGCCGCAGTTCGGGTGCTGTTGCGGGTTCGCTCCGACCGTCCAGGCGCGATCCGGACTTAAGTGACGTATTCATCGTCGCCTTCCGCAGACAGCGTCAGTTTGCCCTCGGCTTCCAGTTTCCGCGCCGCCGCCACAACTTCCATCTGCGCCTTGTGCACCTCGCGCGATTTGACCGGACCGAGCACATCCATGTCTTCCTTGAGCATTTCGACAGCGCGCGATGACATCGATTTGAAGATGTAACTCTTCAGCTCCTCGCTGGCCCCGCGCAGGGCGGTGGCCAGGGTTTTTTTGTCCAGCTGTCCGAGCAGTTCCCGGATGCCGGCTTCCGGGACGGTCAGCAGGTCCTCAAAGGTGAACATCAGGTTGCGAATAGAGAGCGCCAGCTTGGGATCTTCCTTTTCGATCCCTTCGAGGATGATCTTTGCGGTATTGATTTCCAGCCGGTTCATCACGTCAGCGACCCCGCGCAGTCCGGCGTAAGCTCGTCGGCTTTGTTCTCCCAGAGCCTCCAGCCGCTTGTGCAACACCAGCGAAACCCGTTCTGCCATCTCCGGAGAAAACTGCCGCAGCTGCGCCAGCCGTTTGATCGCTTCCGAGCGGACTTCTTCGGGAAGGCGCATCAGCAGCGCCGAAGCCTGCCGAGCCTCGAGGTGAGCAAGAATCAGAGCGATGGTCTGCGGATGTTCGCTCTCGATGAATTTTGCCAACTGCTGCGGATCGGCCTTGCGCAACGAGTCCAGCTTGCCTGCGCTCATCTCTGCCGTGAGCGACACTTGCCGCAACAATTCGTCCGCTCCTTCTTCTCCAAAGGCTTTGACCAGCAGTTTCTGCGCGTATTCTTTTCCGCCCTGCAAAACATACTCTCCGGCGCGCACCAGCCGTTCGAATTCTTCCAGCACCGCAACGGAAGTGGCCGCGTCCACTGAGCCCAGGCCCGCAATCTCCTGGCTGACGCGCTCCACATCACGCGGAGAAAGATGGCGATAAACCGTGCAAGCGGCGTCCTCGCCCAACATAAGCATCAGAATGGCGGCCTTGCGCAGGCCGGGATGCGAGCCAGGCGCGCCGATCATTTTCCGTCCTCCTGCTGCACCCAGCCCTGAATCAGGCGGCTGGCACTTTCAGGTTCCGCTTTGACTTTGTCGCTGAGCAGACGTTTGAGCTGGCCGGCGCGATTCCCCCCTTCAGTCAGGGCTTGAGGGCTACCCTCGGCGGAGCCGACCGCTGAGGGGGAAGAGAGTTGAGCCGCAAGTTTGTCCGGAAGTTCTCGGAAAGCCTTGAGCGCCTGTTTCTTCACGGGACGAAGAATCAGCCAATAGGTAACGAGGAACAGCGCAGCCAGCCCGAGATAGCGAAATGCCCAGTTCCAGGGCTCGATCAGGCTGCGAATCCGTTCGATCTTCGCGGGAGGCGGGGGCGATTCCGGCGTGGCCTCCTGGAAAGAAAGATTTTCCACCGCCAGCACATCGCCTCGTTGTGCATCGATCCCAATGGCTGCCTGAGCCAGCAGCTCAATCTGCTTCATCTCCTCCGGAGTGCGCTTGCGGCGGCTGGTCTTTGGGTGGTTTCCCTGCTGGCTGGTTTCGACGGCGTCGTCGATCAGGACCGCGGCCGCGATCCGGCGCACGCGTCCGGGCGGTTCCACGCTATGGTGAAGGCTTTTGCTGACCGCATAGGTCGTGGCGTCCGAGCGGGAACTGGCCTGCTCCGCGCCGTTCGTTACAGCCGGGGTGCCATTGCCGGAGGGTACGTTGCTCGCCGTCCCCGGCACGCCCGCGGGAGCGGCACCCGTAGAGTTTTCTTCGGAATGCTCCTGGGTCAGCGTTACCGGAGTCTTGGGATCGTAGGTTTCCTGAGTATCTTCACTGCTGCCGAGTTCGTATTCGACATGCACGCTGGCGCGGACATGATCGGCGCCGACGATTGGTTCAAGCGTGCTGACCAATGTCTTGGCGAGTTCTTCGTCGAGGCCGTAAGCGTGTCCATTCATGCCCTCGCGATTGTCGAGCAGCGGAGTATTGCTGTCGGCATCGACTACCGTGACATTTTCCGGATGCAAGCGGTCAACCGCGCTGGCCACCAGTTGCTGAATGGCCCGCTGCGCGGGCTCGGAAAGTTGCCCGCCTCGTGTCTTTACAATGACGGCGGCTTTGGCGTCGTGTTGTTGTTCGGTGAACAACGATTCCTGCGGCATGACCAGGTGGACGCGAACTGCCTGGACCTCGCTCAAGGTGGCCAGCGTGCGTTCGAGTTCTCCCTCCAACGCCCGCTGATAATTCACTTTCTCGGTGAAGTCCGACCCGGCCCAGTTCGGCGTATCGAAGAGTTCAAATCCGAGACGTGCGCTGCGCGGCAAGCCGGCGGCGGCGGTTTCCAGGCGGCTGGCGTCTAACTTGTCTTCCGGCACCAGCAGGCTTCCACCGTCGGCGGAAATCTGGTGGGGAATGTTTTTCGCGGCCAGGCGGCTGGCGAGATTCTGCGCCTCTTCCGAGCGAAGGCCGGAATACAAAGTGACGAATTTAGGCTGTCCCAGAAGAGCCACGAAGATCCATAGAATCGCGCCGACCATGGCCGCACCAGATGCCAGCAGCAGACGCTGCTGGAGCGTCAGGCCACGAAAAAACTGGCTGAGCCGTTCCAGAACATCGTTGGCGGATCGGGGAGTTTCGGCCATAGCGGATCAGTTCGAGCACAGTTCAGAATTGCATGCGCGAAATCTCCTCGTAAGCGGAGACGATTTTGTTTCTCACCTGCATCATCAGTTGGAAACTCAAATCGGCTTTTTCCACCGCGATCATCGCACTGTGCACGTCGGTGCCGTTTCCGGATAGCACCCCGGCTACTTTGGTTTCGGCCTGACTCTGCAGTTGCTCGATGTCCTCGATGGCGCTGTGCAGAACATCGCGAAACCCCGTTTCCGCGTCGCCCGGAGCGGGCAGGGTGGTTGCGTCAACGTCGGCCGGCAGGATGCGTAAAGAAGAGATCGGGTTCATGGCGGGCTCTCCTCACCTGGCGAATCGTCAGCTCAGAATCTGCAACGATTGCTGGATCATGTTCTTGGCCGCCTGAACGGCGGCGGCGTTCAGCTGATACGCTCGCACGGCACTGAGCAAGTCCGTCATCTCCATCACCGGGTTGACATTGGGATAAGTGACGTAGCCGGAGCTGTCGGCATCGGGATGGCCCGGTTCATAACGCCTGGGCAAAGGAGACGCGTCATCCACCACGCGCTCCACCCGGACGCCCGCTTGATTTTCCGTGCGCAGGCTCGTCAGCAGCAGGGGAAAGCGCGGCATGGGCTGGGCGCGAAATACCAATAGTTGCCGCCGATAAGCGCCGCCTTGCGCAGTGTGCGTGGTTTCGGCATTGGCCATGTTGGCGGAAACCACTTCAGCCCGCCACCGTTCTGCCGAGAGTGCCGAGCCGCTGACTTCGAGCATGCCGAACAGGTTCATGACGATGTTCCTCCAGAGTTGATCGCGGTCGAAATCAGATGAAACTGATCCTTCAACAACTGCGTGCCCAGGTTGTATTTCATCTGGGTTTCGGCCAGCAGCAGGCTTTCCCGCTCGACGCTGACATTGTTCCCGTCGGGACGCCTCAGCAGCCCGTGGACCGGTTTCGCGACCGGTGAAAAGGAGGCGGGCATCAGGCTTGCGCCTATCTGCTCATTTTCTGCCTCGGCAGCTGCGCGCCCCTCTGCTGCTGCGGCGCGCTCGAGTTCGGCGCGGAAGTCCAGATCGCGCGTCTGGTAGCCGGGAGTGTCGATGTTGGCCAGGTTCGTCGTAATCAGCTTGTAGCGGGCTACGTCTACGTCGAGAAAACGGCTCAGCGCTTCCGTCATCGTGCTGTCGATCATTTTGTTGGCCATGTTTGCCTCCGCTCACTATTGCCGGTTTTTTCACGCATCTTCAATCGTGGGCATAGCCGTTCCAGCTCGGCAGCCCGTAGCTGCGGATCTTGTTGCGCACGGTGCGAAGGCTCACCCCAAGCAGCTCCGCCGCCCGCGAGCGATTGCCGCCGGTGGCTTCGAGCGTGATCTCCACCAGCTTGCGTTCCATGTCTTCCAGAGACACGCCGGGCCGCAGCCACCTCAAGTCCGCGGGAGCTGTGCAAAGCGGCTGGCATAATGAGTCCTCCAGTGCATCCGGAGAAATCTCCGGACCAGTGGCCAGGGCTACGGCACGGCGCATGCAATTTGCCAGTTCCCGCACGTTCCCCGGCCAGGAGTGATTCTCAATGCGGATCAGAAGCGCCTCCGAAAGGCGGAGCTCTTTGTCCGCCGGCATGAAGCGGCGGACGAAGTACTGCGCGAGCGGCCGAATATCTTCGCGGCGCTCACGTAATGGGGGAAGGGCTAAAGAAATCACATTCAAACGGTAATAAAGATCGGCGCGGAACCTGCCCGCGTGCACCATCTGGCCCAAGGCGCAGTTGGTGGTGGCGATAATCCGCAGATTCACCCGTTGCGGCCGGGTATCGCCGAGGCGGTCAAACTCTCGTTCCTGCAGAACCCGCAGCAGCTTCGGCTGCAGGGTCAGCGGCATCTCGCCGATTTCATCGAGCAACAAGGAGCCGCCATGCGCCAGTTCAAATTTGCCGGGCTTCACCGCGACGGCGCCGGTGAATGCTCCCTTGGCGTAACCGAAAAGCTCACTTTCGAGCAAGGATTCGGGGAAAGCAGCGCAGTTCACCGCAACGAAAGGACGATCACATCGGGAACTGAGGCGATGGATCAGCCGGGCCACCAGTTCCTTGCCAGTGCCACTTTCAGCTTCTATCAAGACGTCGGCATCGCTCGCTGCCGCTTGGCGGGCACGAGCGAGCGCGCGCAACCACGGGGGCGATTGCCCGACCAGTTCCGCACAATCTTGTTTGCCGCATTCCTTTCCCGCAGAATCGGTTCCCACAGAATCTGGCAGGTGATGCTGCGCGAGGATGCGTTGCGCCGTTTGCTCCAACTGCTCAAACGAGACAGGCTTCACCAGATAATCACAGGCGCCATCCTTGACGGCGGTCACTGCTTCTGGCACGCTGGCGAACGCGGTAAGCAGAATCACTCCCGTTTGCGGAGCCAGCTTGCGCGCCTGGCGCATGAGAAAAAGACCATTTTCGCCCGGCATGCGCACATCAGTGACGATCAAGGGATGCAGGCCGCAGCGGAATTTCTCCAGACCGTCCGCGGCCGAGACCGCCGTCTCCGGCCGCCACCCACGGCGTAGAAAGCGAGCCTCGAGCGCCGCGCGCATTCCCGGATCATCGTCCACGAGGAGAACTCGGTTCATATTGCCTTCTCTTGTTCTCTTTCGTCGCTATTTTCCGCGTTCGTCGCGGCTTCGTCCGTCTTGGCGGCAAGCGGGAGCGTGACGGTAAAGATCGCCCCCGCTCCCGGACGTGTACCTGCGGCGATGGTTCCACCATGCTGTTCAACGATCTTGCGGCATACGGAGAGACCAAGCCCCGGACTGTCGCTCTCAGTGGTGGATCCCGGCTGAAACAGCTTCGGCAGAAGCCTGGCCGGGATGCCCGGCCCGGTGTCAGCTACTCTCAGAATGACGCCATTTCGTTCCTGATTCCTGTGGCCAGCGAGCTCCACCCAGCCGCCCTGAGGCATGGCGCGCACGGCGTTGAGAAGCAGATTCAGCAGTACCTGTTCGAGACGATGGCGATCCGCCCACAGCAACACGCCTCCCACATCATTTTGCAAACTGAATACCACGGATGACTGCCGGGCCAGAGGCGAGAAAAAATCCCGCGCCCACTCCAACAATTGGCCCATATCCAGCCGTGTGCACTGTAGTTCTGGACCGCCGTGAAAATGCAAAACGTTGTTGACCGTGGCCGCCAGGGTCCGCAGGCCCGCCTGAATGTGCTCGACCGAGGCGCGGGATTCCGCGTCAAGCCGGGATTCCGCCAGAAGCCCGGCAAAAAGTTCCAGGCTGGCCAAGGGGTTGCGGATCTCATGGGCGAGAACCGTGGAGATTTCCGCCAGGTCTCGAGCGCGCCGAAGCTTCTCCTGAGCTGCTTCCAGATGCCGGTGTTCACTCACATCCCGCAGGATGTAGACGGATTCGTCACCCGCAATTGAGGCATGTCGTGCCGTCAGCCACAATACTTCGTCCTCGCCTCCAGCGATGCGGATCTCTTCTTCGCGCTCGTGGTGGCGGCTTCGTGCGAGGAGTTCTTGAAAGCTGTTATCGAGCGTCGAAACAGTCTTCGAAATTTCCCCCGAATGCGCCGCCCTATGCAGCAGGCGATTGGCCGCCGGATTTGCCCGGAGGATCGTTCCGTCTTCGGCCACGACCAGGACCCCGCACGGCAGTCCTTCGAGAATGCAATCGAGGTGTTGCCGCATATTGCGGTTCTCTTCCAGGCTGAGGGCCAAATCTGAATTGCTTTTTTCCAGTTCCCGGCGGAGACGTTCGACTTCGCCATGCAGGACGCCATAAGAATGTTCGAGTGACTGGGCGGCCTGGGAGAAGGAACGAAATGCCCGCAGCAGAAATTGCTGGTCCTGTCCCGGAGCGAGGCTCGGATCATTCGCAGCACCGGCTGTCGCCAAGAGGATCCCGGATCTGGCCGCAGCCGCGGTGAGATCCCGAGTTGGGTTAGGCAAGGAACTCATACCCATAGGCAAGATTTGCACGGCTGGTGCCAGAGCGGTGTGGCACTGTCTGAAATGTTTCTTAGGGAGAGTGGCCGAATGAATCGGCGGCTCGTGTGATTACGTTAGAGAGGAACAATTCTTGTTTTGAGAGGAGGCAAAGAATAAATGTTCTGACAGAACCGTATCAGCATTCTCCACCAGAATCGAGGCGCGCTCCATGACGTGCTGCAGTTCCCGCACATTGCCGGGCCACGAATAGTCGTGCAACATGCGCAAGGCCCCCTCGCTCAACCGGGGCGTTGCCAGCTGCATCGCAGCCGCCATGCAGGCAAGGAAATGTTCTGCCAGCGGAATGATGTCTGAGCGCCTTTCTGCCAATGTCGGAAGCTCGACGGGAAAGGCCGAAAGCCGGTAGAAAAGGTCCTGACGGAACTCGCGTTTTTGAGCGCGTCCGGCAAGATCGACATTGCTGGCGGCAACCACCCGCACATCTACTCGCGAGACTTCCGAAGTGCCCAGGCGCTGAACTTCCTTCTGCTCCAGAAAGCGCAGCAACTTGGCTTGCATCCCTAAAGGCAATTCGCTGACTTCATCGAGAAAGAGGGTTCCACCGTGTGCGGCTGGAATCCTGCCCACCTGAGATTGCACCGCTCCGGTAAAAGCCCCGCGCGTATATCCAAATAATTCTGACTCGAGCAAGGTTTCGGGGATGGCCGCACAGTTCACCACCACCATTGGCTTTGCGGCCCGTGGACTGAGCGCGTGAATCGCTCGAGCGACTAATTCCTTTCCGGTTCCGGTAGCTCCTGCGATCAATACTGTGGTGGGCCGCGATGCCACCAGTCGAACCATCTGATAAACACGCTGCATCGACCGGCTGGTACCAATCATGCCAGGCAAAGGCTCTACGACATGGTTTTCGTTCAAGGCTGCGTCGGCTTGAGGATTGCTGATGGCCTGTATTCGATGCTCGGTTTCCTGGGGTGTAAATTCATCCGTCGCCGAATCCGAATCCAGCAGCACCACTCGGGTTGCCGGAAAACGCTGCGCAATGATCGCCTTGACCTCTTCCGCGTCGAGATCGGGAAGGCTGCGGTCGAGAAAAAGAACCTGCCAGTCGCCATGCTCGAGTTTCGCCAGTGCATCCGCGCCGCCGGTAGCGTGTTGCACAGGACGGCAACGGCCATTCAAGCGATGCAGCAGTTGCTGCCGGAGTTCGCTGTTGGGACTGGCGATCAGCGCCGCACCCGATGCGGGATAGAACGGCAATGCATGGCCGGTATTCATGTCAAACTCCCTAATGGCACTGACTGAGAATTGAGCCACGGATCAGCACATAGTCAATGTGCACACCCGCGTGTCGTCTTCCTGCGAATCCGTCCATTGCCCGCCGGCTTGTTGCCAGCCTGCCTGCGCAATTAGTACCCCAACCTCGGCTCTCGGGAGGGGTGCATTATACGAAGCGTCCGCCCGTTTCCAGCAAATCGCCACAGAATCATGACGGTCGGCAGGAGCTGAAACTCTTATCGTAGTGCCTTCCTTGGCCAAGGCCACGACCGAGTCCAGGAGGCGAAACAGAACTCGACTGAGCTGGTCCGGATTGGCGACGATCGTCAGCGCCGTCTCGCACTCGAATTCGAACTGCAGCTGTTTGACTTCGGCAACGGGCGCCAATTCACTAATCGTGGACCGGAGCAAATTGTCCAGATCCACGGGCCGTGCGCCCTCGTTTGCTCCGAACCATGAGACATCGGAAAGTTCGCGTAGGGCTTCGGCCAGCAGTCGCATTCTGGCAGTGAGTTCCAATCCCTCGCGCAATGTGCGGAGAATCTCTTCTTGCTTTCTTGGACGGGTTACCGCCAGCTCTAAGGCACACTGCAAACCGGTCAGCGGCTGATTGAGAGCGTGCAGTAGTTGACGCATGGGGCTCTGGGGGTCGGACTGAGAACCCTGCGAAGGAGAAAGCTGAGTTCTTGTGCTCCTCACCGCTTGACCTCAGAGGTTTCCTCAAGGACTGTTGGGTCCGTAGCCTGTGGTTGTTGATTCGCAGAAGGACCGCTGAGCTCATAACCAACACCGCGCGCTGTATGAATCAGCTTGATGGGGTGCCCGTCATCGATCTTGCGCCGCAGATAGTTGATGTATACGTCGACTACATTCGTGGTGGTATCGAAGGTCAGATTCCACACGTGCTCGATGATCATAGAGCGCGTGACCCTCCGGCCCGCATTGCGCATCAGGTATTCGAGAAGCGCGAATTCCTTGGTCGTGAGTTCGATTCTCTGACCAGCACGCTCCACCCGGCGCTCCACCCGGTCAAGCTTGAGATCGGCTACCTGCAGTATCGATTCTGACGGCAGATGACTGCGCCGCAGAAGAGCCCGCAACCGTGCGGACAGTTCACTGAAGGAGAATGGTTTGGCGAGGTAATCGTCAGCGCCTGTATCCAGACACTGCACCCGGTCTTCGACGCGATTGCGCTGCGTCAACACCAGCACCGGGAGCGTCGGTTTTTTCGACCGTAGATGGCGCAGAACCGATACTCCATCGAGCCTCGGTAGGTTTAAGTCTAAAATTACAATGTCGTATTCCGATTCTGTAGCTAATTGGCGAGCCTGTTCGCCATCGGGTACCTGTTCGACGGAGTAGTTCTCACTTTCTAGGCCTTGACGAACAAATTTGGCTAGAGCCTCATCATCTTCCGCAAGAAGAATTCGCATAATCGTGAACCGCCCTTAATTCAACAGTCCAGTCTAGTTAGAACTCACTCAAACGCAGCAGAAACCATGCACATACAAAGGTATGTGGGTGCAGAAACGGTATTGGATTTCAAATCGGATCGCCGGCGGTAGAGAACCTTACCGGCCAATTCCACCGTCGGCGGGGACCGGCGATAATCGGACCGGGCTTCCATGCCCGGAGCGACTCATTGCCGCGCTGGACTAAAAACACCCTTGGATCGTTACTGTTGCCGGGTGGCATTCTGTTTTTCAGCGCAGCCGTGCTTGCCAATACGGGCTGGCCCACGCTCACACCGCCGGCGTTAGTGTTCCTGGATTACTGCGCCGTGATCGGGGGATTGCTGCTGGCCTGGAGATTCTCTTCCAGCCGAGTATTCCTTGCAGTGGTGGTCATCTTTCTGGCACGGCAAGCGGTAGGGATTTTCATTCACGAGCTTTCTCCTGGATTTTTGGGTTGGATCGGCCTGCAATCCGTAGCGGTTCTCGTCCCTCTGGATTTCTTGCTTATCGCGGTGATGCATGAACGCGGTCTCACCGTAAGCAGCATCGCCCCAGTCGGAGTTTTTCTGTTCGTACAGGCGGTCATTTTGGCAGTGCTTTCGCAGAGCAGTTCGGGAGTGCGTGCGTCTCATTCGCATCATCTTCCTGCTGTCATCTCACTGCCAGATCACGCATCGTTCGCCTTTTTTCTGATCGGCACGATCCTGCTGCTGAGCTCTTTACTTCGGCGCAAACCTGCGGATTATGCACTCTTCTGGTCTTTGGTGGCTTTCTTCTTCTCATTACGATATGCAGGCAATGCGCGCGCTTCCGCGCTCTACTCCCTCTCGGCGGCAGTGATTCTTGCCACGGCGGTGGTCGAGAATTCCTATTTGCTCGCTTATCATGACGAACTGACCTCGCTGCCTTCACGCCGCGCCTTCAATGACGCGCTGCTCCGTCTTCCTGAAACCTACTGCATAGCAGTCGTGGATATCGACCACTTCAAGCGATTCAACGATACTTACGGCCATGATATTGGCGACCAAGTGCTGCGCCTGGTCGCGACAAACTTGTCGCACGTTACTGGTGGAGGGGAGGCGTATCGCTGCGGCGGCGAGGAATTCATGATTCTGTTTCCGGGAAAAGGAACAGAAGAGGTCGTAGACCATTTGCAGCAATTGCGGAGGAGTGTCGAAGCCTCGGAATTCCGCCTGCGAGGAGAAGACCGCCGTCATGTGCCTCGTGGACCGGATCGTCGCAATCAGCAAACATCAAGCCGTTCTCGCAAGGGCCAAGCCATTCGTAAGCTAGCCTCAAGTCAGGCGAAGGCTCCGTCTTCCGTGACCGTTAGCATGGGGGTTGCCAGTTCCGCTCGAGGCGCCGACCCCGAAGAGATCTTAAGAGCCGCCGATCAGGCTTTATATCGCGCGAAAGCCAATGGAAGAAATCGCGTTGAAGTCGCCGCTACCCGCCGAGGCACAAAAGCCAGAGCCGCTGGCATCGCCTAGAAGGTCTTCCGAAGGAATTGAGAAGGTTCACTCCGACGCCCGTACCGGGCTGTCAGCTCTTAGGACGGGAAGCATGACAGTCCGGTGCCGTGCGTTTCGCAAGCACCACAGGCCGTGCGGTCAGCCTGCGGTTGCGGGTGGGATCAAGAGCTTCCGGCCAGAGCCCTTACATGCGGGGCATTTCAAATGGATGAACGCAACCCCATCGGACTTGCCATTCAAGTCCACAGGCTTGGCGACATAGCCCGTGCCGCCGCAGTTCGGGCACTCGTCCGGTTCCACTCCTCTCCCCCCTCAGGTTGCTTGCATTTTGACTGAGGATTCCGGGAAATTCGCCAGATTGCGTTTTGCGTTACGAAATACGAACAAAACTCCAGACGGCCGCGCCCGGCCCCATATGGCCGAAGGGAATGTATTGTTATGTCAACCCTCTCGTTATCTCTACCTCCCATTTCGCAGACAAGGTAATTCTCAGCCCAGGCAAGTCGACTAAACTACTCAATGGCTCTTGAAATTCTGAATTTTGTGCAGCCAGATCGAACCCAGAGAAATGACAGAGTGAGATGGAAGCAGAATGAGGCCTCTTCGGATTGTCATAGTTTGCTGGGCGTGCGTACTCTTAGTGCCCTTGGTTTTGAACGCTCAAGAAGCTCAGCCTTCGGGTTCAATTTCAGGGACAGTGATTGACGCGGTGACGAAGCAGCCTGTGGCTTCCGTCGAAATTCGTGCCCGAAATCTCTGGCCCGGATACTCAGGCCCTCACATAGGTTCAGCTACCAGCGACAGCGGAGGCCATTTCGTGATGGACGCGCTTCCGGAGGGGCGTTATTTCATCTTCGCCAGCCGCGAAGGCTATGTCAGCCACCGCATTACGGGAACGAGCAGCAGATGGATCATGTTAACTGCCGGCCAGCATATCAACGATCTCACCATTGAATTGACGCCGGGGGCCGCGATCTCAGGGCACATTAAAAGCATTGATGGTAAGCCTCTAGCCGGAGTCTCGGTTGAAGTCCTTCGTTATTTTCAAGCGGACAGCGGCAAACAGCTTCGAGGAGTGGGAGAGCCGGTTTCCACTGGAGCAGGTGGTGACTACCGCATCAGCAACTTGCCCTCCGGCGAGTACTATCTGCACGCAGTTCCATCGCCGAAATCAGGCGATCCAAAGAGTGTTCCGAAAGAGGTCTTCGCCCCAACTTACTATCCCAACGCGCTGGACGTAGCGAGCGCAACTGCGCTAACCGTGCATCCGGGATCTGATGCTGCGGGCGTAGACATCACCTTGACGGCGGTGCACGCCGTTACTGTCACGGGACGCGTTCTCTCAGTGGGACCCAAACCGGGTTCAACGCCCGTGCAGGTGTCTCTCATCAGTAGTCAGCCGGGATCCTTCCGGCGTGATGCAGTCACAGACGCACGGGGCAACTTCCGACTACAAGGCGTCACGTCTGGAGATTACACGCTGGTTGGCCTTGTTGAGCCGGCGAATTCGACGGGCAAAGCACTCTGGGGACAGCGTTCTCTGCACGTTGGGACCACTTCCATTCACAATGCTGACTTGAGAATTGGCACGGGTGTTCAGGTATCCGGCCGAATTCAAGTGAACGAGAGCGCAACCGTCGACTTTACACACCTGACCGCGGCCTTGTCGCCACAGGGCAACGCATCCGTAACTACGCTCATGCCATCGGTTGACAACGTAAACCTCATGGCGGACGGTTCGTTCACTTTTAACGATGTCCCTGAAGGCAAGTATTTAGTCGAGATTAGTCCGCTCCCAGAGGGCTATTTTCTGAAATCCAACTCGACGGCGGATTTTATTGAAGATGGTATTTCGATTTCGAACAGCCAATCGCCACCAACGCTTGATCTCACGCTGTCTCCCGATGCTCCGCAAGTGACTGGTTCCGTGCTGATTGATGACATGCCCGCAGCAGGGGCGTGGGTTGTATTAACTCCACAGGGCAACCGGCGCAACCAGACGCGTTTTTCGAAGCGTGCGATAACCGACTCCTCCGGACGATTTTCAATCAAAGGTATCGTGCCCGGAGATTACAAGATTCTTGCCTTTCAGGTGGTCGAACGGAATTCCTTGTCGGATCCGGCATTTCTTGAACGCTTCGACGACCGTGGGGAATCAGTTCATTTGCGTGAAGGCGATGCGCCGAATCTGAGCATGGATGCCATTCCCGCCGACGAATCCGTTCCATAAGAATTCCGCCCGAGAACGGTCAGAACCTGATTGCTCGTTCGGTCGTATGCGTCGGATAAACGTAAGGTAGTTTCGTACTCCGGCGTTGCGTCTCGGGATTGGTCCGAAACTTTAGCATGCGAAAAATGCGGCCATTCAGCCCGACACGCAGGCGGCGGCTTTTTCTGGCAGGCGCGTATAAGTGTTCCAAGCTCCAAAGTCCGAACTCTTCCGCTGCCTTTGTAGAGCGCCATCTGCTTCGCGTAGAACAATACAACTCACGCCACATGTTCAAAGTCGGCATCACCGGATGGGCGCAAGTGAACGGATGGCGTGGCGATACTTCCATCGCGAAACGCGTGGAGTACGATCTTTATTATCTGCGCAACTGGAGCCTTACCTTTGATCTTCAGATTATGACGATGACAATCTTGCGCATCTTTAACAGTAAGAACGCCTACTGAATCAGCGCGCCAGTTTGCCGGTTTCGGAAACACACCGTTTGCCGCGCACACCGGTCAGAGTTTATCTTTGGCTTCTAGTGCGAGGAAAGACGCGATGAACGTTCTTGTTCTCAATGCCGGCAGCTCAAGCCTTAAGTTTCAGATTATTGCGACGGATCTGGACCGCATCGAGCAAAACACCGATGAACGCATCTGCCGCGGCGTGGTCGACGGCATCGGAGGCGAGGCGATCATTCGCATCAGGTATCGCAAAGAAGACGCCCGTACATTTACGGCTTCAGCCCGAGACATCTCGGCTACTCTGGATCATCTTATTCGTTACATTGCCTCTGAAAAGTCCGGAATCCCCGAAATTAAAAGCACGACTGATATCCACTCGGTCGGCCACCGCGTCGTGCATGGCGGTGAGCGCTTCAAGGAATCGGCACTGATAGACGATCAGGTCCTCAAAGGCATTGAGGACTGTATCGACCTCGCCCCTCTACACAATCCCAACAACATCAAATGCATTTTCGCTGCGAAAGAACTGCTCGGCAAGGACGTTCCTCAGGTTGCGGTCTTCGATACCGCTTTTCACTCTTCCATCCCCGAAGAAGCTTGCCTGTATGCGATTCCATATCATCTCTATCGGCGGCATCGCATTCGGCGTTATGGATTTCACGGCACTTCGCACCGCTACGTTGCATTTCGCTATCGCGCGATTCGCGGACTTACCCGGAAGCAGACGAATATCATCACGCTACACTTAGGGAATGGATGCTCCGCAGCCGCCATCAAAGGTGGATCATCCGTCGACACATCTATGGGCTTGACTCCGCTCGAAGGTCTGGTCATGGGCACTCGTTCCGGTGATCTCGATCCGGCTGCCGTCAGCTTTATCGAAAGAAAAGAAGGGCTTTCTGCTTCGGAGGTCGACACTCTACTCAATACACAATCAGGCCTGCTGGGAATTTCCGGACTCACCAACGATATGCGTGAGCTGCAGGCAGAACTCAAAGAGCACGACGATCGCCGTGTCCGCCTTGCGATCGAAATCTTCTGCTACCGCGCGCGCAAGTATATCGGCAGCTATCTTGCCGCAATGGGCGGAGCTGACGCGATTGTATTTACCGGAGGAATTGGCGAAAACTCGCCTGAGGTACGAGCGCGCATTTGCGCGGATATGGAATGGGCGGGCTTACGGCTCGACTCTGGTAGAAACGAGCAAACCGTTGCCTGTGAAGGGCAGATCTCCACCGACGATTCAAAGTTGCTTGCTTATGCCATCCCAACCGATGAAGAGCTTCTTATTGCTCGCGATACCGTGCGCGTTATCCAAGGGGAGCCGCATCCGTCATAGACCTTATTAAGGCGAATTAGTATGGCCACGTCCATTCTGCCGCGTCCGGCTTATCAATACCGTACTGATGCGCATAATTCCGGCACTCGATCTGCTGATTGAGAAACCGTTCCTTCGCATGGCCGCCAATTCTTTGTAGCTTCGGCACCCGGTCAACGACATCCATCGCCAGGCTGAATCGGTCGATGTTGTTTTCAATCGCTAGCTCGAGCGGCGTATTGATGCTGCCTTTTTCCTTATATCCCCGGACATGGATGTTGTTGTGATTCGTGCGCCGGTAGGCCAGACGGTGAATCAGTTGTGGATAGCCGTGGAAATTGAACATCACTGGTTTGTCGATGGTAAAGAGGGAATCGAAATCTCGGTCAGAAAGTCCGTGCGGATGTTCACTCGTGGGTTGTAGTTTGAAAAGATCGACTACGTTGATGAAGCGGATCCTGAGTTCGGGAAATTCCTTCCGCAACATTGCATTTGCAGCCAGAGCTTCTTGCGTGGGAATGTCCCCGGCCGAAGCCATCACCACATCCGGCTCGCCGCCATCGTCGTTGCTCGCCCAGTCCCAGATTCCAATTCCCTTCGTGCAGTGCACGATTGCAGCGTTCATGTCGAGATATTGCAGATGCTTCTGTTTGTCGCACACAATGACATTCACATAATTCTCGCTGCGCAAGCAGTGATCGGCGACCGAGAGCAGGCAGTTGATGTCCGGTGGCATGTAAATGCGGGTAACATTGGCGCTCTTGTTCACTACTACATCCAGAAATCCCGGATCTTGATGCGTGAAGCCGTTATGATCCTGCCGCCATACCGTCGAAGTAATCAGAAGATTCAGTGAAGCCAGCCCTTGCCGCCACGACACTTGTCGGCTCATCTCCAGCCATTTCGCGTACTGATTGAACATCGAGTCGATGATGTGGACAAATGACTCGTAAGTCGAGAAGAATCCGTGGCGCCCAGTCAAAAGATAGCCCTCGAGCATGCCTTCTAACGTGTGCTCGCTCAGCATCTCCACCACGCGCCCGTCCGGGGCGAGATTGCCTCCATCTTCATCTTCGGGGAAACGCTCCTCGATCCAGAACTTCTTGGTTACTTTGTAAATCGGGTCCAATTTGTTCGAACTGGTTTCATCAGGCCCAAATACGCGGAAATTGTTATCGTTCAATTTCATCACATCGCCGAGGAAAACTCCCAGAGGCCGTGTGTTCTCCGCTTGAGTCCGTCCCGGCCGGTCTACTTTCGTTGTGTAATCTCGGAATTCCGGAAGACGAAGCGCTTTCTTCAGCAATCCTCCATTCGCATGAGGATTCGCACTCATCCGTCGATCGCCGACTGGCGACAGTTCTATGAAAACTGGGGCGAGTTTTTCGTGTTCGTTGAAAAATGTTTCCGCCTTCATCGATCGCATCCACGTTTCTAAGAGACGAAGTTGTTCCGGATCCTTCTTAACATTTGGCATTGGTACCTGATGTGCCCGCCAGAAGCCCTCGAGAAAATGTCCCTCTACCTCGCGCGGTGCTGTCCAGCCTTTCGGAGAGCGCAAGATGATCATTGGCCAACGCGGGCGGTGCGGCGGACCTCCCTTGCGCGCGGCTTGCTGATACTCGCGGATTTCCGTAATGCAGTGTTCCACCGTGGCGGCCATCGCCTGATGCATTGAGTTCACTTCAGAGCCTTCGACGAAATAAGGAGTCCACCCGTAACCACGGAATAAGTTTTCGAGCTCTTCGTGCGTGATCCGCGCCGGAAGCGTCGGATTGTCGATCTTGTATCCATTCAGGTGAAGAATCGGCAGCACTGCTCCGTCACGAGCGGGGTTTAGGAATTTGTTAATGTGCCACGAAGTGGCCAGTGGTCCAGTCTCCGATTCGCCATCCCCGACAACGGCAGCTACGATCAGCTCAGGATTGTCGAAAGCCGCGCCACACGCGTGTGAAAGCGAATAGCCCAACTCACCGCCCTCATGAATCGATCCCGGTGTCTCCGGCGTGCAATGACTACCAATCCCGCCGGGAAACGAGAACTGCTTGAAGAATTCGCGCAGCCCTTCCACATCCTGACTTTTCTCCGGATAAATTTCCGAATATGTACCCTCCAGATACGTAGGCCCTAATACCCCCGGTGCTCCATGTCCCGGCCCGGCTAGGAAGATCATGTCGAGGTCGTATTTCTTGATCAGCCGGTTGAGATGCACGTAAATGAACGACAATCCAGGGCTGGATCCCCAGTGCCCCAGTAGCCGGTTCTTGATATGTTCCGGTTGCAGAGGCTCGATGAGTAATGGATTGTCCCTGAGGTAGATCATTCCCAGGCTGAGATAATTGCAAGCCCTCCAGTAAATTTCGATTTTGCGCAGGTCCTCTGCACTAAGCGGTTGGCCTTGTACAGTCGACCGGGTGGGAGCGTAAGGTGTGATCTCGGCAACTTCGGCTGGAATGCTGGCTTCAATCGTACTCATAGAAAAACTCCTCTGATTAGGCTAAGCCCAGAAGTAGTCGGCTGACAAATGTTTGCTTGGTGAGTGGGTTCGAACCTGAAAACGTAAGGGCGTGCCCTGTAGATTACGGCCCACAGAGAAAGCGTACAGTGATTCGATGAGTGAGTACCGCTGGCGGCTAAATGAATTTTCATGCTTCTTTCAAGATGTGTCCGATCGCCATACTCAGGTGAGCCCCGTTCGCGGATAACGGAACGCCCCTATGGATTGACCTTGGCAGTGCATCGCAGAATCAGCTTAAGCGGAACTGTGCGAAACCGAGGACTCGAATGTGGCGCAACCGAACGCGACGCAAACCACTGAGGTGACAGATCTACAACCAGCCATTGCGCAAGTGGCGGAGGAAGCGGAAATCCTGCAATCGTCCATTAAGGCTGGCACGATTGCGCAAATCGTCGTCGCTTGTATCGCGATCATCGGACTCATCTATCTGCTGAAACTGGTTCTGCTCACCACCTTTTGCTCGATTCTGATCGCGTACGTTCTGGAACCCCCGGTGAAGTGGCTGGCGCGCATACGCGTTCCGCGCTGGGCTGGTTCGCTCATCGTGATCACTCTTGCGCTGCTTTTGAGTGGTGGCATCTGCTATTTCTCATACAATTCTGCTTCTGCTTTTGTCGATCAGCTGCCTAATTACTCCGCTTCACTTCGGCAATCCATTGGGAAGGTTAGTGCACGCGCCAGCAGGATCGAGGGTCAGGCGATCTCGGTCCTAACGCCTCAGAAGCCTGCAATGCAGCAACCCATCCCCGTGCGGCTCGAAGGACCTGCGGGAATCACCAGGATGGTCACTGAAAATAGTTCAACTATCCTCGACACGCTCATGGCGATCGGCTTCGTGCCTTTTATCGTTTATTTCATGCTCGTTCAAAAAGACCATCTGCACGTGTCTACGGTGCGTTTTTTCCCCAAGGAACATCGGCTGCTCGCGCACAAAACAGTCGGCAGCATCTCCAGCATGATCCGTACTTACATCGTCGCAAACCTGATGTTAGGGATTTTGAATACGACGGTCTTGCTGATCGTTTTCTGGATTTTGGGAATCAGGTATTTTTATTTCATTGGCGCCATCAGCGGTTTCGTCAGCCTGATTCCTTATCTCGGCGTCGTCCTGGCACTATTGCCCCCGCTAGCGGCCGGTCTGGGAGTTCTCAGGCAAGCTGGACTCATAGCAATACTCGTCGTGGTTGTGGGCTTGCATCTGTTAACTATGAACGTCTTCTACCCTAAATTTGTGGGTCAGAGACTGCAATTGAATGCCCTTGTCGTCAGCCTATCGCTTCTGTTCTGGGCCTGGATTTGGGGTGCTGTCGGGCTGGTTCTCGCGATCCCCATCCTCGGCGCCGCCAAGATCATCTGCGATCACGTCGAACCGCTGCAGCCGCTAGGGGCATGGTTTGGAGAAGCTTCCAAAGCGTAGTAACTCGGTTGGACAGCCTCGCACTAAGCCGCAAATTTCAATTCGCAAAACGTTGCCCATGCCGGCAACTAGGCGGCGATGCGCTTGCCAATTTCTCGCAGTTGCTCCCCGAACGTTGGTTCCATAATCCACAGAGCCGGCCTGCGCTGATCTTCTACTCCGAGCATGGCCAGCGCTCCGCCAGCTAATGCAATGTTTTTTGCAAAATTGATCATGTTTGTTTGGCGTTCGTTCGGATCCTCGTTCTGCCAGAAGTCATGCATGATCGGAGAGACTCCCGCGAGGAATCCCAGAACGGCGATCGCGCCCAATCTTGGTTTCACTCCCAGTAGCAAACTGGCGCCCCCAATGATCAGCGGCACTCCGGACAAAACGACTGCAATCTCCGGTTTGGGGACGCCCTTGGCTTGGGCATACTTCGCCATGTGTTTCTTATGGCGAATGTGATCGATCCCGCTCTTCAGAAAAAAGCCGCCGAAAATCATGCGCCCGATCACATAGGGAGCCTTCATAACGTTTTCCTTATATCCGCTCTTAATTGTCGTTCGCACCCGAGGGAACAACAAAATAGTTGAGACTTGCGATTTGCTCACCTCTGTTGCGGAGTTAACGAGCGGAGGTAGGCCACCACAGCCTGAGCATCATCCATACTCATCCGAAATTGTGGCATGGGCTCGCGCAGCGGACGCCCGTCCCGCCAGATTCCAGTGGTCAGCAGTTTCACCAGCTCCGCATCCGTGCCCGGAGGATTTCCGGCGATCCGAGGTGCCTGCAGAGGCCAGTTCTCCACTGATCTCGCAGGTTCCAACCATACGGGCGCTCCTTCAAGCAAATGATTCCGCTCTGGTTCGCCTTGAAAATTCCTTGGCGTGTGGCATTGTCCGCAGCGCGAGAGCCCTTGGACGATGTACTCGCCTCTTTCGATCAGCTTGTTTTCTGATGCGCTAGAAGTTGAAACATTCTTAGATTTAGGGGTGTCTGGCGTGATTTTCTGACTTTGCCCAAAAGCGTTCCAGGCATAGAGCAGAAACACTGCCAGGCCGGCAACTCGCCACACGTGAGCACGACGTCTCCCACTTCCTATTTGCATTCTCACATTATATTGCCGCGCAGCGCTGCCGTCGCAAACCCCGGTTAATCGGTTCCTGTGGCTGATCCCATGGAACTAGAGCGATACGCGGAGGAACCCGAAGTCATGTCGCTCACCTTGTCTTTGATATCGACTACTTTATTCCGCAAGACTGCACGGGCCTCCTCGCCGGAAACCGGTGCCAGCAGCATTCCGATGCCAATGCCAATCCCGATGCCACCCAGCAAGTTCAATGCCGGCGTCACCCAATCCCTCCGCCCTTGCAAGGCGTCGCGAGCATCCTGAAACCGCTCGGCTGTGTCTTCGTATCTATTTCTTGCTCGGTCGCTGGCATCATCCACCCGATCCCGCATTTGTTCGCTGATGGACGCCCACATTTTCGAGTCAGTTAGTAGAAGTCCGGCTTTCAGGGCGAGTCTCGCCCATTTCTTCGCTCCGCTTTCTCTCAGTCGCATTATGATCCTCCTCCAAAGAGCCTTCAGTTACTTCTATAGCCAGCCTGAGCATTGTGTGGGTATCCATCATCTCGTGTAAGAGAGTGTAGAAATGTCTGTATTAATGACAAGCGCCGAAGTCACGTACAATCAGCCACCTGCGCTCTGGCGTCAGAATTCTTAAATACAGCGTTTACCCGAAACACCCGATGGACGCAGAGCTCAGAGCATATGAAGAATAGAAGCTGCCGCAAGGCTCGTTCTTCCCGCGAATCGCAAGAGGTCCGATGAGCTTTAAATCCCTTCTCTCTCAGTGGCCATTGATTCAGCAGCTCAAAACGGGTGCCAGAGGAACCGGTCTGGAAGTGATGACCGAGCGGACGCGCAATCTGCGCCCGAAAAATGAAGGTGCGGAAGTCGCCCGCTCCATCTGTCCATACTGTGGCGTAGGTTGTGGTCAACTCGTGTTTCACAAAGAAGGAAAGCTGGTTTCAATCGAAGGCGATCCGCAATCTCCGATTTCGCGTGGACATCTCTGCCCCAAGGGCGCCGACACTTTCGAATTGCACACTCACCCCGGACGCCTGAAGAAAGTGAAATATCGCGCTCCCTACGCCCGCGAGTGGACAGAAATCGACCTGGAAGAAGCGATGGATATGGTAGCTGCCCGGATGTGGGACACGCGCAATCGAACCTTCCAGGAGCAAAAAGATGGCCAGTGCTTGATGCAAACCACGGCCATGGCCCATCTCGGCGGCGCGACTCTCGATAATGAAGAAAACTATCTGATCAAAAAGCTTTTCACTGCGGGCTTGGGGATGGTCTGCCTCAGCAATCAGGCCCGTATATGACACAGCTCAACCGTGCCCGGTCTGGGCACTTCGTTCGGCCGCGGCGGCGCAACTACCGCACAGCAGGATTTAGCAAACGCTGACGCGATCCTGATTATGGGATCGTCGATGGCCGAGAACCATCCCGTTGGTTTTCAGTGGGTGGTGGAAGCTCGCGAAAAAGGCGCGATGATCATACATGTCGATCCGCGTTTCACGCGTACATCCGCAATGGCGGATATCTGGGTTCCTCTGCGCGCCGGTTCCGACATCATCTTCCTTGGTGGGCTTGTTCGTTACGCTCTCGAAAATGATAAATATTTTCGCGACTATGTCGTGCACTACACCAATGCCGGAACCATCCTGCGTGAAGATTTCCGCGACACCGAAGATCTTGATGGCTTCTTCTCCGGTTGGGATGCGGAGAACCGCAAATACAATCCTGAAACCTGGCTTTATGAGAGTGCTCCCAGCAAGAAGGTAGGGACTCAGCCGGGTCATTCGGAAAAAGGTGGCGGGCACGGCAAAGACCGCGGCGGCGAAGCACAAGATGCTGCGATCTTCGATTCCGATCCCACGCTGCAGCATCCTCGATGCGTTTTTCAGGTTCTTAAGCGGCATTTCTCTCGCTACACTCCCGAGTTCGTCGAACGCTACTGCGGAGTTCCGAAGGATGTATTCCTAAGAACAGCCGAGGTGTTTACATCGGCCTCTGGAGCCGAGAAAACCGGCGCAATCTGCTATGCGGTAGGCTGGACGCAACATTCTAAAGGCGTGCAGATCATTCGCACCGCGGCGATTCTGCAATTGCTGCTTGGTAACATCGGTCGGCCGGGCGGCGGGATCCTCGCGCTACGCGGACACGCATCCATCCAAGGCTCGACGGACATCCCGACGCTTTATGACATTCTGCCAGGCTATCTCCCGATGCCCTTTTTTGAGTCGGATTCGTTCCAGCTGAAGAGCTACATCAAGAAGCATCGCGCGCGCACGGGCCTGTGGCACGGCTTCGACAAATATTTCATCAGCTTGATGAAAGCCTACTATGGCGAAGCCGCTAAGAAGGAAAACGACTGGGGATTCAACTGGCTGCCGCGCGTCACTGGTGATCATTCCCACTTCGGATATTGGCTCGACATGGTGGAGGGGAAGCTTGAAGGCCTCTTCGTCATGGGCCAGAATCCCGCCGTGGGAGCCTCCAACGGGCGTCTCGAACGGAAAGCTCTCGCGAAGTTGAAGTGGCTCGTCATCCGCGACATGGTCGAGATCGAAACCGCCTCCTTTTGGTACGACTCTCCTGAGGTCGAACGGGGCGAACTTTCTCCCGAAACCATCGGCACAGAAATTTTTCTTTTTCCCGCAGCGGGCGCTGCCGAAAAAGAAGGAACCTTCACCAACACCCAGCGTTTGTTGCAATACCGCGAGAAGGCGGTGGACCCTCCCGGCGATGCGCGCAGTGAAACCTGGTTCATCTACCACCTCGGTCGGCGGCTCAAGCAAATGGCTGCGAAAGATGCGCGCCCGCGGAATGACGGATTGCGTGCTTTAACGTGGGACTATCCAACCGAAGCTGGCCTTGGAGAGCCTGAAGTCTCGGAAGTTCTCAAGGAGATTAATGGCTTTACGGTGGCTGACCGCAAACAATTAGCTCACATCCAGGATCTGAAGAATGACGGTTCGACCGCGTGTGGTGCGTGGATTTATTGCGGCGTTTTTCCTGACGAAAATCGAAACCGGGCTCTGGAACGCAACCCAAAGGATGTGCTCGGTCATGGCTGGGGATTCGCCTGGCCGAACGACTGCCGCATTATTTACAATCGCGCCTCCGCTCGCCCGGATGGGCAACCGTGGAGCGAGTGCAAAAAGCTCGTCTGGTGGGACGCGCAGAAAAGAGAATGGACAGGCTTGGACAATCCTGATTTCACAAAAGACATGCTGCCCGATGACCCGGGTGATCTGCGAAAAGGGAAGGGAACAGATGCTCTTGGCGGGGCGCGCCCGTTCACTTTACATCCGGATGGGGTGGCCTGGCTTTATGTTCCAAGCGGACTAAAGGATGGCCCGCTGCCTACGCATTACGAACCGCTCGAGTCTCTGTTCGAAAATCCTCTGTACGCTCAATCGACCAACCCTGCAGCGGATCGCAAAAAGCGCGCTGATAATCCATATGCCGCGGCGCACGACGCCCGTTTTCCCTATGTGCTGACAACTTATCGTCTCACCGAGCACCACACAGCGGGAGGCATGAGCCGGCAGCTTTCGCATTTGAGTGAATTGCAGCCGCAGCTGTTCACCGAAGTTTCTCCTGAACTCGCTTGGCACGCAGGATTGAAACACGGCGACTGGGCCACGATTATCACGGCTCGCGCTCTAATTGAGGCAAAGGTGCTTGTAACGCCCCGAATTCGTCCGCTTCGTGTGGATGGCCGTGTTGTGCATCAGGTGGGATTGCCCTATCACTGGGGCTACCGCGGCAAGGTCACGGGCGACGTTGTCAACGATCTGCTTGTCATTAGTGAAGAGCCGAACGTCCGCATCATGGAAACCAAGGCTCTAGTCTGCAACGTTCTTCCCGGCCGCCGCGCTCGCGGGCCGCGTGCGCTCGAAGAACTGCATGCATTCTTGGGAGGAGTTGCATGAGCGTGACCGCATTTCTGACCGACTCTACACTGTGCATCGGCTGCAAAGCGTGCGAAGTCGCATGCAAGGAGTGGAATGGCATCTCTGATGACGGTCTCGATTGGAGCGGTTACTCTTACGACAATACCGGAGCAGTTGGGGCTTCCACTTGGCGTCACGTCAAGTTCGTTGAGAGGCCGCCCATTCCCGGCTTCGGAGGCAATGCCGCAGAACAATTTTCCTGGACCTTCTCCTCCGACGTGTGTAAGCACTGCGAAAATGCAGGTTGTCTCGAAGCCTGCCCGACTGGATCGATAGTTCGCACGGAATTTGGAGGCGTTTTCATCCAGCCCGATGTTTGCAATGGCTGCGGATTCTGTGTCGTCTCTTGTCCGTTCGGGGTGGTCGAGCGCAATCAAAAAGACGGACGCGCTTTCAAATGTACGTTCTGCTATGACCGTCAGAAAGCCGGGCTGCAACCGGCTTGTGCGAAAGCATGTCCCACCGAATCCATCAAGTTCGGCAAGATCGATGACCTTCGTCAAAAGGCCCAAGAACGAGTGGAAGAGCTGCAGCGCCGCGGAATGAACGATGCTCAGCTTTATGATCCGGTCGAGACCAGCGTTGGCGCAACGCACGCCATATTCATCGTGCGTGGCGATCCACGTACATACAATCTGCCTCCCAATCCTGAAGTGCCGACGGTGTATCTGAAAAAAGCTTGGACTTCCTCTGCTGTCGCTGCCGGTCTGCTGCTGGGCGGTGCTCTCCTGGCCTTCCTCACGGATCGAGGACGCTCTAATGGGAGGTCTCGATGAGCGAGCCGATTCCATTCCGCGACATCGATATCGAGGCCGCAATCGATTCCCGGCGCGAGCGCCGGCTCGAAGAAATTCGTCGTGAAGCTGAAGTTCGCGGACGGCTTGAAATCGTAGGCACGCATCCCGCCGGAGCACCATTTCCGCAAGCCACTCCCGAGAGTGGGTACTACGGGATGCCTTTGCTGAAGGAACCTCCCTGGACGTGGGAAATTCCTCTCTACTTTTTTGTCGGAGGTGCTGCCGGGGCTGCCGGAGTTGTGGGTGCTATCGCCGACTACACCGGAGCTGATCGCGAACTCGTTCGTCACGCCCGCTGGATCGCTGCCGTGGGTTCGGTTATCTCGCCGGCCTTGCTCATCGCGGACTTGGGCCGTCCCGAGCGGTTCCTTGCCATGCTGCGAGTGTTCAAGCCGCAGAGTCCCATGTCCGTTGGAGTGTGGACGCTTCTCGGCTTCTCGACCAGCTCTGCTGCAGCCGCGTTCGCTCAATTCTTGAGTGACCGTTATGGCCCATCACTACCTTTGCGCGTTTTGGAAAAGGCCGGCCAGGCCGCCTCGCTCGCGTTTGGTCTTCCATTTTCCAATTACACCGGAGTTCTTATCGGAGCGACCGCTGTCCCCGTTTGGAATCGTAGCGCCGCCGACCTTCCGCTTCACTTCGGAGCATCGGGCCTCGGCGCCGCTGTCGGACTTCTCGAAGTGATGGGACATCGCAAGAGTCACGCTTTACAAGCTCTCGGCCTCGGCGCCGCCATCTTTGAAACGTTGGAAGGATTCCGCATCGAAGGCAGCGCGCATCCCGCTCTCGAGCCGCTCCGCCACGGCGCGAGCGGACGCGTGACGCGTATCGGCGGTGCACTCTCTGGACCAATCCCCCTGCTGCTCCGGGCTGCAAGCCTGTTTGCCGGGAAAAATGCCGGATGCTCTCTTCGCCGCATGGCTGGCTGGTCCGCCATCGCGGGATCGCTGATTACACGCATCGCCTGGATCCACGCCGGACACGTCTCTGCTCGCGACTGGCGCCTTCCACTCGATATCGACGAACATTCTTCCTCCGAAAGATGAAAGTCGGTCCAAAGCAAAACTCAGGATAACGAGTGGTCCGGTTCTCATCCTGAGCTAGGCTCTCTTTCGCAGCGAAGCATGTGAGCGAGCCACGCACAAATAAGCCCGTCTGCGGAGAGTGGAAAATCATCTATCCTGTAGAACCGCGGCTGATGGTCGCGGCCGGAAATTTTAGGAGTCTCTAACTGTATGAAAAGAATGGTAGGCCCGAATGGATTCGAACCATCGACCTCTTCCGTGTCAAGGAAGCGCTCTAGACCAACTGAGCTACGGGCCTACGACGGTGCATTCATCTTAACATCCGCAAGTCAGGATGAGCACCTTGAGATGGCTACTAAAGCAGGGGCCGAAGTTACAGCAAACCATGGGGGCGGTCGATGCCCTCAACTCTTTGCTCGTTGACTACTAACCTGCTGTCGAAGTGTCCGTCCCATGAGGGCGGACAAATTTCGGTAACGGCTGGAAGACTGTAGGATCAGCGCCAAGTGGAGCCTGCAATCAGGCAGCAACTTGGCCACCAGCGGATCCTTTCCTTCCGCCGACTCGGAACAGGATGAGGAGAAGGGCCCCCAACACAACAATTGTTATTCCTCCTGCGATCGCCAACACCCGGCCTATGATGATGCTGTATTTTCCACTGATCGCATCGTACTTGCAGCACAACAACAAAATCTGATCAACAGCGGTGCCCACTTGGTTGTGTGAAGCGTCGATAAGCCCAAAGCGCAAGTCTGTGGGCGAATATTCGGCCCCATAAAAGTACTTCGACACCTTACCCTCGGGCGTCAGCACCATGATTCCCGTCGCGTGAGCGAACATCTGCGTGTTAGAGTCCCACTTGTAGCGGAAGCCGACTGCCCGAGTCAGGGCTTGGATCGAGTTTGCATCCCCCGTCAGGAAATGCCAGAATTGCGGATTGTTGCGTTTGTCCAATCCCTTGAGCCACTCCAGTTTCTTCTCCGCTGCCGATTGTGGCGTATCGTTGGGGTCAAAGCTCACCGTGAGTACGTCATAATCCTTGCCCATATCAAGCTTGACCAAGTTTAACGCGTGACTCATGCTGTGAACGACTTCCGGACACAGCATGGGACAGTTGAAGTAAACAAGAGACAGGATTACCGGACGATTGCTGAAGTATTTGCCGAGGGAGACCGGCTGGCCGGCTTCGTCTCGAAAAGAAAGATCTAGCGGAACTTGTGAATTCAGCTTCTGATCGATTTCCACATTTTGCAGTTGCGGAGACATTACGTTCGACGGCATCCCGCCGCTTGATGTGACTCCGCCTCCGAGTCCTTGTGCATTTGAAAATGATGCAAACGCCAATACTGCAAACGCGACAACAACACTTTTTATCCTCAAAACGTACACGTCTTTCCGGATCGCTTAGAAATCTGTACCTTCTCTTCCCGCGCTCCACATATCAATGTATGCAACATGCGAAACAGGCTTGCATGACTTTGCATGCGTTTAGGCTTGGTTAATTTTCACGGGTGTGTTTCCGATGTATCTGGCGCCGCAAAGGTTGCTGGGCTGTTTCCGTGGAACGTTCACTGGAGGATCACGGCGTGCACTGACGTTACATTCTTGCCTGGACGGAACAGGTGATGTTTCGAATCCATTCGGACCTACCATTCTTTCCACGAACTAAGAGCCGTGATCGATAAGCGCCCGTCTCCTTCGTTTCCGGCAGGTAGCACCTAGAGCAAGGAGTCACTGCCCGCCGCCGATCACGTGTTCTAGTGGTGCCTAGCCGAATCGCCTCAACGAGCGTCCACGACGCAACGAAACCCAACCGCTGCGGAACGATCCATGCTCGGTGACATCAGCAGTAGCTTTCCGTGCTCGTTCAATCTGTACGCCTGCGGAAAATACCAGATTGAGCCTTGCGGCTGATAGTAACTTCCGCCGCGAAGAATGCCGGCGCGGGTGTGCTCATCGACGAATTCTTCCGTCCATTGCCAAACGTTGCCGACCATATCCATAACGCCATACGGACTGGCACCCTCCGGATGTGCATCTACAGGATCAGGCCCGCGCATGGTGCGAGACTTATCGGGCACGGGAACAGCGGACGCGTTCCACTCATTGCCCCACGGATAAAGACGCGTATCGTCTCCCTGTGCGGCGTACTGCCACTCCCATTCGTGAGGCAGCCGCTTTCCAGCCCAACTGGCATACGCTTGTGCATCTTCCCGGGAAACCCAGGTCACTGGTTTGTTGTCCCACCCAGCAGGATAATTTCCGTCCTTCCAGTCTCGCAGGAAGTTCAGGTCATCTTTGGGATGGTATTGAGTCAATTCAATGAACCTCTTGAATTCCGCATTCGTGACGGGATACTTATCGATGTAAAAAGCATTTATATGGATGGGATGCTCGTGGAAGCGCCTTGGCGAATCCTCCCAAGGATATTGCACATCCACGCCCACGTCATTGGATCCTTCGATTTCGATTCCTGACACCCGAAACAGAAAATCCGCTTCAGGAATCCTGATCATGCCGGCCGGCGCCGCGGTAGCCGCTTTTGTGGCTTCAATGCGGACGATCTGCTGAGGTAGAGCCTTCCATTCGTGCGAAAAGCTAGCCAACGGTGCCGCCGTCATCGCTTTCATGCTCGACATCAACGTAGTCATTTTCTCGTCCAACGAATTATTCGTCGCGAGCACGGTCCCGTAACCCTTCGCCTCGATTGAAAATTCCAGGACCGTTCTCCCATTGGGCCGCAATTGGGGCTTCAACTCAACTCCGTGATAGAGATCAAAATAGCGAGTGCGTTGATCGGCGGGAATTTCTATCTGGTTGCCTTCGACGTCAAACTCGTTGCGGTTCACGATCGTCCAGACTGTCTGATCGCCCAAGGGCCAACGGCTAGCGTAAATGCCATAGCGAAGCATGGGAGACATGGGCTCCCAATCTTTGCTTACCAGGAAAGGCGCGACCGCGCGTTCTATGGTGGCAACGCGCCTTGTCGCCTCAGCATCGCGAGGCGTGATTCCATTCCAGATGCCCCAGATGTTCTCCCAGCTTTCCCATCCCACTCCGTTGAAAAACGCGAATTGCAGATCATCAGTTTTGTCGCGGTTCCAGCGATCGGAGATGTTCACCATATGACGCGTCTCCAGCCACTTGTACCTGTCCACCAACGGACTGAAGGGAAATTGATATTGGCCCCACGTCATTACATTCCACGCCAAGGCTTCATCGGCTGGACCATCCTCCGGCTGAAAAGCGAGCGGGTGCCCGACCTTGTCGGCAGCCAGTGAAAACGCCAGGGGAACGCCGTCCTGGGTATCACCATTGATTCCGTCAGCTCCGGTTTCTGACATCAGGCTGGCGATCGCATCTGGCCACGACATTCCCGGGTCGCGCGTTCCCTGGTCCCACATCATCATGGGAAATAGCACTCGAACGCCCCGTCGATGAAAGTCCGCAACCATCTGCTTCACGCCGGAAATGCCGCCGGGCATGCTGCGAATCATGTCGTGTTGGTTGCGATCATCGATGCCCATGTTCGGATAAGTCGGCCAAATCAGGACTGCGTCGATTCCGCCATAACGTTTCTCGAGATCATCCAGATAGCGGTCCACAGTGTACTTGCCTGCAACGGGATCGTAGAAGTACCGCTCCTGCACCATCATTTGCGGTTGCATGAACGAGGATTGCGTCCATTTCAGGGCTGGCAGATCGTATCGGGAGCCGTCGTAACCGATCCGGATTCGCCGCTCATTCCGCCAGTGCGTAATATCGGCGAGCCATATTTCATGTTCTGATTGAGCGCAGGGCTCTGATCCACCTTCCCAGACGGTCCTCACGGTGAGGCATTTGGGCACTGGGATCTGTTGCTCCTCAGGAGAGAAGTTCGAGTCTTGAGCTCCAACTACAGCACTCATCGAGAGTATGATTGCGACGATCAAATACGATTTCACGAAGGGCTCCTCATTCGCGGACTGATGACGCAGAAATATGTAAGCATTTTAGAAACATTTTTCAAATGATCTCAAATGCATCCTGACCGCTCATAGATAATGCGACAGGCTAGACTTCTATTCATGCTGTGTAATCTTCCTACTGAGCCCCGGTTCGGAATCACATTCATGAGACTACGACTCTTCCTATACGGCATCACCTTCTGGGTAGGCCTCTTTTTCACAGTCGTTTTTCCCTTATCAGCGGATGAATGGAAGCCGCGGCACGATCTAGTCTCCCACACAGGCGTTATGAATTTGAATGAACCTCCGCCGCCCGGCGAAGTCTTCTTCTTCGGCCCCGATTCTCCGCTGGATCAGCCTGCGTGGCTCGAAGGTCTCAAGGCGTGGAGAAGCAATCGCAGGACACTGCTGCGTTACAACGGTGCTGAGTATGACCGCCCCGAACTTGATTGGACGCGACAGCTCTTTTCGCAGGTGCAACTCCTGATTTGGGACCGGAGTCTCTACGATCCGGAGAAGCGCGAGTACACGGTCGATCAATTTATGACTGAGACGGAGAAGCGCATTGGCCCGATTGATTCGGTCCTGATCTGGCACGTTTATCCGAACCTCGGAGTCGACGATCGCAATCAGTTGGATCTGCTCCGCGATTTGCCCGGAGGCATCCACGGACTTCGGCAACTCGTCGAGCAGTTCCACAATCACGGAGTGAAAGTATTTTTTCCATTCTTGGTCTGGGATACAGGAACGCGTCCGGTAGGTGCGGATCCTGCCATCGCAATGGTGCAACTGATGAAAGACATCGGAGCCGACGGAATCAATTTCGACACGCTCGAGAGCGTTCCTTTGCACTTTCGCGACGCGTCTGACAAGCTCGGTCATCCACTTGCGCTGGAGCCGCAATTTCAGCCGCGAGACGAGTCGATCGCCTGGACGACTCTCAGCTGGAACGATTGGGTGACGTGGGAAGGCAAGCCGTATCCATTCGTGCCGATGGTCAGCAAAGATAAGTGGATGGAAACCCGGCATACGGTTAACGTGACCGATCGTTTCACGCGCGACAAAACTGACAGCCTGCAGCATGCCTTTTTCAACGGCCAGGGATACGCCACGCTCGAAAATCTCTGGGGACTTTGGTATGGCGATACGCCCCACGACGCAGAAGCCGTTCTGCGATGCACGCGAATCGAGCGCGCTATGGCGGATTACTTGCGAAGCCCGGAATGGGAGCCGCATGCCCCCATGATTCAGAGCGGGGTCTTCGCCGGCCGTTTCCCAGGGAAGAACGGAACGCTGTGGACCATCGTCAATCGAAACGAATCCGATGTGAATGGGCCTCAGCTCGCAAATCGTAACCAACCCGGAATGCATTATTACGACCTTTGGCACGGGGCCGAACTGCAGCCCAGCACGGAGAATGGCATGTCTGTTCTCAACTTCGATCTGGAGAGCCTCGGATTCGGAGCGATCCTCGCCACCAGCGACGCGAGCGAACAGGCTCGGACTCGTGAGCTGATGGAATTCATGTCGGAGCGCTCGCGCCGGCCGCTTAGCACCTATTCGCGGGAGTGGACGGCTGTTCCGCAAACGATCGTCGACATCCTACCTACGAAGCCGGCCAGTTCAGCCCCTTCCGGAATGATTCGCATCCCAGAAGCGGACTTCGATTTCGACGTGAAGGGCATCGAGATCGAAGGAGGCAACGACCCGGGAGTCGACGTGCAGTATCCATGGGAGAACGAGCCGCGCAGAACGCATGATCATCGCCTGCACCTCCACAGCTTCTTCATGGACCGAACGCCGGTGACCAATGCCGAATTCGCGAAGTTCCTCGACAATACGCGCTATCATCCGGTCGACGATCACAACTTCCTGCGAGACTGGCAGGATGGCGGCTACCCTAAAGGATGGGAAAACAAGCCGGTGACCTGGGTTTCCATTGAGGACGCGAGCGCTTACTGCGAATCAAACGGCAAGCGCCTGCCTCATGAGTGGGAGTGGCAATACGCGGCGCAATCTACCGATGGCCGCGCTTATCCCTGGGGCTCGAATTGGAGAGAAGATGCGCTTCCTCCCGTGGACCACGGGCCCGTGATGCGGCCGCCTGCGGATGTGACCGCGTTTCCAAGCGGAGCAAGCCCGTTCGGAGTTCTCGATTTGGTCGGGAACGTATCCCAATGGACCGATGAGTATCGGGATCCTCATACTCGTGCCGCCATTATTCGCGGTGGCGCTGCTTACGAACCGACCGGCTCGCTCTGGTATTTCCCGCAAACATACCGACTTGATGAACACGAAAAGTATTTGCTGATGTCTCCCGGCCGCGATCGGGCGGGAACCATCGGATTCCGCTGCGTGGTCGATGCGCCGTAGCTTTGCCTGTCTTGTTGTGCCACTCACCTTTCCGGATAAACGAGGAATTGCTCCAGCATCCCATCCGGATATGTGTATGTCGTGAGGCTCAGTGTTCGTGTGGGATAGACAATTCGAAACGACCGGAATGTCATACCGCCGCGCAAACTCTCCTCAGTCTTCTGGAAAGTCAGCGGTTCGCCGAGTGGTCCCAGACTGTTTTTGAAATCGGCGACTGCTTGCGTGTCGAAATAAGCATCCAGATTGGGCGCCAACTTGCTCCGGTCCAATTCACCCTTTTGCAGACTTCTGTACATGCCGAGCGCTTCCTCTTCTGCCGCACTTCTCTTCTGCCCGGCAACGGTCGAGGCGCATAGTCGGGCTATGCCGCCTGCTCCGCTGGCCATGTGATTCGTCAGTACCACTACGGCCACGCCGTCATCCACTAATACTTCGTTATCCGATACGAATCCTGTCACCTCGCCACTGTGCGAGATGTCCCGGTGTCCATCTAATTCCCCGACAAACACGCCCAGTCCGTAATGAGTTCCCTTGCCATCTTTAAGCTTGATTTCGGTGAACATTTGCTGGTAGCTCTCCGGCCTGAGCAAACTTCGTGCGATCAGGCTTTCATCCCAAAGCGCCAAGTCGTGGGCCGTCATAGCTAACTCGCCTGCCGCAAACATCCAGCCGCGCCCTTCCTTTGGTGCGGGGCGCAGCGGGCCAAGCGCATAACGGATGTACGGCGCTGCGTCTGTCTGGGTCAGCTTCGCCTCATCCGAATTCCACACGCTTCGCATTCCGAGCGGATGAAAAACGTGTGCTTCCAGAAAGTCCATCAGCTTCTGCCCAGATACCTTCTCCACAATCTCACCAGCAATCACATAATTTGTATTCGAATATTGCCACTGCGTCCCCGGCTCGAAGTCCAGCGGCTTCTTCGCCCATGTGTCAAGAATCGCTTGTGCCGTTGTCGGTTGCTCCATCGGCTTCATCAGATAATCTTCGGGCCAATAATCCTGATACCCGCTCGTATGGCTCAGAATCTGTCGAATAGTTACTTCGTCGCCTCGCGTAAGTCCCGGAACGTATTTTCCGACTGGATCATCCACCTTCAGCTTGCCCTGTTCCTGCAAAATCAGAATGGCTGCCGCGGTAAACTGCTTCGAGATCGATCCGATCGAGTACCGCATGTCGGGCGTGGCCGCTTTATCCGGGTCGATGTGTGCCCGCCCATAGGCCTGCGTGTAGACCAGCTTCCCGCCCTGCACCACCGCCACGCTGGCCGACGGAACTCCGCGCTGTTCCATGACTCCGGCCGCAATGGAATCCACCCGCGCCTTCATCGCCGGATCAATCGTATCCACTGACTGACCTTGCAGAACGGTGCAACCCACGCACACACTCAATGCGACCTTAAGAACTATTCGAAGATTAGACATGCTTCTCACCAATCCACACCTCTTTTCCGCCGGAAACATTAAGGCTCTGCATTCTACTACCAGAACAGCGATTTCTCGATTACTTACTGCCATCTGCTGATAAGATTCAATTGAAGGGGATAATTATGGCTAACGTGGAAAGCGTTATTCGAATGTTGAAGCAAGAGCAAGCCAGATTGAGTAAGCAGTTACAGGGCATTTCTGCTGCACTTGCAGCGTTTGGAACTGCGTATCGCAACAGTGCAAATACTCGCACCATTTCTGCCGCTGGCAGGGCCAGAATCGCGGCTGCTCAGAGAGCAAGATGGGCGAAGGCGAAAGGGAAGCAGGCCAAGGTCAATGTAGTTACCATGCCCAAAAAGAGAGCCTTATCTCCCGCGGCACGGAGGAAAATCGCCGCTGCGCAACGCGCGCGCTGGGCGAAAGTAAGAGCCGGCCAGAAGTCTGCTTAGAGGCGCTATCCGGTTAGTTGAATAACACGAGGCGTCCGAGTCGGACGCCTCATTATTACCTGCCCTTCAGTTACTAATTCGGAAATGGGCCACCTTTTATGCTGGGGCTTGCAAACGTTTCAGCACATCGGCGAGTCCATGTATCCGCATCGAGTCCGCCTGATCCTTCGCGCTCGCCGCAGACTTTTCCAGCGATGGCGCCATCTTCCTTAGCTTCGCCACCTTACCCTTATTCATGTGCGAACTCTCGGCATTTTCGATGGCTTTTTGCAATGCCTCGATGCGGTTCGCCGGTAGCGCCTGCGACCGCGTCAATTGATCCAAGTACGCTTTCGCCACGACCAGCTTCGCCGGCCACTCGATCTTCGGCTGGTCCTGGACGTTCAATTCGTTCAACTGAACCGTCTTGGCCGCATCGATTTCGTTTTGTGTCAGAAACTTGCTGGGCGTCAGCTCAAAGACATCCAGGCCACGCGCAATCTCTGATCCATAGATGTAGCCGTTGTACCAATAGGCGGACCAATCGCCTCCCAGCACCAGCATCTTTGGATCAATCGGTCCACGATCGAAGTAGGCAATCTCGTAGGGCTTGGCCGGATCGGTGAAATCCATAACCGAGACCCCACCTTGATACCAAGCCTGCACTTCAATGTCGCGGCCCGGAACCGGAATCAGCGAACCGTTGTGTGCCACGCAGTTTTCCGTGTCGCTCTGCGCGGCCGGCATTTTATAGTAATTTTCAAACGTGAGTTTGTCGTCATGCAGGCGGAAGATAGCATCCGCGCCCCACTTGTTCGGATCGTTCGGACGGCAGCGCGCGCCTAGACCACCACCCCACTCGTCGGTGAACACGACCTTGCTCCCGTCATTCGAGAACGTCGCCGAATGCCAGTAGGAATAGTTCGGATCATTGACCGCATCCACACGCTGCGGATGCACCGGATCCTTGATGTCGAGGATGATTCCATTTCCCTCGCACGCCCCCGCCGCCAATCCGATCGCAGAATAAACCGTGATGTCGTGGCATTGATCCGTGTCACGCGGCTTTTCAGATCCCGGTTTGCCGTGCGTTCCTCCATTGTTCAGGCCATTGATCTCACCCGTCCGAGCATTCATGAATACTCGCGGATTCGAAACAATCTTCGCATCCTGCGGCGCGGCCAGCGGAACCTTGATCACGTCGATCCGAAACAGAGAAGTGTTCGGATCTTTGTCTGGCTTCTCTCCCGAGCAGCCGGCCAGTTCTTCCGACTGGCGCACGAACGATGTGCCCGAAACATAGATGTAGACGTTGTCCTTGTCATTTGGATCGACAACCAAAGTGTGGGTATGCGATCCGCGGCAGGTCTGCACAGCCGCAACTTGCCTGGGATTCTGAATGTCGGAAATATCAAAGATTCTTACTCCGCGGAAGCGGTCTTTCTGCGCAGCGGGAAGGCGAGGTCTTCTCTGTTCTGGCTTGGCTTTGTCATTCGCTGAATCTTGAGGTTTACCGGCATCTTTCGCACCGCTGTTGTCCTTTGCGCCGTTCTCCGCCGACTTGTCCGGTTCAGTCGGCATTGGCTCGGGAGGAAAACCTTCCGTCCCGCAATCCAGACGGCCGTTCGGCATTTCTACCGACATAAACAGGAGATTCTTGTAGACGGAGACATCGCCCTGCCCGCCGGGGCACACCATCGACGTCAGCAATTTCGTGTTTGCCGGATCGGAGATGTCGAAGATGTTGATGCCATAGAAATTTCCCTGGAACAGATGATTTCCCTCAAAGGCCAGATCAGAGTTCGCGAATGCCAGTTGCGCGATGACCAACTGAATTTCTTTCGGCATCTTTGCCAGCATCGCCGGAGGCATGCCGAGTTGTGCAATCGTTTTTTGTACCTTGGGATTATCTGCATCCGCTGAGCCGAGCTCAAACGCTTCCGGCTTCTTGACGAGCTCCAGGTGCTTCATGCCCTCGGATGTCTCGCCCGCATCATACAATCCGGGAGAAAGCTTGTAACGCGGATCATTTACATCCGATCCGGTCATGCCCGGCGGCAGCGCGGGCGCTGGCTCGGGGGCAAACGGATTTCCGTCTCCCCCGTCTTGCGCTTCCTTCTTTGAATCTTTCGCATCGCCCGCAGCCGGCGGATTGGCCGGCGTTTGTGCCTGCTCCTGCTGCGGAGCAGGCTGCGCCGCCTGAGCCTGCATGCGGCTAACGGCAAAACAAATGATCAGTGCTGCTCCCACCGACAGCACCATCCTGGATACTCGGTTCATTGTTTCTCCTCTTTGTGTTGATTCGCCAACATGCCTTGCATGATTCGGATTTCGGCTCGCTGTGTGTTGTCAGCATCGGTAGCGAAGTTGAACAATTCCGCATCTTGCCCCGAGCCGGCCGTATCGAACAGATCCTTCACCATCGTCAGTGCCCCATTATGGTGCTGGATCATCCCCACTAGAAACAATCGATCAAACTCGGCGCCTTTGGCCTTGCGCAATGCTTCCATTTGCTCGGGGGAAAGCATCCCCGGCATCAGCGGCATGCTCCCACTCGACGACATCATCATCCCCGGCATGTCGGGCATGGTTGTAGGAACCGATTCGCCGCGCGCCGCCAGCCACCGCTTCATAAAGTTGATCTCGTCGGATTGCGAACTGCTGATCCGCGCTCCTAATTCCCGCAGATTCTTGTTCTGGCTGTGCGTCGGGATCATCGCCGTCATCTCCACTGCCTGGGAGTGGTGAAAAATCATGCCCTGCATGAACTCCACGTCCGCTCGGGATTTTGGCGGCAGAGTTCCTTTCGTTGAGGTTGGAAGTGTTTTCGTCGGCATGCCCGGGGCGCCGGGCTGCACAACCACGGCCTTCGGCGCGTCCCTTTCCTGCGCCATCCCAACGGGCACCAAAAAGATAATCAACACCATTGCGCCGAGGCACCCGAAGCCCGCACCGATTTCCGCGAAGCCCTTGCGCTTATTGCGACGATGAACCGAACCCCAGAACCGCATACTCCTAAAAGTAGTCATTTGGACAGGACTGAAATCTTGTCACAAAATACGCATTTTCTCAAAAATAAGTTCCATTGGGCCCAAAGAGACCGTCTCTGGCGTATTCGCCGATATCGAACCGGGGCTGGGAGGAATGACGTGCTGCCCGAGAAAACTCAGGCGAATATGTGACCAGCCTACGCCGACGAGTCACCAATCACCGAAACAGCCACACCGTCTGCATCCTCAGTGTTTTCCGCCGCCCCGGGGATGTTAACAGGCAGATGTACCGAAACCGTCGTTCCACTTCCATGGGACTCGATCTCCAGCTTTCCACCCAATTGCATGACTCGCTCGCGCATTCCTGCAATCCCCACGCCAAATGCGCCCTGCTCGGATCCGTGCAATTGCTTCTCCAGAGGCATTCCCTTACCTTCGTCCCGAACTTCTAAATCAATCGCGGATCCACACCGCACCAGCCGTATTTGTGCTTTCGGACTCCCGGAATGCCGATGCACATTCGTCAGCGACTCCTGAATCACGCGAAAGATAGTGATCTCCAAATCCGGATGAAGGCGTCCCAGGCTAAGATCCATTTCCAGCGCTGTGGAGATCCCACTGCGCTCGGCAAAGCCGTCGACATACCACTGCAAGGCGGAAGCAAGGCCTACTTCATCGAGCAGAGGCGGGTGAAGCAGATGGGAGATCGTGCGCAACTCTTTATTAAGAGAATCGAGGATTGTTCGGCTATCTGACAACAGTCGTGTTTGTTCTTCGAGTGGATGCTCGTGGGCACCCAGAATTCCTAAATTGATGCTGAGTGCGGCTACCATCTGTCCCGCGCTGTCATGCACCTCCCGCGCGACGCGCCGGCGCTCCTCGTCCTGAATCTGCAGCAGGCGACCGGACAACGCCCGTAATCTCTGCTCCACCAGCGCGCGCTGTCCCACTTCCTTTTTCAGCGCTTCGTTGCTATGCGAAAGTTCCAGATTTGCCGTTTCCAGGTCCTTCCGGTATTGCTCGGCGATCTTGCCGGTCGAAATCATGTTGTGGACTTTTGGCACGAGCGGCGGAAGCGCGATGGCGGTAATCACCGAAGCTACGGCCGTGACCAGTTTCACGTCCCCGGCAAGCCAGTACACCGGCTTCCACAGCACGATTACTTCCATCAGATGCGTAAACCCGCACGCAATAATGAAGGTGCCGAAGGCGAGAAACATCCAGCTGAAAGGAATTTCCCGGCGCGTGCGGTAAACAAGATAAGTCAGCGTCACCGAAATCGACACATACGACAGCCAGATCGCTGTATCGGAGCCGACGTGCAGCGCGATCAGGCCTTTGTCGTACAGATAACAATAAGCGTGCGGCAGAAACTGATTCGAAAACATTCCCCGCAAGGTCTGGGGCAGAAGCGCCATTGCCAGCGCTCCGGACCCTACGGTCGCAGCCGATGCAGCGAACAGCCACTTGCTCCGAATAGGTGGAATCATGTCAGTCGATTACCCCAGTAGTGCATTATGAGCCCGCAATGATGGGCCAGACAAAGCCCGAGAGCCCGCTGAATCTCGGCAACTGGAAAGTGAGGTCAATCCTCGATCGTACTCAGGTGGTGAAGGGTACTGTATACGGGAAACCCTGTATAGCGCGGCCGCCGTCCCCCTTGCTCTTCATCCTGCGCAAGCCTTTTTTGCGCAGCGAAGCTCTGGGCGGCCGCTCGTTGTCCGGGGTCCCCGCACACCCGGTTGGTGCGTGATGGCACCGGAATAATCGCGCGTTTGACTCGCCTACATTCGAACTACACCGCCATCGTCGATTTGCCCGACTGGTGAAGCTTGACCGCTTTGGATATACTTCTGCGAATTGTCCACCCCAGACTTCTGCGTCTCATTGATCGGTGGATGGTTTTGGGAAGATGGTCCCCGCAAATGATCAAGCACCGAGTTGTTCTCGATCCTGCAAAATCTGCCCCCGCCGTGCTCCCATATCGTCTGTCGCAGCTCGTGTTGTTGGCGGTCGCTATCTTTTTCGGCGTCGCAGCTCCGGGCGCACAAATGCAGAGTTCATCGGCAAGTGCAGCGGCGCCGAGCGCAAGTAGATCCTCCGTGCCGACGCAGGACTATCTTGTTTATGTCGTTTGCGAATCGGCGGATAAGGTCGTCCTGATTCGTTTCGGCCCAGGCGGCGCGCGCATCGAGAGCGAAGCTCGTATCGGCCTCATGCCCACCGAGATCAATGGCCCTCACGGCATCGCGGTTTCTCCTGACAAGAAATATTTTTATGTCGCCATGGGACACGGGCGCCCCGACGGCTCCGCCTGGAAATACATCGCCGGCACCAATACCGCCGTGAAGTACACGGGCCTCGGCCTCTTTCCTGCCACGACCGACATTTCCCGCGACGGTAATTTCATCTACATCGCCAACGCCAATTTTCACGGCGACATGGTCCCCTCCTCGATCTCAGTGGTGGCGACAGACCAGATGATTGAGGTCAAGCGCATTCCCACCTGCACCATGCCGCACGGTTCGCGCCTCAATCCCGCGGGAACAAAACATTATTCCGTCTGCATGATGGACGACATGCTCGTCGAAATCGATACCAGCAGATTCGCCGTGGATCGTTACTTCATGGTCGCTCCGGGCAAAGAGATGGGCATGACCGGCGCGCCCTATCCCAATGCCTCCTTTGATCCCAACATGACAAAAATGTCAGACCACAAAATGGAGCATAAGCCGGCCTGCACGCCAACGTGGGCGCAGCCTTCGAACGACGGATCTGTGGTCTACGTCGCCTGCAACCAATCAAATGACATTGTCGCGATCGACACCAATACCTGGACCATGATTCGCCGCTTTCCCGCCGGCAATGGCGTGTACAACCTCGCCATGACCAAAGACGGACGCCTCATCGCCACCAATAAACGCGGCCAGTCCGTCTCTATTTTCGATCCAGTCAGCGGTAAAGAATTAGCCAGAATTCCTACGAAACGGAAAGTCGTGCACGGCGCCGTGGTCACGCCGGACAATCATTATGCATTTATTTCTGTGGAAGGCGTGGGCGAAGAGCCCGGCACCGTGGAAGTAATCGATCTCGACAGTTTGAAAACCGTGGCAACCGTCGACGTGGGGGCGCAAGCCGCCGGAATTGATTTCTGGAAGACCGAATCCAGCAAGCAGTAATCAACTCACATGTTTTCTTGCCGGAGGGCAAAATGCTCAAGCACGTGCGTGCATTGGCAGTGATCCTCGCAGTTGCGCTAGCTGCGCCGACGATGTGGTCGCAGGACGCAAATAAAGATCAGAATAAAGACTCCTCGAAACAGGAGACCTCAGTTGCTCCTGCCGTCGTCGAGATTACGCCCGGCACTCTCGACGCCCATGTCGGCGAAAAGGTGAAGTTCAGCGCGACCGCCAAAGACGCCTCCGGCAATCCCATCGATGCTAAAGTTTCCGTTTGGTTCGCCGCGCCTTTCGATCTGGCTGGAGCCGATGACACCGGCACGGTCACCTTCCACGCGCCCGGCGTCGTCACGGTCGGCGCGGTCATCGCCGGAAAGCCCGGTTATGCGACCGTCAACGTCCTCAACACCAAAGTCGCCTCGCTCGAAATCGAAAAGCCGGAGTTTCCCGTCATCGCAGGCAGCGCGGAAAAGCTAACCGCCATCGCCCGGACTCCGAGTGGCGATCCTCGCACCGACGTTAAAATTCAGTGGACATCAGAGAAGCCCGCCATCGCCAAAGTGGACGAATCCGGTATGGTGACCGGTGTCGCTCCCGGCACGGCGACCATCAAGGCTACGGCAGAAAACGAAAGCGCGACTACCACGGTTGACGTGAAGCGCGATACCGTTCGCAAGCTTTCCATCAGTCCCGCTTCCACCGATGCCCGCACCGGCGACGTCGTTCATTTCGCCGCCTCCGATCTTGGCGGATCCCATCCGCCCGTGCGCTGGTCGATCAGTGGACAAGGTGCCTCCATTTACTCTGACGGCGCTTTCGTTGCCGAACGCGCCGGAACCTACGTCATCACCGCCAGCAGCGGCCAGCATACGGCGAGCGCATCCATCATGGTTCGTCCGCGCAACGTAGAGAGGGAAGTTGACGTTATCGCTCATCTTCCCATGCCCGATCTGCAGATGTCGGAAGAGTGGATCATTGGCCATCACGCCTATCTCGCCACCATCGCCGATCAGGTGTTCGTCTATGACATCTCCGATCCTGCCAATCCCAAGCAACTCGACAAGCTGAAAGTCGACGCCCGCATCATCAACGACATCAGCACCACACCGGACGAAAAAATCGGCGTGTTCACCCGCGAGGGCGCCTCCAATCGTAAGAATGGCATCGTCTTCATCGACACGAGTGATGCTTCCCATTTGAAAGTTCTTTCCGAATATACGGCCACCGTCACCGGCGGTGTGCACAGCGCCTATATTGACGGCCACTATGTCTACATCACGGACGATGCGACCGGATCCATGCGCGTCATCGACTTCGCCGACCCCAAACATCCCAAGGAAGTTGCCCGTTGGCAAACGGAAAATCCCACCGTGGTCAGCATCAACACCGAGATGGGATCGATGACCAGTGGCCGCTATCTCCACGACCTGCAGATAAAAGATGGTCTTGCCTATCTGGCCTATTGGCGCGATGGGCTTGTCATTCTCGATGTCGGCAACGGCATGGCTGGCGGCAGCCCGGAGAATCCCAAGCTTGTCAGCCAATATCACTTCAACCACTACGAGCTTTACGGCGATGGCTGGCTCGCCGGTACGCACAGCGTCTTTCGCTACAAGAATTATCTTTTTGTCGGTGACGAAGTTTTCCCCGCCATTTTCAACATCGAAGACCGAGATCGCATCCCGGTCCGCGCCATCTGCCATGTGATGGACGTCTCCGACATCAAGCATCCGAAGGAAGTTGCCTGGTATGAAGCGCCCGAGGGCGGGTCGCACAATTTCTGGGCAGCTAATGACATGCTCTATGAGGGCTACTACAGTGGTGGCGGCCGCGTGCTCGATATCTCTGGCGAACTGCGGGGCGATCTTTATCGTCAGGGCCGGGAAATCGTTCGTTTGTGGACGGGCGATCCGAAAGGCTATCGACCCAATCTTCCCTTTGCCTGGGGAGGCCAGCCTTGTTCGGTGAAGTGCGACAGCGACTTGCTCAACAGCCTGATGTACTTCAATGACATTCACTCCGGCCTATGGATCGCAAAGTTAGGTGAGCCGAAGTTTCAGGGCTCCACCACTGCGCCTCCAGTACGCAAGAGCGAACACACGATTCACTGAGTTTGCCTAGGGTCTGTGTAGGTGTGGGTTGTGTAAGGGCGGACGAATTCGTCCGCCGGCGCAACCCCCGGCCTAGGATTTCAAGGTCTTCGTTGCTTCGTCCCATACCACCGGCTTCTTACGGAAGTACGATTCATTCGCCATGTGGCACGCGATCGCCGCGTTATTGCCGAAGACTGCATCTTCCGTAACTGGCTTGCGAGAGCGCACCGCTTCGAAAAACACATTCAAATGCGGACGCATATCGTCCCAGTCGTGCCCCTTATAGAGCACCGTGTCTTCCCGCGTCGGTTCTTTTCCAATCGCGGGATCATGCTCTGCATGCCACTGTTTGAAGTACTCCTCGCGCATCTTGGCCGGAAAGCCCGCACTGTAATAGCTCGGATCCAGATCAACACCCAGTTGCGGCGAATACCGCAATTCGAACTCGCCCGCGTCCAGGATTCCCTTTGGCCCCATGAATCGCGCCAGTTCCTGCGTTTCGCAGCCCAGATCGAGCCGCACATAGACCGGAATGCCGTGATAATCAAAGAGCACAGTGTGAAAGTCCGGCATGTCGCGGCCATCATCAAAGCGGAAGATCCCGCCCAGCGCCATCGCCGACCGCGGCACTTCATTCCAGCCCAGCGTGGCCATCATGCCGCTGATCAAATGCACCATCAAATCGCCCGCCACGCCTGTGCCGTATACCTTCCAGCAGCGCCAGCGCGCGAAGTGATACTTATTGAACGGAATTTTCGGAGCGTCGTTGAGCCACGTATCCCAATCGAGCGTTTCCGGAGAAAGATCAAACGGCGGCGGGTACTCCCACGCCCCGGTGGGATCGTTTCGTCCTAGCGTCAATTCGATCATCTCGACGTCGCCGATTGCGCCCGTCGAATACAGTTCCCGCGCCTTCGCCAACAGCACCGAACTGACTCGCTGCGATCCGATCTGCACGATCCGGTTATTCTTTTGCGCTGCTTCCACCATGGCCAATCCGTCCGCCACCGTGTGCGACATCGGCTTCTCACAATAAATATCTTTCCCTGCGTTACAGGCATCGACCACGACGCGCTTGTGCCAATGATCCGGGACGGCGGCGACGATGCAATCGATGTCCTTGCGATCGAGCAACTCCTGATAGCGGCGCGTGGCTGGCAGACTCGTGTTTCCGGTAATCTCCTTGGCTAGCGTGTGCCGTCCGTCGTACAAATCCGCCGCAGCCACGCACTCGACGCCGGGAATCGTGATCGCCTGTGCCAGCAATCCTGAGCCCTGCATCCCGATGCCAATCATTCCAAACCGCACCCGATCGCTGGGCGCAACGTAGTGCGTCAAAGGCTCCGCTTCTAACAAAATCGTCTTCGACGCGAGCAGGCCGCCAGCTACCGTTGCAGTTCCCTGCAAAAAAGCTCGCCGCGAAAAAAAGCGCTTCATGATGTCCCTCCGGACTCATTCTCAAATTAAATGCGTTGCCATCCTGAGCCAGCGCGTTTTTGCGCTGCGAAGGATCTGGGCGAGCCGCGCGATGTGGAGCGTCGTAAGGGCGCAACAGTCGCGCGATTGGCTCGCTTCCTTACTTTTTCAACGGCTTGATCGCCACTTCCTTGAAGAAGACGATGTCGTTGTCGCTGTGATTCTGCAACCCGATCCAGCCAAAATTCGGACGCGGTCCGCGTTGTGGCTCGAAATCGAATTTCCTCTCCGGCACTGGATCGCCGTCCTTGTAGTCCGTCACCTTTATACCGTTGAGCACCACGATCGTCCGCGGTCCATCCAGCGTGATGTCCATTGTGTTCCACTCGGGGCCCGGCTTCCACGCATGCTTCACCAGCGGCTTGGTCAGCGAATAGAGCATCGCCGTTTCGTGATATTCGTCCTCGCCCGAAGTCTCTGGATGATTGTCGATCTGCACTTCGAATCCGTAATGCACCGGCATCCATTCTTCGCGCGGTTCGATTGGGATGCGAATGAACACGCCGGAATTGTCGTTCTCATCCCGCATCTTATAAACGACGTGAATGATGCAATTTCCAATTTTCCCGCCCGTCCAGTAGAGCAGTCCCATGCCGCCGTGAGTGCGGATCAGGCCGTCCTCGACTGTATCCCCGCCCGGGCCAACGTGCTTCCAGCCCGTCAGGTCCTTGCCATTGAAGAGCTGCTGCCATTGATCAGGATTGCCTTTGCACACATTTTCCTCCGCCGCAAATGAAATTGCGGCGAACGCCAGAACCAGCAAAACGCAAGTAAAAAATCGTTTCAGCACACGAGCCTCCTCGAGGAAGTTCCGCTTGTCTACCTTGGGACAAACCAATCTACTCGTGCGCAAGAAAGGAAGCAAACGCTTAGTGGAAGGAATTCGCCTTTGCAGAGGATCTCAACGAACAAGACAAAAAGCAGCGCAGGATATCAAACTTGCAGATCGAACCGGTCATGTTCCCGCTGGAACACGGCGGCGCACTCACTGTGGCTGTTTCTTCGCGTTGTTGTACTCTTCCTGAGAAACCGGCACGACTCCATCAGGAGTCGACACATAAACCTCGTCACGCACGCTGGTCTTCAATTCGTACGAGACGTACCTGTCGGGTGCACCAATCTCTCCCACCAGCATTTCAAGCTTGAGCCCCGTCTTCTTCCACTTCGCCAGATAGTGGTCATCCCCCACCGTCTTATGAAACGGCGCGCCTGATTCATAGGTGAAATCGAAGCCGTGTACGGATGCCCCGTCGTTGATGTCCCCGCGACCCCAACCGTCTAGGGAGCCGTCCCGATGGCGATGCCAGTGCGACTCAAGTATGTGGATTTGCAATTGATATTCGGCGAGATTCTTGCCCGCAACTAAGGGAGTCGGGAGCAAGAAAACCAGCCCGAGAGCCAAGGTGGTGAGCTTTCTCATGGGCGCAACCTCCGTCCGTAAAGCCAACCATGCTACATCCGGTCAGTGTGTTCCGCAAGAATCCGCGGAATCCAGTTAGTTACAAACAATTGCCTCCATCATCACTGCATCGCCTTGTAAGGCGGGGCTCGCCTAGAGTGAAAGGCGCGGCCTTTTGAGCGGCGCCAGGCGTACCATGAAATTGGCAACTCTAAAGCGTTCTAGTGCGTGAATGACACGTTCAGCCCGGTCGTGAGCAGCACGTCATTCGCCTTTGTTCCCGTCGGCGGATTCGACACGTAAATATCGCTGAACTGATTCTGCCATCCCAGCCACTTGCTCACTTTTGTGACCGTGCCGAGATTAAAGGTAAAGCGGTACTGCCCGGTTTGTTGGAGGTCGGGGTAGATATCGAAGCTTTGGGTCACCACAGTCGATTTCCCCAGCTTCTGGGTCAGCTCGTCACCCAGCGTCAGAGCCACAAAACGATTAGTCATGCCATAAGAGATATAGCTGGGCGGCGTCGTCGGAGGCGTGATCAGTGCTCCATTCGAGTAGGTTTCATGGGTGTAGTTGACACCGGCTAGAAAGTCGAGCGTGGTGCGCGCGTTCTTGATGGCGTGGGCGCCCAAGCCGCCGCTGTAAATCTGGCGCAAATCGAGGTACTGCAATGCGTTGGCCATGTAATCGCCGGACACGAATCCGAACATCCGCGGA
>DATKQB010000014.1:0-13486 GCA_035523795.1 Verrucomicrobiia bacterium | reverse complement strand
GAGGCCGGCAACGATCCAAAGGTTTCAGGGCTTGTATACATCGCGGCTCACATGCCCGATGTCGGTGAGAGCGAAGCCGACGACGGGAAGCGCTTTCCAAGCGATCTAAGCAAATCGGATGCCATCAAGAAAACGCTCGATGGTTTCACCTACCTTGACCCCACGCAATTCCGCGAATACTTCGCGGCCGATCTACCTGCGGACCAGGCAGCATTCATGGCAAGCTCGCAGGTCTATAACAGAGCGGAGAACTTCAAAGCCGTCATCACGATGGCCGCATGGCGACACAAACCCAGTTGGATGTTAGTCGCTGGCGCGGACAGAACCATCAACCCCGAACTCGAACGCTGGTACGGGAAGCGAGCCGGTAGCCACATGACCGAGGTCGCAGGCGCCAGTCATGCGGTGTACGCTTCCAGACCCAAAGAAGTTGCAGCTCTGATCGAGGAGGCTGCATCTTCAGTTCAGTGGACGGGCAGGTAGACGATACCCAGAGCTTCGGCGAAATCGTTACCGCATCGTCGCCTCGCCTCATACAGATGGTCGGAGGATTCACCTTCTAGGGCGATTGCGTGGCGCATAAGGGCCTCAGGGTCGCAACGAACTCTGCAGAGCCTTCATCGACTATTTTGTGCTTTCTATGCGCCTCGGTTCGAGTTTGCAAGCTAAAGCGCAAATCAGTCTTGAAGATCCGTGCCTTAGTCGCCCAGTTGGCCTTCGGGTCAAGACGGAACGCACTTCTCAGCTTCGAGAAGTGCGGCCGAGAGTAAACCAACGATCAGTTTTCAGTTGAGAACTCTATTTCGGCTTTAGCGATCGCGCGCTCACGAGCCTTTGACAATCGCGGAGCTATCCTTTTATGAAGGCGAGCAGATCCGCGTTGACCGTTTCCGCGTGCGTCGTCGGCATGCCATGAGGAAAACCCTTATAGGTCTTGAGTGTTCCTTTCTTGAGCAGCTTTGCCGACAAAGGTCCCGCATCGGCGTACGGAACGATCTGGTCGTCCTCGCTATGCATCACCAGCACCGGTACCATAATCTTTTTCAGGTCTTCGGTGAAATCGGTTTGCGAAAAGGCGACGATGCCATCGTATTGTGCCTTCGCGCCGCCCATCATGCCCTGGCGCCACCAGTTCCAGATGACTGCATCAGATGATTCGACGCCCGGCCGATTGAAGTTGTAAAAAGGGCCCGACGCCACGTCCCAATAGAACTTCGAACGGCTGGCAGCGAGAGCAGCCTGAAATCCGTCGAAGACCTCCTTGGGAAGTCCGCCTGGATTGGCTGCGGTCTTCACCATCAATGGCGGCACCGCGCTGATGATCGCCGCCTTGGCCACGCGGCTTTCTCCATGGCGTGCCAGGTAATGCACCACCTCGCCGCCGCCAGTCGAATGGCCGACATGAATGGCATTCTTGAGACTGAGGTGTTCCGTCACCGCGGCGAGATCATCGGCGTAATGATCCATATCATGACCATCGCCAGTTTGGGTTGAACGCCCGTGGCCACGCCGGTCGTGAGCGATCACGCGATATCCGTGCTTGAGGAAGAACAGCATTTGCGCGTCCCAGTCATCTGAGGAAAGCGGCCAACCATGGCTGAACACGATGGGCTGACCCGTTCCCCAGTCTTTGTAGAAGATCTGCGTACCGTCTTTCGTCGTGATTGTGGGCATAGTTTCTCTCCTTGAGTGTGATCGTCCTTCCAAGTAACCCTGGAATAACCGTTGTACTCCCCATCAGACCTTACGGCTCTCGACGACTGGAGCAGCGGCGGCAAATTCGTCGCGGGTTCCTGGACTGCCTGCGATGGACTCAACCACCGCCTTGGAGTTCCTGAGTGTTTCCATCAACGACGCGGGGCCGGCGAAAGGACGGCCTCCGATGTGCCAACCATCCTTGTGGAGTTCCTCGATCAGGACCCACACGACTTCTCGAAAGGCCTCGGAACCCTCAAAGCGGACCATCACGTCGCTGATCGCGGCTGCCATCTCGTGTTTCTGCTCTGTGGTGAAGACACCTTCGACGAGCTTTATGTTTACAAAGGGCATGACCTCTCCTCTTGCCTTCCGTTGTTGCTGCTCGATATCAAACGCCCTGATAGACGAGCGCGAGAAATGCGCTTGGTGTCATGAACAGGTTGCCCCACTCCGCATCATATCGTGCGCTGGGTTTGGCCGCGATGACTTCAGCGAGGGACCGACCTTGTTTCTTGAGATTGGCTAACTTCTGACGGATTTCGACCAGGACGTCTCGGAAGAGGACCAGATCGGCCTTATTACCGATCGCACCGTGTCCGGGGATGACGATGGTCTTGTCAGTAGCCATTTCCAGGTTCGCCTCCGCCGCTTGGATCTGTCCGTCAATGCTACCGCCGGTCGAATAATCGATGAAGGGGTAATCGCGGTTCCAGAAGGTGTCGCCGGCGTGAAGGATGTCGGCCTCGGCGAAGTACACAGAAATATCGGAGTCAGTGTGCGCAGGCGCATAGTGTTTGAGAACAAGCGTTGTTCCATTGGCATGCAAGGAGTAATCATCCGCGAAGACAGTTGACGGTATCGCGCCGGCTGGCGCCGCTGGGAAGGTGTGCTTCCAGCCATCAACCCGCGTGTCTACCAAAAGGTGTTTGCGGGTATTCTCGTGAGCCAAGATGGAGGCTCCTGCTTCGTGGAGCCACTCGTTACCACCGGTGTGATCGAAGTGCCAGTGGGTATTGATCAATTGCTTGATCGGATCTGAATTGATGCTCCTCAGTGCCGTTGTGACGTTCGGACGCGCGGTGACGATTTCGGCGTCAACTAAGAGTTTTCCGTCTGGGCCAGTCAGGACGGCAATATTTCCACCCGGGCCCAGAAGAACACTAATGTTGCGGCGCAACGTCTGAACCGTAATCTTTGCCGTGGCGGATTCCTTTAGCGCATCCCCTACAAGATCCCCGGTCTGGCCGTAAAGGCGCCTTGGCATCAGGTAAGCCGCAGCAAGTGAAAGACCTCCGGTAACGAGAAACTGCCGGCGTGAAGTTGCGAATTGTGGTCCGGTCATCATGTGTAATCTCCCTGCGGCCGAAGCGTGCATTCGCTTTTGGTTCGGCTTCAGCAGTGCTCGCGATCCGAACTGTGCCGAAGGCCATGCTCGAGCAGTTCAACCGAATCCCATTAGGACTGACACGAAGATACTTCATCACGCGGAGTTCAGGAACCTGAGAAACCACAGAATTAAGCCTAAGTTTTTCTATAGGTTTGATCTCAGAGTGGGTCCTTGATTTAGAGGAACTGAACTCTCTATCCGAGCCCGATCCAACGACCGAATCAGACGAAGAATGCGTTTACCATTTCTACGTCTCTCTTTCAGAATTCAATTACGGTTTTGCCTATCGCACCTGAGACAACAGTCGCGAAAGCAGCCTCGATGTCTGCGATCGAGAATCGCTTATGTGCAAGCAGCGGCGTTAACAGGCCGGCATCCGCCAGAGCTGCCGCGCGGCGAAGGATCTCGCCATGGTGAGCGAGGCCGTGGCCGGAGAGCAAGGGCAGCAATGTGAATACACCAGAGTATGTGGCCGCTCGAAAGGAAAGAGGGGCGAGCGAATGCGTGCCCCAGCCGAGGATGCTGACAACGTGGCCGGTGTACAGCTTCACGGCACGAAATGATGAATCAAGTGTTGCGCCGCCGACGGTGTCAAAAATGATGTCGAAGCCAGCCCCAAACGTGAAGTTTGCGACGTAATCCTCGACAGACTGAGAGGTGTAGTCGATAGGAATCGCACCAAACCCTTTTACGATCTCCGCCTTTTGCGGCGAAGCGGTAGAGAAAACCTCTGCGCCGAGGGCGCGAGCAATCTGGATGGCGACATGACCGACGCCTCCAGCGCCAGCGTGGATGAGAACTTGTTGCCCTTCGTGCACGTTTGCCCTGTCGACAAGCCCCTCCCACGCCGTGATCACGCTGAGCGGTAACGCAGCAGCCTGCCTCATAGTGAGGTTCTTCGGCTTGTGCGCAAGGAGGTCGGTGTCGACAACGATCCGCTCAGCGAGTGTTCCCTGGCGGCCCCCTACTCCGCCGACCATGCCAAACACCTCATCGCCGACCTTAAATGACGTGACTCCAACAGCGACCTCTTCGACGATTCCAGCCATATCCAAGCCCAGGATCGCGGGCAGCGGCTGGTGGGCATGAACAGCTTGCCCGTTGCGAATTTTCGCATCGAGCGGGTTCAGACCGCTGGCACGGATTCTGACTAAGGCCTGGTTGGCTCGCAATTCCGGGATGGCAAAGTCAACCTTGCGAAAAGTTCCACCGGGCTCAACAGCAATCCACGCATAGGTCATCATAGCTGTCTCACAGGAATCTCAGCCTTTGTTTGCTCAATAGACTTCGTCCGGTTCGCAGCCTCGTTATTGTCACTCTCGATGTTTGCCAGCCGCTGCCGCGCATCCAGAAGATCGAAACGAAGTGTCTGATTCTTATATAAAAGCTCTGCGACAAGCATTTTCAAATAGGTTCGTTCGGCGCAGCGCGCACAGCTGTCGACGGGCATCGGCGGTGAGCTTAGCGCCTGCTCATTTCTGACAACTGGCTGGTCATGAGCATCCATGACAACTTTCTCTCCTAGCCCTAATATCTCGCCCTCAGGCCAGCTTAAATTCTGCCGCTTGGGTGGCGCGTCGAATACGCTCAACGAGTTCGTGCCGCATGAAAGCGTAGCTGAAGTCTGGTGTGACACGAGTCCCATTCTTAAGATCACGTGCGAGCTGCAGATAAAGTCGAGCCACATTCGAGGCCATCCCCGCCGGAAGAGTCGGATACTTTTCCAAATCCGGGTCCGGCACGATAAGGTCTTCCACTTGCCTTGAACTGCCGCGCCCAGCTCGCAGTCTCACATCTGCAACCTGGAGGTTTCCGAGGCTGGCTTCGAAAACAAGATCGCCCTCGGAGCCGTTAATTTCCCAGTAGAAGTTGGAACCTCGTGATTGTCCCCCCCGATAAAATATCGAGGCGATCGCGCCGCTCGTTAGCTTTCCACATAACGCCACCTGGTCCGGTGTCGTCGCGCATATTATGGAGTCGTCCTCAGTCACCAGCACGTGCGGAGTTCGCACCGCAGAGACAGCACGCAATGTCTCAAAATCGCCGAGCAGGAAATTCAGGGCGTCTAGCGCGTGAAGCATCGACACGGAGAGTGGAGTGGCACCGTTCGATTCGTCGAAGATATACGCCGTGTTGCGCCGGGTGACGCTGCCCCACGAGCCGGCCGAACCGACTAGCGATGTAGAAAGAACTTCGCCGATATATCCGTCGGCAATGAGTCGGCGCGCGTGTTGTACCTGAGGCGAAAAGCGTGCCTGAAGACCAACTGCCGTTCGCACTCCAGCCTCATTTGCCTTTGTTTTCAAATCAAAAGCCTCACCAAGGTTGACACCGAGAGGCCACTCGGCGAAGACCATTTTATGGGCGCGAAGCGCTTCAGACACGATGGCATGATGGCTAGTAACACGGACCGCAACAACTACCAGGTCGACACCGGGATGGTGAATCAAATCTTCTGTATTGTCATAGGATGTAACGCCGAATGCTTTTCCCGCAGCATCGGCAGATTCACGGTTGCTTGTACTGAGCGCGCGGATTTCGTATTGAGGAAGAGCAATGAGTGCGGGTATATGAGCTGTCACGGCCCATCCTGGATTAAGTAAACTTGCTCCGATAATTCCTACACCGATCTGCTCCATTTTGTTTTCCTCTCAGGAGGGTCACGGATGAAGCGTAACTTGCTGGGAGCATGGGCGTAACCTGCCGAAATGCAGTTCTTCCCCCCTGATTCTCTATAGTCGAGAGATGACGAGTTGGTTGCAAAGAACCAACGGCGGCCTTCGCGTGGGGTGCTATCGCCTACTGGCCATCCGAGGCTAGACGCGATCGGTAGGAGATGATTTGATGAGGCGTTTGAGAGCACCCTTAAATCTCTGAACGAAAGACGGGTGTTCATTGCGATAGACAACGACCCCAGGAACAACCAGCGTCACCTCTGTTCCGGCATTCGCAGAACTCACGATAGAGAGCTTTCCTCGGATGCGCGTTGCCCTCTCTCGCATTCCCTGCAATCCGAAATGCCCCTCACGCCCTTTGTCGGCAAGATCGGGTTGAATTCCCAGGCCATTGTCCTTGATGCGCAGCATAAGATCACTGGCATAGTGAATATCGACCTCAAGACGGCTTCCGCGTGAATGCGCCGCGGCGTTGCGTATAGCCTCATAGCCAATGCGATAGATTTCATCGCGGACAATGGGGTGGACATCGCGAGGGTCGCCGATCACGGAAAATGCAACTGTCATCGACGTTGGCAACTGGTGATCCTCGGTTGCTCGCTGCAAGGCCTCCGAGAGATGATTTTTCTCTATAGTTGAGACCCGTAGGGAGTGCAAAGCCGCACGTCCCTCGTCCACCGCTTGCCCTAACCATCGAGACAGCTTCTCGAGCGCATGGCGCATACGGCTTTCGTCGGCGTCTGCATCCAACGCGTCGTCTACAACCATTTTGCTGCCCTGTACGGTTTGAAGAAACGTATCATGCAATTCGCGTGCAAGTCGTATTCGTTCAGCCAGCCGTTCGTCGAAGCGAGCACTGAGTGCAGTTGCAATTTGGCGCACCCGCAGTCGATAGATTATCCACCCGGCCAACATGAAAAGGAGGGCGCAGGCAGCCATAAACCAGGAGGTTTGGTACCAGGCCGGATCGATTGTAAAGTTCAAAGTGGCCCCTCTTTCATTCCAGACCCCGTCGTTGTTACATGCGATGACATCAAACTCGTACTTTCCCGGGCCGAGACCGGTGAAATATGCTGTTCGGCGATTTCCTGCTTCAATCCAATTGTCCTCGAAGCCTCTCAGTCGATAACGGAATCGGACCCTGCTCGGAATCGTCAGGCTAAGAGCTGCGTAATCGATTTGCACATCTCTGGTATGTTGGGGAATCTTCATCAGGCTGGGTGGGAAGTAGGACACGCCGTTCGATTCGAGAGACTCGACAGATACGGGAGGCACAACGCTGTTCCGCGGCACATGGGCTGGGTCAACCCAGGCTAGCCCTTTCGTGGTAGCGAACCAAAGTAGGCCATCTGTCCCCTCAATGGCGGAAGGCAGCATGAAGTTGGCCTGCAAGGGCGCCGGCAAACCATCGAAGGCGTCGAACAACCGATATCGCAAAGCGTGAGCGTGGCCACCATTCAATTTCTCAATTTCCGATTGAGGAATGTGAATAACCCCTCGGCTTTCACTCATCCAAACTCCATCATTGCTCGTTGCGACGATTCCCGAGACCGCTCTGAACTCCAGGCCATCGTTTCCGGTTATCTCGCTGAAGGCAGTTCCATCGGAGAATGCCAGTCCCGATTCCCCGCCGACCCAAACGTTCGACCCATCTCCCTGCACAGCAAGAATGGCGCCAATTCTGATGCCATCCTTGGTCAGGATCTCTTGGGCCCGATTGTTGTTCAGTTCCACGAGCGACTTGCCAATTCCAAACCAGACGCGGCCTAATGCGTCCCCAAAGATAGCCAGTGCCGAGCCTGGCGGCCCGCCCATGCTCTGCAAGCTGGTGAGCTTACTGCCATCGAGACGGAAAACTCCTTTTGCACGGATCGATATCCATAAGCGGCCGTCGGCATCCTCGCAGATAGCGGCGATTGATTGATGTTGTCCGACGGATTCAAGATTGTCGATCTTGACGTTAACAAGACGATCTCCAACAAGCCGCTTAAGGATCGGCCCATTGGCCATCCAAATTGTTCCATCGCGGCCGCGAAAGCTAGCCGTTATCCCGGTCACGCCTTTTATTTCTTCGTCGATCTTGCCATCTAGAATTCGATAGAGATGACGATTGGATGGCGTTGTCCAAACGACGCCGCCATTTCCGGCGGCCATGGAGAAGTACGAACTCCCTGAGGGAAATGCGACGGGAATCACCGCGCCTGTATGGAATTCATCCAGACCCTGATTGGTACCTATCCAAATGTTCCCTTCGCGGTCTTCAAGAATTGCCTGGATGTAGTCGCTGGTGAGTCCGTCCTTTTCGGTGAAGGCCTCCAATTTCCGGCCTGGACTGTCTAGCGCATGTGCGTCGTCTTGGTCTGGGTCCTTGATGCGGCGAAGACCGCTCCCAAGCGTGGTCACCCAGAGGCTGCCATGACTATCAAACATGAATGCGGTCGATGCGAATCGATTCATCGTCCCAAGGTTGTGACGATCTCCGCGCTCAGACTCCAAAGGCCGGACACTTCCTCCGTTGTCCAAATCCGTGATCCAGACTCTCCCATCTCTGGAACGATCTGTGCCCAATACGTACCACATCGGGTCATCAATTACCTTAAACTCAGTGGAGCCTTTCGCAAGCGAGGCGAGCGTGTGTCCACCGCTCACCCACAGTGTGCCGTAAGAATCTACCTTGAGACTCCAGGCCTCGCCGTGGAATCCGTACTCCTTTCCAACCACCGTCCATTTGTTGCCCCTCAGATAGGCTAGGCCTCCTCGACCGGTTCCTGCCCAAAGGGTTCCGCTTTGGTCAACTGCCAAGGACATCACGGATGTAGTTGGCAGCCCATCGGATTCCGAGTAGGTAGTAACGAGACCGTCGTCAAGTACACTGATCCCCCCATAAGCGAAGCCAATCCACAGCTTCCCATCCGAGGTGGCGAGCAGCGAAGCGACGGCGCGTGCAGGCAGAGATCCTTGAACGTGCACGAAGCGAACGCCATCGAAGCGAAACAGTCCGGCGTCGGTCCCCAACCAGAGATAACCGTCTGCTGTCTGTGCCAATGCGTGAATTGCGCCGGGGGCGCCAGCCTGCGCCGTCCAACTCGTGTGCACGAGTTGATCCAGTCTGAGCTCCCGAACAGAGGCGAAGAGAGAAACGCTGGAAAGCAGAATCAGAAGAAAAGTGGTTTGCGCTCTCCTGACTTGGTTCTTTATGCGATGTGTTGGCCGGGAGGCTGATTGAGAAAGCTGACAAAACAATCCCATGGAGTCCTGGTGGCGAATCGTCGATCCTACAGGCTCATTCGTACTCATGTACGTCGAATCTCGATCTGCGAAGGAGACAAAAGACTCCGCGGACATTGAATCGCAAATATCGAATTAAAGTCTAGCGTGGATCAACGGCGTGCGGCCTGAAGAGACATGCAGTTACAGCCCTGTATTTTTCTGCAGATCGCCTGACGCCCACATTGGCAGCAGACCGCGTCGCAAAGCGATGGTTACCGCGTGAGTACGATCGTTGGCTCCCAATTTGCTTACCAGATTCTTGATATGAAAGTTGACTGTGGTCTCGGCAATGGAGAGTTGGTCCGCGATCTGCTTATTGCGATACCCGTCCCGGATCAGGCGAAGAACATCCAGCTCCCGGCCAGTTAGATCTTCCTCGCCCATATGCTCGGCGATGCGCACCGCTACTTCCGCAGGAACGTGGCGTCTACCGGAATGAACGGATCGAATCACGGCCAGCATTTCGCTCTTCGGCATGCTCTTGAGCACATAGGCGGATGCGCCTGCGCGCAGGGCTCTCTGAATATCTCCATCACAGTCAGAGGTGGTGAGCATGATGATGCGCGCGTCTTGAAACTCACCGCGAATCGCGATGAGCGCGTCTGTGCCGTCAGTACCAGGAAGACGAAGATCCATCAGCGTTATGTCCGGCCGGTGGCGGCGGAACTGAGAAAGTGCTTCTGCCGCACTGGCCGCCTGCGCGACGAGCACCATGTCCGGTTGGGAACCGATAACGGTGCTCAACCCTTCTCGAAATACCGGATGATCTTCAACTCCCAGGATGCGAATAGGTCCGGATTGAACCATGGGAAACCTCCGCCAGGGAATGGGCCGGAAGGCCGGAGATGCACTCCAATGTGGCACCATCATACAACTCCAAAGCAGGAATATGCGAACCTGTCGCGTGTTCGGGCGGATCAAGCCTGAAGAAAAATGCAGGGCGATTTCTATGGTTCTCAGGGTAGATCAGGCGCGGTGATCGAGCTAGCCTCTGTCCAGATGTCACGTTGATCGCGCATACGCTTCTGGTCTCAGGCGACAAAACCATGACGTCGCGAAGGAAGGGTCTATCCCATGAATCTCGCGAAGACGATGGAAGTTCAGGGCGAGACTACTGCCCAGCTCGAACCTGCAATGGCAGAATACGACCTCGTCGTTCTTGGAAGCGGCGAAGCGGGCAAGTACATTGCATGGACTCTGGGAAAACAAGGCAAGCGTGTCGCGGTCATCGAGCGCAAATACATTGGCGGTTCCTGTCCCAATATTGCTTGCCTTCCAAGCAAGAACGTGATTCACAGCGCCAAAGTTGCATCGTATTTCGGGAGAGCTTCAGAATTCGGGATCAAAGTGGACGGCTTTTCGATTGATATGACGTATGTTCGCGCGCGGAAGCGGCAGATGGTACGCGATCTCGTTGAAGTTCATCTTGCCAATTTCAAGAGCAGTGGAGTGGATATCATCACGGGAAATGGCGTGTTTGTGGCACCTCGGACAATCGAAGTGGAGCTGCCCAGCGGCGGAGTTCAAACGGTCCGCGGCGAAAAAATCGTGATCAGTACTGGCACTCAGGCGACCGTAGAAGATATTCCGGGCCTACTTCGAGCTCAACCGATGACGCACGTCGAGTTATTGGAACTGGATTACCTTCCGCATCGTCTAATCGTCTTCGGAGGCGGGTTCGTGGGACTTGAACTCGCGCAGGCAATGCGACGCTTCGGAAGCGAAGTGGTTGTGATCGACCGGCATGACCGATTGCTATATCGAGAAGATGAGGATGTATCGAGAGAGATGCAGCAGTTGATGGAAGCCGAAGGCATTCAGCTGCGTTTGGGCGTAACAATACTCGATGTCTCCGGGCAATCTGGCGACTCGGTCAAGGTTCGTATTGTCGCCGATGGAGAGGAAGACTCAATCGAAGGAACTGATCTGCTTGTCGCGACGGGCCGCAGTCCCAATACGCGCGGAATAGGCCTGGAGGCAGCGGGTGTCAAGCTGCTCGACAGCGGCTATATCGCGGTCAATGAGCGTCTCGAAACCACCGCGCAAGGAATTTGGGCAGTTGGAGAATGCGCGGGAAGTCCCCATTTTACGCATATCGTGTTCGATGATTTTCGAGTTCTGCGGGACAATTTGATGGCGAAAGACCACGTAACGACCGGAAGGCAGGTACCGCACTGCCTGTTCACCGATCCCGAATTTGCTCGCGTTGGCCTCACGGAAATTGAAGCGCAACAAAGAGGAATCAGCTACCGTTTGGTGAAGATTCCGATGGCCGCGGTTCTGCGTACCCGTACGCTCTCGGAAAAGAGAGGTTTTCTGAAAGCACTGATTGCGGCGGATAGCGACCGGCTCTTGGGTTTTGCAGCGATTGGCGTCGACGCGGGCGAAATTATGGGCGCTGTGCAGATCGCAATCATCGCAGGATTGCCATACACGGCTCTCCGCGATGCGGTGCTCACCCACCCAACCTTATTGGAAGGCCTGGTTGTGCTCTTCTCGTCGATGCCGGAGACGAAGGCGCAGACAACTCCAGTTGAGCCCTAATATGCGGCATCGCGCGCGTTCGACGAAGGAAGACCTATGACACTTGTCGCGGAACAAAATCAGGGGGCAATGAGTCTCGTGCAGATTCTTCTGGGCCTAGCGGAGACAGCGGTCCTGGTCCTCTTGTACTTCCTCTGCTTGAAATCAGGCCTTGCGTTCCTGATCTCGCGCGTTCCTTCAGCCTGGATGCAAGTCTCCTGGCATTACGGTCTTCTCTCGCATGCCGCCTTGCTCCTGACAGCGCTTGCATTCATCGCCATTCTTCGCCCATTTTTTCGTGGCAGCTTTGGCCTTCAGCTGCCTCGGCGCGGTGCAACTCACGTTTGCCAGGCGTTATGGATCGGCGCGCTCTTCGGAATTGCGATGCTCTGCATCGACTATTACCCCAGTTTGCTTCACATATCTCCTCCTCCGGGCCCGTACGCAACAAATCCGGGGAACGTTGTCCCGTGGTTGCTAATTCAGGGACTGGTGGTCGGCATCACTGAAGAAACTGTCTTTCGGGGACTCTTTCTTGGCTACCTTCTGAGCCGTGTTCCTTATCAGGTGCGGCTCAAATCATTTCAGGTTTCGGCTGCGGGCATATTGATCGCAGCGGTCTTCGCGCTGGCCCATGCTCAAGCATTTGAGCAGACCTCGTTTCTTTCAGCCCTCGGGCAACAAATCTATGCGATCGGAATCGGCCTGTTTTGTGCATATTTATTTGAACAATCAGGGAGCATCCTGGCTCCCGCAGTGGCACACAGCGCCGGTGATTTTGTGGAATGGAGTTGCTGTTTTGTCTTGAGCGCGCTAGGGCATAAATGATGGATAGGCGCGGCTTTGTTTCGGTGGCCACCCTATTCGCGGCGGCGGTGACTCTACGCGGAGACGCCACAGGTCCTCATACTCAACATGTTCGGAAGGGAGCAGACATGAGTCAAAGTCCGGTGCCGCTAACCTCAATTCATCGAGCTGAGGCCGACGGAGTTCAGGTGTTCTACCGCGAGGCGGGACCGAGGGATGCTCCGACTGTGCTACTACTGCATGGATTTCCGACTTCGTCATTCCAGTACCGGGAACTCATTCCGCGACTCGCTGACAAATATCACGTCGTTGCGCCAGATCTTCCCGGCTTTGGGTTCACCGACGTCCCGGCAAAGCGAAACTACAAGTACTCCTTCGATGCCCTGGCGCAAACGATCCTTGCATTCACAGACGGTTTGCACCTTCAGCATTATGCGCTTTATGTCTTCGACTACGGTGCTCCGACAGGTTTTCGGCTTGCGATGGCGCGGCCTGACCGGGTAACGGCCATTGTTTCGCAAAACGGAAACGCGTACGAAGTTGGATTGGGCGATGCTTGGGCTCCCATACGCCGTTATTGGAGCGCGCCGACTTCAGAGAATCGCGAAGCGATTCGCAAGGGCCTCAATGCCGAGGGAATGCGGCGGGAATACGGTTCCGGCATAGCCAACCCCGATCTCATCAAACCTGAAGGGTACACCTTGGATGCCGCACGATTGGCTCGCCCGGGCAACGTCGAGATCCAGCTCGACCTCTTTCTCGATTACGCCAATAATGTCAGACTCTACCCGGCCTTTCAGGAATACTTCCGAAAGTTCACTCCACCAATGTTGGCAATTTGGGGCAAACACGATCCATATTTTGTCCCGGCAGGCGCGGAGGCATTCCGACACGATATTCCGGAAGCCACAATTCAGTTTCTAGACACGGGACACTTCGCACTTGAGACTCATGTGGAAGAGATCGCTTCCGCGATGAGGGACTTCCTTGCGAAGACTATCGGTTGAATCTTTGACTCGTAGTGGGCACGGCTACGGCCGACTCTCCCTTATCCGGCATGCTTTTGACAGTTGGTCGACGGTCAGCCCGCACCGGACTGCAGAAAAATGCAGGGCAACAACTATCT
>DATKQB010000013.1:0-108395 GCA_035523795.1 Verrucomicrobiia bacterium | reverse complement strand
GTTTCCTTTCCTCCCTTGCGAGCAAGCCTGTACGTCAGGAAACCTCCGATGACCGAACCGATGGTCGCCATGAGGGCGTAGTAAAGCCAAAACTGTTCCTTACGTGCGGACAAGAAAAGCGTCAGGACATCCATACTCCCGGGGAGCGGAATGAGGGAATTGTCAAGGATGCCGAGCGGAATAAAGCCCAGCCCGCCGAGTTGGTAAATCCAGTCTCTGACGGTTCGCGCCACCATGGGTGCTGCGACCACGATAATCCGGAGATTAAGCATTTTCCTCGCGAAACCGTCCGGCGCCCAGAGCTACCTTGGAATCACGACGTATTTGATCCCCATTGGCCAGGTAGTTTGATCTGACGTATGACAGTGAAGAACACGTCACGTCTATATGCTGCCATCTGCGTCAACTGGGTCCAAGCCGTCGTCCATAACCCTGAATTACTTCCTGCAGGCCCGGGTTAGGACAGTCACGCTGCAGCTGTTCTTTCTGGGCCATTCGCCCGTAGGATTTGACGAACCGTTTACGCCTGGACCGATGCGGCAACTTATATGAAATTGTACGCGAAAAAGCTCAACGCACTTGGGGCGGGCAGGGACTGGCCCGCCGCTCGCCAAGCTGGCAAAAGATGCCGCGGTCAATATTGATCAGTAATTGATTGACCAAAGCCAAATACTGGGCCTGCAACCCTCGAACGTTTGAAAAATTGGGCAGGTTTTGGCTTGCGATATCGATTGAAGCAATGCACAAGAGTTTATAGAACGGACCTACCGTCGTGGCGGCACTGGGAGAAGTTGAAGGAGAGAATATGACGATACTAATAACTCTGGGATTGGTGTGCCTGGTGATTGGCGTGGTGCTGCGGGCGTTTTCCAAATCGCCGAGCGATCTGAGCCTTAACCAGCGGACAAAGTAAAGTAATCTAACGACCGATCTGAGATGAAACAGCATGCTCGGAGGCAACGACTCCAAAGCAATGCCCTACGTGGTCCTGACGTGTGCGGAGTGCCTGCGAGCTTTCCCAATGAACCTGGCAGAAGGAACAACCGCAGAGGTCCTTGAAATGCCGTGTCGGTACTGTCATAGCATGAATCGTTACATTATCGAACCGTCCAATCAGTACGCGCGTGAAGCGTCTGCGTGACATCTACGTTTCTTAGGCTGGCTTAAGAGCCTTGCCGCATTCCAGACAAGATGTTTCGTAGCGCGGCGTGATGCGCCCGCAAAACGGGCATACCCGTTGAGATGCGAAATCTCCATCGTGCCATTCCATTCGAAGCATCTTCCTCAGCGAAGCGGCGATGAAAGCACGCAGGCTTCGAGCACGAACAATGAGCGGCCGCAGGACAGTATCCATAGTCAACTCCCGGTTCTTTTTAACCTGCCAAGGCCACGATCACACAGAAATTCTGGTAATTCTGTGCAAAAGTGCTCGTTTGGGGACAGATGCATGAGCAGCGGTCACCTTGGAACTCAATAGCAGTGGGGGGAACACAACATAAAGTGAGCAATTCGGACCAGCTATTACTGATGGTTGCGATCATGATCTTTGAGAGAAATGGAAACTTGGTTTGGGCAGGCAGAGATAGCAGCCAGAGATACTAGATTACGAGATTCCCGTGCGCACCGTGGTCATGGTAGCGAGGAGGCATGCAATGCGCAGCTTTTGGCAACAAACAGGCGTTCTGGGCCGGATCTATCAATTGGTTGGCGAAGGATTGAATGACCAAGGTATCGCACTGCAACTGGGGCTAACCGAAGTAAAAGTCCGAGGCTGCATCACCTGGATAGTTCATTTTTTCGAACTGAAGAGCCGACAGGATCTGGTCCGATACGCTTCAACCGCAGTGTGATGTTTCTAGCGCCCGAAGGGGGCACAAACCATGAAACTGAGCTTAAGGAAGTGTTTTGGCCTGCAACTAGCCTGTCTCAGTCTTTGGCCGATTTTGGCCTTTGCCCAGTTCCCCGATCTTTCCAGTAATCTGGCGAATTGCAAGGCCGGGCGCGACACCTGTGACCATTCCAGGTTGAGCCAGTCGGAAGCGACGGAGGTGGCTCTCGCTGTCCACCGGCAAAACGTTGTGAACTGCCGCAACGGGAACGATTCCTGCGACCGTTCAACACTCACGGAACCGGAAGCGATCGCGTTGGCCGTAGCTAATCACCAGCGGAATGTGTCCGATTGCAATGACGGCATGATGTCGTGCGACCGATCCAAACTGACCCCGTCGGAGGCCCGCGATATGGCCACAGCGCTGCAACAGCGCAATCTCGCCGCCTGTAAGGATGGATGGGGCACCTGCGATCGATCTAAACTGACTCCCGCTGAAGTCGAGGAAGTGAACATCGCCGGTCGCGAACTCAATGCCTCTGACTGTGCAGACGGCTCGGGGCCATGTGATCAGGCCCAGTTGACTCCTGTCGAAACGGAGGAAACGACCGCTGCGGAACTTCAGCGCAATGCTCAAAATTGCGCCAATGGCTGGGATCAATGCGATCACTCCAAACTCACTCCCCAACAAGCGAAACAGACCGCCTACTCCGAACACCAGCGCAACTTGTCGGCGTGCCGCAACGGTGAGGACACGTGTGACTATTCCAACCTGACTGCGACCGAGGCCAAGACACTGGCTGACGCCGAGCATAAGCGAAATTACGCGGCTTGCCTGAAAGGTTACGGCTATTGTGATGCTTCCCGGCTCACGGTTGACGAGGCTCGAACGATCCACCCTAACAAATAATGATCATCGCGGGCGAGAGACGTTCAGAAGGAGCTAGCCCGAACCCGGGGCGCAAATCCTCGCGCCTCTATGTGGGGGTAGACTTGAGCAGCGATCGAGCTTTGGGAAGCAAATGGGTTGCTTCATCTTTTGAGACCAGCGCCGTGACCCCGGCGGCGAGAGCTTGAGGGGCAAATACGTGATTCGCGAACATCGTTTGTGCCAGATCCGCGAGATAGTTGACGGCCGTCCAACTCGGCTGATGCCGCTACCGAGAATTGCGGGCACTGCGGCATTCGTCCGCAGTGTAGCGCCGTACGATCTGATCGAGACCGTCGACTGCGGTCACTTCGCCCCCTTGACCGGCTTTTTCCAATGCTGCTGAGGCCTCCAAAAGGGAGGCATAACTGACGCCATCGACCGGGGCGCCATTCTTGTGAATTTGAAAGCACATTTGATTTTGCTGCTTATTCTGTTTTCGAAACATTGTCTCCTACTTTGGACGGAACAGCGCTCGGAAGCCTCTGGTCGCAAATCCCTGCAGGGAACGTAGCGCCGCTTGGCCAGAGCTCTCAGCGCGAGAAGCCTTGGTCGCCGCAAGGCCGCGTTTGAGGTGAGTCTTGACCGATGGGTGCCCAGTAGTAAACGTGCACTGCTCTTTTGGTTTGGCCCTACATACGGGGCACGGCACCGACAGGATCCGCTTCAACGTGAGTTGAGTGGTCTTCACTTCTACAGTATTCAACGTCGCCGCCTTGAGAGACATGGTCAATCCTGCTTTCTCGTTCGATTCGCATGACTCAGCTAACTTGTTGCGAAATCGCACTCATCGACCTTGTGCCAAGGGGCTCAGGGAATTGCGGAACGGCACGGATGAAATGCAAGTTGTTTAGAGATTGCGTCGAAGGAGCAGATCTTGCGTCGAACCAGCGGATTCCTTTGCATGGTTCAACTCTCTGCCTATAAGGATTGTACCTTTCCTGGAGCTACGGCACGATTACCGTCGTAACGTCGCGTCACCACTCATTGGTCTGGTCTACGTGCCGCTGAAGGCATTACGGATTTGTCGAATCGCCTTGCTAATTGTGCCTTCGCCGCGTAGCATCGGAATGTGCGTTAGACCGAATCGGTCTTGAGCAGTTCTCGCCTGAACAGCCAGCAACCTGCACAAGTTTTCTTCCGAATCCCTCCAGCGTAACTATCACAAAGGAACAAGAGTACAACTACATATGGAAAAAGGAACAGTAAAGTGGTTCAACGACGCCAAAGGCTACGGCTTCATTAGCCGTCAGACTGGCGAAGACGTTTTTGTGCATTTCTCCGCCATCCAAGCGGGAGGCTTCAAAAGCCTGCAGGAGGGCCAGACGGTGGAATTCGATGTCACCAAGGGGCCGAAGGGCTGGCAAGCTGAAAACGTCCGGGCGGCATAAGCCGACGAATCCTGTGAAGAGGCGATATCAACCGACATCGCCTCTTCCGTTTTGGCGGCTAATCGATGAACTGCGTTCCTGAAAAGTCTGCGGAGAAATTGTGATTAACATCTTCGTTCGAAACCTGGATCCGACGACCACGGAAGCGCAGTTGAAAGATCTTTTCGCAGCCTATGGACCCGTAGAAACAGTTAGCATTGCGACGGACCGTGACACCGGTGGACCTCGGGGTTTCGCCTTCGTTGAAATGTTAGACGCGGCTGAAGCCAAGGCGGCGATTGAATCTTTGAATGGATTCCGCTTGAATGACCGCGCGATCCGATTGAACGAAGCTCGCCCGAAACTTGAGCACGATGCAACACGCGACTCATCGAGAGAACACCGGCGTCATAAGATTTGAGAGCTGTTATCTGTTGCGCCTGAACGGCGTTGGTCCTTTCTGCAAAGGGATTCCTGTTGACCCACAACGACACTAGCTCCTCGTACGCCATTATTCGACATAACGTCCGCACCTACCTCTCCGCCGGAGTAATGGCTGTGATCCGGGGCAAGCAGAACGCTGAATTGGGATTGAAGGAGTATGAAGATGCCCAGGACTCCTCCGATCGGCACGAAGGCTGGCGCTACTTCATCGAGAGAATAGACCTCAAGGCCGGAACCGATCCTGCTGAGGCGAGCAGACATCGCCAAACCGAATTGGAAGGGCGGGAATCGAAAGCGCTGCGCGACGCAGAGACGCCGAATTCTCCTTCGTCAGACCCAAAGAGATAAGACGCGATTTCCGGGCAAACAGATACGCGAACAACACCTGCAAAGCCTCGACTCGGAACACTTTGAGCTGTGACGATACCAATTGGCGTATGCCCCAGCCCGCTTATTCGAGTGCACAAAACGCTCCGACCTAATCCGCTTACAACGCTATGCAGCTTCGGGCATGCTGCCAAGCACTTCGGTATGCCCGCAAGGCATACAATGCGTCCTCTAAGGCGTCTTTTTCTTCGGCGGCCCCGTGATCGTAGAAAACTTCTCGTCCGCGTTCAATGACCGCATCTTCAGCTTCCGAGACCCGTTGCGAGAGAAGACTTTGGTCAGTTTCGAGAATCGCGGCTCTGTACAGAGTTTTCCACTCGGTGTGATTCAGGCATGGGGGAAATGCCATATTCATCAAATCCAAATCCAAGGAAGGTGATCGGTGCCTTACCTCTTGCTTTGAGATAAGAAGGACTGTCAACTTTGACTGTAGTTCGATTGCCACAGAAGTCAACACAAATCGCGCCACAATAATTCACGAGGAGAGCAGCGCCAATAAGAATACAGGCGCCAGAGAAATCCATAACCGGTATCCGGCTGCAGGATGTGCTCGTCCTGGCTTCCTCGCGTTTTCCACTTCTGCGATTCGCGTCGTATAAGAGCTGCAGACCCAACGTGTCTTGTCAACCGGACGATAATGCACCTCATGGTCGGTATCGAGAACCACGGTAATGAGTTTTTTCTTTAGAAGCCGCAGATAAATCTGGGAAGTCATTTTCGTGGCGACGAATCGCTTCGAGTAAACCACGTATATGGCTCGCAGCTCTGGGCAAGGAGGTAACCGGCAACTCGTGTATGAACGAATGGCGACTTCCGAGCTACTCAAGGGAAGACGCGGCAAGCATAATGATCTAATACTGGGCGTTTTGCACGATCTAAGCACCCTACCTATCGATGAGGCAATGAGAATTTCCCTAAAAAAGGTCGGAAGGGTTTCATTGACGAATCTCCGCTCTGCGATCTTGCGTGCTGCCAGAACCCGCAAGATCAAAATCCGGACCTCTTCTGATTCTGATTATCTCTACTTGTGGAAGGCCGAGGGCCCCATGCAGATTCGTGGTTCAAAGAAGAAAGAGGCTAGCCGGTCATAAAGCCACAGCAGTACCGACCCTTCCCGTACAGCGCAGCCTCCGAGACCAAGGTGGATTATCACGTATAAACCTCGCATCGACTGATTCGAAACGCATCTGCATGGAAAGAGGAGGCTTTGATTCGATCTCGATCGGTACGGCCAGCAGGATGCGAAGACGCAACCTGCAATGATGCTAGCATGGCGTCCTAACACCGTCTTCGATTACCCATCTGAAACCCGTTTTCGGGCGACAAGTCCAAAATTCGAAGCCTCAGTTCAAAACCCGGGGATCGGTCGTGCACCGCCGCTCGAAGCTTTGCTGCAGGGTTTGGACTGATTGATTTGCCCAGCGGGCGAATTATGCTTGTTGTTGGTAGAGGAATCAGCCCGTCGCTCCAGCTAAACGGGGCTCATGACCAGTAACCGAGCTAGTTCCAGGACGGTCGGCAAACGGGGTAATCCCGCTTGGCCGGTGGGACACGACAACGGGCGGCCGATCACAAGATTGCTCGGCGGATGATCGCCCTAGACCCGAGCTAAAATCCCCACCCGGGACCACCAACTGCAAGGCTGAAAATTCAGGTATTTATGCGGATGGTCTGAGCGGGCGGGAATCAACAGATTTCCGCTCACCTCCAGCGGGGAGATTACCCATCCGCAGCGAACTCGCCCAAGTCGTCACGGCGAAATCCCCTGAAATGAGGATCTTTGCTCGCGGCCCGCGAGAACTAGCACCCAGATGCTCGCGAGCATCTTTGAGTTCGCCACGCATCTCATTTATTCGCGTTAGATCGACCCTTTCAGCGCTGGTTCAGTGCTGACCAACGGCTCTACTCCACATTCTAGAAGATAGTCCGCCGTTGGTAGTGTCCTAATTTGAACTTTTCACGCATTGAGATTGGCATGAATCATGCCTCGAATCCATTCTGAAAGACTCTGCTTGCTCGCTTTTGCCGCTTGTTCCATCGCTCTGAGGTCGTCGCCAGTAAAGCGCACAGGCACGATCCTGCCCTTTGCTTCGCCCTTCGGCAATTTAGGTCTGCCAACTTTCCTAGATTTCTTCTGTTGGTTCAAGGTTTCTGAACTCCTGTAGAATAGCGGCTCTCACTGCGTCTTCTGCTGATTTGATTGGGTGAAGATGCAGAACCGTGACGTGTCGCTTCGGGTTTATCGGATCGTCAGTATCGTGCGACCATGCGTAAACCCTGTGCGCCGTTGGATGCCCGACTAGCTCAAACACTTCGACAATACCCTCCCAAACCGTTTCGCCCTTAAAAACTTCTTTGACTGGAATGCTCTCAACGTGCGTAGCTTCTACCCCATGCACTCGTCTGATTACAGTTCGCAGTTCCTCCAAATAGGTCACGCGGCTGCCTCTACTAGATCGCCCACGCTCCAAAAGTTTCGCTCAACTCCAGCCGCCATCGCCGGAGTACAGCGAAGTGAATTGTGGCGCTTCACAAGGTTGTAATAGGCGAAGTGTAGCCCAACCGCTGCCTCAAAATTCTCCAACTTCTTGCTGAAGGCCAGCGTCAGGCGCGTCAGGCGGCGCATGTGTAACCGAGTAGTGGCATTAAGGCGCTCAATGTAGCTGGTAGACACAAGGTCCATGTCCGGCAAACCCGTCACGCTACGCTTTTCAACCGACACGAACTTTGCCGCGCTATATTTGCGCTCCGCATTCTGCGAATCGTCGTGTTCGTAGGTCTTGACGATTTGCCCGAAGTCTACATCGGTGCCGAAAGTCTGCTCTATAGCATCAACGTAAGCGCGGAGAGCATCAGCAGAAATCTGCACTCGATTCGCCATCCGACTCTGCACGTCGGCAACAAATGCCTTAGCGGTAACCAGATCGCGCTTGCCACACTTGAATGACGGGACCAGTTTCGTATCAGCGTCAATAGCGCAGAACGTCCACACATCCCCATATTGCGGATCATCGTCAGCACGAACGTGCCGCTCTTTCTTCCCGATGAATCCCCATACCTCATCGAATTGGAGCAAGCGACAAGGCAGATTCCGCATTTTCTGATCTAGCAGGGTAGTACAACCCTGCCCAATCTTGACGCCCAACCGCATGATCGTATCGCGGTGAACGCCTGTAATCCGCTCAATCGAGCGAATGCTGGAACCCTCTGCCAGTGCTCCGATTACCGTGATTTGCTTGTCGGTATTGAGTACGTTTGCCATGCCACTTACTGTATTACAATAATAAATGTTTGTCAAGCCTTTTTGTGTTACAATAAAGCCTAAACCGAGGAATAATCCGTGGCAAATGGAGAGCACAGCGAAAATGCCGATCACCCAATAAATGCACCTCGTCCCCACTGGCGGATTAGGCTCGTCAGCTATATAAAACGCAAGGTGCATGAGCGTCGCACCAAGAAGGAAAAAGAAAGCCCCGCCGATAAGGCGGCTCGGGTTACCGCTTCGGCTACGCGATGGATGGCTATTTTCACTGTCGTTTTGGCCATTGTCGCAATACTGACTTTGTGTGTACTGATTCAAGGCGGAGCTGATACTAAAGCTCTGGTAGATGCGGCCAAGAAACAAGCATGTGCTGCTAGCAAGAATGCCCAAGCTGCGCGTGACTTCGCGGATACGGCGTCCAAAATCAATGGAAACATTAGCGATGCGGTAGGGAAATTGGATGCCCAAGCCAGAGCCACGCAGCAGGCTTCGAGGTCGGCTGTAAAAGCTATGGCAGCACAACTTGATGCCTTCAAAGACGCCCAATCTGCCCGATTGTCGATTGAGGATTTGCAAGTTAGTGCCGATGGCAGCCAGCTTAGTTATATGCTCATCAATAGAGGCAATTCTATTGCCCTCAACATCAGCGAAGGTGGAAGAGGGGGGGAATTTAAGGGATGGAGCGATCCCGAAGCACAGATTGCTAAGTTTAATAAAGAAATGACTCCCCCACCCAGAACCGGATTTAATTTGGCTCAAGGAGATCATGTATCTCGCACGCTCACAATCCCACCCAAAGAGGACTGGTGGAGCTACAATGCATTTTTTTATGTGGACATTTTCGGTCGCCAAAGCGAAGCGCACTATTGCTGGGTTCGTTACAGGAGAGGAGCGGGACGGACGAATAGAACTGGCATGTGCCCACAATGGGCTATAGGCGGCAAGCAACCACAAAAAACAAATTAGGACACTACCCCGCCGTTTCGTTCATGGCGGTCACGCTGCGGGTTGGATCGCCCGGATCACCCTCCGGTATCCATATCACCATTCCCTCCCTTGCTCTTGTCAGCAGCACGCGGTACTTGTTACGCGTGTACTCTTGGCGAACGGGGCTAAGCGTGCTTTTCAGCAGCAGCAAACCCTTTCGGATGTTGTCTCGATGGCCAGACCGCTATAGGTCCACAGTTGCCGCTTGGTACGAAATCGATGAGGGGTCTGGATCAGCGCGATCAACAGAGCTGCTCGAACCGGACCGATGTAAGGAATCTGGCGTAGTAATTTGGTCGCACTCTGCTTCCGGCTCTCGACTAAGAGATCCCGGCGTATTTGCTGACGCAAGACTTGCAGTGCATCGAGTTGCTGGTAGAAGAACTCCGCTCGACGGTACACGCCGGCCTCGGTGATCTTGCTCAGCCATTCCGAGCGGTGGCGCGGTCCGTAGACGGTTGTCCCTGTGCACGAAATATTCCAGCTTCGATACAGCGCCTTGACCCGATTCATGACACGTGTGAGATCTTTACTGACCGTGAGATAACTGCGCGCCAACTCCTTCAACGTCCGTATGCCATTCTCTCCGTGGTAAACCGACCGCAGCAGTCCGGCACGTAACAGCTCAGCCAGCTTACGTGCATCAATCCGGTCACCCTTGTTGCCCTCTTTTAGCAGAGCATTCCTGCGTGGATCGCACACCACGACCTTCGTGACATGTGGCTTAAGCAGGTCATACAACCAGGCACCCCAAGTTCCTTCTTCGCCACGAGTACCGTCTAATTTCCCAATGAAGCACGAATTTTCATTGCGCTGCGAACACAGCGTCCTTACTCTAGTCGACAGCGGTTATCCTAACCGCTATCTTTCCGCTGCGGGACCTGGGCTTGCGTCCCCGCGCCGTCCGTTCCGCAGGCCTATCACGTCGGTAACTCGCCGGCTGGTCCACCTCGTGGCACGATTGGCCCTGGAGGGGAGACATGGGAGCGACAGGAACCGGGCTTGCCTCCGCAGGCAACTTTGCACTATAAAGCTAATCACGCTGACCGAATGCGGCGGTTCAAGCAACCGTGGCCCGAACTCTACCTCCTGTAAGCTACCGAATCAGCACGACTTCGAGAGACGCAATCTCAGTTCGAAGCGGCCCTGTCTCTCAGCGTGCGGCATGCCCCTCTGTTGGAACAGCTTGTGCTCAGAGAGTTCATCAGCGAAGGGCATTTCGGCCGTCATCTGCGGCGCATGCGGGAAATTTATGCGGAACGATTATCGATCCTGTTGGAAGAGTCGCGTTCCAGGCTGTCCGGGTTGCTGGAAATCTCAGATGTCGAGGCTGGGTTGCAGACCGTTGGATGGTTGTCTCTGGGCGTGAGTGGTGAATCGGTAGCGGCCGCTGCCGCCAAGCGCATCTCGACGTGATTCCTATCAGCGCCTATAGCCACGATGATGCATTGCCACAAGAAGGCCTGCAACTCGGCTTCGCCGCGCTGGATAACAGGGAGATCCGCCGTGGAGTTCGCGAACTGGCGATTGCACTGAAACTTTGAACGGCAAGGTCAGTGCGGCAGGTCATTGTACTTGTTTCGGCCGTGGTTGAGGCCTGGGTACCATGCGCCTCCAACAGCGTCTCGGTTTCGGCAATCCAAAATCTCGATAGGCACTCCTCTTCCATTTGTTTAAGCGTTTCAGATCACGAGCCTGACGTTGTCAGCGCGCGAGCTGCGATGGTCACCGAATCTGGTTGCGTCCAAACAGGTTTGCCACTCGTCAGATCGATTCGGTTCATGGTGATCTTCACCTGGCTTTGATCCACATCAACCGACAGGTAGTGATAGTTGATTTCCTTGCTCTGGAAGGGATCTCCGGGGGCGCGCGCGATGGGATAGGCGTGAGCGGCTCCGCCTCCTGAAACAAAATACGTGATGCCGCCGTGCTCATGGCGTTCGTAGTTATGCACGTGGCCGGAGAAGAAGATCATCCGAAAGGGCGCATGCGATTGGCGATCCTCCAGCATTTTAGCTAACTCCTCTTCCTTCGACCGGGCCGAATGCCCGCCGCCAAACATCTTCTCATCCGACGAGCTGGTATAGGGCGGGTGATGATCCATCAGGAAAACGAAGTTTACGTCGGCAGGTACGTGATCGAGTTGCTGGTTGAGCCATTGCCCTTGCGGGCCGGTTGTTTCGTCGAGTGAACTGTCGAGGACGAGCAAAAGCGTGTTGGCCGTGCGGACCGAGTAATAGCGACTGCTTTTCAGCTCGGGGAAGCGCTGAAAATAATTCCCCAGTGCGACCGCCTCGGGCCCGTGCAAGTCGTGATTGCCGAGCGCGGGATAGACGGGGATGCTTTTTTCACGCCAGATGGTGGTTTCGCTGTCGTAGACCTTCCAATCGTCCTTGTCATATCCGTTGTAGACGACGTCGCCGGTAAAGCAAATAAACGCCGGGTTCACGTCCGCTATGGCTTTGACCAATGCTATACGCACCGGAGGATTGGCGGCTTCCAAGTCCTTAGGATCGTGAAAGCGGGTATCGCCGTAAGCGACAAAGTGGAACGGAGCCTTTACATTGAGCTGCAAGTTCACCGTGGAGGTTTGGGCTGCGGATTTCTTTGTGCAGCCGATCGAAGAGAAGATGATGTAGGCCGTCAGCGTGAGCAACACGGCGCCGCGCGGCAGAGATTTGGTCACATTCTTTGAAGTCATGGGAATTGGATTCTCTTATTTTCCCACGACCAGCACTTCAAACTGCCCATTTTCCACGGTTGAGAGGAAAAGCCGGTGGGTCTTCGGATCGAGCGCCATCGTCTTGGCGCGTGGCACCGTTTTCACCGTCTCTACGGGCGAATAACTGTCAGCGCTGTCTTGATGTATGAGGCTAATCGTGCCCTCGCCATTCGAATTAAAGATCAACTTGATTTCCGGATCGTAGGCCGTTGCGTCGACATGATCGCCGATCGGCAGCGTGGTGATGACTTTGCCGGAGTCAGCATCGACAACCGCCATCACCTTGCTGCGGCAACCAATGAAGAGCCGGCGATTCCCGCGATCCATTGCCATGCTGCTGGGAGAGGCGCAAGGCGCAGCGGGCCAACGTTGTTCAACTTTCAACTCGCGCGAGTTGATCTTCAACACCTGACTTTGGTCTTCAAGATTGTTGTAAACGTATCCTGTGCCATCGGCTGCGGCAAATTCGGGACCTCCTCCGAGTTCCACGATTCCAGCGAGCCGACCGGTGGCCGCATCGATAGCGCTTGCATTGTTGCTGCCGCCGTTGAAGGCAAAGACTCGCTTCGTCGCCGGGTCATAGATAATGGCATCGGGCTTCTTACCGGCCGTAACTTCAGCGATCGGCCTGAGCGTCTTCAAATCGAAAACCGTAACCTTGCCAGTCTGTCCGTCGCTGATGAATCCGCGTCCGAGTTCGGGAGCTATGGCGATGCCGTGCACGCCCGGAGTGTTCGGAATGCTTCCCAACAGCGTGAGCGCGTCCAGGTCGAGAACCTCAACCTGAGTTCCGTGAGAAACGTATAAGCGGCGTGCGCCTTCGTCGATGCTGAGGTAGTCGAAGCTGCCTTGTCCGGGGATCGGGATCTTCTTAAGGATGGAGTATCCGCCGTCGGAGGCGAGGGCCGCGGAACCAGCAAGAAACATAGCGAATGCCAACAAGATCGAAAACCTTGTGAGGCGAAGCTGCAGGGTGAGCATGAGTCAGTGTCCTTTTTTTGATTTGAGCATTGATGTGAACGGCGTATCAGTCCGCAGCGCGCCCATCCTAAGAGAAAAACCTGAAGGCCCCCTGAAAAAAGAAGGCCTTCAGTTGCACCCAGGATCAATCTTCGCGCCGCGGTTCCCAGCGCAGGCCGAACGAGTAGGTCGGATGGTAGTACTCGCGTTGCGTCACATACCAAGGGCTGCCGTTGTAGAAGCCGAAAACATCGTTGGTGAGATTCAAGCCTTGCCAGAGCACAGTGAGCTGTTTTTGCACGCGGAAGCTGGCTTGCGCGTCGACTTGCAGATGGGAATAGAGGTAATTGTCGCCGGCTGGGCCTTTTGGACCAAGTCCTGCAGTGTCTATCTGGGTATTGTACTGGTATTGATAAATGCTGGCGCTGTTGTAGCTTGCCCCCAGCCGCGCGGAAAATCGTTTCCAATCGTAAGTAGGACTCAGGTTCCACATGGTCGGAGTCTGGCGTTGCAGTGCCGGAGTGTCTGGGCGGAGGGGCAGCGTCCCGGCGTTGGAGCCAGTTTTGCTGAAGTTGGCGGAGAGACCGAAACCGCTCAGAGCACCCGGAAGGAATCCAAGGTGCTGAATGTATGCGAGTTCGACGCCGTAGAGTTTCGCCTTCGAGCCATTGATGATGTATGAGAATTGGTCGCCTTGAAACTGAGGGTATTGCGAGCCCTGATAATCAAGGTCGGCGATGTAGTAAATCGGTTGGCTCATCTGCTTGTAGTAGAAACCTGCCTGAAGTTCGCCGTACGGTTTCAGATAACGCTCGAAGAGCAGGTCAAAATCGTTCGCGTGGGTCGGCTTCAGGTCAGGGTTGCCAATGTTAACGGTGAGCGGGTTCGTACTTTGATCGACGGTGACGTACGGCACCAGATCGTACGGATTGGGGCGCGAAAGGGCTCGCGCGTAGACGGCGCGGATATCAGTATTCTCTGTGAGGTGGTACTTCAATTGGATGCTGGGCAACGGGTCCCAATACCACGACTGGGCCGGTTGCGGCACGATGGTTTCGCCGGTGCTGCTGGAGTTGTTGGTGGTGGAGAAACCCAGAATATTCAGCTGCGTCGCTTCCAAGCGAAGTCCAGTCTGCAGCCGGAAACGACCGAACTCGATGGTGTTCATCGCATAGGCGGATGAAACGCGCTCCGTGTAATCGAAATTGGAGAGAACAGACCCGAACAGCGTGGCAGGCTGGTCAAGCGAGAGAAATGGCACGCCGCCAACGCTTGTCTGGAAGTTATTAGCAATCGCGTTGTAACTTGTGACCGGACCGAGATTGTAGGCGTTGAAGTAGTAGTGACGATTGCTAAATGTTCTGAGAAAGTTCGACATCGTGCAGCCGGAGAAGCCGGGTTCGAGCACCCCATTTGAATCGACACAGTTTGAGATGTCGTAAGTCGGTGAATAGGCGTTCTGCCCCTTGTGCGCATTGCGCAGCTTCAGACCGACCTCGATTGCCGAGAAGTGTGAACCCAAATGATAGTTTCTCCCGTAAGAGAGCGTGCCTTGCAAATTCACTTGCGAAGTGATTCCCTGCGTACCGTCATATTCCGACAAGTAATAATTGGCAGGATTGTAGACCGGCGACCCGGGAGCGAGGCAGCCGGTATTCCATTGGGGCAGACGGAAATCAGTCGTGAGGTCGGGAGCATAGTAGCAGGTTCCCGTCAGTGGGATCTGCTGCGTATCGTTGTTCATGAGCGCTGTAAAGTTTGCTCCTGGGTTGCCAGCTGCTGCTAACTCACGCGAGCGTGCTGCGGAAATGTCCCAGCTCAGCCATGAATCGTTGAAGATGTGTTTCCCACCGACGGCCAACATGATGATGCCGTAATCCGGCAGCCGGCTGGAAGTACTAAATTTCGGTATGTCTGGGGTGATTGTGAGCGGCCCCTGAGAGGGCGAGCTGACATCGTCGTTAAGGGTATACACCCACTTATCGCCATAATCTTTGAAGTCGGAGTCAAAATAATGAAGAAAGAGCCCCGAAGCGGGATCCTTTAACTTGTAATCCAGCGTTCCGCCAAAGCCATAGCGTTTGCGCTGATATCTGTACTCCCTGATATCCATGCTGTCGTAGACCGGCGTTGCCCAGTTCACATCTGGCTGCGGCTCGATGTCGTCGATTCCTCTTCCGTTGTAGTCGTAACTGCCGGCGAACAGTGCGCCGAAGCGATGGTCTTTTCCAAAACGCTGCCCGACTGTGCCCGAGAGCAGGCCCATGTAGCGAGTTCCCTCAATCGGTGTCCAGCCGCCGATGCTTTCAAGTTTTAGCGTCGGCAGATCATCAGCTTTCTTCGTGACCAGGTTGACCGTTCCACCGATTGCATCTGCGTCTTGATTGGCAGCAAGCGTCTTGTTCACTTCGACAGAACCGACGATGTCTGCAGGGATCGTGTCCAGCTTAAACTGCCGAACGTTATCTTCGGGAGCCGGCAATTCGATTCCATCAACCGTCGTATTATTGAGGCGCGGCTCGGTTCCGCGAACCTGGACGTACTTGCCTTCGCCTTCGTCCCTCTCCAGGCTGACACCGGGCATGCGGCCGACGACATCGGCGATATTGGCATTGGGCAAGCTCTGAATCACGCGTTCCGGCATAACGTCCAGGATGTTGTCTGAGGTGCGCTGTTCGTTGATCGCCTGCGCCTCCCCCGATGCGTCGGCAATGACTGTGACCTCCTGTTTTTCGGCTGCAACCTCCATCTTGGCGTCAATGTGATTCACCTGTCCGGCCATCACTCTGATCTGCTGGGTGAAATTCTTGAAACCCACGTACGAGATCGTAAGCGTGTATTCACCAGCCGGAACGCCGATCAACGTGAATTGTCCTTGAGCATCGGTTGCTCCGGTGATATCCCCTGGCTGCACGAGGACGCGAGCGCCGGGCAGGACAGCTCCCTCTTTATCAACTGCGCGGCCGGTGACCGTACCAGTGCTGCGCTGAGCGCTTGCATTGGGCGATGTCATGGTGACCAAGATCAGCGCGGCGAGCACTGTCAGTCGGAAGCGGTACATGTGATTTCGTTTCACGGCATAGGCTCCTTCGGGAGAGATTCGGCTGGCCCAGAGATGGAGGCCCGTATGAGCTAATGTCACGCGAGGCCGCAGTACCTCCACGTAAAGTGTCTGGATTGATGGCGTGACCTCGAATTCTAGGAATGAGCTGTGACAGGCTGATGAAAGGCAAGTTAATATTTTTTCAGTTTGGACGATTGTTGCGGGGAAGCAAGATCATCGTTCTAAACTTCATTGGGGGAGTCTGATGGCGCTCGGCGGCGAGTGCGATGGAATGGCTAGATAAGGCCTTGTGGCATGAGATCGCGGCTGCTTCCATTAATGTTATGAATCTGCTGATTGTTGAAGACGAGGTACGCATGGCGGAACTTCTCCGCAAGGGACTGATGGAGGAGGGCCATACCGCGACGTGCGCGATGGATGGCGCCGAGGGACTCGAGATAGCGAAGTCCTACGAATTCGACGTCATCATCCTCGACATCATGATGCCTAAGATGAGTGGCTATGAACTGGCGAAGCGGCTGCGGCAAGAGAAAGTTGGAACGCCGGTTCTCATGTTGACCGCCAAGGATTCTGTACCTGATATCGTCCGCGGGCTCGATCTGGGCGCAGACGATTACATGACCAAGCCGTTCTCTTTTGACGAACTGCTCGCGCGGCTGCGTGCGGTCAAGCGGCGGGCACTCATTTCTCAGGATGCGCATCTGCGCGTCGCCGATTTAGTGCTTAATCCTGAGAGCCGTGAAGTGGTGCGGGGCGAAACGCGCATTTCCCTGACCAAGACGGAATACAATCTGCTGGAGCGGCTCATGTATCGTGCTGGAAAAATCGTTCCAAGGCGCGTGCTGATTGAAGCTGTCTGGGGGTTCGACCGGGTGGTTGAAGATAATACGCTCGATGCCTTCATGCGCTTATTGCGCAATAAGATCGATTCGCCGGGCAGGCCGAAACTGATTCATACCGTCCGCGGAGTTGGCTACATGATCCGTCAGGAACTCGAGAGAACCACCGCGCCTGCGCAGGAAAGGCGATAATGAAAGGGCTCTCCATCGGTTCGCGCCTCACGTTGTGGTATCTGGCGATCTTCACGCTCGCCCAGTTGATCTTCGGAGCGGGCATGTGGGTGCTGCTGCGGCACCATCTCTACGATTTAGTCGATGACGGATTGGAAAGCCAGGTGGAAGATCTGCAGAACTTCATGGAAGCACAGAAAAAGAATGCTTCCATTGCCAAGCTGCAGGAAGAAGTGAGCGAGGCATACCTTCTTGAGCATTCCGGTGACTACCTTGAGATTTATGCAGACAACGAAGCGCTGATTTATCGTTCCGCGTTTCTTTCGAAGCATCCAGTCAAGCTTGCTCCTGGACGGGGGAACGGGCGGGTGACGCACAATCTGTGGATCGATGGCCAACCATTCCGGTTCACACTCGCTACACTGTCGGCGAATGGGCATGTATTCACAGCGACCATCGGAGTTCCGACCGATGATGAGGTCGAGACGCTGAATCTGTTCCGCTCTTACTTGCTGATGTTCGCACCGTTGATTCTGCTGGCCGCTGCCGGTGGCGGATATTGGCTGAGCCGGCGTGCTCTTTCTCCAGTGGATGCGCTGGTGCGAACCGCGCGCGAGATCGGAGGCGCCAATCTCAGCGGCCGGGTGGAAAAAATCAATACCGGCGACGAGTTGCAGCGATTGTCGGACACGTTAAACGAGATGCTCGATAGGATCGAGAAGGCTTTTCTGCGGATCGCGCAATTTACCGCCGATGCCTCGCATGAGCTGCGGACTCCGGTATCGCTGATTCGAACCGAGGCGGAACTGGCGCTGCGGCGCTCGCGCGGCGAAGCAGAATACAAAGAGTCATTGCGTCACATCCTGTTGGAGTCTGAGCGCACTACCAGTCTGATCGAGCAGTTGCTCTCATTAGCACGGGCTGATTCTGGACGCGAAACGCTCAATATGCAGCCGGTGAATTTGAGTGAAACGCTTCGCGGCATCGTCGAGGGGTGGCAGCATGTGGCAACGATTCGCGGCCTGCAGTTTTCTGTGAACTTCGAAGCAGCCGAGGCCTACGTCATGGGCGATGAGATGGCGCTACGGAGACTGGCAGGCATTTTGCTCGACAACGCCTTCAAGTACACACCCGCGCCGGGCAGAATAAGCCTGACGCTCGAACGCACCCCGCAGAACTTGGTGATAAAGGTTGAGGACTCGGGCGTGGGCGTCGCTGCCGAAGAGCAGGCCAAGATTTTCGAGCGCTTTTACCGTGCGGACAAGGCGCGTAGCCGCGGACAGGGCGGAGCCGGCTTGGGACTTGCGATCGCGCAATGGATCGTTGCGCAACATCGTGGGTCAATTCGAGTGGAAAGCCAGCCGAGTTTTGGCTCGATATTCATTGTCGAATTGCCAATGATAGCGGCGCCAGTCGGCAGTCCGCAGCTAGCGTGAGCGGGGCTACTTTCGGTTGCCCGCGAGAAAATGAATCCTGGTCGTCGTTGATGCGAAAGAATTATGCCCGGAAACCTACTGGTGGGCTTCCGCTTGGGGACGGGCGGGAGCATTCTTTACGTACTTGTCAAACCAGCGAACCATTTCATAAATCTCCTGTTCGTTCGACTCCATGGCTGTGTAATGGTGCGGCTCATGTGGAAGCAGCACCAGGCGAACGGTGCCTCCATTGCCGCGAATTGCTTCATAGAGAGTAATCGATTGAAGAGGAACGGTGCCCGGGTTCGCATCTTCAGCGCCGTGAATAAGAAGCAGGGGCGTTTTGATTTTGTCAGCGACGAAAAAGGGCGAGACCTTCAGGTAAACATCCGTTGCCTCCCAGACCGATCGCCGCTCGTTCTGAAAGCCGAAGGGGGTGAGCGTTTTGTTGTACGCGCCGCTGGTAGCGACTCCCGCGCGAAACAGATCGGAATGAGCGACGAGGTTCACCGTCATCATGGCCCCGTGACTATGTCCGGTGACGCCGATGCGTTCAGGATCAGCGACTCCGGTGCGAACGGCTTCATCGACCGCGGCTTTGGCATCGGCTACGAGTTGATCAAGATAAGTGTCGTAGGCCTTTTTAGGATCGCCGATGATGGGGAATGAGGCGCGATCAATGATCGCGTATCCGGCGAGGAGCAGCAGGCGGTATTGCCACAGTTGCGTGAACATTTGCTGCGAACCGGACACCTCGCCGGCAGTGGAAGGGTCGGCGTAGTCGAGGGGGTAGGCATAGAGAATCGTCGGAACGCGCGTGCCTTCCTGATAGCCCGGAGGCGTGTAGAGCGTGAAGGAGAGATCAAGTCCGTCGGCACGCTTGTACTTGATAAGACGCTTTTTGATCGCGCGTACGGCGGGAGCAGGATCCGGAATGTGGGTGATGGCGACGCTTGTGGAAGAAAACGTTGCTTCCCCGTCGGGAGAAGCAATTTTGCTTTCCAGTGTTCGCTTGAATGCGTTCGGAGGATCGATGGGCGACTGATGCCACGTAAGAAACGTTCGCGAATCTGAGCCGGTGAAAGCGAGGAATTGTTCGTAGGAGCTCTTGTCGCAGCGGAATAAACGCTCCGATTGTTGGGTAGTGAGATTGAGGCGATCTAAGAACGGGCGATCTCCGTCAGGGGATGCGCCGTCCCCGCCCAAGTAGATCGATTCTCCTTCCTGACGAATCACCCAGAAACCGTTCGCGAGTCGCCGTCTCACGGGAAAGCCAGGATCCTTGTACAACTCATCGGTCGAGAGATCCCACAGCAGGCGAGGTTTCTGAAGAGGATCGTCGACATTGACTACAAAAGTCTTCCTCCAATGCTTATTGTGGTCGTACTCGGTGAGGAGGGCCACGCTGGGTTTCTCGCTCCACTCATATCCGGAGTAACGCTGGACGGTGCGTGCAATTTCAACGGGAGGCCCATCGAATGGCGCCTTGGAGAGCATGACCTTGTCACGATTGGGAACATCAACGTTCCAGTCGCCGGCATCCAGAGCTTCGGCCCAGATCAGTGTGGCGGCTTCGGTCGGCCGCCATGAAAAGTTCCGCGGTCCAAGCGGAACGCCATGGATCGGGACACGGTCGGCCAGCGGGAGCGATGCGATCGTCTTTACAGAGACATGCTTTGGCTGAGAGACATCCCAAACCTCGACTTCTTTTGGAAAACGATTGTAGGTGGTCACGTAAGAGTACGGTTTGTGAATCGTGGTGACCAGGATGTGCTTGCCGTCTGGTGCAGGAATCACCGATTCGTAATTCGCGGTTTTCCCAATGGGCGTGATCGTGCCGCTTGCTGCATCAATCAGCGCGAGTTGCGAGGAGCCGTAGTAGTCGAACAAATCCTCGTCGTACTTGTTCGTTAGCGTGTCGCGGGTTTCGTAAGTGCTGCTCTGTCCTTTCTCACCTTCGCTTTCCTGAATACTGGGACCGATCGGGACATTCGTCTGCTCTGGTGGCGCGCCCAGACTCTTAGGTAGCAGTTTGACGACTAGAGTCTTCTGATCGGGCATCCACATCATGGCGTCATCGAACATGGGATTGAGGCGGATACCCGGGATGCGACGCGCCTGAGCGGTAGCGGCATCGCCGATCCAAAGCTCGACAGATTCGGAAGCAATGTTGACGAAGGCGAAATGCTTGCCGTCGGCCGACCAGGCCGGTTCGCCCGGGCAAGCAACTGAGGCGAGGACAACGTGAAGTTGTTTACCATCGGCGATGTGCTCCAAGTCGTAGCTCGTGGCGCAGGGCGTGATGCCATATCCGCCGGGTGTGTCGTGCCTACTGTGATTGCCGGGTTCTACCCGCACTCCGCCGAGCCGCAGAAAAGGCTTGGCGACGCGAGTGATCGAGGGATATTCCTGCCAGGTCACAAGCAGGATCGAATCATGAGTGGGACTGACCAGCGGTTCCGGTGGAGAGGGGGCGCGCATCACATCCAGGACTTCTTTTGGGGGCTGGTTGTATCCGGATGCGGTCTCGCCAGGCTTGGCAGAAGATTCTTGCGCGATGGCCATGGCACAGCTGAGACCAGCAAGAATGAATAATGTGCAAAGACGGGTCGAGTATTTACGAATGCTCATGGCACACGCTCCAGTTCGGTCAGGTAGACTATGACCTTTTTTTTCTTTTAATCGGTTTCTTCTTGCCGAAAACGCGGGCAAAGATCTTGTCGACATTCTGGAGTTGTCGCGGCAGGTCGAATGCGTATTCGATCTGCTTGCGGGGAACTTTCGACGTGATCTCCTCATCTGCCAGTATCTCTTTGCGAAAATTCAGGCCTTCCTTCCACGCGCGCATCGCATGCGATTGCACCAGGCGATAGGCATCTTCTCGGCTGACGCCGTGTTCGACAAGATCGAGTAGAAGTTGCCCGCTGAAGATCAAACCGTTTGTCGATTCGAGGTTCGCGCGCATGCGTTCAGGGTAGACAAACATCGTTTCCACCAAACTGCTAGTTTTGTTCAGCATGTAATCGGCGAGAGTAGTGGAATCGGGCAGAATCACGCGCTCGACGGATGAATGGGAGATATCCCGCTCATGCCAAAGGGCGACGTTTTCGAATCCAGCCTGGGCGTTGGAGCGCACCACTCTGGCCAATCCGCTGATCTGCTCGGCGTTCACCGGGTTGCGCTTGTGCGGCATGGCCGACGAGCCTTTTTGTTTCTGGCTGAAGAATTCTTCTGCCTCGCGGACTTCGGTGCGCTGAAGGTGACGAAGTTCGGTGGCCATCTTATCCAGAGTTGAGGCAATCACCGCGAGAGTCGCGAGGTAGTGGGCATGTCGATCGCGCTGGATGACTTGCGAAGAGACAGCAGCCGCCTTCAGTCCCAGGCGGGCGCAAATCTTCTCTTCGAGTTCAGGCGTTAAGTGGGCGAAGATGCCAACCGCGCCAGAGAACTTTCCGACGCGCATGTCTTCCGCCGCGGCGATAAAACGAGCGCTATTACGCTGGGTCTCCGAATACCAGTTAGCCAGCTTGAATCCGAAGGTAATGGGCTCGGCATGGATACCGTGGGTACGCCCGATCATGGGCGTGTCTTTGAACTCCCAGGCGCGGCGCTCGAGCACTTCGGCAAGACGCTGAAGATCCTGCGCGATGACCTGGGATGCCTGGCGGATAAGTAACGCTTGAGCGGTGTCGACTACATCGTTGGAAGTCAGCCCGTAGTGGAACCAGCGGGCGTGCGGACCAACGATCTCGGCGACGGCGGTAGTGAAGGCAATAACGTCATGGCGGACTTCGGCTTCGATTTCGTGAATGCGTTCAATGCGGAAATCGGCACGCTCGCGGATGGCTTTAGCGGCGTCTTTAGGGACGAGGCCGGCTTCAGCCAGAGTTTCGGTGGCGGCGACTTCGACGGCGAGCCAGGTGCGGAAGCGGTTTTCATCGCTCCAAATGCGGGCCATTTCCGGCCGGGTGTAGCGCGGGATCAAGTTCAGGCTCCTGTTGAACGCCGGACAGGCACCCTGGCAATGACTCGCACTGTAGAGTATCCGCCGGAAATTTTAGGACAGAGGATTCTAAACGCAGGGGAAGAAACAGGCCAGTCCGTGTGCTAGGGGGGATCGGCCGTTGGGGCAGGATAGAACCAGTTTCCTGTACCAAAAAGCGGGGATAGTGCATTAAATTGAGCAAGCACAATATATCGCGTCACGATATAATACTGCGACGACTATCGGGGCACGATACAATCGGCCGCATGAAAAAACTCATGGCCTCTGACTACCAGGCGTTAGCGGAGTTCCGGTACCAGATCCGAAAATTTCTCCACTTTAGCGAACAGGCTGTCCATGCCGCCGGGCTGGAGCGCGGACAGTATCAGCTCATGCTGGCGGTGAAAGGAATTCCTGCCGGAGTGCGGCCGCGTATTCGCGAATTGGCCCAGCGCATGCTGATTCAGCATCACAGCGCCGTAGAGTTGATCAACCGGCTTGAGGCGGGAGGATACGTGCGCAGGGAACGAGCGCACGAAGATCGCCGAGAAGTTCTGCTGAGCCTGACGGCGAAGGGGGAACGCGTATTGTCCCATCTCGCACTGCACCACCACGACGAGTTGCAAAGCGCGGCGCCGAAGCTGGTGTCCGCCCTGCGCCGGGTAATGCGCGCAGGCAGTGACGAAGATCGAAAGAATGAGTCTTTGAGTAAGCGCGCCCGGAATCAGGGAGCCCGGGCAAGAAGGAAATGACGACTGGAATCTCAAGCGGCTTGCAGGATACTAGGCGCTCCCTTCCTCGGGAACGATTGCTAGTCATCTCCGCCTTAGGCATTTGTGTCGGAGCCATGGGAGGATTTGTGGCCGAAGCGCTACTTCGGACTATCAATTTCCTGACCGACTTACTCTTCTTCGGAAAGTGGAGCACGGCATATTTGCCTCCCAACGAAGCCACGCGCCATTGGTGGTTTTTTCTTTTGCCGGCAGCAGGAGGGCTTGTTGTTGGATTGCTAGTGCAATATTTCTCTCCAGAGATCAAAGGCGACGGCATTCCCGAGGCCATGGCCGTCGTGCTGACGAAGGGCAGCATCGTTAAGCCGCGAGTTGGTTTCTTCAAGCCGCTGAGTGCCGCAATCACCGTGGGTACCGGGGGACCGTTCGGAGCTGAGGGACCAATCATTCAGACGGGAGCTGCCCTTGGTTCGATTGTCGGGCAACTGATTCCTTCTTCCCCTTCCGAGCGAAGAATTTTGCTGGCATGCGGTGCCGCAGCGGGCCTGGCAGGCGTCTTCAAAACTCCGTTCGCGGGCGTGATGATGGCGATCGAGCTTCTCGTCTTCGAGTTTCGCTCGAGATCTTTCATTCCGATTGCCCTGGCATCGGCGACTGGAACCATGGTGGCGATGGCGTTTCGCGGCGGGCAGCCGGTGTTTCCTCTGGAAACGAACTATCACTTCCACGCTCCGGAGTTGCCATTCTTCGTGATTCTTGGCGTGTGCTGCGCCGGCTTGGCCTGGTTGATGACGCGGGCGCTCTATCTTTGTGAAGAGTTCTTCGAGCACATGAAAATATGGTTCCCGCTCATTCCCGCGCTGGGCGGACTCTTTGTCGGTATTCTCGCCATTTTCTATCCCCAGGTGTTAGGAACCGGTTACTCCGTCATCGCGCGAATTCTTGCCGTCCCGCAGCCGGTGCACACGCTGATCGGAATCGGAATGGCGAAGCTGGCGGCCTTCGCAGTGGCCCTCGGTTCTGGAGCTTCAGGAGGAACGTTTGCCCCAGCTCTCATGATTGGCGGAAGCCTGGGTGCAGCCTACGGCACGCTGGTGCACCTGTTTTTGCCGAACGCCTCCGCGATCGGGATCTATGGAATGGTCGCTACGGCGGCATTGTTTGGCAGCGTGTATCGGGCCACGCCCAGCGCCATCCTTTTCATGCTGGAAGTGACTGGCGCATTCAACGCATTTTTACCAGTCTTCCTTGTGGCCGTGGTTGCGGATTTGGCGGTGCACTACCTGATGCGCCACACGATCAACACGGAGCGCCTTGTGCGCCGCGGGACTCTGGTGCCCGACGCCTACACGGTGGATCCGATGAAACTTCTGCGCGTCAGTGACGTCATGAACCCTGACGTGGATACCGTCCAAGCGGGGCAGCGGGTTTCGGAGTTTATTGGAGAAGTCCTGAATCACGGTTCAGTTCCCGTGGTGGATGAGAGTGATCATCCCATTGGCATGCTGCGGCGAAGCGATCTTTTGGCAGCGAACCCCGAAACGATGGCGGGAGAGCTTGCGCAAAGAGATTTTCCACTTGTGTATTCGGATGAAGTCGTGTACGACGTGGCACTGCGATTTGTGCGGGAGGAACTTGGGCGTTGTCCTGTGGTCAATCGCAGCACCGGGGCCATTGTCGGGATTCTGACGGCCTTTGATCTGCTCAAGGCGAAAGATTGGGAACACATCCAGGAATTGTCAGAGCCTGCGCGGTTATGGGGGCGCAGACACGCCGAGTCGGAAAAAGCCAAACCGACAAAAGTGTGACTTCGGACGGTAAACCTGTCCTGCTAAACCTGCTCTTGAAAACTGTTACCCTGATCCGATAAGCTCTCCGGAACTCTGAAACGTCTGTTTCGGGTGAGGTCGACCGGGATGAGCCTGTCCATAGAAAAACCGCTTCCTTCTAGGCGAAGAGTCCAGAGCACCGCATCGGGCTGCAATCGAGACGGTTGTAGTCGATGTCCCGCGTGTTCAAGGTTCCCTTTAATCGCTTAGCATTCCCGAATTTCACGGAGAGACAAATGCCACACACTTCAATCAGGTCCATTGTCTTTAGTCTTCTAGTTATCGGGTTCAGCTCATTGGCAGTGGCGCAGGGCGGAGCCACGGGAGCCATTACTGGGACGGTGCAGGACCCGAGCGGAGCGGTGGTGGCCAACGCCGACGTCCAGATAACAAACCAGGACACGAATGTTCTGGAACGCACTGTGAAGAGCGGAGCGGACGGTACATTCGTGGCTCCACTGCTGCCGGTGGGAACATATACAGTCGTGATCCAGAGCAGCGGTTTCGCGGAAGCCAAATATGCTGACGTCGTGGTGCGCGTTACTGAGACCACGCGCATGATTGCCAAGCTCGCGACCAAAGCCGTTGAGCAGAAGATTGAGGTGCAGGCCGAGGTTCAGGAGGTGGACACCACAGATGCGACGACCGGGCAGGCCATCGAGAGCAATACGATTCGAGCCCTGCCCCTGGCCACGCAGAACTTCCAGCAACTGCTGACGCTTTCGAGCGGCGCGCAAAGTGAGTTGAACGCGGCCGCGCAGCTTGGACGCGGAGATGTACGAATTGAGGTAAACGGCCAGCGCGAGGACAACAACAACTATTCCATCGAGGGCATCAGCGCGACCGACTATAACGTAGCTGAGCTGACCAATACGCCATTGCCCAATCCGGATGTGGTGCAGGAGTTTAAAGTTCAGACTTCGCTTTACGACGCGAGTCAGGGGCGCAATGGCGGCGGCAGCATCAATGCGATTCTGAAATCTGGAACGGATAAGTTTCACGGCGATGTCTACGAATTTTTCCGGAACACAGTCTTTGACGCGAATGAATTTTTCCTGAAGCAAAGCGGGGCGGACCGGCCGGTCATTCAGCAGAATATTTTCGGCGGCAGCCTGGGTGGTCCGCTGAGCCCGGGCGCAAAGCTCGGTTTCTTCTTCGTGAATTACTCCGGAACGCGGCAGCGCAGCGGCGAGTCGCCGGGGACGTTGATCAGCACATTTGTGCCGTATGTTCCTGCCGCGGATCGCGGGACGGCGGCGGCGGCAGAAGCCAATCTCGCCAGCGATCTGAATATCGCGAGCGTCGATCCTTTGGCGGCATCGCTGCTGGCGTATCAAAGTAACCAGTTTGGCGCGCCGGCGAATGGCTATTTGTGGCCTCTGCCCAACAACGTCCCAGCGGGAACGACGGCCGGTTCGCTTGTTCCCTTCACCGTCAGCGAGCCCGGGCAGTTCACCGACAATCAGTTCACAACAAATTGGGATCGCGACTTCCACGATTCGCGTGACCGCGTTTCAGCCCGATTTTTCTTTTCGAATGCGGAGGAAAAAATTCCCTTCGGAGCAGGCGGTTTGCAGGCCTCGTTGGGAGGGGCAGCCAGTTCGACGGACTTGAACTTCCCCTATGACCTGCCCGTGCATGATCGTTTCCTGAGCGTTGCGGAAACGCATTCGTTCTCGTCAAAGCTGGTGAATGATTTCCGCTTCGGCTACGTGCGCATCAACAACAGCGCTATTAATGTGAATCCGGTGACGGCCGATGACGTTGGCATCGACCGTCCCACGAGTAATCTCACGAGCAGCATCTATAAGTTCACTTTCGAGACTTCAGGCTTTCAATTTGGCCCAACGCCGCAGGCGAACCAGTATCAGATTCAGAACAATTACAACTTTGTTGACAACCTGAGCTGGGTGCATGGGGCACACACGTTGACCTTTGGCGGGCAGTTCGTGCGAGCGAATTTGAACATGCAATTCCCACAAGTATTCAACGGACAACTTTTCCTCACCGCAACCAATCCGAGCCCCGGAGTAAACCTGACTGACTTTCAAAATTTTGCGGAGGGCACGCCGGAATTCAGTTTTGGCGGCGGTGGCGTCTACAACCATCAGTACAGACAGAACGATTCCGCCGTTTTCGTGCAAGATGATTGGAAAGCGACCCGCGACCTTACTTTGAACCTGGGCTTGCGCACTGAATTTCTAGGCGCGTGGACCGATAAAGACTGCCACATCGGCAATATCGAGTCATCGCTTACAAAATCGGGAACGTATCCTTTCATTTATCCGAAGTGCGTAAATAGTTTGAATGTCTCCGGCCTTACTGGAAACGCCGCCGGATCCACTTTCAACAACAGCACTTCCACTGGATTCGGACCCCGCGTTGGATTTGCGTGGGACGTCCTCGGACGTCACACGACTACGATTCGTGGCGGATATGGCATCTACTACGTGCGCGAGGACGTCGGCGCAGTCGATCAATTGAGCTTCCAATCGCCGTTTATCCCGATCGTCTTCTTCGGTCAAACGCCTGGATTCACGATGTCAGATTTCTTCACTGGAACACCAGCGACAAATCCCAATGCCGTTCCGCAAGCCGGTCAACTCTCGGCAGCGTGGTTGCCGTGCCTGGCGCAATTCACCGGGTTCGTTGACGGGAACGGAAATCCAACCACCGATACCACGCAGACTGGTACTTACAACGGTTGCACGGGTCCTGGCGTAAATACCACTCAGAATCTCTTCGTCTTGGAGGTGCCGCGGCATTTCGTTGTGCCGAACACACAGCAGTGGAACTTAACGGTGCAACGCGAACTTGGCAAGCAGTGGGTGGCTGAAGTTGGATACGTCGGCACGCGTGGAATTCACCTCCGCGAGACGCGCGACGGCATTCAGTCCGTGAATGCTACTCCGCAAAATCCCTTTACGGTCACCGACACAAACGGGAATTCTTATCAGATCACCAGCAACACGTTTGACAATGCCATCGCGCGAACTCCAACTCCGGGACTGAACGGTTACAGCGGGTACCAGATTTTTGCTAACGATGCGTACTCGATCTATCACGCGTTGCAGGCGACAGTTTCGCGACGGTGGGGGCAGGGATACTTCCAGGCCGCATATACGTTCTCGAAGAATATCGATGCGACTTCGACCGGGAACACGGCCTTCAATACTGCCTACAACGATCAGAGCAACATCCGTGCCTCGCAAGGCATTTCGGATTTCAACCGCCCGCAGAGGCTCTCGGTCAGTTACTTCTATCGATTACGGTTTTATGAGCACAGCGGACTGATGCACAATGTCCTCGGAGGATGGGCACTTAGTGGCGTGACGGTCTTCCAATCCGGCGTTCCATTCTCGATCTTTGACTCCGGCGCCGGAACAGCGTTTCTCGGCCAAGGCAGTACGCCGCTGCTAGGCGCAAGTCTGGCTCCGGGAGCTACGGTCGCAAGCGGCCTAACGAGCGGCAGCACGGGAAGTCGGGTGGCGAACGGATATTTGAATCTATCCGCGTTCACCCCGGTTCCCTATCTCTATTATCCAAACACCCCACCTGGGCAGTGCTCGACCCTAAACGACTCCTCCGGCAATACCTGCGTGACCGGCTTCGGAGATTTGGGGCGGAATATCTATAAAGGGCCGTTCGAGCAGAATTGGGATGCTTCCATCCTCAAGTACTTCAAATTGACTGAGAGCCAGGAATTGCGCTTCACGGCAGACTTCTTCAACGTTTGGAACCATGCGAATTTTAGCGCTCCTGTCGTAACGGACGTCGAGGCGGGCGCGTCGGCATTTGGGAGGATCGTTAACACCCTCGGCAACCCGCGCTTGATCCAGTTCTCGCTGCGTTACGCGTTCTAGTGCGAAAAGGAAATTGAGGCCGGGAAGGTTAGTCTTCCCGGCCTTTTTTGGGTCGTCTCGTACGATTCGCCAGCCTGCCAGCCTATCCGCTCTAGATCACCGTTCATTGGTACGAAAATGTGAGTTTGTCGAGATAGATCTGATATGAATCCTGTCGGTTATCACCATCCATCTGGTAGTTGATCGTGACCCCATACCAATTCGCCGGCGCGGACCCTGGTGGAAAGGTCATATTCACGTCGTGCGTCTCACCATTTAGCGTGATGGATTTGTACAGAAGCTGATTGCTGGGCGTGCGTTCCACCTGGATCGTCACATGATTCCAGGCGTTGCTATTTGGGTAACAGGCGATCCCGGTCGGGGTCCAATGTGCATTGACATTGTCCCAAACGTCCCACTCATTGCCACCGGCGATGCGACATTCGTGACCCCAGATGAATCCGGTGCTATTGAAGAACTGATTGACGTCAAATTCCAGCGCTTGGGAAATGTTGAGATTGTCTCCGTAAAAATACACGTCGTAAGTGAAGGTGTGCAGCGTGGGAACGAGCGTGCCATTGGAATCGGGCATGCCCTGGGAGGAATAAGCGCCGATCAGATGATTATTGAAAAGCGCATCGGAATATACGGCGGTTCCGCCAAGATCGAACTGCGAGGCAGATCCGCTCATCGAGGGAGAATTGACTCCTTGAGTCATGGAGAAAGTAATCCCATCACAAGGTGAGGGCGAGCAATCGACGAAACTCGGCGGACCTTGGCCATATTGTCCCCAGCCGCCGCTGCGCTGCACGTTCGAAAACGAGCTGCCGCCGGTCGTGGTGGTGCTGGTACCCGTCGGGTTGGACTCGGTTTGGGAGCTGCCGACAGGCGCAGAATTTGTGCCGCACGCCACCAGCCATGCAAGCGACAACAGAAACAACATTGACGCGCTACGTTGAAGGACGAGCTTCCGGCAAAAATACACTGACAGCCGGTGGGGGAACGGGCAATGCATCTGCCTACCTCGCGAAGAGTGGATTTATGGGCTTGCTTCCAAGAGAATGCTGGCCTTGATTTGCTGGAGTTTAATTCCTTTGCGAGTGCTCGACTAGGTCACGAATGGTCACGATCGAGACTAGACCCACCGGGAAGGAAGCACAGAAAGTACGGCGGAGTTGTCAACGTAGAGGCCTAGTGTTGCTTCTCGGCTTGCAGGAGCAACGGACGCAGTGAGTTCACGGAAACGCCGAGCGTACCACCGGAAAACCCATCCATGAATGCTGAATTTACGCCGATGACTTCGCCCTTGGAGTTGAAAACCGGTCCGCCGCTGCCGCCGTGGGCTGTGGGAGCGTCGTAGATGATCTTGTCGCCGACCACATCGCCCAGATGTCCCCAGGTTGCCGAGGGACGAATGAGCGAAAGCGCCGCGAGTTCGCTGGCTGCATTGATGTCGTTGTGACGGTATGCCAGCCGATCGTAAATGCTGGACGGTGATTTGGCGACCATGCCGGCGATGCCCATGGGATATCCGATCACCGTGACGTGCTCGCCGGGAGACGGGAGGGTTTTCGATAATGGCAAAACTGGCAATCCACGCAAATCAGCCGGGGACGCGCGAAGAATCGCCAGATCCACCGTCGTTGAAGTCACTGCCGGAGTTAACGTCACTGGAGTTGGGGAGCCAGGGAAGAATATAACCAGGCTTTCGAGCATGGCGGATGCTCCTTGCTCGATAAGGTTCTCCGCTTCAGAGTCACCAAACCAGGGTTCGGCAACGTGGCGATTTGTAGCAAGCAGCCCGTTGCCGACAATGAACGCCGTTCCCGAAACGCGTGCCCTTATTGCTGGGTGCTGGCCGGGGAAGCCAACCTGATACACACCGTAGATGTACCCAACCGAATTGCGATAGCGGTTGAGGATGACCGCAGGCATCGCCTGTTCCTGCTTGAGTTGCGCGACTTCCGCACTTAACTCATGCACCTGCTTCTGCAGGTCATCGGCTGGAACTCCTGTAGCAGCGAGCGGGCCATAATAATGCAGCATGGCGAGAGAGCCGAGAATCATCACGATGGCGAGCACCGCCTGCAGAATCTCCTGCCAGCTATCGCAGACGGGGCTAGGCGGCTCGGCTTCCGTGGTCAAAGCAGGGCTGGCAAAGTCAGAATCTTGCTGTCGGTCGGGAAAACGAGTCAGGTCGGGCATGATGGGTCTGAAATGGCATCTTCGCCCGGCTGGCGCGGGGTTTCTACGGTACTGAAGGGGATGTACGTGGGTTATGTCGCAGGAGACAAGTATTATGCACTGTGGCCGCCACAGTGCATCACGCCAAGAAACTTGGACCAAGGCCCGACTGCCTCGCGATACTGGTGAGCCATGATTCGCGAAATCTGGTGCAGATGCGTCAGATCGTGTCCCGCCCAGGCCGCCAGTAACTCTGAAAGCGTGACCGTACCCAGCGCGGGATGTTTGCCGCGGCGATTGAAATCCTCCGGCCGCAGTCCTATGCCCCGCAGTTCATCCAGATTTTGAGAGCGCAGGAGTCCGAATTCATCCAAAAGCTGAGGCAGCGATTTGCCCTGACTTTCCCGCACTTGCGCGAAGCGATCAAAAGGCTCGAAGGCCCGATTTGCGCCAAACTGCAGGATGAGTCGCGTGCGCGGCATCCAATCCGTCCGCTCGCCATGGATCAGATGACCGACAACGTCGTAAGCGCTCCAGGTATTCGGCCCTTCATTCGTGTCCGTCCACGCCTCAGGAAGATCTCGCAGCAAAGCGTTGAGCGTTCCTGGAGTACGGCTGAGCACAGCAATGGTTTGTTGCAGATCGTGATTCATAGAGATGCGTTCCCAAAGAGCGGACTTGCGACGTCACTGGTCCTTGATTCCCAGTAGCGCGGACATCTCTTTATAGAGAAATCCTTTCCCCGGCCGGTAAGGCTGCACCCACTTACCGTCAATCACGAATTGCGGAATGGCGCGCTTGCCCGTGTTGCGGATGACCTCTTCCGCTGCGCCGGGAGTGGTTTCGATGTTGACGTCCTGGTACGGAATGTTGTGCGTATCGAGAAAGCGCTTGGCTTCCCGACAATCCGGACACCACTGGGCCGAATAAACGATAAGGTTCATCGATGAATTGTAAAATGACGCTTCTTGAGAATAGGAACCGCACTGTATCACACGTGCTCTAATTGCGGCACGGTACGTTCGTTTACTACGTTGCCCGTGTTCAGCGTCGAAGCCGGTTCAAACAATACGACCCAAACTTCCTCTTCCGCTACGGGTCGATGCTCCACGCCGCGGGGGACGACGATAAACTCGCCTTCGCTAATCCAGTCATGCCGCTCCCGGCCATCCGGATCACGATATTCCATGCGGAAACGGCCCTTCACCACAAGAAAGAGTTCGTCCTCGTGATCATGATGATGCCAAACAAACGGTGAATCGAACTTCACGAACTTGACCATCTGCCCATTCAGTTCGGCGGCGATTCGTGGCTGGTAAAAGTCAGAGATCTTCGAGAACTTTTCGGCGATGTTGATTTTGTGCATAGAGACTCCCGGACGGCGCACGTATCAGAGATTCGTTCTCCTTCAAAAAGTCGCAAAGAAAGACGGCGGGACACGGAGACCCAAAAAAGCCGCCGGCGGAGCGGCGGCCTGTGAAGTAGCTTCCGAAGCAGGATCAGAAGCCGGAAGCGGCCTGATTTACATGCCCAGCGTGAAGCGTGACACGTACTCCCCGCTGATTGTTGACGCGGGTTGTGGCAGGCCAATCGACGTCGTCGGAACTGATCACCCCCGTTCCTCCGGATGCGAGAGTATACGTAATGCGGCTTTCGGAATAGCCGTATCCGCTCACCGACAGCACGTTGCCATTGGTCAGGATAAACACCGGCATGCCGGGAAGGGGCACGATGCCGCCAGGCAGGGTGGCGTCGTGAGTTACATAGTCGGCGTAGGAGGCTTGCGCAACGGGCTGAACGGCAGGAACCTGAGGCGTAGCGGACCGACTAATCGTCAGTTGAGCCTCGGTCGTGCTGCGGGCACCTTGGAAGGATTCATTCTGATAGCGCCCGAAGAAATGCCAACCGGGACCAAAGGTTTGCGCGACCTGAGGCATATCGACGTCGTCCATCAGGCGAAGGGTCAGGGTCGATTCGCCCTTGAGCTTGGGACGCGGACCGCGTGCTGGAAGCATGATTACCTTCCATGGCCAAAGTGGCGGCAGCATCCACTCCACCACGTCGCGCTTGGCATGACCTTTGCCGTCGATTTTGCCTTCCTTGTCGACCTTGTAGCCGTTGGTTGCGATCACCTTGGTTTCCAGTGGCAGGTCGCCAGTCGGCAAGCCGATGCGGTCGAATTCGAGCTTGAGATATCCCTTGCCAAAGAAATGGCCAGGATCTTTGGCGTCTTCCAAATGTCCGACGAGATAGCTTCCACGCGGGAAGGCTTGCTGACCGAAGGAAACCTCGCCGTGCAGATGGCAGAGCACCGGATCGCCGACAGCTACCGTCTGCGAAGACAGATTAGGTTCGTTGAGTGTGCACTTCAACAACGTGCCGGCGGGCAGGACGATATCTCGGGCCGCAGCGTTAAGGGTGAAAGTGAAAACGACGACGAGAAGGCAAGCAGGCAGAGCAAACCAGCGGGACTTCATACGTCACCTCAGTCGCACGCCCCCATGTTCTTACACGAACTCAGCGGCAGCCGTGGCGCGGAGCCGCTCACGATCCGGGCATCTAATCACAGGTTCAACCCGGGGTCAATCGGGAAGTTGCAGGAGGGGCCCCGAACGGGCAGGCGGACGAATGCCTTCGCCCCACACAAGTAAAAAGCCGCCAGCATTTCGACGGCTTCTAATCCGCATTCGGGAGATCCTTCGCTTCGCCTCCCCCATCGCGTAACTTCCAAGCGATAGGACGAGCCTTGGCTCAGGATGACCCTCGCACTGCGAGGGTCAATTTTCGTACAACAGCACGCCTTCCGCCTTTTCCGAATCCACCGGGCGGTAGAAGAGCTTGTTGTCTTCGAGGAAGACCTCGATGAACGCGGGGCGCGTCGTGATGGTGCCCTGAATCAGCGCCTCGGACAACGGGTCTTCGATGTACTTCTGCAACGCGCGGCGCAGCGGGCGCGCGCCGTAACTGCGATCGGTGAGCGTCTGGTTGAGGATCCACTTCTTGGCCTCGTCCGCAACTGTGACCGTGATCGACTTCTGCGCCAGGTTTGCATTGAGCTGCGTGACCATGAGCTCAAGAATCTGGATCAGGTCGTTCTCGCCGAGCGCGTTGAAGATGATGATCTCATCGAGACGATTGAGGAACTCTGGGTTGAAGGTGCGCTTGACTTCATTCTTCACCAGTTCCTCGACCTTGTCGGCGATGGCTTCCTCTTTCGTTGACTGGAAACCGAGGCCCTCGCGCTTCTGCAAGTGCCGCGCGCCGATGTTCGATGTCATGATGATGATCGTGTTCTTGAAGTCGACCGTATTGCCGAGACCATCGGTCAACTGGCCGTCTTCAAAAACCTGCAGCAGGATGTTGAACACATCCGGATGCGCCTTTTCGATTTCATCGAGCAGAACGACCGAATAAGGTGCGCGCTTCACGCGTTCCGTGAGCTGGCCGCCCTCTTCGTAGCCGACGTATCCCGGAGGTGAACCGATCAGCTTCGAGACCGAATGCTTCTCCATGAATTCGGACATGTCGAAGCGGACCAACGCCTTTTCGGTACCGAACATGAATTGCGCCAAAGTACGCGCTACTTCCGTCTTGCCTACGCCGGTAGGTCCAAGGAACAGGAACGAGCCGATGGGCCGGTTCGGATTCTTCAGACCGGCGCGAGAGCGGCGGATGGCGCGAGCCAACGCGCTGATCGATTTATCCTGCGAGATGATGCGCTTGTGAAGCTCCTCTTCGATGCGAAGCAGTTTCTGTGTTTCTTCTTCTTTAATCGAAGTGATGGGAACGCCGGTCCAGCGCGAAACGACTTCTTCGATGTCCTCGCGGTTGACAACACCCGTAGAAGACTCGTCAAGATGGTACTTCTCGCGCAGGGCGCGCAGGTTCTCGCGCTCCTTGCGTTCTTCGTCGGAATAAAAGCGGGCCTTTTCAAATTCATGGTTCGCAATGGCGTTTTCCATGCGATGAACAATGAACTTGATGCGCTTCTGGACTTCGGTGATCTCTTCCGGCAGCGAAGTTTGGCGCAGCTTCACGCGAGCGCCAGCTTCGTCGACAAGATCGATCGCCTTATCAGGCAGGAATCGATCAGGGATGTAGCGGTTCGAGTGCGAGACCGCGAAATTGATGGCATCGTCGGTGTAGGTGACGGCGTGAAATTTTTCGTAACGGTCTTTGATTCCAAAAAGAATCTTCACCGCGTCGGTTTCCGTCGGCGGCGGAACTTTTACCGCCTGGAAGCGGCGCTCGAGCGAACGGTCTTTCTCGATCGATTTGCGATATTCTCCGGGCGTGGTCGCGCCTATGCACTGGATTTCGCCCCGTGAGAGCGCGGGCTTCAAAATGTTGGCCGCATCGAGCGATCCTTCCGCCGATCCGGCTCCCACCAGCGTGTGCAACTCGTCAATGAAAATGATGGAATTCTGCGATTCCATCAATTCCTTCATAATGGTTTTCAGGCGCTCTTCAAACTGCCCACGGTATTTTGTGCCCGCCACAATCAGCGAGAGATCAAGCGCCAGGATTCGCTTGTCAGCGAGGAACGATGGAACTTCGCCGTCGGCAATCCGTTGCGCCAGGCCTTCGACAATCGCAGTCTTGCCCACGCCGGGTTCGCCGATCAGCACGGGATTATTCTTAGTGCGGCGGCAAAGGATCTGAATCACGCGATCGACTTCGCCTTCGCGGCCGACCAACGGATCGAGCTGGCTGTCCATGGCAGCCTGGGTCAGATCGCGTGAGAATTCCGCCAACAAAGAAGACTCGCGCTGGCGTTGCGGCTGCGCTTTCTCCTGCGTCGTGCGGGCCAGTTCTTCGCGGATAGTCGAGAGGCGCAGTCCGCGCTCATGCAGAATTTCGGCGGCAAAGCACTTCTCTTCCCGTAGCAACCCGAGCAGCAGGTGCTCTGTGCCGATGTGACGATGCGACAGGCGCTCGGCTTCTTCCGCAGCGTACGCCAAGACGCGTTTGCACTCGTTCGAAAGCGGCAGGTCGACCGAAGTCGAAACCTTCTCCCGGATGGTCGTATGTCCTTCAATCTGCTTGCGGATCGACTCAACCGACGCATGCGACCGCAGGAACCGGTTGGTCAGAGCCTTGTCTTCACGCAGGAGTCCGAGAAGCAGGTGCTCGGTCTCGATGTAAGGCGATCCGAACTGGCTGGCTTCGTAGCGCGCGAAGAAGATTACGCGCCTGGCTTTCTCCGTATAACGTTCAAACATAATGCCCTTCCCCTTTGACCTTCCTGGCCGGGGAGAACTGCTCTGCCCGACCTACCGAACCCGTCCCTGGTCGTACTCGATGCTCATAATTTCCATCCATTATGCATCAAACAGACCAAAACCCAAGCCCAGAAACATTCTTTCACCTCGTTGATCACGTTACCGAAGGAACGACTTGCAGATTCCCTCCAGTCTCGAGCCGTCACACTTGCCAGACTCCCTTTTCACGCCGGCAGAGAACCGGGCGAAATCTCCTGGACGCAGCCGGCTGAGATCCGCAGTACGCGATCGCACCGACGCGCGAATGACAGATTGTGCGTTGCGATTAAAGAGGTGAGTTGATGTTCGGAATGCAGCCGCGCGATCAGATTGAACACGGCTTCCGCCGTTTCGCCATCCAGATCGCCGGTCGGCTCATCCGCCAGCAGCAACTTCGGTCCCGTGATCAAAGCGCGAGCCAGAGCCACCCGTTGCTGCTCGCCACCGGAAAGCTCTCCTGAGCGATGATGAGCCCGCTTCTCGAGGCCGACTTCGCGCAGCCAGCGGAGCGCCTCCGGCTCAACCCGCTGCCAGGTCTGGCCCCGCACGAGCAATGGCATGGCAACATTCTCAAGGGCCGTAAACTCCGGCAACAGATAATGAAACTGCCATACGAAGCCCGTTTCCTGATTGCGGAAGTCCGCCGCCTGTTCCTGGGATAAAGAGTTCAGGTGCAAGTTGGCGCAGTATACGTCACCTGCAGAAGCCCGATCAAGAGTGCTGAGGATGTGCAAAAGTGTACTTTTTCCAGCCCCAGACTCGCCCACGATCGCAAGCATCTCACCCCGGTTCACCGCAAATGACAAGTTCTCAAAGAGCACCAAGTCCGATTCGCCGGACCGGAAAATCTTTTTCAATCCTTCCACGCGAAGCATCGAAGCTCCACTCGACTGTTCACATTTTAGATGCAAAGTTCGTGTCTTTCGTTCCAGTTGTCGTTTTGTGCGGTTGGCCGGGCACTGGCAAATCTACGAGCGTCGCTGAGGCCGTTTACAGCGGCTCTAGTATGTGCTCCCGGGATGGCCGGAGCGCAATGGCCCAGCTTTCCGATAGCCGCTACGGTGACAAAAAACTGTAACTCCAACCCGGTTTCCCTCATGTGATTCACGTCACCCTACATTTTGCCCCTGTTTTGAAGCATTTATTCGTACCGCAAGGCCTCGGCAGGTAGGATACGTGAGGCCGACCATGAGGGATAGAGGGTTGCAACGAACGAGATGCCGACGGCGACGATTGCCACAATGAGGCCGTCCATCAGTCGTGGAGCAAAGGGAACGTAGTCGATCGAGTAAACCTCGGGAGACAAAGAGATGACATGGTAATGCCCTCCCGCATAGGACAGGGCATAGCCGAGCACCAGCCCGATCGCGGTCCCAATCACTCCGATGAGGACCCCTTGTGCGATGAATACGTTTCGAACCTGCGTGCGGCGAGTGCCCATTGACATGAGCACAGCTATATCTTTCGTCTTTTCCATGACCATCATGATGAGGCTGATCAGGATGTTGAGCGCGGCGACGAAGACGATAAGGCCGATGGTGATGAACGTAACCAGGCGTTCGAGTTTGAGTGCATGGAACAGCGCTTTATTCTGCTCCATCCAGTTTGTTGCCATGAAGCCCTTGCCGGCTGCGTCTTCGAGTTCGCGGGAGATGGCAGGGGCGTTATAGATGTCATCGATTTTGAACTCGATGACCGAGATCAGATTGCCGAGGCCGAACAAACGCTGCGCATCGGATAGTCTGACGAAAGCCCAGCTGGCGTCGTAATCGAAAAAGCCGGAATTGAAGATTCCAACCACGCGAAAGCGCGTGTACTTGGGAACCATGCCGAAAGGCGTCAACTCTCCTTGCGGGCTGACCACAAGCACTACCGAACCGACTTTTGCCCCGATGCCATTGGCCATATCCTGACCGATCACGATAGGAGGCATGGCGGCTACGCGCTCCTCGACGGCCTCGAGCGAGTCGGGCGATTCGGCGTTTTGGCTCTGGCCGGCGCTGCCGGGTTGAGCCGCTGGCTCAGATGCCTGGTCCGGATTTCTTGACGAATCTTCAGCTGGCGCATTTTCGTTCAGTGGCGCAGCCGAGCCCTCTTTAATTGTGCTGAGTAGATCTCCCACTTTGCGTTCGTAACTTGGGATCATGCCTTTGATCACGGCGCCGCGAGCACGCGGTCCGCGGGAGATCAATACTTGCTCGAAGATGGCCGGAGCGGCGGCCACGACGTGGGGCTGTTTGGAAAGGCGGTCCAGCAGCGAGGGCCAATCGCGAATGCCGTCGTCGGCAATGCGCTCGAGGCTGATATTGGAAGTCGAGCCGAGCAAACGCTCCTGCAGATCCTGGCGAAACCCATTGTTGATGGCGAGCGCAATGATGAGGGAAGCCACGCCGGCAGCGACTCCCGCAATGGAAATTGCGGTGATGATGCCGATGAAGGCTTGGCGCCTTTTGGCGCGCAGATAACGGGACGCGATGAAGAGTTCGAAGCGCATGAAGAAGTTATCAGCTGTCAGCTATCAACCGTTAGCCAAACTGCGATTATAGCGACAGCTCCCGGAATGAGTGCGGTTTGCCACATGGCGATTGGCCGCACATCTGTTTTTCGTCCTTCAATAGCGAGCCCACTCGTTAGTTTATTCTTCCAACATCCATGGCGCAGTTCTGCGACGTTGCTCTACCCGTGCCGCTGGATATGGTATTCACTTACCGCATCCCGGCAAACGCGACACCAGTCGTCGGTGGACGCGTGCTGGTGCCTTTTCGCCAGCAGCGCATGAGCGGCATCGTTACGGAATTGCACGACCGCGAGCCCTCAATTACGACGAAAAACGTGATTAGCGTGCTCGATCCGGCGCCCGTTCTGGACGAGCCATTGGTTCGTTTAGCTCGTTGGATTGCCGACTACTATCTGGCCCCCATCGGCGAAGTGTTTCGCACCATGCTGCCGTTAAGCGCCGAATTCAAGCGAGCGATTGGATATCGCATCAGCGCACAGGGACACATGGCACTCCATCTTGCCGGCATGTCAGGATCGCCGGGCCGCTCGCAGCGGCCGGCAGAGGAGCAGGCTGCCGAATTTCGCGCGCTCGACTACTTGGCTGCGCGAGATGGGCAAGGCGGGCCGGAGTTGATTCCGGAGCCGACGCTTCGCTCGGCCACTCGTGTTTCCAGGAACATCCTGTCGGGGATGGTGCGCAAGAAATGGATCAACCGCGAGGACATGTCTGCTGCGCAGGATGCTCGCCGGGTCATTCCCGTCGCGGTGCTCAAATCGGCTGATGGGAAATTGAACCAGAATCAGCGGCAGATCGTAGATACTCTTGCCGCTTCCGGCGGAAAAGTCCCTGTCAGCGTGCTGCAGGCCTTGGAGGTCCCACGTTCGACTCTCGGCACGCTCGTCAGGCGGGAACTGGTTGAGATCGTCGAAGAGCCTGCGGAGTTCATGGTTTCGCGCAGCAAGCCGCGCCCATCCCCATTTGATTTCGAATTGAGTCCCCCGCAGCAGTCCGCGCTAAATCAGTTGCAGGATGCCGTGAATGCCCGCAAATTCGCCGGCATGCTTCTGCATGGCGTCACAGGGTCAGGGAAAACTGCGGTTTATCTGGCCGGGATGCGTGCCGTGCTCGATGCCGGGCGCTCGGCCATCCTGCTGGTTCCGGAGATCGGGTTGACGCCGGCCGTGGCAGCCGATCTACACCAGATTTTCGGGGACGAAGTCGCCATCCTGCACTCCGCTCTGTCGGACAAAGAGCGTGCCGAGCAGTGGCATCGCATCAAGCGGGGCGAAGCCCGCATGGTGGTAGGAACGCGCTCGGCCGTGTTCGCGCCGGTAGCCGATCTCGCGCTCATCATCGTTGACGAAGAACACGATGCCTCCTACAAGCAGGAAGAGAACCCGCGTTATCACGCGCGCGATGTAGCCGTTATGCGCGCCAAGATGGCTGGTGCCGTGGTTGCGCTGGGATCGGCGACGCCATCACTCGAGTCGTATTTCAATGCCCGAAAAAACAAGTACTCACTGGTCGAGCTTCCGGATCGAGTCGAAAAGCGGCCGTTGCCGGAAGTCGAAATTGTCGACATGCGTCTCGAATTTCAGGAAACCGGTCACGAGCAGGTCATTTCGCGAAAGTTGTTCGCAGAAATCGGCGAGCGGCTGACGCGCAAAGAGCAGGTGCTGGTTCTCTTAAACCGGCGAGGGTATTCACCAGTCGTCCTCTGCCGCACCTGCGGCCAAAAGTTGGAATGTGCCAACTGCGCCATCGCGCTGACCCACCATAAACGCGAACACAAAATGGTCTGCCACTACTGCGGCTATATCGCCGCGGTGCCGAAAGCGTGTGTGCACTGCGGCAGCGAATACATATATTTCCTCGGAACAGGATCGGAGAAACTGGAAGATCTGCTGCATGGCCTATTTCCGCAAGCGCGCATCGCCCGTCTCGATCGCGATACGGTGCGAGGACATGAGGATTTCGAGCGGACGCTCAATGCCTTGAACGAAGGCGAACTCGACATTGTGGTGGGTACGCAGATGATCGCCAAAGGCCATGACATTCATGGCGTCACGTTGGTAGGAGTTGTCGGAGCCGATGTTGCGCTGGGACTTCCCGACTTCCGGGCAGCCGAACGCACATTCCAGTTGCTCACCCAGGTCGCTGGACGCGCCGGGCGCGGCCAGACTCCGGGAAAAGTCATCCTGCAAACTTATTTTCAAGACCACTATGCCGTACAATTCGCCGCCCGTCACGATTTCATCGGGTTTTATGAGAAGGAGCTGCAATTCCGCAGCTGGATGCATTACCCTCCGTATTCTTCGCTCGCCAATGTGCTGGTGCGCAGCGACAAGCTCGACGACGCGCTCCGCTGGTCGGGGATACTTGGGAAGTGGTTTGAAGCGACACGGCATGAGGGAGTGCGAGTGCTTGGTCCCGCGAGCGCGCCCATTCTGCGATTAAAGCGTGATTATCGTTATCACTTCGTTCTCAAGTCACCCAGCCGTGAAAAGCTGAACACGACTCTGCGCGCGATGCTTGCCTATGCGGCAAAACAGAAGATCCCGCGAACGCAAGTAATCGTCGATGTAGACGCGCTGTGGCTGATGTGAAAACAGCAGTTAACTCGCTTGGAATGGCGAAATCGTAAAGCTCAGGAACAGTATCAGGGCGGCTACCAACGCGAGGCCCCAGCGATCTTCAGGAAGCTCCGGAAAATGCGGTGCCTGTTCATGGCGAAGGGTGAAAATATTCATCACAGTAATCAGAGCGCCCCAAACCCACCAGCCATAGTTGAAGCGGCCGATGAATGCCAGGCCGACTACGGTCAGCCAGGAAATAACGCGATGGACGCGCGGCGTCAGGGCATAAACGATGTGGCCGCCGTCCAGTTGCCCGCTGGGCAGCAGGTTCAAGGCTGTTGCATACATGCCCACCCAGGCCGCGATCGAAACCGGATGCAAGAGAACCCGGCTCAACGGCAGTTTGGCCGTGCCATTGAGAGGCACAATCAAGCCCAGCAGTCGATGACTCAAGTGAAAGATGATGGGCAGGCCAATCTGGATGTCCCCGGCGTTTGCGACCGTCACTGCCGGCTTCGCCCAACTCAGAGATAAGATGAGGAGCGCGACTGCCACGACGAACCCCGCAAGCGGACCGGCAATGCCAACATCGAATAACGCTGAACGGCTGCGGATTCTCGAGCGAATCAGAATCACAGCCCCCATCGTGCCAATCGGGGTTGGCACCGGGATAAAAAACGGGAGCGTGGCTCGAATTCCATAAAGCCGGCAGCAGACGTAATGGCCCATTTCATGCGTCAGGAAAAAAAGCATCACGGCGGCGGCAAAGGGCCAGCCAGCTAGAAGGCGATCGGGATGCGAAAACAGCCAGTTCGCCGGGAAATAGGGCAGTGAATCATCGATGATGGAAAGCGCCGGCAGATTGTGATCGAAGTTGTATTGCATCCGGGCACCCATCACCAGCGTCGTGAAAAAAGTCCCCAACAGAAGCAGCACATGCAGCCAGTACCGGGGACGCGGCGGCCTGTAGGCCGCGACTGGCAGAGTTTGATAGTACTCAAGTGTGGAAGCAGGGATAGGGGAATTCGATTCTGACATGCGGACCAATCTTGACTGAGCTGCCCGGCATACGAACAAGCCGTTATCCTGATGCTACTACGAGCAATGAGAATGTGGGTTTCCGCGCCAACCCTGTACCAGGTTTTGGCGGTCAATTTGCCTTGGTATGGCACGTTCGCGCTATTACAAAAGGGCTATTTTCGGTGCGACACTATAGCCGATAGCATTCTTATATCGCACCGAGAGCGCGGATCGGGACCCTGTTTGCAACACATTTCCGACGCTGGCTTGATGCGAAATTTATCGTCGCCTTGCCGACGACTGTCTCCCCCTGAAGGCTGGCCCCTGCATGAGTCTGGTCGTCTCGGTTCCCGAGATCGAAGTGCACTCGTCTACTTCGGCGCGGCGTACGGCCTGGTTTGAAGTACGGCGCGAGGATCTGGCAGTGTGGAACCACGTTCTGTTGGATACGGACGCTTCGCTCTATCAATATCCTTTCTGGAACGAGCCCCATCGGCCTCTGTTGTTGACGCCCCGCTATCTGGCTTGGGGCAGTCATGATCGGCCGATGGCTTTCGTGAGCTTCCTGACTGTCGGATTTGGGCCGCTGAAGATCGGCCTTGTGTTCCGCGGCCCGATACGTTTGCATCCTGCGTTCGAATTTTCGCAATCGACAATCGAGGAGTTGCTGGCCTGGGCAAAACAGCAGGGATACATCTTCATTCGTTTCACGCACCGCGACAAAGAAATCCTGGAGACGATCACCTCGGCAGGGCACGCCGAGCCATGGGATGCATTTCCGTATTTTCTTGATTACTCCGTCCAATCACCCGATTACGTTATCGAACAATTCGACTCCGAAGAAGCAACGCTCGCGAGCTTTGACCGGGAGGCACGGCGGAAACTGCGCCGAGCTGAGGAAGCCGGATATGAATTCCGGGCCGAAGATTCGCCGGAGGCGCTCGCCGAAGTATGGCCGTTATATCAGGACTGTGCAAAGCGCAAAAACTTCCGCCTGGAGCGGCCGCTTTCCATCTACCAGGAGACCATGCGGCTGGCTCGCGTTCATCAATGCGTGCGGCTTTATTCGGCGAGATTGGATGGAAAGGTGGTCGGCAGCACGCTTATTTTTCGCGATCATGTCAGCGCTTACAGCCTTATCGCAGCATTTGATGGCGAGCAACGCCACGCGGCAGTCTTTCTGCATTGGCATGCGATGCGCGACATGTTTCGGCTGGGAGTGCGACGTTACAACCTCGGGCCGGGACCGGGCTCGCTTGCCCGTTTCAAACAACAATTCTGCGAACATCCGGTGAGCTATCCCGGAGCGATCACGGTGATTCTGAATGAGAGTTTATTTCGCGTGTGGCGGAAGCTATTTTTCCCGGTAGCTCGAAAGATGCGGCCGATGCTGCGCCGCATCGTTACCCATCTGAAGAAATAATATCGGCGCTCATCTGAATCGAGCCCCGCTTAATCGATTGACTGCAATTCTTTTCCGGGCTTGAACCGCACGGCTCTTCCAGGAGGAATGGAAACTTCGGCTCCCGTGCGCGGATTGCGCCCGATGCCTGTTTTCCGCGGGCGTACGTTGAAGACGCCGAATCCTCGCAGCTCAATTCGATTGCCGGCGGCGAGGGCCTTCTTCATGCTCTCAAACACAGTTTCGACCGCCAGTTCAGCCTTGGTCTTGGTGATACCGGTTTTGGCCACGACTTCGTTGATGATATCGAGCTTGATCAAGGGGCGCTCCGCGATGCTGAGGAATCTTGTTCCAAGTTATTGATGCTAAAGGCACATAGCGCGGATTGTCAACGGGAGCACCTATCCCGTAAACTAGCGGGCACCAGCCAGCAGTATTGAGTAATTCGGGAATCGGGCAATTTTGTGATTTTGCAGTTCCGCCGCAGGCGCTTGCGTTGTTGCCCGAATCGCCTTTCAATTACGCAATTACAAAATTACCAAATTACAAAATTCAAGGAGTTTCATGCTGAAGAGTGACCGCTGGATTCGCAAGATGGCTGTGGAACACGACATGATCAACCCGTTTTCGGAGAAGCAGGTGCGCGAGGGCGTCATCTCCTACGGGCTTTCATCGTATGGCTACGATTTGCGGGTTGCGGACGAATTCAAAATTTTCACTAATGTGAATTCGTCGATCGTCGATCCGAAAAGATTCGACGAAAAATCCTTCGTCACCGTTCAAACCGACATTTGCATCGTTCCGCCGAATTCCTTCGCGCTGGCACGCTCGGTAGAATACTTCAAGATTCCGCGCAGTGTGTTGACCATCTGTGTTGGCAAGAGCACGTACGCGCGCTGCGGCATTATCGTGAATGTGACGCCGTTTGAGCCGGAGTGGGAAGGTTTCGTGACCCTGGAGATTTCGAATACAACACCGTTGCCGGCGCGCATCTACGCGAATGAGGGACTATGCCAGATTATTTTTTTCCAGTCCGATGAAATCTGCGAGACCAGCTATGCGGACCGCAAAGGGAAATATCAGGCGCAGAAAGGAATCGTGCTGCCGAAATTATAGAATTCGGAACCTCGGATTCGGATGCTCGGATGCACTCGTCCGGGGCGCGCCGCGCAGCATGGAAGGTTCTGGTAGAGTGCCCTACCTTCCGTTCTCGTTCTCTTTGTACATGTACTTAATCGCGGGCTTATAGATCATCAGGTTCGGCTCGCCCGCGTTGCGGTTCACCTTGATGCAGTTGCGGTCATACCATTCGATAATGCCGTGAATCTCTTCTCCATCGCGCAGAACAATCACCATTGGCGTGCGTGATTGCATCTGCTTCTGATAGTAAAAATTTTCGGCATTCGTCTGCTCGGGAGGTGCGGCTTTCTTGCCGATTCCACCGGAATTCAGCGGCCGCTCATGACGCTCCGGGCGGTCGCGATCTCTGCGTTCCTGCGCCGGAACGGGAGCTGGACCATGGTTGTTATGATTTTCTCCGCGGGGCAGGGTGGGCCGAATCAACTTGCGGTTCGCGAAGTTTTCCTTCTCCGATTCGCCGGCCGTCGCAGGATCCATAATGATTTCCTTCATAGTGGCGCTTCCTTAGGTACACGCACTCAGGCGAACTATCACAGCCAGGGACCCAAATGAGTGTTTTTCAATAGGGCGTGAAGTTTCACATACCGTACCATAGGACTTTCTGGCTGACAATGATTCCTTCGTGCCAGAAGACCGGTGTGCCAAAACTTGCATATCGCAAAAAGAAACTATTTAAATCTTACTGGGTAGTGTTCGACAGATCCGCCCCCCGTCGTTCCTTGCCCGCCCAGGTAATAATGGCGACCAATGAGGCAACAAGCAGTACCGTCCAGGCCAGGACTGGAGCGAAATTCCCTCCATATCGGTTTTCGGCAAACTTGGCCTGAATAACGGAATTGCGCGAAGAGAGCAGATTCCCAATTTGGTAAGCAAATCCCGGCAGCGTGCCGCGCACTGCCGGAGGTGATAGCTCATTCAAATGTGCCGGAATGACTCCCCATGCGCCCTGCACCATGAACTGCATGAGAAATCCACCCAGGGCGAGCATGGGCACACTGTGCGAATAAGCCCAAAGCGGAATGATCGGAATGGAAAGCAGGGCGGCGATCACGATTGCTCGCCGTCGTCCAATGCGCTCTGACCAACTGCCAAATAAAATCCCGCCGAGCAACGCCCCAAAGTTGTAAATGATGGCCACGAAGCCGACCGTTCTCGGGGTGAATTGCAGATTCTTCTGAAGAAATGTCGGATAGATGTCCTGCGTCCCGTGGCTAAACGAATTGAAGGCAAACATAAGCGCCACGACGAAGAGGAAGAGTCCGGTGTTTGATTTGATGTCTTTCCAAAGCCGACTTTCTGCATCACGGGACACCTGCCCCTTCACCCACGCCGGAGATTCGTCGACCTTGGTGCGAATGTAGATGACCAGAAAAGCCGGAAGCGCGCCGATCACAAACATGCCTCGCCATCCGACGAAGCTGAAGAGCAATCCGTATACGAGGGACGCAAACAGATAGCCCATGGCATAGCCTTCCTGCAACAGCCCCGAAAAGAAGCCCCGACCCTCGACCGGCAGCGATTCAAAAGCGAGAGCCGCACCCACGCCCCATTCGCCGCCCATGGCGATTCCGAACAGCGATCGCATGATCAGAAAGATCTTGAAGGACGGCGCGAATGCCGAACCCAGTTCAAAGATGGAGTACGCGATGATGTCGATCATGAGCGTGGGCCGGCGACCATAGCGATCGGCGATGACTCCGAATAAAAATGCGCCCACCGGGCGCATGGCCAACGTCAGGAAATTCGCCTCCAGGACCTCGGAAGCCTTCATGTGAAACTGCGCCGCCAACGCGCTCACACAAAAAACCAGGATGAAGAAGTCGAAGGCGTCGAGCGACCATCCCAGAAAACAGGCGATAAAAGTATTCCGCTGCACCGGCGTAAGCCGGCGAAGATGCCCCAAGAATTCCATCCTTGCTCCGAAGGGACTCAGGCGGGAAGCCGTTTGCGGTTGAACGGATTTTCCCGAGTCCCGAGTCCGCGGATGCTAGCATATGCTGTTCACTTCGCAATCACTACTGTTCGTTTATGCCCGAGCTTGACCAACCGCGGCGCCAGGCCACCGACACAGTGATGTTGACTGGTTTCTGGTATCGCGCTCTTCCCGCCGACCGCGTCCATCGAAATTGGCTGCATAAGGCCACGTTGCTCGAGATCCCACTGGTGATCGGCCGGGATCGTCAGGGACAGCCATTCGCATTGCGCGACGCTTGTCCGCATCGCGGCATGCCGCTCAATACTGGAAGATTCGATGGGGAGAACCTCGAGTGCCCTTACCACGGCTGGACATTCGATGTTCATAATGGTCAGTGCCAACTGATACCGTCACTCACCCACGATCAGACGTTGAAAGTCGATCGCATTTATGCGGGCAGCTATTCATGCGAAGAGCAGGACGATTTCATCTGGGTATTCATCCCCGATCCGCCGCCGCAGCAAGGGGCGGGATTTACCAAACCCGACGAGGCGCCCGATGCGGCCCCGCAGATTGCGAAATTCAGCGATAAGTACAAGCTTGCTTATTTGCAGGCTGAGATGCCGGTGAGCATCGATCACGGGATCATCGGATTGATGGATCCGGCCCACGGACCCTTTGTTCATCAGGCCTGGTGGTGGCGGAAACAGCACAGCATTCACGAAAAGAGCAAGAATTTCGAGCCCATCCCGAACGGGTTCCGGATGAGCGCTCACACGCCGAGTTCGAACTCCGCGCCCTATAAATTGCTGCGGCTTTATGCGGATGCGGATTCGATCACGACGACGATTGATTTCGTGTTGCCCAATATCCGCACGGAAACCATTCGCGCGGGCAAGTACTGGTTTTCAAGTCTCACGACGGTGACTCCGATTACTCGCAATCATTGCCGGATCGATGTGGTTGCGGCGTGGAATGTTTTTCGCCTGGTCCCCTTTGTGCCGGAGTTGCTGAAATTCGTCTTCGGTAAATTTGTGGAGCAAGACCGGCGCACCATGGAAATGCAGGCCGAGGGACTGAAACATAATCCGCACCTGATGTTGATTGATGACGCAGACCGTCCGGCAAAGTGGTATTTCCAGCTCAAAGCGGCACATCTGGAGGCAAAGCGGTCAGGCACCGAGATGAAGCATCCCATGACGGGTCCAGTTACTCTGAAATGGAGAAGTTGAGATTGGACGCGGGCGTTTATTCGCAAACGAAGAATCGAGCTGCGAATGGAAGCTAGCTTTCGGCGACCAGCCAGTCCATGGCTTCTTCGCGAGTATTGAAGGCTGGGATTTCGCGCTGCGAGAAGCTTTTGAAATTTTCGTAAAAGACATGCGGCAGGCTCTGAATTCCCACCCATGCCGACTTTTTCACATACGGGCGGTCGAGAACGAGTACTTCCTTAATTCTGGTTGCAACTTTTTTGTCAACTTCAGCTCCGCTGAAATCGCCCAACGTCAGCACAGATCCCGGCGCATGACGCGCCACATCGGCGCGTACCTGGTCCAGCAGCAGAAGGATTTCCTTAGCCGTGCAATGACTGAAATCGATGACGAAGATGGCGTGGCCCTTGTGCTTTATAAAGTGCAACCTGTTTTCCAGAGCGTTGCCATCGTCGGTCGTCATGCCAGGATTTCCTCCACCACGCTGTAAGCGCCGTCCAGTGCGGAGTCCAGAGCGGAAGCGTCTTTACCCCCAGCCTCCGCCAGATCAGGACGTCCTCCGCCCTTGCCCCCCACCCGCGCCGCGACGGGCGCAATGACTTTGCCCGCTTGTACCCGCGAAGTCAAGTCTTTCGTAACGCCTACGATCAGAGCCACGGTGCCATTCGAAGCTGATCCCAGCACCACCACGCCCGAACCCAATTTTTCGCGCAGTTGATCGACGAGAGTTCGCATTTGCGCTCGCTCGAGATTGTCGACGCGGTGGGCCAGCACTTTCACGCCTTTCACTTCTTTGATCTTGTCGCCAATATTCGTCGTGGACGATGAGGCCGACTTCATCCTTGCTTGGTCGAGTTCGCGCGCCAGACGCTTGATCTCTGCATCTTTTTTTTCGAGCTCGGCCTTTAACGCATCCGACGGCGAAGCTCCTTCCGCATGTGTAGCGATGGTGGAAACGAAGCCCTCAAGTTGATGGTCTGCGCGGAAGTGGTGCAGGGATCCTTCGCCGGTCACAGCTTCAATCCTGCGCACTCCCGAAGAAACGCTGCCTTCTTTCAAGATTTTAATCAGACCGATTTCGCCCGTTGCCGCCGTATGCGTGCCCCCACATAGTTCAGTCGAAAAATCTCCGATCCTGATCACGCGCACCTTGTCACCGTATTTTTCACCGAACAGCGCCATCGCGTGATACTCATTGACCGCGACATCGATCGGCACATTCTCGATGACTTCCACCTTGCGGTTGCGCAGGACCTGCTTGTTGATGATGTCCTCAATATCCTGCAATTCTTCGTCTTCGACCGCGGTGAAGTGCGAAAAATCAAAGCGCAGATGATTCGGCGCCACCAGCGACCCAGCCTGCTTCACGTGCTTGCCCAGAACTTCGCGCAATCCAGCGTGCAGTAGATGAGTCGCGGTGTGATTGCGCATGGTCGCTTCGCGAATGTCGGTGTTGACCACCGCATCGACTTTGTCGCCAACACGAATTGGAGACTTCACAATCACCTGATGCGCGCGCACACCCTGAATCGGGTAGTAACAGCCCTTCACTTCGGCAACGACCGTGTTGTGATCGTCGGAATAGAGCCAACCGCGGTCGCCGACCTGGCCACCGGATTCGGCATAGAAAGGAGTGTGATCGAGAATGATCTCGCCTTCGTCGCCGGCCTTGAGCCCCTGCGCGCCCTGTCCCTTGTGGATGATGGCCAACACTTCACAATCATTCGAACGCGTCTGCCGATAACCTTCGAACCGCGATTTCGGCAACTGCTGATAAGCTGGGTTCGCCGTCTGCTTGGCCGCGCCCTTCCAGGAGGCGCGGGCACGCGTTTTCTGCTCCTCCATCGCTCGATCGAACCCAGCTTGATCGAACTCGATTCCCTGATCCCGTGCCGCATCTTTCATGAAATCCTGGGGCATGCCGAAGGTGTCGTACAGTTTGAAAGCATCCTCACCCGCGAGTGTTCTCGAGGAGCTTTTCAGAATCGCTTCCAATCTCTCCAGCCCAACTTCCATGGTATGAGCAAACCGGATTTCCTCATTGCGTACGGCTTTCGAAACTCTTTCCGCACTTTCGTTCAGCTCCGGATACGCGTCATTCATCAGATCGTGCACGGCGAAAACCATTTCGTGCAGAAAGGGTTTCGTCTGGCCCAACAGACGTCCATGCGTGATGGCGCGGCGAATAATTTTGCGCAGCACGTACCCGCGGCCTTCATTCGATGGCAACACACCGTCCGAGATTAGAAATGTGGCCGCACGAGAATGATCGGCAATCACTCGCAGCGAAGCTGCTGACTTGGTACGCGACTCTTTATCCAGTTCCTTCCTCAACGACGCGCCGGTCAATTCCGCCGCGCGCTTGATCAACGGCGTAAACAAGTCTGTCTCGTAATTTGAGATCACTCCCTGTAGAACTGCCGTGACGCGCTCCAGGCCCATGCCCGTGTCGACGCACGGCTTGGGAAGTGGTGTCAGCTTGCCCGATGCATCGCGATCGAATTGCATGAACACGAGATTCCATATCTCGACGTAGCGGCCACAATCGCACGTGAACGCGCAGTCCGTGTGCCCCTGATCGGAAGCCGTCGGTCCCATGTCATAGTGAATTTCGCTGCAGGGACCGCATGGACCGGTGTCTCCCATCTGCCAGAAGTTGTCCTTCATCCCCATTTCGAAGATGCGGTCCTTCGGCACGCCCTGCACAGCCCACAAGTCATACGCCTCAGCATCGCGCTGCAACCCACCCTCTCCGTTGAAGACCGTCACATACAATTTCCCTGCAGGAATCCCAAACCACTCGGGTGAAGTGATCAAGTCCCATGCATAGGCAATCGCATCTTTCTTGAAGTAATCGCCGAAAGAAAAATTACCCAGCATCTCAAAAAACGTGTGGTGGCGATTGGTGAAGCCGACATTTTCGAGATCGTTATGCTTTCCGCCGGCCCGCACGCATTTCTGCGAAGTTGTCGCCCGGACGTAGTCGCGCTTCTCAAGGCCGAGAAAGACGTCTTTGAACTGATTCATTCCGGCATTGGTGAACAGGAGCGTGGGGTCATTGGCGGGAACGAGCGAAGAGGAATGCACTTCCCTGTGCCTTTTTTCGACAAAGAAGTCCAGAAATTTGCGGCGGATTTGCGAACCGGTCAGCATGAAGACTCAATTCTAAATTAAAACCAAAGAGGACACAGAGCAGCACAGCTATCCCTCTGCGCTTCTCCGTGCCCTCTGTGATGGACCGTTCCGAAAACTATTTCGTGGTTTCGGTGGCCGTCTTATCGGCGGTTTTGTCGTCGCTCTTCTTCATCTTATGCGACACATCTTTGAAGCCCTTCTTCACGGTTTTTCCGGTTTTGTCGGCGGCTTTCCCTGTATCCTTGGCCGCTACTTTCGCGCCTTTTCCGGTATCCTTGGCGGCTACTTTGGCGCCCTTTTCCGTGTCTTTGGCAGCCGTTTTCGTGCCTTTCCCGGTATCCTTCACGGCAGCCTTCGTGTCTTTCTTCATCGCGCTTTCTTTACCGCTTGATGCACTCTTGTCGGACGTACTCGAGTCCTGACCAAATGAAAAAGTTGTTGCAGCCAGTGCTGCGGCACTCACGACGATTAACACCCACTTTGTTTTCATAGCCCTCTCCTCAATTGTGATGGGAACCCCAATGCAGAGAGTATGTAATATAGCCGACAAACAGGCAAATCTGAAAGTGGGCTCGAGGAAGTGGACAGTGAGCAAAGGACTTTCGAGCTGGTTTATTCCGTTTCGCTTTCGAGCGTGCTCAAAGGTTCATCATCGACATCCCATTTTTTCAGAATCGCGAAAATCGTCTTTGAACCAAAGCCTGCCCGCGCCAGGTGGCGAAAAATGCGCGCCGCTTGCTTTTGATCGGAGGGTTTTTTGAGGCGCTTCTTCTGCAGATACTCGCGGGCTTGTTTTTCTTCGTTTATGCCATCGAACGTAGCGTCGACTGCCTTATCGATCACCGCGCCGTGCACGCCCTTTGCCTTTAAGTCGGTGATGACACGCAGCCGTCCGAACTTCTGGTTGTCCCGGCGCAGAGAAGAAAACGACGCCGCATATTGCGAGTCGTTTAAATATCCTTGATCTTTCAACCTTCGGATTACCAATTCGATCAACGTCTGACCGTATTCTGATTCAGCTTCTTCCACTCGCACCCGCATCATGCGCTTGAGTTCCGCGATGGTTCGCATGCGGCGACCCAGGGCCTCAATCGCATATTGGTAGAGTTCGTCTTCGGAATAGCTGCGCTTCTTTGGCCGCGAGAATGCCATGCGCTAACAATAACGCAACTAGTCCCGCGCATCGAGTCCTGAGTCGCGAGCGCTGAGGGCACCGCTCTGGCTGGTCTCTGATTCCGGAGAAGAAAAAAGGGCGCGATGACTCGCGCCCAGTAAGGAGGACAAGCAAAGCTTGTGATGTTCGGATCCGTCGTCCGCGAACTCTGTTCCCTACCTTCCCCCGAATCCGGCCGACTGCATCGACTGGCGGGAGAGATCGGACGTCGAAGCGATACCTTGCATACGCAGCTTGAAGTCGTCGGCGTTTGAGGCGTTTTCCAATGCCGTTTCGTAGTTGACCAGGCCGGCCTGGAACAAATCCCAAAGCGACTGGTCGAATGTCTGCATACCGTACTGCGATGTGCCGGCGGCGATTGCGTCGCGGATAGAGCGCGTTTTTTCGGGAACGAGAATACATTCGCGAATGTACGCCGTGTTGATCATGACTTCGACTGCAGGCACACGTCCTTCGGCGTCGCAGCGGCGCACCAATCGTTGGCTGATGATCGCGCGAAGCACAGCCGCCAGTTGCATACGAACCTGCTTTTGTTCGGGCGGCGGAAAAATCGAAATGACGCGGTTGATGGTTTCAACCGCATCCAGAGTATGCAAAGTCGAGAACACCATATGACCGGTTTCTGCAGCATGTAGAGCGGTTGAAATCGTTTCCAGGTCGCGCATTTCGCCGACCAGAATAACGTCGGGATCTTGACGCAAAGAAGCGCGCAGCGCAGCGCCGAATGACGGTGTGTCGACGCCGATCTCGCGCTGATTCACGTATCCTTTTTTGTCGCGGTGCAAAAATTCGATCGGGTCCTCGATTGTGACGATGTGCTCCGACCGAGACGAATTGACGCGGTCCACCATCGCAGCGAGCGTCGTGGATTTACCGGAACCGGTCACGCCCGTGACCAGCACCAGTCCGCGAGGCATGTCGCAAATCTGCTCGACGACTTTGGGCAGGAAAAGTTCATCCAGCGCGCGAATCTTGGTGGGAATCACGCGGAGGACCAGTCCCACATTGCCGCGCTGCTGGAAGATATTGACACGGAACCGTCCCAGGCCAGCGACGCCATAGGCCATATCGATTTCGGTAGTCTCTTTGAATTTCTGTTTCTGCCGCGCCGACATCATGCTGAACGCCATGTTCAGCATGTCTTCCGCGCTGATCCGCGGTTGGTCGGTCAACGGCACCAATTCGCCGTCGATGCGCAAATGCGGATAGTTGCCTACCTTGAGGTGTAAGTCCGAGGCGCGCCGTTCCGTGGCAATCCGCAGCAGGTCGTCAATATTCATGGCAGACTTTCCCCTGGAAGTCTCTTCTATGGTGACGCTCTTTGAGCATCATCGCCCGAATCGTCACCTTCCCCAAGATGACCTAGGTAATAGCCGATGCTCGCCAGTTCGTACACTGCCTTTCGGATGATCGCCAGGAATGTTGGAGTAACCCGCCTTCGGCCAACTGGCGGATGGCCAGGCGAGCTCCGCTATAAGGGCGCGCCTATGCCTTTGAACTCAGGCAGCAAGCTGGGTCCTTACGAATTCGGAGCTCCGCAACTTATGGTGAGCAACTGGTCCATGCCCTCGCCCTACTACCAACTCAGTCCTAATGACAGGAAACTCTTCCTCTATCGCGTTTCCCAGCAGGTCAGCGACTCGGTCACGGTGATGACCAACTTCCCGGCTGCCCTGCAAAAATAATGGCTTTCGACGGCTGTCCTGACATTCAGGCAGAATAGGCTTTTGGTGACAACTATGATCTTCCGACGAATCATCTCCATCGCGGTCTGTATGGCAGCGACCATCGCAACAGCTCAATCCACCCATCTGCTGGTTCTCGAAAAGAACGATCAAATGTTGGCTATTATCGATCCCGAGAGTTCCAAAGTCCTCGCCCGAGTCCCCGCTGGTGAAGATCCGCATGAAGTGGTCGCCTCGGAAGATGGAAAGTTCGCCTACATCTCAAACTACGGAGCCTTCCGCAATCCGCAGCATACATTGACAGTGATCGACCTAAGTGCACGAAGGACGCTTATGCCAGTCGATCTCGGAGCTTTGATTGCTCCACATGGCCTAGCCATGGTGAACGGCAAGGTTTATTTCACGGCAGAGGGAAGCAAGGCGATTGGACGCTACGATCCTGCGACCAAGAAGATCGGTTGGGTTCTCGGCCTCGGCCAGAACCGCACCCATATGCTGGCGGTGACGATGGATGAAAGTCGAATCTATACATCCAACGTAAACTCTGATTCGATCAGCATTCTTGATCGCGATAGGAAAGCCGACGCCTCGGGATGGGATCAGACGGTCATCCCGGTAGGAAAGGGCCCGGAAGGATTTGATGTTTCTCCGGATGGGAAAGAACTGTGGGCGGCAAACTCGCATGATGGAACCGTTTCAGTGATCGATCTCGCCGCCCGAAAAGTGGCCGCTACTTTTGAAGATCACACCAAGGCCGCGAATCGCCTCAAGTTCACGCCCGACGGAAAGCTGGTGTTGATCTCCGATCTTGGAAGCGGAGATCTCGTAGTCTTGGATGCAACGGCCCGGAAAGAAAGCAAGCGGCTGCCGCTCGGCCACGGCGCTGCGGGAATTCTTATTTCTCCTGATGGCTCGCACGCCTACGTGGCTGTGAGTCCAGACAACTATGTCGCCGTAGTAGATTTGAGAACGCTGAGCGTGACCGGCCGCATCGCCACCGGGAACGGACCGGACGGCATGGCATGGGCAGTCGAGAAATAGGGGACAAAATTGAAACTGCTGACAACCTCTCAGTCATGCAAGCGATGAGGAGGTTTCGATTCGGCAGAGTTGCCTGTTTCAGCATCCCATTTGCGCCCCAACGCTTCCAGCTGAACGAATACCTTTTCTATATCCTGCATGCGTTCCGTGATGCCGTAGGTAACCGCTGGCGGGATCGTCGGTTCGTAGTGGCGAAAGACGAATCCTTTTTCTTCCAGAGTTCGTAGCCGCTCGGTCAGTACACGCGCAGAGATACCCTCCACGTTTTTGCGCAGCACGCTAAAGCGCATGGGCCCGTGGGCGCCCAGCGCCCAGAGTATGTGCAAGGTCCACGGGCGCGTCAATAATTCCAGCAGCCCCCCGATTGCGCACGGGGATGGACTCTTGGCAGCTCGCTTCATGCAAAACCCCTGACCGGCGCACAACCCAGTCAATAACTAAGTTACTCCAAAGTACGTAGTATTGCAAGAATTCTTAGTTATTTATTGTAACCAACGCGGGAAATCCTTCATCCAAGTTTGTGTAGCAGCTCACAGCCAACTCTTAAGGCGTGACGCACAGAGTCATTCAAGATCGACTGGAATTCAATAAATCTGCTCTTGAGGGAACGACTATGTCGAGTACAACATTTTCGAATCAATCCATATCTGTGGCAACGCCGTCCCTGGCGGCGCCGCTAGTTTTCTTAGGCCGGGTTTTGTTTGCGCTCATCTTCGTGGTGGCCGCCTTCAATCACTTTTCCAGCCGGACCATTGCTTTCGCTGCGTCGCAAGGAGTGCCGCTGGCTTCGATTGCGGTACCGTTCTCGGGAGTGATAGCTCTGCTGGGCGGCTTGTCGATTCTGCTCGGATATCGCGCACGCCTTGGAGGCTGGCTGATTGCTCTATTTCTGATTGGGATCACTCCGGTGATGCACAACTTCTGGGCAGCCAGCGACCCCATGATGCACCAGATCCAGATGATCATGTTCATGAAGAACTTGTCGATGCTGGGAGGGGCGCTGCTGATCACGCAATTTGGCTCGGGGCGATGGAGCTTGGACAAAGGCCGCGCATAATCACGCGAACGGGCGGTGGAATTCACCACAGCGCCGCCACTGTCTGTTGGTCAAAAACCGGCTTTGGCCCGTTTTGCGCGGAGAGGTGAATCTTGTCCAAGTAAGGCTTGACCGCTGGATCATAGGTTACCGTGATAAGGCCTCCGCGGCCATCCGAACCGCTGAGGCCATCGTGCCCATCCAGTCCGTCACGCCCATTGTTTCCATTCGGAGATCCCGATCCGCCCATACCGCCACGTCCACCGCGGCCGCCACGACCTGCCGATCCGCCGGGGCCGCCGTCCGCTTTGACCGTCAGTGATCCGCCATTCGGATCGACGAGGTACCGCTTCGTCTTTCCCGATGCTGCCACCGTGATTTGAAGTAAGGCAGGATCGCTGGTGCGCAGGGTGACGCGCACCTGAACCGCTGGGGCGTCGCCCCCGGGCCCTCCGTTGTCGCCATCCCGCCCATCGGTCCCATCCGTCCCATTACCCCCTGACGAGGGATTGTTAGGGTCGATTGATCCCGGAGTGCCGCTGATTCCGTCTGTGCCATTGCTCCCGTCTAGACCGTTCTGTCCGGGCGCACCCGAAAAATTGGCGACAAACGCTGAGTTGTAGCGAACAGGAATGCCGAGTTCAGCTTTCAGTTCTGGGTGGCTGGGTACAGTGATGGTTACATGCCCAACTTTCCCATCGCTGACGCGCGGATCCTTGGCCAAAGTAACGGTTCCTTTGCCGTTCACCTTGACGACCTCGGCGGCGACTTGCAGATCTCGCCACATTACTTTGCCGCCACCCTTGCCCTCCGTAACTAGCGTTTTGCCGTCAGATTGAAGAACCGTTACGATCAGAGCGGATTTTCCTCCCGGCACAATGCCCGGCTCCCCCCGCTAATTTCGCGTCGATCGATTTCGCTGGAATTTTGGCGAGGTCGACTTTCATCCCGAGGCGAACCTGCATCGAAGCACACCCGGCCATAAAGGCGAGGCTTGCTGCCAATAAAGGTGAAAAGACGAAGCGCCCTCTGACGCACTGTCGCGCGGTCACTCTGCCATAGTAGAAAAGGTTCGCAACTCGCCCCATAGCTCGGCCCCTTTCCGGTTCATGAAATTCCGACTCGGGTTACCGCTGATGTATGATGTTCCACCTTATCAAACACGATTGCACCTGCGGCGGCGTGGTTGAGGCGAGTAAAGTTTCGTGAAGATTTTTCCCTCTTCGTAAACCCAAAACAAAAAGGCCGCCTTCGCAGGCGGCCTAACTAAATCTGGTGAGACTTCTATGCGACTGCCTCCTCCGGTTTTGGCATCTGGAACGGCTCGTCGTGGCTGCCCCCGTAGACGGAAGGTACTTTTGCTCCCATCGGCCGCAGGTAAGTGACCAGGGCGCCACGATGATGGATATCGTGGTTGTTCAAGAAGCTCAGATAAAGAACAGCCGGAAAGTTGAAGATGCCCGCAAAGTTGATGGGTGTAAGCAGCTTTTCCGCGGGCATGTCGGCCAGGCGGTTCAGTGCGGGCTGAAGCTTCCGGTCATACCACTCCGAAATTTCGGCGATGGTCGCGGGTTTGTCGGTGGGTTCGTTCGCATCGAACTTGAGAGCCAGGATACCTTCGAGGAAATGGACGTCGCTGGCGGCGATATGCCAGGCCAATTCTTTTGCTGTCCGAGCGTGCGGATCGGGACGGTAATCTGACTTCGCTTCGGGTATAGCAGCAATAACTTTCCTGGTCGTTTCCGCTTCACGGCGAATACCGTCAACCATCATGTTGCGGTAGGTGATGACGAACTCGGGAGTCAGATGCATAATGCTTCTCCTCTTTTCGAAATTTTGGGTCAATTATGAGCAGACGAGCAACAGGGGCGCAGGATCGCGCCCCTTGCTGGGTTATCGGACCACAGGATTATACGCTCACAGGTTGTTTGCTGCGGACAGGCACGGGAGTGAGCCATCCATAGCGATCGGGCTTTTCGCCGCGCACAATCGCGTAAAACTCCTTCAACAGCGTCTTCGTAATCGGACCAACCAAGCCGTTGCCAACCTTAATCTTGTCGACCGTCCGGATTGGCGTTACCTCCGCCGCCGTGCCAGTGAAGAACGCTTCGTCGGCAATGTAGAGCATCTCACGCGGAATCATCTGCTCGGCAATCTGGATGTTCAGCTCGCGAGCGATCTGCAGTATCGAATCGCGCGTAATCCCCGGCAGTACGGAGTTGCCCAGCGGCGCGGTGATCAGCTTACCTCGCTGCACGATGAACAGATTCTCGCCGGAGCCTTCGCTGACGAATCCGTTCACATCGAGCGCGATGCCTTCCACGTAGCCGTTGGTGATCGCTTCCATCTTGATCAACTGCGAATTCATATAATTCGCGCCTGCCTTGGCCATCGCCGGCAAGGTGTTCGGAGCTAGGCGAGTCCACGAAGAAACGCAGACGTCGCAACCTTCCGCTTCGCCGCTCAGGTACTTTCCCCACGGATAGTTAATGATGTAGACCTCAGTCGGCGAGTTGAAGGGATTTACGCCAGCCTCGCCGTATCCGCGCAAAACTATCGGGCGCACATAACACGGCCAGGCACCGTTGTGGCCGACCGTCTCGATCATGCCTTGCACAATCTCGTCTCGGGTGAAAGGCACGTCAATGCGGTATACCTTCGCGGAATTCAGCAGACGCTCGATGTGTTCGTTGGCGCGGAAAATCGCCGGCCCGGACGGTGGGTTATAGCAACGGATACCTTCGAAGACCGAAGAGCCATAGTGAACGACGTGCGACATGACATGAATGGTCGCGTCATCCCAGTTGATCAGTTTCCCATTGTGCCAAATCTTGTCGGTCTTCTGGATGGCCATCGAGACAAGCTCCTTCTGCAGTTAGAAGTTAAAGAGATGTGGCAACGAGGCGGAATGTTCCCTCTGAAACGGCAGGAGACTGAGGTGTGAACCCACCCGCGTTACAGTCCATTATAGCCGAGCTCCACATGAGGTCAGGCTAAGCGTGGGATATCTCACGTCTCGCCGCCTTTGCGAGACGGGAGTATATTCCTGAAACGCAATCGCGCTCTGCAACAAAAAAGGCGCCGGAGGTTCCGGCGCCGAAGTCCTCGCGAGATGCGGGTCCAACGAGGGTCTTGCAGAATTCGAATTGTTATTTGCTCTCGGCGACCGACGGACTTGCTCCGAAGTCGCGCCGGTTATTTGCCGCGGTCCGTGCCGCACGGGTTGAAGGCTGGCTCGCTGCCGCTGCGCCGTAACGTTCCAGCAGCACGGGAGCCATCGCATTCTCGGCTTCCTTGACGAAAATCATCTTGTTCTCCGATGCCATATCGACGCGCACGAAATCGCCCAGCTTTACCTGTCCAGTGGCAACCAGGTTTGCCAGCGGGAAGACGAGGTTGCGTTCGATGGCGCGCTTCAGATGCCTAGCTCCGTAACGCGGATCGGTCCCTTCCTTTAGCAAATAGTCTTTTACGGACTGCGTGCAATTGAAGACGAACTGATTTGTTCCGGCGGCCATTAGAACGCGCTGCTGCACCAGGCCAAGTTCAATATCCAGAATCTGCGATAGATGCTCATCGCGCAGAGTCTTGAACACCACAGTCTTGTCGATGCGGTTCATGAACTCCGGCGTAAACTTCCGCCGCGCCGCTTCCACTGCCGTCCGCTGAATCTTGTCGTCGAACGCTTCATCGACTTCGACCACCTTCGGCGCGAATCCGAATCCACCGTCGACAAGATTCATCATCTCGCCGGCGCCGAGGTTCGAGGTCATGATGATGATGCACTGCGAAAGGTCCACGCGGCGGTTATCGCCCAACGTCAATGTGGCTTTATCCAGAATGCCGAGCAGTAACTGCCACAAAGAGTCCGAAGCTTTTTCAATTTCATCGAACAGCAGGATCGAAAGTTTCAACTTCTCCGTGAACCACTGGTTTAACGCTTCCTGAGTCAGCAAAGGATGCGTCTCGCGGTGTCCGAGATATCCCGGAGGTGAACCGATCAGCTTCGCGATCTCATGCGAGTGCTGAAACTCGGCGCAGTCAATCTTGATGCAAGCCCGCGAATCTCCAAATAGCGCCTCAGCCATAGCCTCGACGACACGCGTTTTGCCTGATCCGGTCGGTCCCAAGAACAGCAGGTTTCCCACCGGACGCCCCGGCGCGTTCAGTCCGGCCAGAAACATCTGATAAATTTCGACGACTTTCTCGATCGCCTGGTCCTGCCCAACAATCCGCCGGCGCAGCGCAGCTTCAAACTCCCCCGCATCATTGCTGCGACGGTTCGGATCCAGCACGGTTGCAAGATTCGTTCTCATAAGATCCCTGTCCGGCTTAATCTGATGCGGACAATTTCCTTTCATTGGCCGTTTTCCGGCTCTAGCGTCTAAGAACAAAGCAACCCGCTGACCACGGATGTTGCCAGCCCAAGAATTACATAAGCTTAACAAATTAAGGCACTTAAGCTTGGGACGTGCCACATTATGGTGCATAAATCTACACCTGTTTTCCTGATCGGGAGAAAATACTTTGCACCATCGCGGAAGGAATCTGTACTGGCTTTTGGCGTAACCGGGTAACGAAGAGGGCAGAACACCTGAGCTTGGCCGCCAATCAAAACCTCAAGAGGCTAGCGAAAAGGGAAAAAAACGCGTGTCCTCCCGGACGTCAATGTACTCATTCAGTCAACCGGGTTAGTCCGCACGTAACTAGCGATACTACGAGGATGCCCGCTACGATCGAATTTCAAGGTGGTTTGGGGAGGAAAGCTTGCGCCTTTCGTCTTTTCGCATCATCACAGGGATTTCTTGTCTGCTTATTGCCGCCGCCGCGTGGCGGCTTGGATCGCACTCGCACCTCAATTTTGCGGTGCACGCCCAAACCGTTCAATCGATGGCACCAGCCGGCGACGGTAAGAATTCGCCGCACTTGCAGCCTGCCAGTGCAAACATTCCGGCAAACAAAAGTTCCGTTCCCGATCCTAAGCTCGCTCCCGCTGGCATGGAACTCTACACAGCCAAGCGAGGTGAGGCGCTCCCGACCATTGCCCGGCATTTCCTGGGAAAGACGAGTTATCTAACGTCGTCCGAACTGGCAGACGCCATCCGCGAGGTCAATCACATTCCTGCGTCGAGCAATTTCCTGAAAGCCAACCAACAGATCGCGATCCCAGGAATCCTCACAGCCCCGATCGTCGAAAAGACGATTCCGGTTCCTAAAGATTTTGAAGTTCGCGCCGTCTATTTGACCGGCGTAATGGCCGGCAGCGATCACGGGTTGCGCATTATCAAGCAGTGGCGCGCCGTTGGCGGCAACGCCGTCGTCTTCGACATCAAAGACTCCGACGGCAGCGTAAACATCCCGTTTGAGCATCCACTTCTGGGCGATCATCATGTTTATATTCACGATGTCCCCAAGTTCGTACACTTTGTGCATCAGCAGAATATGCACGCGATTGCTCGAATTGCGATCTTCCGCGACGAGCATCTCGTCGTGAATCATCCCGAGCTCGCGGTCCAGTCTCGCAAGAACCAGACTGCCTGGCGGGAAAACGGAAAGCTCGTCTGGACCGATCCATCAAACCCCAAAGTTCAGGATTACGACATCGCCCTCGCCAAGTATGTAGCCCAACTTGGCGTCGACGAGATTCAGTTTGATTACGTTCGCTTCCCTGCCGAAGGCGACCAGAAGGATGCGAGCTTCGTTTTCCAAAGGGATCAAAAGGTCCCGGAAAGCCAGAACTCGAAAGCCGAACCCCGGACGCCCGCAGCCGCCACCATTCAGCGTTCCGATGTTATCGCCGGCTTTCTGAAGCATGCCTATGCCGAACTCCATCCCACGGGAGTGCTGCTCTCGCTCGACGTCTTCGGTGTAATGGCGTGGCAGCGCCAGGTCGATCTTTCCCACACCGGCCAAGACATTGTTCAGATGGCGCATTACTGCGATGTGTTAAGCCCGATGATTTATCCCTCGCATTTCTTCGGCATGGACAATATCCCGCACCCAGGCGACGAGCCCGCACACTTCATCGGCGAATCGATGGATCGTTATGAGCTGATCACCAAGGGATCTGGCGTGGTCATTCGTCCGTGGTTGCAGGCGTTCCACTGGCGCACGAAGACATACTCGCCCGAATACATCAAGATTCAGGTGGAAACTGCCCGCGCAAAAGGCGGAATCGGGTTCTTGTTCTGGAACGCCGCCAATGACTACAGCAAGCCGTTTACCGCGATGCCGGAGATGAAAGCCGCGAATTTCAAGGAAGGGTCGAAAGACAATCCCAAATATTTCCGCGGCGATGAACTGCCCACAGCAACCGTGCAGGCTTCGCTAGGGACGCACTAGGGGCTGCGGAGGTCTACTTCGCGCGATATACGGTCTCCCCGGCCACCATTGTCCATAGCACCTTGGTCTCGCGCATCTCTTCTGGGGATATCGTGAGCACATCACGATCCAGCAGCACCATATCCGCTCGCTTTCCCGGGGCAATCGTGCCGATCGAATCCATATTCATAGCCTTAGCAGAATTGCGCGTGTAGGCGCAAAACATGGCTTCGCGCGGCATGTCTTGGGACGCGTCAAGCACGCCTTCGCTGCCTTTTCGGGTTTCAGCCTGATAAATTCCATAGAAAACATTGGCCGTCGATACCGGCCAATCGCTGGCCCCGGAAATGACGCCGCCGTTATCGAGGATGGAGCGGGCGGGATATTGCCATTTGTAGATCTCGGAATCGATGTAGGGCTTGAGAATTTCGATGGTGTCGTTGCTGGCCTCAGCCCAGAAGAGCTGGAGAGCGCTGATCACACCAACTTCACGGAAGCGCGAAAAATCCTGGGGACGCACAAACTGCTCGTGGGTAATCGTATGCGGTAAGTGGGAGTTAGGGTTAGCGGCGCGCGCTGCCGCGATGCCATCCAACGCGGCCTTTACAGCGCCATCGCCAATGGCATGAACGTGGATGATCAGTCCCTGCTTATCGGCCGCGATGCAGAGTTGAGCAAATTTTGCCGGGTCGAACAGCAGTTCTCCATTCCGCCCAGTATTTCTGTACGGCTTGGTGAAATTCGCGGTCTGCGAAGGAAACTCAGCTACGCCGTCGGCGAAAATTTTGATTCCCGTGATGTGCAGATGAGGAACATTCTTGTAAGCCTCTCGCGTCTTCTGCACATGCGCCAGCTCTGCCAATGGATCTTTTACCAGAACCTGCGGAAAGGCGACGATTTCCGACCTCAACTCGCCATGATCAGCCAGCAACTTGTAGGCGTGCAAAACCTGATCAGTGGCTAACGGATCAAGCCATGCCGTGATACCAAGACTATAGTTGTACTGTAAGGCAGCGCGACCGGCAGCCAGCAGTTGCTCGGACGTCACTTCCGGCAGGAGCTTCTCGATTTTCTCAGTGCCAGCATCGACCAGAAATCCGGTCGGTTGCATATTTTTGTCGACGCCGTAATAGCTGCGTTCGATGGGCGAGAGATTCCTCAGAAATTCAGAAGTGATGCCCGCGCGTTCCAGCAACGTATGGTTCGCCCAGGCGGTGTGACCATCCATGCCGCGTAGCAGGAGTGGCTGTTTTTCGTATGCGCCGGTGCTGAAGTCGGCGTTGAGAACGTCAGTATGCGACCAGAATTCGAGCGGCAGCCCTGTCACTTCGAGAATGTCGCCCCGCAGCCCGCGCCCTGCTCGTTTTGCCTCATCGACAAATGGAGGAAGCTGGTCGAGCTTATCCACCTTGTCAGTGACGTCGGCGCCAATCAGCGTGAGGCCGCCGTCAATCGAATGGCTGTGTGAGTCGATGAAGCCGGGGAAAAGGCTCTTGCCTTCGAGGTCGATGCGTTCGGCGGTCACGGAGACCGATTTTTCCACTTCCGGCAGATTGCCGACGGCGACAATCTTTTCTCCTCGGATGGCGACCGCTTCCGCGTAAGGATTCAGCGGATCGCCAGTGAAAACCTTTGCATGAAAAAAGATGCGATCCGACTGCTCCTGCGCGTAGCACGCAAGCGCGCCAAAAAGAAGTGCGCTCAGAAGGAAAATGCTGGTAAGCAGAATCGTTCTGCGGACTGCCCGGACTCGACCCATAATTTCCTCGCTGGCCTCTGAACTGGAAGCAGACAACTATACAGAAAATTCTCAGGGCCGGGTTCGAGTTAATTAGGGCTTCTATTGGAGGGTGTCGCGGAAGAAGATTGGGAGGGTCTAGGCAGCCCGCCGTTTCCTGCGAAGAGCGCGCTCTGGGAAACGCGTGAGTTCGTTCGCCGCAGTAAGAATCGCAGCCTGGCCAACGAAAAACTTCTCCTCAGGTTCGTGATCAAAAGCGAAAAACTCCGGCGTAGCAGCCAACATGGTGCTGAGACCGAAATCGATTTCCCGGCGTGCGGGAAAGTGGATCATTTTCTTCCCTCCTCCCGGGTAGTCGGTGAGCAGAGCAATGCCTAACTCTGTACCTCCGCAAAGAAGCGCCGCCGTGGCAGCTTGCCGATTGCGGCGCCAAAACCACCCGGCCGCCAGGAAAAAGCTCCCAGCCATCGCGTAATCGAGCACAGCGCGAGCTTTGGGCGTGATTACGGCTGGAATCGGCTTTACAGCAGCGCGAACGATACGATTGAAGATCGGCATCGAATTGGTGAAGCTCAGATGCCAAGAGAATCGCTCTTGGTTGTCGCCCCAAGCATTCCCATGACACAAAATGGAAACCGCTGGATTTTTGCCTCACGAAATCGCCCATCGGACTTCTGGAAACAGGCTCTACGGGTTGTACTTCGCCAGCCAGGCTCCGATTTCTCGGAAAACATCCTGGCGTTGCTCCCAAACTGTGGGGAAATGCGGCGAGCCGGGATACTCTACTAACCGAGTTGTCTTGCCGCGAGCCGCCAGAATTTCGAAATATTCGCGGCCTTGATAGGTCGGAACGCGTTCGTCCGCCGCCCCATGCAAAATCAGCAACGGCGTGGTAACTCCTTCCGAGTGCATCATCGCAGAAAACGCAAAAAACGCATTGGGATCTTTGTCCGTCCAGCGAGCGTCATAGTCGATCTGTTGAACGTCACTCGTCCATATGAAAGTGAGCCAATCCGTGATGCCGGCGCCCTCGATTGCAGCTTTGTAGCGATTGGTTTGCGTGACTGTCCACGAGGTCATGAATCCGCCGGCGCTCCAGCCGAAAATCGCCAGCCGATTGGGATCAGCCCAGCCTTCTGCGATGGCGAAGTCGGTACCGCTGTTAACGTCGGAGTAGGCTCGGTCGCCGAAGTGTTGGTAAATGGCCCCCAGAAACTCGCTTCCATATCCCGTCGAGCCGCGATATTCCGGCTGGAGAACGACGTAACCCATTCCGGCGATGATGCGCGTGAACATATCGAAGCCAAACGAGTCATTGGCCTCGGGGCCGCCATGCGGCAGAATGAGGAACGGATATTTCTTGCCTGCTTGATAGTCGGAGGGGAACGTCGCGACGCCTTCGAGCGGAATATTCTCCTTGCTGACCTTATCCTGATTCGTCCAGTGCACGTCGCGAACTTCGCCCAGCGCGGTCTTCGCCAGCAGATCGTCACCTTCAGTTGTAATCCGCTGCAACGCTTGGTCGTGCGCCACGGCCACGTTGCTGGCATGCTGCGGATCACCTACCGTGAACGCGTGAACGTCTGGCGCGGATCCGATTTGCGGTGAAATAACGTTAAAGACGGCGCCCTCAGCCCAGGAAAATCTGCTGGCAAGAGAGCCATTCCCAAAGGATTCGATGTCGGAGTGCACGCCATGCGCAACGGTTACCCACGCATTTCCGCGCGTGTCCACATGAAGCTGCTCTGCGCTGCCATCAAGCTTCGGCGTGCGGTCGGTCGGGTTCCCGCCGCCCGCAGAAACAGTCCAAACATGATCAGGAGTGAGTACGGGGGTGGTCGTGCTGAGAAAAACCAGATCTTTGCCGCCGTCGATCCATCCGATGCCTTGAGCTGCATTGTCGATGGTCGCGATGTGCTTCGCGCCATTTGCGCTACACACATCGATAAACGAACGAACGTAATGAAACCCGATTTTAGGAGTCTGGGAAAGGACGGCGATCGATGAACCATCTTCTGACCACGAGATCTCCCCAATATTGTGCAAGTCTCCACACCACCACCCGCCTCCGCTGCCATCGGCGGCGATCACATACAGGCTGGTGGGTTCGGCCTCGATGATGGTGTGCACTTCTGCGAGCGGATCGGGCAATCGCGGGTCGGCAAGAATGGCGTAGTGTGCACCGTCCGGAGAAATGTGCGCGGAGTGAACACCTCGCGGCAAAGCAGTAAGTGGTGTAGGAGTCGCGGCTGCTGCCGCGGCTGTGTTTGGCGCCGCGAGAGGAAACGTGGCCACCTGCAGCTTATGGTCGACCTCATAAAGTCCGTAAAGCGCGGAGCCGTCGCGGGTAAATCCAGCGGGCTTGAATGTTTCAGGAATCATGAGATGCCGCGACTCGCCCCCGACGATTGGAATCATGTGCCACTCGATTTTGTCTGGGCCTTTGGCTCCTCCGTAGCGGACGCGATAGAGAATTTCTTTGCCATCAGGTGAAATCGCGACAGCGGCTGCACTATGCAGATTTGCGGCGTCATCGAAAGTAAAAGGATGGCGCTGATCTTGCGCACAAGCGAAAATCGAAAAAAACATAATGGCGAGGACAGCGTTTCGCATAGAGTTTCTCCAGAGCCAAAAGCATAGCAGGCCCGACATGTGTGAGAGCCGGCACGCTCTCGTGCCGCAAGAATCGACTAAAATGCCTGCGTGTCTTCCCGGCCATTGCTTTCGGTTTTGATTTTTGCGTTGTTTCTGGTCGGCGGCGTTTTTTCGCAAGATACTTCCTCTCACATAAAAGACGTCCCCCAGCCCCAAGTGTCAACCACGCAGCCGGGAAGCGAAGCCTGTGCCTCATGCCACGCCGAAATTTACAACACGTATTCCAACACAGTGATGGCGCGGGCCAGCGGTCCCGCGGCCGACGGTCTAGAGATCGGTGACTTCACGCATAAGCCCTCAGGCGTGCATTATCGCGTCTTCACACAAGACGGCAGCGTATGGATGAGCTACGAACGATCCAGCGAAAAAGATTTCCACGGCCAAAGGCAGCTTCTCTATTTCATCGGCTCGGGCGTGAAGGGACGCACGTATCTTTTTTCTGTCGACGGCTTTCTTTTCGAAGCTCCTATCAATTGGTACTCGCAAGAAGCGCGATGGAATATGACTCCGGCCTTCACCCAAGCGACAGCAATGCCCATGAATCTGCCAGCATATGCGAGCTGCCTCAATTGTCATACCAGCGGCATGCGATCCCCAATCGCGGGCACAGACAACAAGTTTGCCGGTCCGCCCTTTGCCCACGGCGGCATTACCTGCGAACGCTGCCATGGTTCGAGTGAAGGGCATCTTCATGGGAAGGGTGCGATCATTAACCCTGCGAAACTGAGTGCCGAAAGGCGCGATGCCATCTGCATGGAGTGTCATTTCGAAGGCACGACAGCCGTTGAGCAACCCGGCAAACATTTGTACGACTTTCGGCCTGGAGAGCGGCTTTCCGACTTCGTGCACTATTTTCTGCGGTCTTCGAGTGAAGTCCAGACGCCACAGGCATTGAGCCAGTTTGAAGCGCTATCGCTCAGCGAATGCAAGCGGAAGTCCGGCGACAGAATGTGGTGCGGAAGTTGTCACAATCCGCATGCGGAACCGGCCGCGTCCGAGAAGGCAGCTTACTATCGCGGTAAGTGCCTGGCCTGTCACGGTGAAGCCTTCGCCGCGAAGCATCATCCCGACAAAGCAGATTGCACAAGCTGTCACATGCCGGCATTGCCTTCAAAAGACGTAGCCCACACGCAGGGCACAGATCATCGCATCCTCCGCTATCCGACCGCACAGGTGTTGCCACAGTTGCAGGTTCGGGGAGCTCCGCTCGCATCGTTCCCCAAAAGTGATGAAAACCTGGCAACCACTCGGGACTTCGCACTGGCTTGGGAGACCTTAGCCGAGCGCGGCGTCGATGATGCGGCGCGTAACTCATCGGAGTATCTTCGCAAGGCGCTTAGCGAACAACCGGACGATCCTGCGCTGCTCTCCGCCGCCGGGTTTGTTGAACAACTTCGCAAGAACGACAAGGAAGCGCAAGAGCTCTACGAACGCGCTTTGAAGGTTGATCCGCTCGATAACGAAGCAGCCGCGAATCTCGGCATGATCGAGGCTCGCTCGGGAAATCTGCGCAGAGCTGTAGAGCTATGGCAAGGGGCATTCGCGCGTGTTCCGTACCGCAGTGCCATCGGCATGAATCTGGCGATCGCGTTCTGCACTGCTGGGCAAAAAGACGTGGCCCGTCGCTTTATCGAGCGCGTGCTCGAATTCAATCCCGATTATTCGAAGGCTAAATCAATGTCAGAACAAATGAATGCCGGACAGTGCCATCCATAATGGGTTCAGCATTGATTCCCCTAGCAAAAAAGCGGCCCGGTTTGCGCCGGGCCTTCTTTTGACATTGCTTTGCGGCTTAGAAAGTAAGTTGAGCTCGTATTTGTAGTGCGCGCGGCGAGGCATTGGCGCCGAGGAACGAGCCAAAAATGCTGGTTGGTGTGGCCACAGTTAGAACGCTTTGACCGAACTGGGGGTTTCCAATATCGCCAATCGGCTGATCGAAATTGGGATGGTTCAGGATGTTGAATGCCTGAGCGCCGATTTGGAACTGCGCACTCTCCCAATGTGGAACCCGAAAATTCTTCATCACCGTAAGGTCGGTGTCGAAGAAGTTTGGACCGTAGATCTGGTTGCGGTGTGCTGCGCCGAAAGTTCCGATGCCGCCGGGACCGATTGGCGAAGTGAAATCAGCCAAACTCATACAAGGCGTATTGGTTCCGGACGAGTTAAAAGCAGCCGAAGAACTGCAGCTGAGTGGCGGCACTAACTGATTGGCGAATAAGTCCAGACCAAGCGCAGGTCCGTAATTGTAGGAGCCGAGGGCACCGGTCGACGGCCCGTCGATGGCCGTGAAAGGCAGGCCGGTGCGGAAGAACAGCACCCCGGAAACCGTCCAGTTCGTCAGCGCGTCCATCCAGCCGTGAAATCTTGGCGTCTGATAAGAGTAGGCGAGATTGAATTGCTTGCGGGCGTCGTAGTCGGCATTGCCATAGTTGTACGCCTTGAAGTTGTAGGGATCTTGGGGCGATAGAATGCTCGTATTGCTGCCGAAGTTGAAAGGCAGGAATCCGCCATTTGAGATGTCGTCCAGCGCGTGACTCCAAGTGAAGGAACCCTGCACCTGGAAATTGGTCGAGACGTTGCGGGTGAAGGCCAGGATTAACCCGTTATAGTTCGATACTCCGGGATTGCCAACCTCATTGACAAGGCTAAAACGAGCATCCGGAGGGGCGGAGGGCAGCCCCGCGAAGGAACTGATCCCCAGTGTACTCGTGCACGTAGGAAGGGATGGCTGATAGGTCAATGGGGTGCTGTTGCAAAAGGCATTCACGCCGGGATTGAAGGCGGCCAGATCGGACCCGTGATTGCCGACATAGTTCACACTGAACGACATCTTGTTGCTGAGCGCCTGCTCAACCTCAAGGTTCCATTCATCGTAAGTGGGGTACTTAATGTTATGCGCTGAGTTGACGATGACCGGTGGGCTGAATGGAACGCTCGAAGGCAGTGTCGCAATGATCTGGCCAATGTTGTAGCCAGAGTTGAACCCACTCACAAAGGCACTGTTAGAGGCCAAGGCCAGCGAAGCTTCATCTCCAGCCACTCCAGGTGCCACCGGAGGACCGCCGACACCTCCGGGAACCACAAATGTGTTCTTCAGAGGCGAGTTCGTGTCAAATGAGGTGGCAAGTGATCCCGGGAAAGCATCGGCAAAGATGCCGATGCCGCCGCGGATGACCGTTTTTCCACTGCTCAATGGCTGCCAGGCAAAGCCGAGGCGAGGTTCCCAGCCGATCCCCTGGTAATTTGGCAGAGCGCTATGGAGCCCGGTTTGGATCGCTTGATTGTAAGGTTGAGTCGGGTCATGCGAAATCAGAGAGAACTGATTGGCCAAACGATCGAAGCAATTGGTGACGCAGATGGGGTTGGAATTGTGTTCGGCACGAAGTGAGAGCGTCAGCTTTAGATTGCTCCGGACGGCCCACTCGTCCTGAGCGTAAAAGCCTAGATTATAGATCGCAAGCGGTTCGGTTGGCCGGCTGGCAAAGGCTTGCTCGTAAGTATCGGCGCTGCCATTCATGAAACTAGCTTCGCTGGCGAAGATTGCCAGTGGAATCGTCGCCAGAAAGCCGCCGGGCGTGTAGTCGGTCAGGTCGTTGCGTCGGAAGTTGACGCCGAACCTGAAGCTGTGTTGGCCCTTCTGCCAAGCAAAGTCATCGGAGATCTGATATTGGCTGACGTTGCGGCCTTGGGGCCAAGTGTTGTAGCTGGTGCCACCGGGCGTATAAAACTGTCCGCCGGAGAACGTCATCTCGTAAGGCATCAAGCTCGTTGCTGCTCCTATGTTGCTGGGGGCGAAGATGGCGCTGTACCACGAACCCGCAACGATAAACTGGTTCGTGGCGAATGCCCCGAAGGTATGGTTCTCTTGGATCTGGCCTTCGTATTCCGGTTGGACGCTCTGCGCATTCAGGATCGAATTCAGGGGATCGGTGTACGTTGCCTGGAGTCCATGATCGGTTTCGAAGTGGATGAACGCATGATCGTTGTTTCCAAAATTTTGATCGACGCGGCCCGTCAGCAACCATTCGGTAGTCAGATTGTTGATATTAGAATTGAACTCCAAGGCACAGGGAGCACCACCGGTCAAGGTCACAGTGCCATCGCAGCCTCCGCTGGGCAATATATTTGACGCGCGGCTGGCCCCTGGGGCGCTGTTGTAGATATTGAAAAGGCTGTTGTAAAAGGGAACTTCACTGGTCGGTATCGTGGACAAGGTGGCAGCTTGGAACTGAGTGCTGGGGATGTTTACCGGGATAGCGGTCGGAATCAACAGCCGCAGGCCTTCCTGATCGACAAAGAAGAAGGTCTTGTTTTTCCTGATCGGTCCACCGATCGAAACCGCCCACTGGTTGGCGTTGTCGAATGGGCGCGGCGTCGCGGTATTGTTGTTGAACCAGTCGTTGGCGTTGAGCGTACTGCCATTCCAGAAGTATTCAGCATTCCCGTGAACTTTGTTCCCTCCCGACTTGGTCACGTAGTTCACGTTCGCGCCGGCCAGCGTCCCATATTCTCCCGAATATCCGTTACTTACAACCGTCGCGGTGTCAACGTCGTTGGTTCCCAGCAGCAGATTGGTCGCACCGGAGTTACTCAGATTAAGGAAAGGATCGTTTTCGCTCATCCCATCTACGGTGAAGTAATTCGAAGTTCCTGATATCCCGAAGAGAGCCGTGTTGCCGTAGCCCATCTGCGTGTTCATCGTGGCGCCGGGAGCCAGCTGCACGTAGTACGTCAAATCGTTCCCCGGGTTGGGAATATTGGAGACGATCTCAGGACTGACAGTAGTGGAAACGTTGCCGTTCTCGGTTTGGATGACACTGCCTATGCCACTGACCTCGACCGTCGTCGAGGTTGCCGCCACCTGTAGTTGAATGTTCACCGTGCTGCCCTGTCCGACAGCGACCGTGGCTGTATGGGGGGCGGAAGCCGAAAATCCCTGCATCTTAGCGCTGACGGTGTAGTGGCCCGGGTTTAGAAACGGGAAACGATAAGCGCCGGTACCGTTCGAAGAAGCGGTCGAAGCTACTCCGGTCGCCGTATTCTTCAACGTGACGGTTGCGCCTTGAACGGCGGCGCCGCTGGGGTCGGTGATCGTGCCGGCCACATCGCCGGTAGTGATGGACTGCGCCATCGTTGGAATCGAGATACAAACCAGAGAAAGCACAGAAAGAAGTACGATGCAGAAGAACAGAAGGGACTTCATACGAGCTTATCCTCCGAAAACTGCTCCGTGAAAGACGTCGAGACCTGGGCGTTCAGGTGCGGCCCGGTCTTCGCCGGTTGCGCAGGGATCTCCCCGGTCTTGTTTCGCCAAAGTCGCAGGACCACAGGAACCAATTGATCAACGACTCGGTCACACCTGCTCGCTGCGGAGGATTCGCTCTTTCGCCCGTGCGGGATGCTCCGGGAAGCGAATTATTCGCGAGGATCTGACCCCTTACGTCTCGCAGAACTATGTACGATTAGAGGCACAGCGGAAATCGGCAATTTGCTGTATTTCGCGCTTTCCGAAAGGCAGTATGTCCGCTGTTTCTGTTCAGTGCCGGCGGCGCCGAAGAAGGAAGAATGCAATTGTCAGAATGCTCACAAGTGAAACACCGCTCCAGAAATTTACTCGCGGCATGAGCCATGTCTGAATGAGGGCGGCAATCACCATCGTGAGCCCAACTACGGATCCAGCAGTGCCGAGCGGAGAGCGCAACGTCAGCGCCGACAGTTCTTCGCGCGAATAATCGCGGCGGAAGCTTATGTGAGCCGCCAAGGAAACAATCCATGACAAAATCATGCCGGTGAAAGCTGCTCCCAAAATGTAACGGAAAGCATTCCCTGCAGCCCACGTCACCAATACCAACGCGATCACAATTCCAATCGACGATACTGCCACAGCGTATTGTGGAGAGCCTTCGCGATTCAGGATGCCAAGTTTCGCCGGCGCCCATCCCGTGCGCGCAAGCGAGAAAATCATTCGCGACGCGACATAAATCGTGGCATTGGCTCCGGACAGCGCCGCCGTCAGCACCACTAAATTCATTATTCCCGATGCGTGAGCGATCTTCACCATGCGGAACGTTGTCACGAAGGGGCTTTCGGTCACTCCCGCATGATTCCACGGCATGATTCCGAGCAGGACGATCATCGCACCGACATATACGAAGGTGAGTGTTAGAAACGTGAACCAGACGGCTTGTGGTGTTTCCTTTGCGGAACGAGACTCGCCGGTCGTGACCGCTACCATCTCCATTCCTCCGAAGCTGTAAACCGCATATGTGATTGCCGCGAGCGGCGACCACCAGCCTTTCGGGAAGAATCCGCCTTGCGCGGTATATTGTGGCGCGACACGGCCACCCGCAAGTAAGAACGCACCGATCGCAATAAAGGCAACGATGACGGCAAGCTTGATCATCGACAGCCAGTACTCAGCAAGTCCGTAAGATCCAACGCTAATCAAGTTGATTAGTAGCAGGCTCAGGCCGAAAACAACGATCCAGATCCAAGCGTGCACGGCAGGAAACCAGACTCTCATGTATGTAGCCGCAGCAACCATCTCGGCGCCCACGGCCAGCACCAATCCCATCCAATATCCGCCCCGGGCGATAAAACCGGCGAAGTCGTTCAGATAAAGTTCGCCATAAACACCGAACGATCCAGCGGCGGGATGTGCGCAAGCGAGTTCACCCAGAGCCATCGCTACAGTAAAGGTGACGAAAGCGGACGCGATGAAGCTCAGGATCGCAGCCGGTCCGGCAGCCTCAATGGCTGCGCCCGATCCAAGCAGCAGACCCGTTCCGATCGATCCACCCACCGCGACCATCGCCATTTGTCCAGCGCTGAGCTGGTGGCGCAGGCCTTCTTCATGAATGCCATGGTCGGAGGACAAGCAAGCACGATAACAAAAAATAACTAGTCCTACTCAAATCTTGCATCTCGTGATGACCTTGGTTTGCTTCCTCTGTTAACTCTTCGTGAATTTTCTTCGCGAACTTTGGCCCTTCGAATAGAATAGCCGTTCCCCTCCTTTGGAGTCTTTGAATGTTCTATTTGGGCTTGTGTCTGTTTGTGCAGCTTTATCTTATTTTCGGAATTTCTGGACTGATCTGGCCGGAGAAGCTCATGAATGTCTATGGCGTTCTTATGTTTCCCTGGTCGCCGAGTCACCAGGCGATCCGCGCCAATGGAATCATCGCACTGTTGGCCTACCTCCTGGTTGTGGGGAAATTGTTCGTGGTGGGATTCTAAGCGGCCCCCTGAGCGAACGAACGTGGAGCACGAAGAACTTCTCCGGGAATTTGAAGCCCTCGCCAAAACTGTGCCCCCTCCATCACTGATGGAGTGCATGGCGCATCGCCTGCACGAGAAAATGACGCGCTACAACTGGGTCGGTTTCTATCTCGTCGACCCGTCGGACTCCAATATTCTGGTCGTAGGCCCGTACGCCGGCAGTTTTACGCCCAACGCCCGCATCCCGCTCGATCGGGGTCTGTGTGGCGCAGCCGCCAGCAGCCGGAAAACTGTGGTCGTGGATGATGTTTCCACAGATCCTCGCTATCTAGCCGGCTCTTCGATGGTCGTGAGTGAGATTGTCGTACCCATCCTGGTGAACAACGTCCTCGCTGGGGAACTTGATATTGAAAGTTATTTCCCCGCGACGTTTACCCTCGCTGAAATGCAATTCGTCGAAGCCTGTTCCCAGATCGTCAGCGCGAGTCTGGCGAAGTCTCCAGCCTAGCTTCTCGACACTTTAGTCAAACGCCCAAAATAACTGCATTTTCAGCTGTGACCTTCGTAACCGTACCTACGTGCACGCGCATTGCTGGTGCTGGATGCCCCTCCTAGAATCGGTGCAGGGCTTAGTCCGCCCTCCGCATGCCTGAACTCACAAAACGACTGGATCGCGCCGAACTGGCCAAGCGCATTGAGCGTGCGGAGAAACTACTGCAAAAAGGCAAGACCGCCGAGGCGTTGGAAGAATATCTACTAGTTCTCCGCGATGATCATGAAAATGATGTTGTACGTCAGTTGGCTGCGGATTTATGTCTCTCCCTAAGCCGCAACTCCGATGCAGTCCGCCTTCTCGGAGACCTGTTTGAGCGGCAGGTCGCCGCTGGAGACGCGACCCGCGCCAGCCTGACCTACAAAAAGCTGGCTCGACACGGAAATCCAACCTGGCAGCAGAAGCTCCGCTTTGGACAGCTACTCGAAGGCTCAAACAAGAAATTAGCTGTCGGAACCTACGAAGCCGCTTTGCTCGATCTGGCAAAGATTGGCAAGAAACAGGAATCTTTCGAACTGGTAAGCCGCATCGTCGCCCTCGAACCGACACAGCCCAACCTGCTGCGCCTCGCTGAGCAGGCATCGGAGCTGGGCGACCGCAAAACCGCCGCCTCCGCTTTTCAGCGTTTGGCTCAACTCGCGACTTCCGCCCGGGAAGACCCGGGACCATGGTATGAGCGGGCCTACCAGGAAGACGCTTCCGATCCTGAAATCGCGCTTGCCTACGGAAAAACTTTGCTTTCCCAGGGACAAGCAGGAGCGGCAATTTTCATCCTCGAGCCCCAGATGAACGCAGGTCAGTCATCCACCGAACTCCGCGAAACCTACGCTGCAGCATTGGTGGAAACGGGCCGTTTCGCCGAAGCCGAACCGCTCGTCTGGCAAATGTTTGAGCAGAATCCATCGCGTGTGCAGCAGGTCATCGCGCTCATCGGCCAATTAGTCGACTCCGAACAGGATGACGCCGCGGTCGCGTTAACCCGTAAGTTGGAGCAGTTTCAGCGGCGCCGTGGAGAGCGGCGCCAGTTCACTGCCATCCTGCAAGACATCACCGCGAATCACCGCACTTCTGCTCCAATGCTCGAATTTCTCGCCGAGCTCTACAACTCCTCCAGCCGCGAAAACGATTATTGCCAGACCTTGCTGAAGCTTTTTGACGTTTACTGCACTGCTGGCGACTTCAACCGGGCGGCCAATTGCCTGGACCGTGCAGCCGAAGTCGATCCCTACGAGCCAGGCCATTTAAAACGCCTCGACCTGCTGAAGGGTAAGGTCGACGACTCCCGCTACAAGCTCATTTCCTCGCGTTTCAATACCGTCAGCAAGCCAATGAGCGACGAGCCTGTCCACGCCGATGAACGAACCCTCGGCGCCGGCACGTTGCAGGATTTGATGCTGCAGGCTGAAATCCTGGTGCAGTATGGCATGCGCAGCAAGGCCATCGAACGCTTGCAAAGAATCCAGGAACTTTTCCCGCGGGAAGAGGAGCGCAACGAAGATTTGCAGCGCCTCTACATGTCCGCGGGAGTTACGCCACGATACGCCGGTTCTGCGCCGCTGCCTCCAGCCGCGGCAGCGGCAACACCGCCCTCTTCACCTGCTCCTCCGGCGGCCGATCCCGCGCCCGACGTTCGCAGCTTCACCCGCGTGGCTGAGATTACACGCAAACTCTATCACCAGGGCACGGCGCCCGCCGTTTTGAGTACTGCAGTAAAGGAGATCGGCTCGCACTGGGAAGCGACACGGTGTATCGCTGCTATGGGCAAGCCCGGCTTGTCCCCGTCGGCAGTGGATGAGTTTTGTGCCGATGGCGTCAAGAGGGCCAGTGCTTTGTCCATCTCAGAGCTGATTTCCGGCTTGCATCAGAGCCTTGAGGGCAGTGAGCCTCTCGTCATTCAGGATGCATCCAAATCCGCAGACTTGAAGAAAATTGCTGCCGAGCTCAACGCCGTTACGATCCTGGCAGTTCCACTTGCCGATGGTGAAGAAATAGTCGGCATCCTCGTTCTTCTCCATAACCACGCACGCGGATGGCAGCAAGCTGACGTCGTTGTTTTGAAGACTTTATCGGAGCAGATGGTGATCGCGCTCAATAATGCCGGTTTGCGGCGCCTCGTCAAGAACCTCTCAGTGACCGACGAAAAATCTGGGCTGCTAAAGCGCGCGTCCTATCTCGATTTGCTGCTGGCCGAGAGCAAACGCGCCCTGCAAAATGCTTCACCCCTGTCCGTACTGTTGGTGCAATTCGGCAAGCATGCCGCCATGATCAAAGAATACGGCGAGGCAGAAGTGCAGGCTGTAATGGAGCGCGTAGGGCAGTTGTTCGCCGCCAATATCCGCTCGAACGATCTCGCGTTTCGCTATGACACTTCTACCATCGCTCTGCTGCTTGGCGAGACTGCCGAGAAGGAAGCGATGCTCGCCGTCGAGAAGCTGCGCAAGATCGTTACCGACGTCCGTCTTCCCGCCAAAGACGGGGACGCACAAGGCCAGCCGGTACAGTTTTCTGCCGGCCTTGCTGAAGCAGTCATTCGCAACGAGTACGATCCTGTCGATGTCGTCACCGAAGTCATCAACCGCGCCGAACACGCGCTCGGCCAGGCCATGTCGCAAGGCCCCGGAAAAATCGTTGCCCTCGGTGCGGCAGAGATGGCGAACGGCGCCGTAGCATAGTTCCTGCCCTTCTGACTCATTCCCAGTCTGTCATCCTGAGCGAAGCAAGAATTGAGGAAGCAAAATAAAAAGGGGATGATGTCTTCAAGCATCATCCCCTTAATTTGTTACGCTACGCTTTCCGTTTGCTCCTGCGCCGAATCGTTTATCGCGCTAATTCCTGCCCGAGTACGGCCGGGTTGCTCGCAAACGAAAGTCCGGTTTCCAGGTCAACCAGTCGATCGTTTACCAGTTGGGCAATTTCCCCGTCAAAATGCTGCATTCCCTCGGATGAGCCGGCTTTAATCGCATCCAGCAGGGTCTTGCTCTCACGTTCGCCTTTTTCGATGCATTCCTTCGTGCGCGCATTGGTCTTCATGATTTCGAAAGCCGGCACGCGTCCGCTGCGATCGCTCTTCGGCATTAATCGTTGGCAGATAACGTAACGGAAGGATTTGGCGAAACGTTCCCGCACAGATTGCTGCTCGCCGGGTGCAAACGAGCTCACGACGCGCTCGACGGTTTTTGATGCGTCCATCGTATTCAGACTAGAGAACACGAGATGGCCTGTCTCGGCTGCTTCCAGAACGATTTCGATCGTCTCGCGGTCGCGCATCTCGCCAACCATGATGACTTTTGGAGCCTGCCGCATCGCCGAACGCAGGGCATGGGCGAAACTCGGCGTGTCGCTGTGCAGTTCCCGTTGATGAATCGTCGAGCACTTATGGTTGTGCAGAAACTCGATTGGGTCTTCTATGGTGATGATGTGGTAGTACTTTTCGCGGTTGATCAGGTCCACCAGCACCGCCAGTGTCGAAGACTTGCCCGATCCGGCAGCGCCCGTAACCAGCACGATTCCGTCACGAAGCTTAACGATTTCCGATAACTGTTCCGGCAGGCGCAAAGCCGCAAATTCCGGAATCGCCGTGGGAATCACCCGCATGACCACAGCACAGCTGCCGCGTTGAATGAAAACGTTCACCCGGAAACGCGCCAGTCCTGGCAAGCCGAACGAGATATCGCAAGCCCCATTCTCGCGCAAAGTTGTGATGGCCTGTTTATTGTCGCCGATCAAGTCGGCAGCGATGTGGCGCGTGTCGTCCGGCGTGAGCACGGTAAAACCAGGCACTTGAACGGGGATCATCTGCCCATACACTTGGACCTGCGGCGGACGGCCGGGCGAAAAAATCAGGTCGCTGATTTTCTCCGCTGCACGGAGCATGCCGCTCATCAGGGCGGGCGTTGCGACTTTACCATTTCCTGAAAAATCTTCCAGCGACACGGAGATCGGCGCGATCGTTGGTGCTGCCATTCTTTCCCTCGTTAACCGCAGTCCTCTTTGAATTTCAGGACCGGGACGCACCACAGAGGCAGGAGACAAATCGGCAAGGCGGGGAAATCACTCCCGGCACGATAGCTCAACTCTACCGTGTCGTGAGGGCGAAGGCGATTGCCAGCAAGTGCATAGTCTTTCGTAACACTCGAGAATTCAGGCACAAGAATGAAGGGCAGCTCTCAAGCTGCCCTGGGTCGGCACTAATGCTTAAGAACCTGTCATTTTGAGCTTTTCTTCTTGCCAGTGCCGAACTTGGTCTCGACCGATGCCCCTATGCTCGTCAGCATCTGCTTGGCCGGATCGGCATACGTCCCAGTTGGCTGCAGTTCCAGGTATTTTTGGAAGGCTTCGGCTGTACCCGGGGGCGCCACCATCTTGTCCCCCTGCAAAGTCGCTTTGCCGATCATGTTCACGCCCTTCCAATAGTAGGCGTCGGCCTTGTTCGGATCGGCCGCAATCACCTTGTCGAAAGCCGCAATGGCGTCATCCACTTTGCCGGCGTTCGTAAGCACCGCGCCTGTATTGAAGTAATACTGGCCGGCTGCACTCGGATCCGCCTGCGCTGCAAGCGCATACGTCTTCACGGCATCGTCAGTTTTGTTTTCCTTGGCGTACGCCTCGGCCAGATTGTTGTAATAAGCCGCCAATGTCTTGGCTGATGCATTGGGATCCTTCGGATCCGGCGGAGCAGCTTTTTTCAGATCGATTGCCTTGTTGTAATCTTCGATCGCCGAATCCAGCCGCTTCGTTTTCTCGGCTGGATCGGTCTGCTTCACCGCTGACATACGGTAATAATCCGCCAGCTTGAACCAGATTAGATCGCGGTTCGGATCAATCTGATTTGCCGCCGTCAGATCGGCGATCGCCGTATCATAGTCCGGAGGATTTGCTTCGGCTGCGGCCTTCGCTGCGACGAGCTTCTCATTCAGAGACTTGATCGTGTTGTTTTCTTTCATGATCTTGCTTCGCTCGTCTTCCTTCTGTTTCAGCTGCTCAGCCGTCATGCCCGCGCCTTTGGCCTGCTCCTCCATCTCCTTTTTCATGTCCATGTCGAGATTGTTTTCATCGAGCTGGACCTGATAATTGTTGACGTGGTCGGCTTCCTTGCCCGCCTGCTGGTCGTTGGCATTCCTGTACAGCGTGACGTTGTACTTGCCGGGGGTAATCCCCAGCGAGAAATACTCGCCCTTCTTGTTCGTCTTCAGCGTGTATTTCTGCCCGTTATCCAGGTTGGAGTAAACAACGATGGCGTCGGCAATAGGCTTGCCGTCTGCATCACGGCACACTCCCTTCACCGTTCCCGAACTCTGCGCGAGGACCGGAACAACGCACAGCCCTACCGTCAGTACTGCAAGAAGAAGAATTGCATAATGTTTTTTCATTTTGCCTCCCGGCAACCTGCTAGCGCGCCGCGTATGGAATCGGGTCTTTCACTCCGGCGGCTTCAAACGCCCTCAGGCGCAGCACGCAACTGTCGCATACGCCGCATGCCTGATCCTCGCGGCTGTAGCACGACCAAGTTAAATCGAAGGGCGCGCCCAATTCAAGGCCGAGGCGCACAATCTCCCTCTTCCGCATGGCGATCAACGGAGTCACAATCTCCATTCGGCCATCCTTCGTGCCGGCTTTTGCCACGTCGTTAAACGCCTGGTAATAGGCAGGACGGCAGTCCGGATAGCCGGAGCTATCCGGCTCAACCGCGCCAATGTAGACCTTCTCGGCGCCCAGCGTCTCTGCCCAGCTCACCGCTACGGCCAGAAAATGCGCATTCCGAAAAGGCACATACGTCACCGGAATGTCGCTTCCCACCTCTTCCGATTTTGGAACTGCAATATTTTCGTCTGTCAGAGCCGAATGCCCAATCGCCCGCAGGGCTTCATTACGCACGATCAGCTGATCGTGAATCCCCAGCCTCCGGCAGATCGCGAGAAAAGACTGCCGTTCGCGCTCTTCTGTCCTTTGCCCGTAAAGAACGTGAACGGCGGCGACGTCATGATCGCGTTTTGCCAGCGTCGCGCAGACGCAGGAATCCATCCCTCCGCTAAGCAGCACAACCGCGCGTGATTTTGCCGAAGACGACACCCCGCCTAAACTCCCTTTACCGCCGGGTCCCAAATAAATTTGTGCAACTGCAACCCTAGCCTGGCGCGTACGCCATCCGCGATCATCCACGCCGCCAGCTGCTGGGGATCAAGCAGGCAGTGCGACGCGTCACGCGCTCCTGTCGCATCCTTTCGAAAAGCGGGTGAGAACAAAACCGCGTTGACCCGGTCACAGAGTTGGTGTTTATGCGTAAACTCTCGCGCGAATTCGTAATCCGCCCGGCTGGCCAGCACGAACTTGATTTCGTCCCGCTTCGTCAACGTCTGCAGATTCTCCATGCGAAACGTCCCGCCCTCGCCTGAATCCGGACATTTCACATCGACGATTTTCACCACCTCGGCGGGAACCGTGGCCAATGGCCGTTCCCCGCTTGTTTCCAGCAGCACCCCGTAACCCTCGGCCAAGAGTCGCTCCATAAGCGGCACGACTTCCCGCTCCTGCAACATCGGCTCACCACCCGTAACCTCCACCAACCCGCCCTGCGGGCTGAGTCGCGAAACTTCTTTCATTACTTCTTCCAGTGACATCTTGCGTCCGCCCTGAAACGTGTATTCGCTGTCGCACCACGAGCAGCGCAGATTGCACCCCGTCAGCCGCACGAATACACACGGCAGCCCGGCATATGTCGACTCGCCTTGCAGGGATTTATAGATTTCCGTGATCTGCATCGTAGCGCCGCCGTCTCGGCGGCTAATAACTGGAAGCTGGCAGCTGCTTTACTCCGAGTATTTTGCGGTCGTCGTGTCCGTCTCAAACACCGTCACGTCCTTCACGCGCACGCGCCCGTTCGTCACGGATTTGAGCCGCGCATTCGACTCATCGTAGAAATACTTCGCGAGATTTTCCGCCGACGGGTTGATCACCGTAAACGGCTCGATCTCGTTGATCATCTGATGATCCAGCCGCTCGATGACATGCTTCATCACCTGGCGCAAATCTTTGAAATCCAGCAGCAGCCCGGCTTTATCCAACTCCTCGCCGGCCAGCGTGACCCGAATCTTGTAATTATGCCCGTGCGGATTCTCGCACTTGCCTTTGTAATTGCGCAGGTAATGTCCTGCCGCAAACGAATCTTCGACTGTAACCTCGAACATGCTCCCCCAGTTTTGCCGCACCCTTTCGATCTTCGCGAAGGCCTATATCCCCCGCCTGGCCTCACTGGCCGCAACTTCCATTGTAACGTGCGACGACGCCTGCGACTTGACTCTCGCCGCGCGCCGAATGTAGCTTGACCGATTGACCCTCGCCCGCTTAAGGAGAATCATGCGCCGCCATTTTTGCTTCTTTCTGGTCGTTTTCTGCTCATGCGTTGTTACCGTGCCCGCACAGAACCGTCCCGAGGCTCCGGACTTCAGTGTCAAGGAGCACTACACGAAATATGAATATCGCATCCCCATGCGCGACGGCGTTCATCTCTTCACCGCCGTTTACGTGCCCAAGGACACTTCCCGTTCCTACCCATTCCTGATTGAGCGCACTCCTTACAGTGTTGGACCTTACGGCGTCGACCAGTACCGCAACAACCTCGGTCCCTCGCCCGACTTCGATAAATCCGGATACATCTTCGTTTTCCAGGATGTTCGCGGCCGTTACATGTCAGAGGGAACATTCGTCGAAATGCATCCGCACATCGACGACAAGAAATCCAACAAAGACGTCGACGACGCCAGTGATCTCTACGACACCATCGACTGGCTGCTCAAAAACATTCCCAACAATAATGGCAACGCCGGTATCTGGGGCATCTCTTACCCCGGCTTCTACACCTCAGCCAGCATGATCGACTCGCATCCCGCGCTGAAAGCCGCGTCTCCCGAGGCGCCAATGACCGACCTCTTCATGGGCGACGATGCCTACCACGGTGGCGCTTTCATGCTTGCGGCCAATTTCGGCTTCTATGCCTTCTTCAAGCCGCAAGACAACCCACAGCTTCCTCCGAAATCGTTCGTCCCCTTCGATTTCGGAACGAAGAACGGCTATGACTTCTATCTGGACGTCGGCCCGATCGGTAATCTCTCGAAACTTCTCGATGGCAAGAGCGCGCTCTTCGATGACCAGATGCGCCACGACACTTACGACGATTACTGGAAGGTCCGCAATCTCGCACCGCACATGCACAACATTCACTGTGCTGTGCTCACCGTTGGCGGATGGTTTGACGCCGAAGATCTGCAGGGGCCGTTTTCTACTTTTCATTCCGTGAGTGACAAGAATCCCGGCACCTTCAGCGCACTGGTCGTCGGCCCGTGGGTCCATGGAGGCTGGGCACGTTATGATGGCGAGCATCTTGGCCGCGCCGAGTTCAACTCCAGCACCGGCGACTTCTACCGCAAGAACATTCTTTTCCCCTTCTTCGAGCATTACCTGAAAGGCACGCCTGACCCAAAACTTCCGAAGGCCTACGTCTTCGAGACCGGCACGAATGTTTGGCGCCGCTACGATGCCTGGCCGCCGAAAGACGCCCAATCGCGCACACTCTACTTCCACGCGAACGGCGCTCTCTCCTTTGATCCGCCGTCCGATTCAGGATCCTATGACGAATACGTCAGCGATCCGGCGCATCCAGTCCCCTTCGTCAACTACACAGCGATGAGCGTCCCGCAGGAATATATGGTCTCTGACCAGCGCTTCGCTTCCACACGCACCGACGTCCTGACGTACGAAACTCCCGTTTTGCAGGAAGATGTCACCATTGTCGGTCCGGTTTCGCCGAAGCTTTTTGTTTCCACGAGTGGCACCGACTCCGATTGGGACGTCAAATTGATTGACGTCTATCCCAACGACTATCCCGACAGCAAGCTCGATGAACCCCGATCCGATGATCGCACCCGCTCACGCACCGATGTCGGTCCGCCCTCATTCACCATGGCTGGCTATGAACAACTCATCCGTGGCGAACCCTTCCGTGGCAAATTCCGTCACAGCTTCGAGAAACCCGAGGCCTTTACGCCCGGCAAGGTCGAAGAGGTCAACTTCAACATGCAGGACGTCAACCACACCTTCCGTCGCGGACATCGCATCATGGTGCAGCTTCAGAGTTCCTGGTTCCCGCTCACGGATCGCAATCCGCAAACCTTCGTGAACATCCCTGACGCCAAGCCTGCGGATTTCGTGAAAGCCACCGAACGCGTCTATCGCAGCAAGGCGCAGGCGTCAGGAATCGCCGTGCAGGTGCTTTCCCATCCCGGCGCTGCAGAAGAGAAGAGATGATCCGTGAGCTAGTTCGTTATCAAATAGGTAGATTTGGGAAGGGCACGGCTTCAGCCGTGCCGTCGAACGCGGCGAAGGATAAGGAGCTTTAGGCCCTGAGGGAAGATCATTCAAGCCCAACCAGCGAACAAAGGGCCGACAATAGCTGGGAGATCGGTTTCGTTTACTCCCTCACTCCGAAAAACTCCTCCACCGCCCGCATCTCCGTCGTCTTCTTGTAATTCGGCAAGCTCTCTACAAAAACGCGCCCATACTGCTTTTTGAGAATGCGGTTATCCAGCAGTACCAGCAATCCGCGATCATGCAGTGATCGAATCAGCCTTCCAAAACCCTGCTTCAAGGTGATCACCGCCGCGGGAACCTGATACTGAAAAAACGCGTTTCCTCCGTCGGCGTCGATCGCCTTCACCCGCGCCGCCACCACCGGATCGCTCGGCACCGCAAACGGCAACCGGTCGATAATCACGCAACTTAACTGCTCGCCTTGCACATCCACGCCCTGCCAAAAAGACGACGTCGCAAACAACACCGCATTCGGCGTCAGCCGGAACTCCTCCAGCAGCGCGCTTTTCGGCGCATCGCCCTGCCGCAGCATGGGAAACTCCAGCTCCCCCAGCAGCCGCTGGTAAATCTCATTCATCTGCGCATAACTTGTGAACAGCACGAACGCGCGTCCCCGCGTAATCTCCAGCAGCTTGCGAATTTGCGCAGCCGCCTTCGCTACAAATTGGGGTGTTCGCGGATCGGGTAAATCCGGCGGCACATAAAACAATGCCTGGCTCTGATAATCGAAGTGCGAAGGCAGCACCGACTCCCGCGCATGTTCCATCCCTAGCCTCTGCCGGATGTACTCAAACCCCCCGCCCACCGCGAGCGTCGCCGAAGTCAGCACCGCGCATTCCAGCTTCGACCAGAGGCATTCGCGCAGAATCGGTCCCACATCGATCGGCGTGGCCTGCAGAAAAACATTTTGCCGCCCTTGCGCCCGACCTCGGTGCGCCTCTGAGCTCCTCTGTGGTGAAGATCTGTTCCCTCGCCGCTCGATCCAGAAAACCGTGTTCCGATCTTCCGATTCCAGCGCAAACCCAAGCTGTACCTGGATCTCTTGCGCTCGCCGCACAAAATTGAAAATCTCTTCCGGCTTTTGTTGCAATCCTTCCATTTCTCCCGCCAGCCGCGTCAACGCCTGATTCAGCGCCAGAAATTCATCCCCGTTTTCCTCCAGGAACTCTCGCCGCGTCTCAAACGCAAACCGTCCGTCGCCCGCTGGCAGTAGTGAAAAGAAAAGCTGCGACCGCTCCCGCAAGCTCCCTAGCGCGCCCGACAACGACGCCGATATCAGATGGTGATGCTGCAACGCTTGCTCCACATCGCGCGCCAGTTCCTCAACGCGCACGTTGCTCACCGAGATCCCGAAATAATTTCCTGCCACATCTTCCAGTTCATGCGCCTCGTCAAAAATCACCGCCGCCGCTTCCGGCAGAATTCCCGCATCCGGCGCGCCATCCGCCTGCAATTTGATCGCGAGATCGGCGAAGAACAAATGATGATTCACAATCACGATGTCGCTTTCCATCGCCCGCCGCCGCATCTCTGTGATGAAGCATCTTTCAAACTCGCTGCATTTCTGCCCAGCACACGCTTCGGCTCGCGCGTCCAGTTTCGGCCAGAGCAGGCTCGTTTCCGGCAATTCCGCCAACTCCGCGCGATCTCCTGTGCTCGTCGTCTTCTCCCACGCCGCGATCGCCTGGTACTGCTGAATCTCCTCAAGCCCGCTCAACACCGGCTGGTCTCTGAGGTCGTAAAGCTTTTTGCGGCACAAATAATTGTTTCGCCCCTTCATGTAACAAACCGACAGCCGTCTTGTCTCCGCGTTGTCATCCCGGGCAGAGCGAGGAGTCCGCTTTTCCGCCGCGCTCTCGCCATACAACGCCATCTCCAGAAACGGCACATCCTTGTAGAACAGCTGTTCCTGCAGATTCTTCGTTCCAGTCGAGATGATCACTCGCTTCCGCGAGCGGATCGCCGGCACGAGATACGCCAGCGTTTTTCCTGTTCCTGTTCCTGCTTCAACGATCAAGTGCCGTTTCTCTTCGAGCGCCTGCTCGACCGCCTGCGCCATCTGCAACTGCCCCCGCCGAAATTCATATGCCGGATGCGTGCGCGAAAGCAGCCCTCCCGGCGCGAAAAACTGGTAGAGAGACGATCCGTTTGCGTTCGTCACCGAACGGCTTGGCGACGCGGATGCGCTCGGATGGGAAGAAGACGCCACGGAGTCTCTATAATAACGGTTTCATCTAGTCGTCCTATTTATGTTGTCAGGGTGCTTGTCTTGTCATCCTGAGGCGACAGGCTTTTCGTCGCCGAAGGATCTATGCATTTCGTGAACCGCATCCCGTGAGTGCCGATGATTCGACCGGATCCTAACCCCGACGTAGCCCAATCGCGAACTGGCATTCCTCTTCTCGCCATCGTCGGCCGTCCCAACGTTGGCAAGTCGACGCTATTCAATCGCATCGTCGGTTCGCGCCGCGCCATTGTTGGCGACGAGCCTGGCATCACCCGCGACCGCCTCTACGCCGATGCCGAATGGCAAGGCCGCCACTTTCGCGTGGTCGATACCGGCGGCATCCTTCCCGATGAAACAGACTTCATCCCCGCCGAAATTTTCCGTCAGGCGCGCGTCGCGCTCGACGAGTCCTCCGCCATCATCATGGTCGTCGACGGACGAAGCGAACTCGCCGGGCCCGATCTCGAACTCGCCCGCCTCCTGCGCAAAGCGAATCGTCCACTATTTCTCGCCGTCAACAAAATCGATTCCGAAAAACAATCTGGTCTCGTCGATGACTTTCACCGCCTCGGCATCCCGCAAATGTTCGCCATCTCTGCCGAGCACTGCCGCGGCGTCGACGATCTCCTCGAAGCGGTGCTTGAAACCCTGCCGGGTGCCCCACCCTTCTCGCGTTCTTTGCGAGAGGGTGGGGACTTTGACTTACCCGAGGCAGGTGCTCCTTCGCCGCGTTCTGTGCGGCGAGGATTGGAATCCCCAAACGACGCTGATGCGACCGATGACCAAGAACCGCGCGAAATCAAAGTCGCCATCATCGGACATCCCAATGTCGGCAAATCCACGTTGTTGAATCGCCTCACCGCCTCCGATCGCGCCATCGTCTCACCCATCCCCGGCACTACGCGCGATGCCGTCGACGAACTCGTCGACCGCAACGGCCGACGCTTCCGCTTCATCGACACTGCCGGCATTCGCCGCAAAGGCAAAACACACCTCATGGCCGAGAAGCTTTCCGTCGTGATGGCGCGCAAGCACCTCGAAGCTGCCGACATCGCCTTGCTCGTGATCGATGCCACCGAAGGCGTCAGCCAGCTGGACGCCGCCATCGCCGGCTACGCCCACGAAAGCGGGCGTTCCATCATCATCGTCGTCAATAAATGGGATCTCGTGATTCACCCTGAGAAGATCAGCGGGACCAAAAAGTCAGCCCGGCCCACCAAGGCCGAACGCATGCGCGAATCCAAACGTCCCGGCGATCGCGCCGCGTACGAAGAGCGCCTTCGCTACGAACTCAAATTCCTCAGCTACGCGCCGGTCGCATTCATCTCCGCGCAAACCGGCACGGGGGCAGAAAGAATCTTCTCGCTTCTCGAACAAGTCGCCACTGAACGCCGCAAACGCATATCCACTTCAGAGATGAATCGCTTCCTCGAACACATCGATTTCGACCGCGCCTCCGTTCCCATGCGGCAGCGTGTGAAAATTCTTTATATGACGCAGGCTTCCGTTGCTCCGCCCACGTTCGTGCTTTTCACGAATCGTGCCGTGAAGCTGCATTTCTCCTATCAGCGGTTCCTCGAAAATCAGATCCGCGACGCCTTCGGCTTTCTCGGCACTCCCATTTGGATCAAAACCCGCGCCCGCAACTCGCCCCCATCACGACCTATGTCATCCTGAGCAAGCGTCGGTTTTGCGCGAGCGAAGGACCTGGGCGAGCCGCGCGATGCGTCGCGTTCTATGCGGCGCTCAATCGCGCGTTTGGCTCGCATCCGGACTCGTTGTCCGCGGCCGCAGCGACGAGGAATCTCTTCTCTGCGAAAACATTCGCTAAACTTCTCGCCTCACCAATCTCCGCCCCACCACGTGATAATCGCCCCTGATGACGACATTGATCGCTTCCGTATATGCGACATGCTCCTGCTCCAAAATCCGTTCCGCCAGCGTATGCTCGCTGTCGCCATCCAGAACCGGCACGGCCTTCTGCACGATGATCGCTCCATGATCTAGTTCTTCATCAACAAAATGCACCGTGCATCCGGAAACCTTCACCCCATGCGCAAACGCCTGCTGCTGCGCCTCCAATCCCGGAAATGCCGGCAGCAGCGATGGATGAATATTCAAAATCCGTCCCGGAAACTGCTGCACAAACCATGGCGACAGCAGCCGCATGTATCCCGCCAGGCAAATCAGATCCACGCCATGTTGCTTCAGCGCCGCCACAACCTCCCGATCATGTTCCTCCCGCGAACGTCCCTTCGACGCAATCACGACCGCATGCAGCCCGCGCTCGCGAGCAATCGCGATCCCCGGCGCATCGGCACGATTGGAAATGACCACCGCAATCTGCGCCTCGGGAATCCGTCCCGCAGCAATGTTGTCTGCAATCGCAACGAAATTCGATCCACGCCCCGAAAGCAAAATTCCAATTGAGTGCATAAATTGATTGTAGGGGATCAACCCAGAGTGTCCCAGTTTTCGGGATGCCTCACGTCTCGCCACCTTTCGCAGCGCTGAAGTGCGCCGGGGATGCCCCATGTCTCGCCGCCTTTGCCAGACATGGGAATATAAGAGATTCACTTTTCCAAACTCTTGCTTCGAAACCCCAACATCGAACTACGATAGAATTTCCCGTTGCCCACTACTTCTGAAAGGCTCTGCATGTCCCGCATCCAGCGCGCCATCCTCTCCGTCACCGACAAATCCTCACTCGTCGACTTCGCCCGCAAACTCGCCGCTCACAACATCGAACTCATCTCCACCGGAGGCACCGCCAAGCTTCTCCGCGATTCCGGCATCTCCGTCAAAGACATCTCCGAACTCACCGGCTTCCCTGAAATGCTCGATGGCCGCGTCAAGACTCTCCACCCGAAAGTTCACGGCGGCATCCTGCATCGCCGCGACAATCCCGCGCACGTCGCCGCTGTCGCCCAGCATGGCATCGCTCCCATCGATATGGTCGTCGTGAACCTTTATGCCTTCGAGAAAACTGCGGCCAAGCCCGGCGTCGCCTTCGAAGAGCTCATCGAGAACATCGACATCGGCGGGCCCTCCATGATCCGCTCCGCCGCCAAAAACTTTCACGACGTCGCCATCGTGACCTCGCCGTCCGATTACCACGAAATCGCCGCCGAACTCGACCGCTCCCAAGGCGAACTCTCTCTCGCCACCAAATGGCGTCTCGCGCAAAAAGCTTTCGCCACTACCGCGGCTTACGATTCCGCCATCGCCTCCACTCTCGAACGCATCACGCCGGAAAATTTCCAGCTTGCGTCGCCAAACTCCAGTTTTCCCCCGACTCTCCGCCTCTCATTCCAGAAAGTTCTCGATCTGCGTTACGGCGAAAATCCCCACCAGAAAGCCGCCATGTATTCCGACGGTTCTGGCATCGGCGTCGCCAACGCCCACCAGATTCAGGGCAAGGAGCTTTCCTACAACAACATCGTCGACTTACAGGCCGCCTGGGATCTCGCTCAGGAATTCGACCCTCTTGCTGCACCCATGTGCGCCATCATCAAGCACACCAATCCTTGTGGAGCCGCGACCGGTAAAACTCTCGCCGAAGCCTACAAGCGCGCTCTCGAATGCGATCCCGTCTCCGCCTTCGGGGGCGTGATCGGTGTGAACTGCCCCGTGGACGCCGAAGCCGCCGAAGAGATGCACAAGCTTTTCCTCGAAGTCATTGCCGCACCCGCTTTTGACGAAGCCGCCAAGGCAAAATTTGCGACCAAGAAAAATCTCCGTCTCGTCGAAGTCAAACCGGCAAATCAGAAATGGATTTTGAAGAACGTTTCCGGCGGTATGCTCCTGCAAGATGCCGACATCCGCCCGCTTCAAGAGGTCGATCTCAAAATCGTCACCAAACGCGCTCCCACTCCGGAGGAAAATCGCGCACTGCTTTTCGCCTGGGAAATTTGTAAGCACGTCAAATCCAATGCCATCGTCTACGCTCGCGACGGGCAAACCGTCGGCGTCGGCGCCGGGCAGATGTCACGCGTCGATGCCGCGAAGTTCGGTGCGATGAAGGCACAGCTCCCATTGAAAGGCACGGTCGCAGCCTCCGACGCGTTCTTTCCATTCCCCGATGGCGTCGAGGAAATCGCCAAAGCCGGCGCCACTGCCATCATCCAGCCCGGGGGCTCACAGCGCGATCCGGAAGTCATCGCAGCCGCCGACCGCCTCGGCTTGGCCATGCTCTTCACCGGCGTGCGCCACTTCCGCCACTGAGCCGGAACGCCCTTCGATCGCAGCGCCGGCGTCTCGCCGGCTGTCGTGAGTCCCTCCTCGCATCGCTATGACATTTGCTACTGAGAGCTCTACCGTTTCTAGCTGTCAACCTTGAAACCTCGCCAACCTTTGCTACTTTGAAACGTTGACACTTTGCCGCCTTGACACTTTGCCACTCGGAAACCGCGCTTTTCCCCACCCGTCCCTGACCTTCCGGGTTAACTCGCATTTTCCCCATATCCGGCCTTCGGGGTAGAATAAAGGCACCTTTCCCCCGGCGGCTGAGCATCCAAATAGCTGACGTTTCGGAAACGCACATTCATTAGGTCCCAGCATGAATAGAATTTTTCGTCTTTCAGTCGTGATGTCGTTGGCGATTTTCCTCGCCACTACGGCCGCCTTCTCCCAATCCGCCGAGTCTGAATCCAACAAGTCCGCCGAATCCAAGGCCGCCAGCCCTGCGTCGCCATCCTCAGACGTAAAACCCGATCGCGCCGCCTCCTACTACCACTACATGCTCGCCCACATGTACGAGGAGATGGTCACCGCCTACGGCCGGAGCGATCTTGCCAATAAAGCGATCGACGAATACCGCCAGGCTATCGACGCCGATCCTTCCAGCGAATTTCTCACCTCCGGCCTTGCCGAACTCTACGTCAAGACCGGCCGCATTCGCGATGCCGTGCTCCAGTGCCAGGACATCATCAAGCGCGATCCCAACAATCTCGAAGCTCACAAGCTTCTTGGCCGCATTTATCTTCGTTCTCTTGGCGATATGCCCGGCGGCTCCGGTTCAGATAACGTTCTGAAACTCGCCATCGAGCAATACGAAGAGATCGTCAAACTCGAGCCCAATAGCGTTGATGATCATCTTCTGCTTGGCCGCCTCTATCGCGCTGATACCGATCTGCAAAAGGCCGAAGCGGAATTCAAAACCGCCGTTAAGCTCGATCCCAGCTCCGAAGAAGCCGTCACTACGCTGGCCATGCTCTACACCGACGAAGGCGATTCGGCTCATGCCTTGCAAGTGCTCGCCTCCGTGCCCGACTCCGCTCGCTCTGCCAAGCTCTACTCGGCGCTCGGCGCCGCTTACGAGCAGCGTAAGGACTATAAGAGCGCCGTCGACGCCTACAAACACGCTGTCGCTCTCGATCGCGACAATCTTGACGCGATTCGTGGTCTCGCCGAAAACTACATGAATGACGGCCAGCTCGACGCCGCTCTCGAACAGTACAAGGTCATCGTCGACTCCAATCCCGAGGATGCGCAAAGTTATGTCCGCATTTCTGAGATCTACCGCCGCCAGGCTAAGTACGACGAGGCGCTCGAAAGCCTGAAGAAGGCCGACACGCTCGTTCCCGACTCTGCCGAAGTCGCTTACAACGAAGCCGCCATCTATCAGGCGCAAGGCCGTTACGACGATGCCGTCAAGCTGCTGCAGGATCTTCTGAAAAAGACCGACAACTCCCAGGGCGATCGCACCAACCGCGCCATCTTTCTTGAGCGCCTTGGCATGATTTACCGCGATCAGGAAAACTATCCCGCCGCCGTCGACACCTTTCGCAAGATGCTCACGCTCGGCGATGACAATGCTCGCAGCGGATATCAGGAAATCATCGATACCTATCGCGACGCGAAGCAGTGGCCGCAAGCGACTGCTACCGCCAAAGAGGCGGTGCAGAAAATGCCCGATGATCGCGATCTGCGTATGGTGCTCGACGCGCAACTCGCCGATATGGGCGATGTCGAACCTTCTATCAAAGACGTGAAGTCGATGCTCAAGGGCGGTCCCGAGGACCGCGACGTCTACATTCGTCTTGGAATCATCTATACCCGCGCCAAGCGCTGGAAAGATGCCGAAGACTCGCTCAACAAGGCCGACGAACTCTCCACCAAACCGGAGGACAAGGCTTACGGATGGTTCCTGCTCGGTGACGTCTATCAACGCCAGAAAAAGTTTGACGAAGCCGACGCTGAATTCAGAAAGGTCCTCGCCGCCACTCCGCCTACGGATCCCCAGGCCGCGGCCACGCTCAACTATCTCGGCTACATGAACGCCGATCGCGGCGTTAAGCTGGAAGAGTCGCTCAACTACATCAAGGAAGCTGTTTCCATGGAGCCCACGAACGGCGCCTATCTTGACTCACTCGGATGGGTCTACTTCAAAATGGGCAAATACGATCTCGCCGAAGAAAATCTCAACAAAGCCGCGCTTCACATGAGTTCCGATCCCACCGTGCAGGAACATCTTGGCGATCTTTACCAGAAAACCGGTCGCCTCAAGATGGCCGCCGCACACTGGGAGCGCTCCGTCGAAGAGTGGAATAAAACCGTTCCCGCCGAGCAGGACACCGACGCCTTCGCCAAAGTCCAGCAGAAATTGGACGCCGCGAAAGTCAAGCTCGCCAAGGAAGACTCCGACAAGCAGCAGTAGCTGCAACTTAACGCGGTTGCCCCAACTCTTCTCGCGTTTTGTGCGGGAGGGTGGGGATTTTGACTTCTCGAAACGTCATCCCGAAGCTCCGCGCTTTTACCAGCGACGAGCGCCTGCCCTGAGCAGCGTGCATCGCGAGCGCGTTGAACGGGGATCTCGCGTGCAGCGCCTCGCAGCCCTCCGCCGAGACTTTGTCATTTCGAGGGGCGTAGCGGCGAGGAATCTGTTTATCACCGCATGCTATCCTTCCCCCATGCCGCTCGCCAGTTACGCGGTGCATCATTCCCGCGGACGCCGCGTCCCTGAACCGCCTCACCCCTACCGCAACGATTTCCAGCGCGACCGTGACCGCGTCATTCATGCTCGTGCCTTTCGCCGCCTGGAAGCCAAAACCCAGGTCTTCACCCGCCGCTATTCTGATCACTTCCGTAATCGCCTGACCCATACGCTCGAAGTCACGCAGATTTCCCGCACCATCGCCGGCGCCCTCGGCCTCAATGCCGATCTCGCCGAAGCGCTCGCCCTCGTTCACGATATTGGCCATCCTCCCTTCGGCCACGCCGGCGAGAAAGCTCTCGACGCGGCCATGCGTCAGCAGGGCCTTTTCTTCGATCACAACCTGCATGCTCTCCGCATCGTCGAAGATTTCGAACAGCGTTACGCAGCCTTCCGTGGCCTCAATCTCACCTTTGAAGTGCGCGAAGGCATCATCAAGCATTCGCGCGATTACAACCCCGCTTCCCATCCCGAGCTTGCGGAATATCTTCTCCACCAGCGTCCTCCGCTCGAAGCCCAGCTCATTGACCTCACCGACGAAATCGCCTACAACACCGCCGATCTTGACGATGGCTACGAGGCGCATCTGCTTACGCTCGCCCAAATCCGCGAAGGCGTTCCCATCTTCGACAACTTTTATCGCGAAGTGGAAAAAATCTATCCCGACGCCGCCGAGAAACTCCGCTTCAACGAAACTCTGCGCCGCGTCCTCAACCGCTTCGTCGACGATCTCATCACCAGCACTCGCTCCCACATCGTGGAAGCTGGCATTAAAGCCGAAAACGACGTCCGCAATCATCCCCAGCGCCTCGTCGCCTTCAGCCCCGCACTCGACGCCGAGCGCAAACAAAGCAAAAACTTCCTCTACGAGAATCTTTACTTCAGTCCATCCTTGGCCGAAGAAAAAGAAGAGGCCGAGCGCGTTGTCACGGAATTATTTGCCTTCTGGATGGCTCATCCCGAATCTCTCCCGCACAATTACCAGGAGAAGGCCCACCAAGAATCCCTGCCGCGCGTCGTCTGCGACTACGTCGCCGGTATGACTGACAATTTCATCATCGAGCAATACGAAAAATATTGCGGCTGATCCAGTCCGCGATCGCGCATTCTTACAAGACTTCCCCCAGCCTGCGAATCCCTTCTCGAATCTCCAGCTCACTCATTCGCGAGTAACCCAACATAATTCCGGCGCGCCTCGGCTTTCTCAGAAAATATCCGGCAATGCCATAGGCCTTCACGCCCTTCGCTGCCGCCGCTGCAATGACCGCCTCTTCTTCCACTCTTCGCCTTGGCCAGAGCACAACATGCGCGCCGGCCCCGTCTCCTGTAATCTCCACGCGCGTTCCCAGATGTTTCTCTACCGACTCCAGCACGGTCTTCCGACGCGATGCGCTTCGTCTTCGTACACGTCGCAAATAGCGTTCATACATTCCGCTGGTAATGAATTCCGCCAGCGTTTCCTGCTCCAAAGTAGCCGTATGCCGGTCGCACAACCATTTCGCCGCGCTGAATGCCGTCACCAGCCGCTGCGGCACAATCAAGTAGCCGATTCGCAACGCCGAAAAAACCGTGCGTGAAAACGTTCCGATGTAGATCACCCGCCCTTCGCGGTCCAGCCCCTGCAGCGATTCCAGAGGCTGCCCGTCGTAGCGGAATTCGCCGTCATAATCGTCTTCCACAATCGCCGCATTCTCACGCTTCGCCCATTCCAGCAGCGCCAGACGCCGTGCCAGAGGAAGCACCGCCCCGGTCGGAAATTGATGCGATGGCGTCACAAACGCGAGTCGCGCCCCGCCCGGCAATCGACTCGGGTCCAGCCCCTCGCCGTCCACCGCCACCGGTAACAGTTTCGCTCCAGCCGCTCGCAGCACTTCCCGCGTTCCCTGGTAGCCCGGATCTTCGATCGCCACCCGGTCTCCTCGTTCAATCAGGACTCGGGTAATCAGGTCCAGCGCTTGCTGCGATCCGTTCACCACGATCACCTGCGACGGATCGCTCACCACCGCGCGCGATCTCCCAAGATGCGCACAGATCGCCTCCCGCAACCCAACGCTTCCCGCCGCCGGACCGTAATCGAGTTCCGCAACCGCCGTTCTTCTCGCTCGTCGCAGCAACAGTCGCCGCCACATCTCAAACGGAAACTCCTCCACGTCGCTTCGCCCATACGCGAAGTCATACCGCAGCTTCGGCTTCTCGCGAACCGGAAAGTTCACCTTCGCCCATGACGACGACGCGTGCACTCCAAATCTCGATAAGCGCAATTCTGCCGACCGCATCGGCACACTCCGCCGTCCGATGCTTGCATCTGCCGATACGTACGTCCCCGATCCCGACCGCCCTCGTACGAATCCTTCCGCGAGAAGTTGGTCAAACGCGAGCAGCACCACTGTCCGCGAGACTCCCAGCTGTTCAGCCAGATCCCGCGTCGATGGCAGCTTCTCGCCGCCTCGCAACACACCACTTAGAATGGCGTCCCGCAGGTGGATATAAATCTGCCGGAATAGCGGTTCGCCGTCTTTCGAAAGTGGTATCACCAATGCCATATAAAGTGGTCATTGCAAAATACCACATGCGGAATCGATTATCGAACTAGGCTACTTTCGCGCAATCCGCCCAGGGAGGTATCAGAAATGTCCACGCACATCCCCAGCAGAATTCACCTTTATCTTTTAATCGCCGTCTTCCTCCTTTCATCTGCCGCTCTACTACCCGCATCCACTAACGCCTCCTCGCAACCCCAGTCATCCGACGCTCACGACGGCCAGCACGATTTCGATTTCGAAGCTGGCGCCTGGAAGATTCATCTCAAACGCTTGCTCCATCCCCTCACCGGATCCAACACCTGGGTTGAATTCGACGGAACGACGGTGACCCGCAAAGTCTGGGACGGACGCGCCCAGATCGAGCAATTCGAGACCGAGGGCTCCTCCGGCCATATCGAAGGCATGACTCTCCGTCTCTACAATCCCCAGTCCCACCAATGGAGCCTCTATTGGGCCAACAGCAAAGATGGGCTGTTGAGCGCTCCCACCGTTGGCGAATTCAAGAACGGCCGCGGTGAATTCTTCGATCAGGAGCCCCAAAACGGCCGCTCCATCTTCGTCCGCTATGTCTGGTCCGACATCACTCCGAATTCGGCTCACTTCGAGCAGTCGTTCTCCGACGACGGCGGCAAGACCTGGGAAGTGAATTGGATCACCGATCAGACTCGCGTCAGCGCCGATCCCGGCAAACTCATCTCAGAGGCTTCTCCAAAAATCCAGCCTGCCGCCGGCCCGGAAGATGGCCAGCATGATTTCGATTTCGAGTTCGGATCCTGGAAAGCTCATCTCCGCCGCCTGGTTCATCCGCTCTCCGGCTCGAACGAATGGGTCGACTACGAAGGCACCTCGGTCGTCAGAAAACTCTGGAATGGCCGCGCCAATATTGGCGAATTCGAGGTAGGCAACGCCACAGCTCACATCGAAGGTCTCACCCTCCGACTCTATAATCCGCAAGCGCGTCAGTGGCGCCTCTATTGGGCCAACAGCAGAGATGGCATCCTTGCCACTCCGAGCATCGGCCAGTGGAGTCGCGGCCGTGGCGAATTTTTTGATCAGGAAGATTTCAACGGCAAATCAATTTTTGTCCGCTTCATTTTCTCTGATCTAACCCGGGATTCTTTCGAAACCGAGCAGGCTTTTTCTGCCGATGGCGGCAAAACCTGGGAGCCGAATTGGGTCTCGTCCTTCACCAGGCAGGAATAGCATCGCGGCCCGCTCGACACGATAAATCGCGGGTGCCCCACTCGCGGTTTGTGCGAGAGGGGGATTTTGACTTTTTCGAAACGTCCTTCGTGGTTAATCAGGACAGTATCGACTGGTGGTGTAAATCCGGGGCAAAGAACTTCTACCTTCCCGCCACCTCCGCCACCACATCGAACAGAATCCTCGGTCCGCGCCGTACTTCTTCCACGCGAATCCTCTCGTCGTTTCCGTGTTCCGTATTTCCTTCTTCATCTGTCGCCGTATACGGATTGAACCCGTACGCCACGATCCCCAGCGGCCGATATCTCTGATTCTCCGTATATCCACTCGTAATGTGCGGCACCACCGGCGTTCCGGGAAAATATTTCGCCGACACTCCCTTAATCGCCGCATACAGCTCGTTATCCGTCCCCGAATAATTCGCCACCCGAAACTCCGCATTGATCGGCTCAATCGTCACATTCGGATCGTTCACCAATCTCCTCAATGCCTCCGCCAGCGCCTTCGGATTTCCTCCCGGCAAAATCCGCACATCCAGATTCGCCCACGCCTCCGCCGGTATCACATTCGTCTGCTCCGATCCTCCCATCATCGTCAACGAAATCGTGTCGCGCAGCAGAAAGTTCAACGACTCGTCCTCTTCCACTTCCGTCTGGAATTTCTTGTCGCGAATCGCCGCTTTCACGTCGCGGTAATACACCGCCCGGTCCGGAGGCTCATACGGCGCCATATCCTTCAGAAACTCATCCACCACCGGCAACACGCGCAGCGGCGTCTGATAAGCAATGATTTTGTTCAGCGCCCTCACCAGTCGATCCGGCGCGGAATCAATATTCGGCCTCGACGCATGCCCCGGACGCCCGTGCGCCGTCACGCGCAACCAGTACGTCGTCTTCTCGCCCACATCCACGCCTACGTAGCGCACCTTGCCGTTTTCCAGCAGATTCTCGCCGCCTTCATTAATCAGGAATGCCGCATTTTCCAACAGATCCCGTTCATTCTTGATGAACCAATCCGTCCCCGTTCCATCCGCCTCTTCATCCGACACTGCCAGAAAAATCACATCCCGGTCCAGCGCGATCTTCTCGCGCTTCAGCATCACCATCACCATCAACTGCGCCAATCCTTCATCTTTCATGTCCTGTGCGCCGCGTCCCCAGATGTATCCATCGCGAATTTCCCCGCTGAACGGAGGCACTCTCCAATGCGACGCATCGCTCGTGACCACATCCATGTGGTTCAGCAGAACAATCGCCCGATGATCATCGAGGTGTGTTTTCCCCACATCAGGGTGCCCCACTTCTGGCCGGTTTTGCCAGAGGTGGGGTTTTTGATTTTCATCTCCGCTCGCCGGAATTCTCGCCCACAAATCTCCCCGTCCCGGCGCGTATTCAAACACTCGATTCTCGATTCCCTCCGCGTCCAGGATCTTCTTGTAAAACTCGACCGCCTTCATCTCATTCCCCGGAGGATTCGTCGTGTCGATTCGCAGATACTCCTGCATCCACTCCACGGCCTGATCCGAATATTGCTGCAAATGCTCCGGCGGCAGACTCGCCGATCGCGTCCCTTCCACCGCCCGCGTATCTTCTCCGTTCATCGCGCTACCAAGCGCTAGGCAGACCAGACATGCCATGCCAACAAGCCATCTTGAATTCCACGCCCGTTCCGCTCGTTTTATCCGCACAAAACCCCCCAGAAATCCCCTGCCGGTCAAAGCAGTTTTTATATCAGGTTTCGCCAAAATTACCCTGCCATCTTGTTCGCCACTTCGCACTCGCCACGACAAGTCGTATAATCTTCCATGAATTCAATAAGTTAGCTCTTTAACCTTGTATCCGGTTTTGGCATCACACCTGTATCAGCAGTACATGGCTGCCCGATCGGGTACCAGCAAAGGCGAGGCGCTGCGTCAGCGCCCAACCTGGCATAGTCAAACAGCTTGCCAACTCAGCTTTATAGGGGACGCAATTAAATTTCAAGCACGCCGAAGGCGTGTACCGGGCCGGAGCGATCATTTCAAACGCTCCCCCAACTTTGGAGGAAGTCAACATGAACTACCGCGTACTCGTCACTCTGCCGCTCGCTGCTGTGCTCGCTGTTCCGGCGCTGGCGCAGACCACTACTCCCAGTTCTGATCAGAGTCAGCCCGCCGCTCAGTCGCAGTCAGCCTCTGACACCGGCAACGCCACTGGCAAGGCGCCTCTTGCGCCTCCGTCGCGCGAAGGCTTCTGGGGACGCATCAATCCCTTTGCCCGCAAAAACTATGTGAAGCGCCAGACCGAGCCCATCCGCGATCGCGTCAACGAACTCGATGAGCTCACTGCCGCCAACAGCAAGCAGATCAAAGATGTCGACTCCCGCGCCCAGGCTGGCATCAAGCTCGCCTCCGACAAGGCCGATACCGCCGATCAGCACGCCACCGATGCCGGCAACAAGGCGACCATGGCGCAGCAGAGCGCGCAGCAAGTCAACACTCGCGTCCAGAACGTCGAGACCGTCGTCAACAACATCGACCAATACAAGGCCTCGAACCAGACGGAAATCCGCTTCCGTCCCGGCCAGAGCATCCTGAGCAAGACCGCGAAAGATGCCATCGATCAGATGGCCGACAGCGTGAAGGGCCAGCACGGATACATCTTCGAAGTGCAGGGCTTCTCTTCCGGCAAGGGACAGGCCGCGATCTCGACTTCGCAGAAGATGGCCGAGTCCGTCGTTCGTTACCTCGTCCTCAGCCATGACATCCCGGTCTATCGCATCTACCTCGTCGGAATGGGCAACGCACCCGCTCCTTCCGATGAAACGGCCAAGACCAAGCGCATCAGCGGAGGCCGCGTCGAAATCAGCCTGCTGAAGAACGATCTCGAGCAACTCTCCTCCAACACTGGAGCGCCCGCGACCACGCAGGACCAGCAACAGCAACCGAAATAAGTGGTAGCGCCGGCATCTCGCCGGCCGGGTGCCCCACTTCTGGCTGGTGTTGCCAGAGGTGGGAATCCTGAAAAACTTCGCCTCCCCCAACCAAGCCCCTCTTCACCGAGGGGCTTTTCGTTTTTAAAACCACAAAGATGGGATGCCCCGTGTCTCGCCGCCTTTGCGAGACATGGGTTCATAGAGAGCCACACATGCGAGTCGAAAAATCCCGTGTCTCTATTTGTCACTCCTCACGGCGCTGACCTACCATCCCAGTTTCATCTGGACGGCGTCATCCCGAACGCCCATGTTTTCACCAGTGCGCGGAGGGATCTCGCGGGCATTGAATACTGGCGTTGAATGAGTGCCGCGGCTATTCTATTTGGAATTATTCAGGCCCGCCTCTAGCTTGACTGGTAAAGCTCCGGAGCTCCCATGAAGATCGTCCCCGTCATCAAGTGCAGCGACCTCCAACGATCACTCCACTTCTACACCAACATTCTCGACTTCAACCGCAAATGGCCCGGCTACGAAGACCGCGAGATGGCCAACGGTGTCATCGATCTCGTTCGCGACGGCGCCGAACTCCAGCTCTCCCGTCACGCCGGCGACGGCGTCTTCGGCTCCGTCAACCGCGTCTTCGTCGACGACGTCGACGAGCGCTATCGCACCTTCCGCGCCCGCGGCCTGGACACCACCCGCCGTCCCGAATCTCCCATTCACACCGCTCCCGTCGATCAAACCTGGGGCTTGCGCGAGTTCGCTGTCACCGATCCCGACGGCAATGGCCTCTGCTTCTGCATGTTCAAACGATAATCTTCAAACGATAACTGCAACAGCTGCCTCACTCAGAACCGCAGCACAACCCCGGTCGAGAGGCGGATGTTGCACTTCGGCGTCACCCCTTCAATTACGCTGTCCGCTTTCATCCATCAGCTTCATCATCAGATAAGTGAAATACTCGGCATCCGTTCTTGCTTCCTGCTTCTTGTCAGCCCCGGCGCCATGTCCGCCCTCGGTGATTTCGTCATAGAAAAATGGATCGTGAAACTCTTCCAGCCGTGCCGCAAACTTGCGCGCATGAACCGGTCCCACGCGATCGTCCTTCGTCGTCGTAAAGATCAGCGGCTCCGGGTATTTCACACCTGGCTTGAGCTGGTTGTACGGTGAAATAGAGGCCAGAAACGCCCGTTCCTCGGGCACCGAGACCGAGCCATACTCGCCCACCCACGAAGCACCGGCCGACAGATGCTCAAACCCGAGCATGTCCAGCAGCGGCACCTGGATCACCACCGCATTCCACATCTCCGGGTGCTGGGTAAACTCCACGCCCATGAGCAGCCCGCCATTCGATCCGCCAATAATCCCCAGCCGCCTCGAAGACGTGATCTTGCGTGTCACCAGGTCTTGCGCCACGGCATAGAAATCGTCATAGATTCGCTGCCGGTGCGTTTTGAGCCCTGCCTCGTGCCAGGCTGGGCCGAACTCTCCGCCGCCGCGGATATTGGCAACCACAAACACGCCTCCACGCTCCAGCCACAACTTGCCACGCACCCCCGAGTAATACGGCGTAATCGCGATCTGAAATCCTCCGTAGGCGTTCAGCAGAGTCGGATTCGACCCGTCGTATTTCATATCTTTGCGGTGCACCACAAAATAGGGAATCTTGGTCCCATCCTTTGAAGTCGCTTCCAACTGCTCAACCACGTCGGCGCTGGCGTCAAACTGCGGCTTCTGCGATTTGGCCAGAACAAATGATGCATCCGCCGCATCGCCGAGCCACAGCGACGGTGGTGTTAGAAAACCCTCCACTCCCAGGAAATAGTGGTCGTCTGTGCGGCTCGCCGTCTGGGTATTGATCGTCTGGTTGTCTCCCAGTGGAATCCGCTTCCGCGTCCAACTGCCATCGCGGCCCCGTGTATACACGTACGCGCGTTGCTGTACATGTTCGAGCGTTGCCAGAATCAAATGGTTTCTTGTCGTGATGAACCACTGCTCGAATTCCTGTGTCGTCGGCGCAAAAACGATGGTTGGCTTCAGCCGCATTTGATCCTTCTCGACTGCGCCCAAATCAAGCGCGACCACCGATCCCTGCGCAATCTTGTTGGTCTGCCCTTCCGGCGTCCAATCTTCATCCAGCGTTATCAGCAACTGACCGTCGAGCATTCCATCCACGCTGGCCTTGAGCGGCAGCGCCAGCTTCTTTGCTCCACCGGGCAGCAGCAGATAGTTCTCATGCGCAAACGTGCTGAGATTTCGCTCCACAATCACTGCGTGGTGGCCCTGTCCGTCCACCAGCGCGCGCGGACCATCGCCGTATCCGTTGTCTTTAACGTCTCCGCGAAATACCTCCTCGGCATTCTCCAGCGGCTGGCCGCGCTTCCACTTGCGAATCGTAATCGGATAACCGGCCTCGCTCATCGTCCCCGGGCCCCAATCGCGCCCAACCAGCAGCGTATCTTTGTCCACCCATGCGGCAAACTGCTTGCCCCGTGGCAGAACAAAGCCACCATCAACAAACTTGCCCGATTTCAGGTTGATTTCGCGCAGAGTTTCCGCGTCCTCGCCGCCCTCTGACAGCGCTACCAAACAAAGCTCGTCATCTGGATGAAGGCAGTCCACACCATGACCCACCCAGCTCTTGTTGTCGGTCTTCGACAGCGCATCGTAGTCCAGCAGTGTCTCCCACTTCGGATCCGCCGCCAGATAATCCTTCAACGTCGTGCGTCGTATGATGCCCCGCACATGCTCCGCATCGCGCCACGTGTTGTACACCGCGCCATTGCGAAGCTCCGGCTCCGGCAGCCGGTCCGGAGACTCCAACACTTTCAGCGCCTCTGCCTCCAGAGGTGCAAAGTGATTGTCCTTCTCGATCACTGCTGCCGTCCGGGCATCCTCGGCCTTCACCCAAGCCAGTTGCCGCTCGCCGTATATGTCTTCCAGCCAGGTGTACTTATCCGGCTGCTCTGTGGTCGATTGCTGCGCGATTGCCGAAATCACAACCATGCCTAACACCACTGCCGGAATCGCGATCAGCATTGCCACCACACGTGGCGTTTCTTTTCTCAGGGACTTTTTCAATGGACAACCCCTTCCGCGCCGAACGCGCACTTGGCTCGATGAAATCAACCGAAAGCCCGTGTGTCACCTTATGCGTGAGCAGTATTGCACCGGCAAAGCGACTTCGTCACCCAAAAAGTCTGGCGATGCTTGACACCCGTTGCGAAAGCCGATGATGGGAAAGCTTTACGGATATGAGCGACGTAGAAGAGTCTTCTCGTATCAGGGCACGACTTTAATCGTGCCGTCTACAGGAACAAATCAACCGGCTTTAGCCTCGGTTGGCCCACTCAAAGCCTTCTTTTGGGTTGAGTGGGGGATCTCTGTCATCCCCAGCGAAGCGTTTTTTGCCGAGTCGAGGGACCCTGTGTTTTATCTGTCATTCTGAGCGAGCACGAGCTCGTGAGGGCGAGTCGAAGAATCCCTACCGTAAATGTGAGGTAACCCTACCGCGCCTCACCTTTCTTCGCGAGGTAATACGTGTTCTTCCCGCTGTCCGCGTGGACGTCCACCAATGTGAAACCGTTCTCGCCCAAAATTCGTCGGTAGCTGTCGACGCTGTAGGAGTAATAGCGGAACGTCACGCCGTTCATTTCTCCTTCTTTTGCGTCGAAGGCGTCGACGTCTCCCGACGTGAAAAGGAATGGCGCACCGCGCTTCACCATGCGCGAGATATTCGCAATCGCCTTGATCGCGTCCTCCGGACCGAGATGGAACATCACGCCCCATGCAACTGCAGCGTCGAACACGCCATCGCCGAACGGGCACGACTGAACCATTCCTCGAACTGCAAACGATTCGCGGCAATTGCCCCTGAACTTTCCCAGCATCGCTCCCGAACTATCCAGGCCGACGACTCGTTGCCCCGCAGCCAGCAACGCACGAGTAATGGGTATTCCGTTGCCACAACCCACATCGAGAACCAACGATCCGTGCGGAATGCATGCCGCTAGCTCCCTCGCTTCAGGTAAGCCCGTCTGATGATCTCGCTCTGATGCATACCATTCGGCGATTAGATCGTATTCGTGCACGTCGTCGCATCCGCGGGGCAGAAAAATTGCAACCATCGTATCAAAGGGCTACGCTGGCACTGTCATCCCCAGCGAAGCGTCGCATGGCCCTTCAACTCTTCTTTTGGGTTGAGCGGGGATCTCTGTCATCCCGAGCGAAACGTTTCTCTAAACTCTGTCATCCCCAGCGAGGCGTTGTTTGCCGAGTCGAGGGACCCTGTGTTCCTCGCAGGTACTGTTTTTTCACATCGCTTCCACAGAACATGTGCTGATACCCTCATTTATCCACCCAAAATGGCCAACCCCGGCGATTTCGCGTACACCGTCAAGCAGCAGGCCGACATCGTCCGCATCATCGGCGACTACGTCAAGCTGAAAAAAGCCGGCTCGCAGAACTACTCCGGCCTCTGCCCCTTCCACGGCGAAAAAACTCCATCTTTCTCCGTCCACGCCACCCGCCAGTTCTACCACTGCTTCGGATGCGGCGTCTCCGGCGACGTCTTCAGCTTCGTGCAGAAAATCGAAAACATCACTTTCCCGGAAGCCGTCCGCCTCGTCGCCCAAAAACTCGGCATCCCGCTGCCCAAAGTCAGCTATGCCACCGAAGGCGAGGCCAAAGAAGCCCGCATCCGCGGGCAGTTGCTCGACGTGCACGAGCGCGCCGTCGCTTTTTTTCAGGAATGCCTCCGCCGTCCCGAGGGCGCCCACGCCCGCGAATACCTCGCCGGACGCGGCTTGAACGACGAAATGATCGCTCGCTTCCGCATCGGCTACGCCCCCGACTCCGGCTTCCTCCTCCGCGACCGCCTCAAAAACGAATTCAGCGAGGAACTCCTCCGCGAATCCGGCCTCTTCTCCTGGAAGCAGGATGAATCTACAAAACAAGCGGGTGCCCCACCCTTGTCGCGTTCTGTGCGACAGGGTGGGGAAGTTGACTCTTCGTCGACGACCACACCCTCTGTCATCCCGAGCGAAGCAGGATCGCGAGCCGGCGAGCGGTCCTCCGCAGTCGAGGGACCTGCTGTTAACCCAGTGCTCGGGACTCGCAACTCGGGACTCATGATGTACTCCAAGTTTCGCAACCGCGTCATGTTCCCGATCTCCAGCGAAGCCGGCAAAGTCATTGCCTTCACCGGGCGCACCCTCTCTACCGACGAAAAATCGGGCCCGAAATATCTCAATTCGCCCGAGACCCCGATCTATTCCAAGAGCAAAGTCCTGTTCAACCTCGATCTCGCCAAGGAATGGATAAAGAAATTCGATTACGCCATCCTCGTCGAAGGCCAAATGGACTGCATCTCCGTCTACGCCGCAGGATTTCACAACGTTATTGCCAGCTCCGGCACCGCCTTCACTGAGCTGCAAGCCAAGCTCCTCGGCCGTTTCAGCAAGAATGTAGTCGTCAATTTCGATCCCGATACCGCCGGCGCGAAAGCCACCGAGCGCACGCTCGCTTTGCTCGTTGAGGAAGAGTTTCAGATCAAGGTCCTCACCCTCGATCAGGGATTCGATCCCGACCTCTACATCCGGCGAAAAGGCAAAGACGCGTACGAGAACGCCTTGCGTCATTCGCAGAAATATTTTGACTACCTGATCGAGCGCGCCCGCACGCAATTCCCACCGCGCAACGCCGACAGCAAAGTCAAAGCCGTAAATTTTCTTCTGCCTCACATTCAGCGAATCCCCAGTCGCATTGTGCGCGATGAACTCGCCCACGAGATCGCCCAGAAGCTCGCCATCGATTCCGCCGTTCTCCGTCAGGAGCTCCGCCATGCCGCCGGAAGCCGCTCTGCCTCCACCGTCAAAGCTCCGGCTGAAGCCCAGGTCACCGACGCGGAAAAGATTCTCATTCGCGCCCTCGCCTCCGCCCGCCAGATTCAGATGGAAGCCGACCACGGAGAGCCGCGCCGGATGGAGCCTAACGAAGGCCGTGTGCCCATCCGTAGCGGAGCGGGTTTCACGAAAGACGCCGCGTTCGATCCCGCCCGCCAGGCTGTCTATGTTCTGCAGAGTGAAGGTCTGCATCACGGTCTCGCAACCGAATCGCTGGCCGAGTCGCTGCTCAATGCTCCCGCCGACGTCGTTGACGTTCTCGAGATCCCAGCCGGCGACAGCGATCGCCGGATCCTCGCTTCCATCCTGCTGAAAGAAGAAGAAGATCTCACCGCCGAGATCCTTGACGCCGCCGTCCGCGCCCTGCGCAAGAGAGTTCTTGACCGCCGAAGCCGGGAGATTCAACGTACTTTGGAAAAATCGAGTGGAGCCGATCTGAAACAGAAAGCCGTTCTGGCTCAGGAGCATCTCAAGGCGCAATTGGCCAAACGCTCACCCGATTCGCGCCCAGAATCGACCGAAAAATAGGCCCGCCGCCAACTGGTATAGGTCCCCGGCTTTAGCCGGGCGCGAGGATTGAGCTTCGCTTTGCGAAGCTCAACCGCAGTCGACGGACCTGCTGCTGTCGATTGTCGGCCCCGAGCGCAGCAAGGCCCGTTGCATTCAGAGTGGGTCATTCCGAGCGGCGACGAGGACCGCCCCCCATCTGGCTCTGAGAGGTCCTAAATCCTGTGAGAAAAGCCAAAACTGCTTGAAACAAAACGGCTTCCTCTGCCATCTAAACAGTCTAGGGGAAGTGGAAGTACGGGCGGGCGCAGCAGAATCCGGCAGGCAACCGATAGACGGCGCAGCACTTATGTGCTAAACTCTGAAAGTTTGTGCGAGATGCACAATTCCCGCAGGACTCCAGAATTCCCATCCTTTCCGGAAAATATCGCACGCGACGGCGTGCACGAAACTGATTTTCGCGAATGAAACGGATCACTGATTTTCGTGAACGAAACTGCTCACTGATTTTCGTAAAATGAAACTGACCGCGGATTTACGTGAACGAAACTGATTCTCGTGAACGAAACTGATTTACGTGAACGAAACTGATTTTGAGGATACCTCTTGGCTCTCGAAGACAAATTTGATGATATTAAAAAGCTGATCGACACAGGCAAAGAGAAGGGCTATCTCACCTACGATCAAGTCAACGACCTGATCCCGCACGATGTGCACAGCCCGGAAGACCTGGACGATCTGCTGACGACGATTGGTACGCAGGGGATTGACGTTCTCGAAGGACCGAAACTTCCTTCGCAAGGACTCGACAAAAAATTCGAAGATCTCGAAGAAGGCGAGGACGTCGAGCTCGATCTCACGCCCGGCGCCCTCGAAAAGACCAATGATCCCGTGCGCATGTATCTGCGCGAGATGGGCACGGTTCCGCTGCTCACACGCGAAGGCGAAGTGGAAATCGCCAAGCGCATCGAGCGCGGACAAATCCGCGTGTTGAAGGCACTTTCGCGCTCGCCGATCGTGATCAAGGAACTGCTCACGCTCGGGGAAGACCTCAAGAAAAACGTCCGCTCGATCAAGGAAGTGGTCACTTTCGACGAGGAAGAGATCACGGATGAGATCCTGCAAAACCGGCTGAACGAGTTCACCGACAAGATCGACGACATGGCCAAGCTCTACAAAAAGGCCATGGTCCTCGAAGAAAAGTTCAGGGAGCTTTCGGAGAAGAAGAAGCCGAAAGATCATCGGCGGGGACGGCGCAAGCTGGCGCGGGCGATCGTAGACGTGTCGCTGGCGGTGCGAAATCTGGGATTCACCAATTCCGAGCGCAAGCGGCTGATCGACCGTGTCAACAAGACCGTGGACGGTATGCGTTCCCTCGACCGCCAGACGCAGAACCTGGAGCGGAAGGCGGACGCAACCCGCAGCGAAGATCAAAAGAAGGAATACCGGCGACAGGCGCGCTCCATTCGTTCGGAGATCGAGAAGCTCGAACTGGAAACCGGCGTGTCGTTCCAGGAGCTCAAGCGCACGCAGCGCGAGATCATCCAGGGCGACATGGACGCCGAGCAGGCGAAGCGCGAGCTGATCGAGGCTAACCTGCGGCTGGTGGTTTCCATTGCGAAGAAATATACGAATCGCGGACTACAGTTCCTCGACCTGATTCAGGAAGGCAACATCGGACTGATGAAGGCCGTGGATAAATTCGAATACCGGCGTGGCTACAAATTTTCGACGTATGCCACGTGGTGGATTCGGCAGGCCATCACGCGCGCGATTGCCGATCAGGCGCGAACGATCCGCATCCCGGTGCACATGATTGAAACGATCAACAAGCTGATCCGCACGTCGCGGCAGCTGGTGCAAGAACTGGGACGCGAGCCCACGTCGGAAGAGATTGCCAAGCGCATGGATATTCCGGTGGCGAAAGTGCGCAAGGTCCTCAAGATCGCGCAGGAGCCGATCTCGCTCGAAACGCCGATTGGCGAAGAGGAAGATTCGCACCTGGGTGACTTCATCGAAGACCGTGCGGTGGTTTCTCCGGCCGAGGCAGTGATCAACGTGAACTTGAAGGACCAGACGGGACAGGTGCTGCGCACGCTGACGCCGCGCGAGGAAAAAGTGATCAAGATGCGCTTTGGACTGGAAGATGGTTCGGAGCACACGCTCGAAGAAGTCGGACAGAGCTTTGCGGTGACGCGCGAACGCATCCGGCAGATCGAAGCGAAGGCGCTGCGGAAGTTGCGGCATCCCAGCCGCTCGCGCAAGCTGCGAGC
>DATKQB010000012.1:0-52366 GCA_035523795.1 Verrucomicrobiia bacterium | reverse complement strand
CTAATTCTCCCTCCACCTCGCAAACGGCCTCCTGGGCGAGATCCGAAAAATCTCAATCAATCCCCGCACCAACTCTCGTCGGGCAAGCAACTCCCGCACCAGCTTCTCCAAATCTTCCCACCCACCCCCATACCACTCCGGAGGAATCTCTCCCGCCACCTTCCACACCACATCTTCCTCCATTTTCTCTACTCGCGACAGCCACGGCTCAAACGACTCCCACCCGCGCACTCCTTCATACACCTCATTCCTGGCATACACACCGCGCAGCGGATAATCCGGAAACGTCCACTCCCCCGCGTTAAAGCAATATCCCTGATCGATAAACGATGCCGTGTACTTCTTCTCGCGCAACTTTCTCCAAAATGCTGCCTGCCTGCCATTCGCATTGCCCGTCCATTTGTCCAGCACCAGCATTCCCGCGAATGTCTCCAAATTTCGAACCCGGTCCAGCATCTCCACCGGAATGTAATCAAATACCTGCCCTTCCATCGGATCCACAACGTACCGCGACCCAAATTGCAGTCCCGGTTCGCATGGAATCGTGCTATGCGCGAGCTGCACGCTCAGCTCAGGTGTATGGTTCACCAGCCATTCATCCACTTCAACAACTTCCGTGACCGGCACTGGCAGCCCAACTCGCTCCGCCAGCCGCGTCGCCAGCATCTCGTTAGCCAGCACCCGCAGATGCTGGGGATTATTCCGAAATTTCACCACATAATAATGACCGTCCGAGCAGCGCATCAGATGTCCCTGCGCGCCGCCCCTCATCCTCCTCACGTGTTGGACCGCTTCCACCACGACAAACGATAACGAACAACAAATAACGCACGACAACCAGCAAACTGGGGATGCCCCACGTCTCGCCGCTTTTGCGCGACGTGGGAGCGCTCGACCACAAAAACCGCTATCTTACCCAATCCGACGGACCCGATTCTGTGACGCATGACCATTTCCACAGCCCCGCCTTCGCTGACCGCTGATAGCCGATTGCTGACCGCTGCCCTCACCCCACAACCAAACTCGCCATCTCCACCAGACGCTTTCTCAAGCGTCCCGCATCTTCTTTCCTTACTCCGAACGCGATCGCCATGGCCATCACGCAATCATCATGCGCTCCTTCCGACGCCTCCGTCCTTCCATCTCCATGCCGCACAAACGTCTTCATCTCCTCGAGCAATCGCGGACTATGAAACAGCTCCGGTTGCGCCACCAGCACCGCCGCCAGATTCTCAATCATCGCCGGACGTGTGACCACTGACGTCAACCACCCCTCCTGCCCCCCGTGCATATAAAGATTTTCGTATCCCTGATCCTTCAGGTGCGCGAGTACGCCAAATCCCTGATTGTTCCGCTCCACCGCGACCAGCGCATTCTCATATTTCTGTGCCAACTCCTTCACCCGCGCCGCCAGTTCAAACGGAGGAAAATGCCCATGCAACTCCGCGCACTGCAATCCCATCGATCGTTCGATCACCTGCGCGCACGAATAATCGCCCTCGGTCCCGCCGCCCGCCGTGTCCACTCCAATGATGTACTGCCGCGCTTCTCCGTGAAACGCCCCTCCTCGATTCGGCGGAAACCACACCAGCAGCCGCCCGTTGTCCCGTGACTCCACTGGCTGCCCTGCATGCGCGGCTGCCTGTTCCACCGCTGCCAGTTCAAATACGCATTCCCCGGACGCCAGGAAACACGAGATCGCATCCTCCGCATACTCCTGTGCCGCATTCGCCCGCATCGTTTTCCACGTCTCCCGCCGCCACGCAATCTGCCCTGCCGTCAGGCCGTGCAGCTCCGCCAACGCCTTTTCTTCCTCCGAGTACGGCAGAACCGAACCTCCACTCACATCCTCGACATAGCTCGCGTCATACCACCAGGGGAAAAAATGCCGCGTATATTCCGTCTCGTCCGCCTTCTGCCACTCCTCATAGAAAACCCCCGAAGCCCCGTTCGGCGTCGACTCCAGCACAATCTCCCCGCTTGGGACCACCGCCGCCCGCAATGACGCCAGCGTGTCGCGCCCCCCGTGCGGCCATCGCGATACTTCCGAGCAGTGCAGATGATGAATCGTCATCCCCCTCCCGGCGTTGTCATCCGCAGTTTCCACCCGATACTCACTATCCAACTCCGGAAACACCAGCTGCCTTACATTCGATCTTGACGTCTTCAGCGCCCCGCGTTTCATGCGCGCCGGCAGCCTCTGCCAGAACCGCCGCACGATCGTAAAAATCGCCTCTGCCGAATCCTCCGTATGCGCCACCTGCACCGTCAGTGATCCCGGATGCGTAATCGTCTGAATAAAAAATCGTGCTGCCACATACGTCGTCACTCCCAGCTGCCGCGCCTTCAACACAATGTTCCGCTTCGCGCAGCGCTGTGAATATTCCTGCTGCGCCCGATTCAACTCGATAAAGTCAATCGGCCCGCCCTTGCGCCGGATCTTCAGCATGTGCGTGATCAGCAGATCCCTCACCGTCTGCCTTCCAATCTTCCGATCCAGCGCTTCTCCGAGTTGTCGTAGTAACGTCAAATCCCCAGTCATCAATTGTCATCCTGATCGAGCGCCGTCCGACTTTGCATTCTGAGCGTAGTCGTGGGTGCCCCACTTCTGGCCGCCTTTGCCAGAAGTGGGAAAAATTGTCATCCTGAGCGAGCGCGGGTGCCCCACCCTTGTCGCGTTCTTTGCGACAGGGTGGGAATCCGGTCCTCCTACTTCAGCACTCCCACCGTCGCCCACCGCTCCAACTTCGAGTGCACATGAATCTTCAACGACGCCGTCGCCCGATCCAGTTCAGCGTTCCCCGTCTTCGCCGTCATCGTCGCGTTGTACGACGCAACAAACTGATCCGCCGTCAGCGGAACCTTCACGCCAGCTTTCTCCGCCAACTGGCCGCTCGCAACTGACGGCTGGTTCTTCACGATCGGCACCAGTGCCGCTAATGACTGCACTTCTGACAGCACAATCCCCACCACTGCCGTCACCTTCGCCTGCGTCGCCGCATCCTTTATATGTAGCGCTGGCAGCAATCCCTGCAGCAAGCCCTGCACTGCCTGGATCGCACTCTCAATCTGATTCAAGATTCCCGGCTGCGCTGACGCATCCGCCTGCTGATATGCAGTAATCAGCGATTGAATCAGTTGCAAATCCGCTCCCGCTTGCGATCCCGCATTTTGAATTGTTGCCAGATCGCTCGCCGAAACTGACTTCCCCTGCATCGCTGCGACCAGGGCAATCAGGTTCGACGCCGCTGGAATCAACGCCGCCACAATCTCCTCCGCTTCGCTGATCCACGATGTCGAACAACCCGCCAACGTGATCGTCAAGCAAAGCACCAATGCCAGTACCGCTCGTCCCCAACCAAACTGGTTTTTCATAATTCCTCCTGACCTGAATGTCCTATTTCCAAAACAAAAGGCCCGGCCAAAGCCGAGCCTGTATTTCTAAATCTTCGAGTGCCCCACCCTTGTCGCGTCTTCTTGCGACAAGGTGGGGGTTTTGACTTTGTCATCCTGAAACGCGCTTTTTCGCACTTCCGGAAATCTTGTCATCCTGTGCGAGCGCTGTCTTTGCGCGAGTCGAAAGACCTAGGGGAGCCACCGCGCTGCGAAGCGCTCTTTGCTTCGCCATAAGCGCGAGGCGACCTTCCTTATTAATCGTCATTAATCGTCGACTCCGTGGGTGCCCCACTTCTGGCCGCCTTTGCCAGAAGTGGGGGTTTTGACTTTGTCATCCTGAAACGCGCTTTTTCGCACTTCCGGAAATCTTGTCATCCTGAGCGAGCGCCTTCACCCGTGCGCGGAGGGATCTCGCGTGCACTGAAAAAGATCTCTACTCATTCCCTCCCACCACATTCTCCAGCGCCGTCAAATACCCCGGCTGCGGATACGCCGCATATCCACTCACTCCATATCCCGGACACAGCATCGAGCACGCATCCTCGTAATACATCTCAAATGTCGTCGTGTGATTCTCCGCCGCCCACGCCAGCAACGGATCCAACGGTCCAGTCGTCACCGCCATGCTCGGACACGTCCCATCTTCATTCGTCGACGCGCAACTCTGGTAATAGGTCTGCGTCTCCAGCGGCACCTGCCCCGTGTACGTCGCAAACAAATTGCACCAGTTCCCGCCGCATCCCGGCACATTGTTCACGTCGGACGCCATCAGTCCCTGCGTCCCGAATCCAATATGCAGTGACGCCGCAATCGGCGCTGTGAAATTCGGGACCGTCGCCTGCGATCCGCCATTCGGCCCCATCGGCGTAATCGAGATCATCAACTGGAACGGAAATCCCAACGAAACCTCATATGTCATTCCGTTCTGAAGGAAGTTCTCCCATCCCGTTAGCGTGTAGCCCCAATCGGTCGTCAGCGTATTGTTTCCATTCCCATCCGGACACGTTCCCGATGCCGCCCAGTTCGCAATCGGCGTCGTCTCTCCGCCCTTGCCCCATGCAATCCGGATGTACTGAATACTCGGCGCATAGGATGCTGAAGCAAAATGTGCCAGCGTCGCTGCCACCCAGTTCTGATAATTATTCAGGTAAGCAGAATTCAGATAGTTCGGAATCTGCTGCGTCCCGCCGCTGCTCGAACAAGTGGCCGCATTCGACGCGCCCAGTGCCGTCCACACATATGTCGGCGTTCCATAATTCCCAATTCCCGTCGTCCCCCACCCACCGCCGCCGTAACAGACGTTGTCGGTCCCGCCGTAAGTCACGCCGCCCATTACAATGATGATTTTCTTTCCCGCCGCCGGCCAGCCATCGCTCGCGATCTGGTTATCGAAATTTGTCCACGTGTAATGCGCCGCCGTTCCATCCTGATCCGAGCACGACCACCACAGCGAATACACGATCGCATTGATGTATGGACTCGGCTTCAAATAGGTGTTCACGTCGGGCGCAGTGATCCCCGCGCTTGGCGCAATAATCTCGATCTTCATTCCCGGGCTGCCCAGGCCCAGAGTAGAATGCCGCTGTGCAGACGGCATCTCGACCGCCACGACATCTCCCCGATAGCTCCCGATATTTGTCCACGTGCACGTCCCATCCGTTTGCGTCGCCTGCATCGTCTGCGGCCATGGATTCGGCTCCGTTGTCCCAGTTGTACAACCGCTGCTCGTCATGAAAACGTACTTCCCCGAATTCCCCAACTGCGGCGATAGCATCGCTCCCGCCGCAATTCCTGTGCTTGTTGGCCAGTCGGGAGCACAGTAGCTGGTAGCTGTGCCATTACTCGTGCCCAGAGTGCACTGCCAGTCGGTGGATACGAGAAAATAGTTGCCGGATTGATTTACCGCGCCGATCGAATTCTGAATATTGAAACTCGGGTTGAACGTGCTGTTGTACGAATAGGCGATGCGGTAGTTATAGCCGAATGGTCGTACCGTCCCCCCGCTTGAAAATGCATCGATCTCGTCGTAGCAGCAACCGGGAAACAGGACAAACATATACGGCAACGAACTGCCCGTCATCGAAGCGCATCCCGAACCACCACTCAAGCTTCCGGTTGTGGTGGAAGAATATGTGAATGTGCAGTTCTGCCCGCTAATGATAATGTTGTGCCCGGACCAGCTGGACGCAAACTGGCCGCCATAAAGTAGTGAAACTGCCCCAGAGGAAACATTCACGACGCCCAAGGATCGCGGAAAATTCTTATTCCCGTAAGACGTCGTAGCGTAGAACGCTACGCTATTATCCGTTTGCGCCTGATTGGTATTTGAACTGATGTGGTTGTCGAACGGAAACTTCATGCATGGCTCGTTCGTGTAAGGAAAACTTGATCCTGAGCACACCGCAAGCGGCCACAGCGACGGGTAGGTTAAAAGTTCCCCATTGGGGAGACTTCCCCCGTTTTGCACCGTTGCAGGAGGATAGTTATAACGAACGCCAGTCAAGGTCCCGGGACTGGATGTGAGCGTGCAGCTACTCGCATTGCAGCTTGAGATCGTGTAACTCACCGACGGCCCGCTGCCCCCGCAGGCTGTCGCTGTCGGACAAATGGCAATATTGCCCGTCATGCTGGAGTTCGGTGGAATTCCTGAGACGAAGGTCATAGTGTTACCGCTGACGTTGACGATGCCGGCGGCAACGCTGTCATAGGCGAGCGATCCGAAGTTGTATCCTTGTCCCGCGGGGAAAGCGTCCCACACAAAATAATCCGGGTATTCGGTCTCGTGCCCAGCGCAAGCGACGCAAGGAAGCACGTTCGCCGTACCCAACTGCCAGAAATAGTAACCCGCGTCATTTCCCGGAATGGTATAAGAACATCCGTTGGCACCCGCAGTAATTGTCGCGTAAGCCCCACCGTGGTACTTGAAATTGTGAATGCAGAATCGGTCATCAACCGCGACGGTCCCAATGGTAGTTACCGTCCCGCAGGAAGTCGCACTGCAATTCTGGTACTCCGTTACGACTCCAGTGCATGTGTTGTACACGTAATACACGTCCGATGCCAGCGTCGGATTCACTGCATTCGCAACCACTGCCGCTGCAATGCAGCCCGTATTCTGCCCTGCTGTTGTCGAGTACGCTTGTACAACATGGAACGACAAGCTATTTACGTTATCGTTCGCATCCATACCTCCTAGGGTTTGCCAAGTCACTGTTCCGCCGATCACTGGCGCAAAATTGGCAATCACCGCCTGAGTTGGCAGCGCAGATGGATTCGCGATGCTGGGAATGTTGTAGCCGCTAAGGTTGTACTGCGTTACCTGCGGAGACGCGGCCGAACCATGATCATAGAACAACAAATCATTGGTATAGGAAAATTCACCGCAGTTTACGGTCAGATTTCCTTTGGCCGGATCAAGATTGGCATACAACGGAAGACTGTTACTCCCTGATGCATTCAAATATCGAATGAAGTGATTGTTCCCCGCGTCTTCTATCAGAAAGAAGTCATCCAGTTTGCTCGCGATATTGTTGTCAGCTGATCCTCCACATGGCACCGAATAGGCAAAATTCGAATTCGTACCAGTCTGAGTCATTGTGTCTGTCAGCCTAAACATCTTCGCTCCCGTCACCATGGTGTCCGTCACCAGGGCATTGTTGCTCACAAGTCCCCCCAGGCTGGGTGCCGCAACTACATCCACTGCGCCGTCGCCAGTCGCTCCCGCCGCCGTACTCGACGTGCCAGTTCCATACACCGTTTGCGGCACGTACACATGCGCGCCGATCTCCCACCCACTCCCGTAGCTGTTCTGATTCACTCCATTAATGTCGATCGCATACGCCGCGCCCAGATTTTCTCCCGCGTCCACTACCGGCGATGCCGCCGTCGGCCGAAAATCCAATCCTCCATTCGGCGTGTACGCCTTCGCCGCAGGAATCTTGTAATAGAAATTCCCATCCGTAGCTCCCGTCCCCGTCGCCAGCGTCCCCGTTGTCAGCCATTTCACCAGCGACGTGTTCGTCTGAACCGTCGCCCCCGCATTCTGGAAATCCTGGATCAGGTTCGTAATCTCCGTCCCGCCCACCGGATCGTTCTGCACCAGCTCATTGTTGTGCCAGAAAATTCCCCATGGCACTCCCCACACCTGCTCCTTCCACACCAGCGCCTGGATCTTCTGATTCAACTGCGTTGGCGTTACCCCCGCTCCCTGCGATCCCATCCACGACGGATTCACTCCAAAGCTCGTCACGTTCTGCACATCGAATCCGCTCGCATACGTGTCCTTCACTCCCAAGTCTTCCTTTAATGCACCACGCGCGCCCGTGTATGGTACCCCCGCCGCGATACCCTGCATCGTCGGCGTCTCGTATCCTCCCGGATACACATACACGGGCGCAGCCGGCAGTCCAGTCAGGTTCGACTGCATCCACTGCCGCGACAGCGTAATCTCATCGTTCTGCAACTGCGTTGCGCTCAATAGCAGCATGTAAGGATTCGTTTTCACATCCTGCCCCATGACGCTCGCCAGGTCTTGCGACAGCAGCGCTGCATTCGTCATCGTCGAACAGCCCGTCCCATACGGGCCTTGGCACGGCAGCGGGGGCAGCGTTGCCGTGAATTTTCCCGTCCCCGTCAGCGCGCTCATCAGTTCCTGGATCGTTCCGCACTGCGTCGCCGCCCATGTCGGCACCGAAGCCTGTGCCAGGCTGCAACTGAAACTGTCGTTCGCGCCGGTCACCGTAATCGTCAGCGTCGGCGGCGTCCCTCCAATCGTCAACGCTGCCGCCGTCCCGCTTCCCGTGTACTGAACTGTGAACGCGTTCGTATTTACGTAGTAGGTATGCGATACCGAGTGCGTAGTCACATCGATCCCCTGATTGATCCATCCCTGGATCTCAGAGATGATCGGGTTGATCGTCCCTCCATAACCCACTGTCACCGCCACGCCCACCGGAACCGCTGCCGCCTGCGCCACCGGAAGCACCTGCTGCGCGTAATACGTATCGGCTCCCGGCGTCATTCCAATGTCGTCCACCGTCAGCGTGATCTCCGCCGGATATCTCTGCCACACCTGCACCGCCGCCGGCGTGTCCGCCGCGATATTCCCCGCCCCCGCAATCGGCCCCGTCCCCGCTGTGTACTCCACATCCGTCGATCCCGCCACTGCTAAGCTCGACGCATAAAAGTGACAGTAGCTGTAATTAACGGCCGACGTGTTGTCCACCAGTGCTCCATCACGATTGCCATAGCCTTTGTCGTTCACCATCGTGATCGCCGTTGCCGATCCATCAAAACGGAATCCGTCGTAATTGAGATGTGCCTCCGAGTTGTAAATCTTTATATCTCCCGGCCCTGGCGTGCTCTCATTGATATCAAACCCCAGCGGCTGCGCCCCTTGCGGGATCATCGAGTCCGCTTCCATATTCGCGAACACCAGGTGATCGCTCGTCCCTTGTACATACACTCCGATATCATCGAACCAGTTCACCAGAATGTGCTGGAACGTCAGCCATGACTTCCCATTCACGTTGATCACTGGCGTATTCGTCAGCGCCATCGCCACAATCGGCAACAAGCTCGAGTTCGTTGCCGGATTTCCCACGGAATACACATACAAATACCCATTCGCCAGATAGAAATCCCACTGCGCTGTCAGATTCGCCGTCGACGCCGTAACCTTCTGTCCCCACACCGACCCGAACAGACAAAAACTGATTGCCGTGAATGTATTCGGCAGCTGCGCCTTCCACGCATTTGTGCCAACACTCGTCCATGCCGAAGCCGCCGTCGGCATCGCATACCACCCGGTAAAATTCGGCGCCGGCCCCACTCCATACGCGTCAAATGCAATCGGATTCCCCGACGTTCCCGACGACGGCGGCGCCAGACTTTCGTTCCATACGTCGCCTCGCTTAAACAAGATCGAGTCGCCCGGATTGAATGTCTGCGCATTCACATATGCCAGCGTCGCCCACGCTGCATTCGCCGATGTTCCGCTGTTCGTGTCCGACCCGGAGCTCGAGCTCACGTAATACGTCGTCCCCCACGCCGTCGCACTCATCAGCACAACCATGAACAGTGTCATCCTGAGCGCAGCGGCGCCAAGCGTAGCGCAGCCGCCGCACAGTCGAAGGATCCCTACCATTCCTCGGCCTTCATCAACAGAAAGAATTCTCACCACCGCTCCTTGTCATCCTGGGGCGAGCATTTCGCGCCACCCAATGAAAAAGGCCACCAGCTTTCGCCGATGGCCTCCGCCGCACCTACGTTAACTCTTTCTCTGTGCGCCTCTGCGTCCTCTGTGGTTGAAAGATTTTTCGTGTGGGATTTAGTACTTCAATCCCTCATCCGGAGAAATCGCTTTTCCCTCCGGTGTCGCTCGCCCCGCATCCGCAGCCGGAGACTCAATCGCTCCGCCGCCCTCGCCCCATTCCTCCACCGCCGGATTTCGATCGCTCAAATCAAACGCCTGCGTCGTCGCCGGTTCCATTGCCTCCGGATCAATTTTTCCACTCATCGTCATCTCCTCTCCAAGACCTTGTCATCAACCACCTGGGATGCCCCACTTCCGCCCGGTGCCCCACCCTTGTCGCGACCTTTGCCACAGGGTGGGGATTTTGACTCCCCTCCGTGCTCCTCTGTGCCCTCTGTTGGTGAACTGAAACCCTCACTCTTAATCCACCAGCCACGCCGGAATCAGCGCCGCCACCTGCACCGAGTCCGTCGGACACGTCACGCTCGCCGGCAAACTTCCGCCCGCGGAAATCGCCACATTCCCCACGCTCGACGCTCCCGTTCCGCCAGCGAACGTCACTCCTGCGCTGTCTCCATACAACACCGCCGTTCCCGAAGTCGCCGATGCCGTCAGCGCCAGGTAATACCGTCCCGGCGCCATTGTCACGCTTCCGCCCGTCCAGTTCACCGTGTGCGCCCCCGCGGTCATTGCCGTGCTCCCCGCAATCGATCCTGTGTGCGTCATCAGCGTGCAGGTTCCGCCCGATGTCCCGGAATAAATTCCCAGGTCATACGTCGTCGCCGACGTGTCCCCGGTGTAGACGTAATAACTCACCTGCGACGTCGTCTTCTGATATCCCAGCATCACTCCGAAAAATGCCGCCTTGTTCGCGCTCGAAGAAAACACTGTCCCGGCGCTCGATGCATGCGATACCGTCATCCACACACTCGCCGGCGCATCCGGTGGCGTCATCGCCTTCGCGCTCACTCCCGATCCGGGCATATCGAAAAACATCTGTGCCACCACTCCGCCGCCAGTCGCCTGCAGCACTCGGCCCAGAACTTGCTGTCCGCTCGGTAGCGTCGATCCGGCATCGTGGCATGCGAAATATGATCCGTTCACGCTCGACGCGACAACATAATCCCCCACCGTGGTCGCCGTCGTATCGAAACTGCAATAAGCCGATCCTGTCCGCACCAGCGTTGTCGTTCCGCTCGTCCCTGCATTCGCGATGACCACTCCAATCACTCCCGATGTCACCGCGCTCGTCGGCTTCGCCGCGCATCCCGCCCCTGTCAGCACCGCCAGCCCATTGATCACCGTTCCCGTCGTCGCATCGTTGCAAAGTTCATAGCTGTTGCTCGCATATTTCCCCAGTTCGAATCCGCTGTTGCTCGATGAATTCCCCGCCGCATAGACCGTTGCTGGCCTCAGCCCCGTTCCCGTCGATGCCGTGAAAGATCCAATGTTGTACAACGCATCCGCCCACGGCTTGAAATTGCTTGTCGGATCAATCACCCACTTCAGCCCGTTGTTGATCCAGAATCCCAGTCCCGCCGCCCCTCCTGCCGGCAAACTTTCGCTCTTCACCGCCGCATATCCATCCGTCGAATCGAATCCCAACGACGTCCGCTGCCAGCTCGAACTGCTGTTGTATTGCGAATACACATGCAGATTCTGCGCCGTCGTCGGCGCGTTCGTGTTGTACTCGCCCAGATCGTTCGCATCCTCTTGAAACAAATTCGTGAAGTACGAACTCGTCGCTGTCGTCGCTACCTTCTGTGGTGAACCACCATTGGGCGAGATATAGAAATATCCGTCGTTCGAAATTCCCAGCGACGATGTTCCTGCGCTCGCCGCGCTCATCGCCGTCCCCGGCACCGGAGAACTCACCATCCACGGCCCCGCCACCAGCAGTTGCCCATTCACTGTCAGGTTCCCGCTGAATGTTCCCGCGGTCGTCGAAATTCCTCCCGTCCCCGAATAACTCAGCGTCGTCCCCGTATCCATCAGTGTGCTATCGCCGCTCACCGCGCCATTCGCCGAATACTCCGCCAGTTGCGACGTCACTCCCGTGTTCACCACCACCGTCGTACCCGATCCCGACCCGCAATCGCTTCCCGTTCCGCTCACCACTCCCGTCGAGCTCACGTGCAAGCATTGATTTCCCGATCCCGTCACCGGCAGCGTTACCGTCCCGCTTGGGACAGAAAAATTCCCATTCACCGTTAATGGAACATTGAGCGTTTCTCCCGTCGCCGCTAACCGCGCCAAAAAGTTCGTCGCGCCGCTATTCGGCTGCGTGTTGTACCAGCTGATCGAAGTCGGCGCGCGCTCCGCCAGGCCATTGTTTTGATCCAGCCCGATCGCCATATCCCCCGCATCATTCGTCGGACGATGCCCGTACGTAGATAGAGTCTTGGTCGAATTAGAGTCTTGTAGGGTAATAAGGTCGTTCGGCACATTCCCGATTGGTTTACCGAAATTCAGCCGCCCCTTTGATCCTGCCGCTGGTCCATTATTTGCCTGATCCTGCTCTTGCAGGACTTCGGCCATCGAACCCGATCCCCCACTGTTGTCGCTGCCTGGACATTCAATCCAGATCGGACTGCGGTAATTGTTGTTACCCGACGTGCATTGCTGCGCATAAAGTGACACGCCCAACGTTCCTATGTTGGAAAGAACATGCGACAGTCCATTGAATTCATCCATGAAGGTCGCGCTGTTCTGCACAACCAGATCCGCCGGCATAAACCAAAACTCAGGGTAGAAGCCCTGCGCTACTGGCGTGTAAGCCGTAGTCGAGGTCTGCGGATCAACATAACTGCACATGCCGTTCGTGCCGCACGTTGCCGATACGCTCGTGCCAACCGCAGTCAGATTCCCGGCGATCGGCGCCCCAGCCGGATTGCCGGTTGTGTACGCGATGTCCCATGTCAGCGAAGTAATTGCCCCGCCAATCGAATTCTGAAGAGTGATCGATGGCCACGTCAGGGTAACGTTTCCGCCTCCCGTCGTTCCAACCGTCAACGCCTGGCCGATGTAATACAGCGGGCCATGCTGTCCGGATTGATTGATGGGCGAGACGTAGTATTGCTTCGTCGTATTCTGACCACTCTGATTGGCAAAGGTAGGAAGGTATCCGCTTACCGGGAACTGTCCATGAATCGTCGTCTTGCCCTGCGCCAGAACTCCCATCTGGGCAGAGACGCCGCTAGGATAGAGTACGTTGCTACTGCCTCCCGTCGACTCTTCATACACATTGGAAATCGTCATCGGCTGCAACCCGCCGAAGTAGCGAATGCCGTAAGTCGGGAATCCCTGACATACCGAGTCAGTAATTACGAAACCGTTTCCGCCGCCCGTGTAGCAGTTCGCTCCTGTCAGCTCCGTATCATGGATGTACATGATCCCGGCGTTCACCCCATCGGTGCGCTGATAGAAGAACGCTCCCAGGGGCCAGTTCGCATCGTACCGAATCACCCCCGAGGAGCGGTTCGCCGCCCGCTCAATGATGAATTGCTGATCGTTGTCGTTGACAATCCCGTAAGAAAACTGCCCCGTCCCGTTCACGACCATCTGGAAGATATTCACATCCTGTATGGCAACGTGGTCAGAGTTGTTCTCAATAAAGGCATTTTCCAGTCCGCAATATCCGAACCCGCTGGCACTCGTCACCGTCGAGCTTCCTAAGACAAACTGAAACTGGGTCGAGGAAGGAACCGCCGTCACCTGCTGAACGGCGTGCTGCGATATATAAGGCGTGTAATACTCGCACGCCACCCAGTCACCGACTACGAAGGGATGCGTCGCAGCAGTCGTGACGGTATAAGTGCCGGAGGCCGCCGAGACGCTTGCGACTTGCACCCCATCCACGTTAATCATCGACGTGCCGCTCAGGTTATAGAGCTTGTGATGATTGACGTAAGGCGTACTCTGGGTTGTACCTATGTAGATCGTGCGATCTCTCGTGTTCGACTGAATCAACGCGCCAGTCCCATCCAGCACGCCACCACGGCCGCGCAGATAAACCGTCGCATAGACCGGATACAAAGTGTCCGCTGTTAACTTCACATAGGGCGCGACCGCCGAACCAGGATTGCCGCCGTTCTCCGTATCATTTACCCACGCATCGTTCCACGCTTCCTGAATTCCAGACGAAGCAGAACCCACCGTGTACCCTGCGCTATGCGCGTTGGCCGTCGTGACGATAATCGTTCCGCTACTCGCTCCCGACGTGCACGTTCCGCCCGTCACGGGCGCTGCCTCGACGGTTCCCGTCCCAGAGATGTAAACCTTGTACGAATAAAACTCCGCAGCCGAGTTTGAATCGATTCCTAACGGACACGGCGTCAAATGAATCGTGTTGCTCCCAGCCGTTCCCAGATTGTCCGATGGATTTTGCGACCAGTTCCAGCTCGCCGTCACGTATCGGATATTCGCCAGGTTATTCGTCGAAAACTGCGTCCCCTCTGGCTGCGCAATCGTCTGCGATGCCGCCGGTGTCGTCGATACGTTTCCCGATCCGCTTCCGCCGCCACACGCTCCCCATGTTCCTGACGAGCCATTCCCCAGCAAACAACTTCCCGCCGAAGGCAATCCCGTTCCCAGTTCATTCGCTGGAACCAATCCTGAAATCAAATCCGCTTTCGCAGCCAGACCTGTGTCCACGTACTCTTTCGTTGACGCTTGCAGCGGTGCCGCCGGATTTCCCGGCAGCGTGATCGGCCCCGTCATCGTTCCGCCCGCAGTCGACAGATAACTTCCCGACCCAACATTCGTCACCGACGAATCCACGTACGCCTTATTCGCCACATCTCCCGGGTTCTGCGGATTGGGCACATTCGGCGCCGTCGAAAAAGTCTTTGTCCCCGTGATCGTCTCCGCCCCGTTCAAATGCACCACCGTCGCCAGCTGCGAGTTCACGTATTCGATCGAAACCGGTTGCGCCGCCACTCCTGATCCCGGCGTTGTCCGAACCGCCGCCAAATTCACCGCACCCGTGGACGCCGGAACTATCCAGTATTCGGTCCGTACTTCGCCCGCACCAAGCTGGTACGTCACTGAGTAATACACGCCCGCCGGCGATGCTCCCGCGTTCGGCACCAGCGACACGCTCAACGCCCCATTTGTTCCCAGCGTGACGTTCGTCGACCCTGCTCCTACCGCCGCTCCGCCTGAAGTCAAAAACGCTGGCCATGTGATGATCAGTGTCCCCGAAGCCGGCGCCCCGTCCGCCAGATACACCGTGTCCGCCACAGTAGTCGTATTCAGCGTCTGCGGTGCAGTAGGACGCGCCCCTGCGAAAGCCGCCATGCCCACGCCGAAAACCGAGACCATCATCACCCAACAACAAAGCCGCCCCAAAGGGCGGCGGCCAAAGTCACGCATCTCTCTCCTCCATCACTCTCTGCCAGCCGGGGTGCCCCACCCTTGTCGCGGTCTTTGCGATCGGGTGGGGACTTTGACTCTCCAAACTAAGGAAAATGGGACGCCCCAGGTCTCGCCGTCTTTGCCAAAATTGGGATTTTGACTTTCCCCGTGCTCTCTGTGATGAGCCTAAAAAATAAACTGTCATTCTGAGCGAGCACGAGCACTCGCGAGTGCGAGTCGAAGAATCCCTACCCATCCCCCGTCGTCAGTCTTTCTCCCGACAGGAACTCCTCGACGCTGCGCACATACACATCGGCAAAATCCGCCACCGCTCTCCGCGACTGGATCACGTCCATCGCGTCCTCCAGCTCCCACCCCATCGATCCCATCACTGCCAGCGCCATCATCGGCGCCCGATGCACTCCCGCCGCGCAATGAATAAACACCTTCGCATCTTCCCCGGCCAGCGCCGACACCGCAAACTCCACTCCCCGCCGCAACAGCTCCGGCGGCTTCGGCTCAAAGTCATCATCCGTCGGATTCCACAACACTTCCACCTCATGCCCATTCGCCAGCGGACGGTCATCGAATTCCACCTGCATGTCGATGATGTGCGTCACTCCCGCATCCACCACCTTCCGCATGTTTTCCGCGTTCCAGATTCCTCCGCCCACCGCAATTCGTTCTGTCACCCACGTAATATCCATCAGATCCCAATTCTCCGGACGCTTACTCGCCCGTCCTCTCCTCACCACTCTACATTGTCATCGCAACCGAAGCGAAGCCGGCGGAGTAACTTTGTCACTCCGCGCGCGCCGGACAGCAGCCGGGTGCCCCACCCTTGTCGCGCTCTTTGCGACAGGGTGGGTATTTTGACCTTCCTCTGTGCTCTCTGCAGTGAGCTTAAAAAATAAGTTGTCATTCTGAGCAAGCGTGAGCGCACGCGAGCGCGCGTCGAAGAATCCCTATAGTGAAAACCACTCGTATTAACTCCCCGCCACAGTCGCGGTTTCATCCACCTTCACGCTACTCGTGTCCTCGATCTTCTCATTCTTCTCCGCTTCCTGGTTGATCCGGTCCAGCAAAGTCTTCGCCAGGCAGTCTTCCTCGGGCGTCGCCTCGTCGCCTTCCGTCGGCTTCGGAAAAATCCCCGCCATCTCGAACAGATATTTCGCCTGCGCCAACTCTCCATTCGTCGCGTGCCCCATCACCGCCTTGGTGATCTGTTTCGCACCAGCCTTCACCATCCCGGCGATCTCCTGCCGCACCTTCTCCGTATCTTTCGGCTTCCGCACGACACACTGCTTCTTGACCGTTTTTTTCTCTTTCGTCTTGGTTACTCGTTTTGCCTTCTTCTTCATGATTGCCCCAACATCCAAATAAAAGTTGCCGCCGCGGGTGCCCCACCCTTGTCGTGCTCTTTGCGACAGGGTGGGGACTTTGATCTTGTCATCCTGAGCGGCAGCCTTCGCCGCGAAGGATCTATGCATTTCCGAGAATCTTGCAATCCCGCGCGCAACTTTCACTCTTTCCAAACCAATCACAGCTGGGATACGCAGAAAGTAGGGTCTCGTCCCGGCTTCGTCAAACTTCTTTGTCATCCCGAGCGAGCCGGAGCGAAAGCAACGGCGTGTCGAGGGACCCTGTGTTCATCTGTCATTCTGAGCGAGCACGAGCACACGCGAGTGCGAGTCGAAGAATCCCTACCCGGCCGTCCCCCGCTTCTGGTCCTGCCATGAACGGAGGTTTGATTTCCACTCCGCGCCCTCTGTAGTAAAAGATCGCGCGCGAGCACCCAAATCCTCTTCCCTCCAAAAATCAGAAGGCGCGCCCGAAAGCGCGCCTTCTGCAACAGGAGATTCTCTTTTTCTCCCTCTCTATTTTCAGAATAGCAAATTGCTAACAATTAACCGGAAAAATTTTAAAAATTATTTTTCCTTTCGCATGAATCACTTACAAAATTTTCGCCCTCCAGACCCCCTTGACAAGATTTTTCCCGATTCGGGAATGTTCGCTCCATCAGTCCCAATTCAAGCAAGATCTCGCTCAGCGTATCCAGCACAATCGGCATATACGTCCGCACCGTCCGCCCCGTGCACTGCAGCAAACGCGCCGTCGCCTCCTGATCGTGCTCTTGCAGGATGTGCCTCGCAATCAGCTGCCGCGAAAATTCATCCAGCCGGTCCAGGCAACTCTCCATGTCATGCACGAAGATCACCCGATCCTCAAACGTCGCCACTGAGTACGACGTCACCTTCGACCGGAAAAATTCCCGCCCCAGCAATGACGGAAGTCTTCCCGTCTCGATCGAGTACCGCAGATACCGCCGTAGCATCGAAATCGTCCTTCCTCGATAAATCCTCCTTTGCCGTTCTTGCTCCCGCACCTCCTCCGGTTCAAGCTCTGGAGGAAACTCCGGCGGTCGTTCTTCCGTCGTGGTCGACAAGTCTCCCTCGTCCGCCACGCAATACAACGTTTCCCCAACGCCATCTGCAGGAAACGAATGCGCCACCAAACCTTCCCCAACTATCTCCGGGTGTCCCACTTCTGGCTGCTTTTGCCAGAGGTGGGGATTCTCCTTCGCGTCGCAACGAATCTGGCCTCTGTCCTCCTCTGTGTCCTCTGTAGTGGATCCGTTCACCCCCGCAAGCCAACTTTCATCCGCTTCCGCCGCCATCCATGCGATCACGCCGCTCATTGCACACCTCCCGCGGCCTCGAGTTCCATCTCATCCCCGGGCATGTCCTCGATCAACGTCCCGCGCCTCACAGGGAGCACCGGCCGTCGCGGGCGACCCGGTTTTCTCCTCGTCGGAATCGGTAATTCGGCCACTTCGCCCTGGCACTTCTCGCAATACATCACGCCTGCCCCGCATTCGCGCACCCACAAAGCTCCACAGCGCTCGCAGTACTTCAACTCCACCCTCACAATGCTGTTTCCTTCATCATCTCGATTACGCCTCATTCACTCCTCCAGGAAATTAAAACTGCCTGTTTTGCCCAATCCGTCCTCGCTGGCTCTGCACTTCCGCCACGGCTGTGCTCTCTGCACAAAACGATCAAGAGAGCATGAATCGCCCCTCCCCGCGGCACTCACTTTGAAAAACAAAAGCCCTGCGTCGATTTCCGCCACTCTCTTTGCGGAAACCAAACGCAGGGCTCGTTTCTCTTACGATGACCTGCCGGGTGCCTTTACGCTGACCTGTTCGGGCCTATTTAGTTTTGTGAATCTCCGATCGTGCGGAGTTCAAGGAAATTAGCTTCGGCCTCGCCTTTGCGCTGATGTTTGCCCGGGACTCCTCCAACTTCTAAAATTTCGGCGCAAACTCATCCTCGAGCCCGGATCCCGGCCGCTGCCGGAAATATCCTTCCTCATAGCCCGACTTGAGCACGCGCCCGTTTTGCATCACCACGCTCACCCGTCCCGTGAAACGCAGCGCCAGCAATAATTGCTCCATGGACGCCGACAACACCTCGGCCGCCCGCACCTTCCGCCGAAACTCCCCAAAATTCCGCTCCTCGCTCGAATTGTCTGGGTTTCTGGTCATCGCCTTGTCCCATGAAGCATTTCCGGCTCATAGTTGCGCCGATGCTATCGTTGTGGAAATTTTCAGTCAAGGTTACATGAACATCACTTGCCTGTGGAAAACTTCTCTACCCCTTGCCTAGCCTGCCATTTGGAGCTCCCTTCAAACGGAATTCCAGTTGCTAACATGCACTGCGCCGTACACTTAGCTGCCCTTGCTCTTTTCAAAATGGGGCAGCGGCCAGCAGCGAAGCCAAAGCAAATATTCAGACCAAAAAAAGTTTCACTCACCCAGCTTAAAACCTTCCAGACCGCCAAAAGCCGCGTCTCTCAAGCCTTCCGCCCTGCCGCTTAGCGCGATGCTATACTCCGCCTATGAAGTTCAAAGTCCTGCAGGAGAACCTCCGCAAGATCCTTTGGGAGCGTATCGAAACAGGCGAACTGACGGGCCTCAAGCTGGCCCAGCAGACCGGATTCAAACAAGCCCACATCTCCAATTTCCTCAACCGCAAACGCGGCCTGAGCCTGGAAGGGATGGACAAAGTCCTGCAGGTTCAGCATCTTTCCGTCCTCGATCTGCTCGACCCCGCCGAAGTCAACAAGCGCGCCACCATCGTTCCTCCCAGCGGAGACGAATTCGAAAACATCCTCCTCATCGAACCCGCCTTTGCCGCCGAACCTCTCATTCCCAGCATGCACGTCAAGGAAATCCACAAGTTCAAAAAGACCTTCCTGAAGCGCCTGCGGACTGAAACCGAGGGCAACCGTTCCGGCTGGCAGCGCTTCGTCCTCATCCGGCTCGAAGCCCGCGACACCCAGCCCATGCAGCCTCGCCTGGCGCCCGGCGCCGTCCTGCTCCTCGACCGCCATTACAACGCACTTTCGCCTTATCGCAAGGGCGAGCCAAATATGTACGCTGTTCTGAAAAACGGAATTTGTTTAATTCGTTATGCAGAAGTGGCAGAAAATGATTTAATCTTACGTCCCCATAGTCAGTCCGCCCCGATCGAAGTCATCCATATCGAAGAAAAGAAATCCCCTTCCGACTATCTCATTGGCCGCATCTGCCACATCTCTCTGGAACTGTAAGGATCTGTCATCCTGAGCGACGGAAGCGCAAGCGAGCGCGAGTCGAAGAATCCCTGCACTGGACCGATACCGCGTTCGGATTTTGATCTTTCAAAACCAAAAACTGGGATGAGTTGTCATCCTGAGCGAGCGCCGCCTTTGCGCGAGTCGAAGGACCTGAGGGAGCCACCGCGCCGCGAAGCGCACTCTGCTTCGCAATAGGCGCGAGGCGACCTTCCTTATCACCCCACCGCAAATGCTCGCGCGCCATTCGTACGCCCGCTTTGGCCCCTCACATGCCACGATCTCAGCCGTACAATCAATTCGTCCCAATTTCATGAATTCTCACTAATTCAAAACACAAGGGAGCGCATCATGCCTGAGCTGCGGCAGAACTTCATGACCAAGGAATGGGTTGTCATCGCCACCGAACGCGCCAAGCGTCCGGATCAAATGGCGGTCAAGCGTGAGGCCAAGCCGGCGGTATCGTTTTCGCCCAAGTGTCCTTTCTGTCCCGGCCACGAAGATCAGACTCCGCCGGAAGTTCTGCGCCTGCGCGATGGCGAAGGATGGAAAGCGCGCGTGATTCCCAATAAATTCGCGGCGTTATCTCCTGACCGCCAGCCGCAACGCACCATCCACCGCTCCATGCGCTCGATGGATGGCTTCGGCGTGCACGATGTGATTGTGGAGACGCCCGATCATTCTCTGGCGATGGCGCAAATGCCGGATTCGCACGTGGCCGACATCCTGCGCCTTTACAAGATGCGCTACGACCAGCTGAGCCTCGATCCGCGCGTCGCCCACGTAACGATTTTCAAAAATCATGGCGTGGACGCCGGCACCAGCCTTGAGCATCCGCACTCGCAAATCATCGCCGCGCCCGTCATTTCGCACCAGGTGCGGGAGCGCTTTCAGGAAGCGCTGCGCCACTATGACGATTTTGGCTGCTGCATTTTCTGCCAGATGATCGAAGAGGAGCTGCACGAGCAAAAACGTATTGTGCTGGAGAGCGAGCATTTCGTCGCCGCCGAGCCGTTCGCTTCGCCCTCGCCATTTTTCACTCACATCTATCCGCGCCGTCACATGGCCAGCTTCGGCGACATCAGCTCGAGCGAAATGAGCGAACTCGGCCGCGTGCTGCGCACCGTTCTGGCCAAGCTCTACGTTGGCCTCGCCGATCCGGATTTCAATTTCACCCTCCGCACCGCACCCGCCGAGTGCGTGGGCGTGCGTTATTTCCACTGGTACATGAGCATCATTCCGCGCCTGACCCGGACCGCCGGATTCGAACTTGGCTCGGGAATGTTCATCAACACCGTGATCCCGGAAGAGGCTGCGGATTTCCTGCGAAACGTCCAGGTCGAAGCCGCCGTCGGCGCGCACTGAGACCTTCCTGAGGGGCGATTTCCAGCAGAGTTCTAACTTTCGCTAAACCGCGAAGGCGCGCGAAGAGCGCCAAGGTGATTTCCTTTCCGGCCCTTGCGCCCTTTGCGGTTAATCTCGTTCAAGTTCGTTGACTTGCTGCTCGTATCCTCCATAAGATGCTTGCGAAAAATTTCCACCACACCTTCACGGATACAGGGACCCCATGACCTTCACTCGCCGCCAACTTCTGCAAGGAATGTCGGCTGTCAGCGCCGCCGCCGTCGCATCCAAAGCTCACGCCTTACCTTCGCGCTCTGAAACATCTGCGCCCTTCGAAAAATCCGAAGCCATCCCCTGGCCGCGTCCGCAGGGCAGTCCGGTGACCGAAAGTCTGCGGCCCGTGATCGAGACCTCCCGCGACGTCCGCACGCACTACGAGAAGATCCGCGAGGTCGCTTCCTGGATGGCCTACGAAGAATTGCCCCTGCCCAACCTCGCTATCCCTTTCGGCCTGGAGAAGACACCCGACGTGGCCATGGACTTCATCATGGTGGCCAACACCATCGACACCGCGTTCACCGATTTCAAAACGCACGTGAAATTTCAGATCGACTACGCGGGCGAGCATCTTTCGGATTCCGAAGCCATGTTCGGCTGTCTCAAGCGCGCCATGGACAGCGGCATTCCGGTGCTCGATGGAAAATTCCTGGCGAAGATCACGCGCGCCGACATGGAAAAAATCTTCGCGGGCAACATCGAAATGCCCATGCTCGACGAGAAGACGGAGTTATTCCGGCAGGTGGGCGCGGTGCTGGCCGCGAAATACGATGGCCGCTATTACAACTTCATCCGCTCCTGCTCGCCCCGCCTTTACGACAATGGCAAGGGGCTGGTGGAGCGTCTCGCCGCTGAGTTCCCCCGCTACAACGACGTCAGCCAGTATGACGGCCATGAAATCAAGTTTTACAAGCTCACACAGCTTGGCTACTGGCAAATCTATGCGGGATTGGGCCCCGCCGGGGCGTTCAAGCTGGAAGATCCCGAGAAGATGACCGCCTTCGCCGACTACATCGTTCCGGTGGCACTACGTGTGATGGGGATGACGAGCTATTCACCGGAGCTTGAGCACGCCATCAACAGCTATCAGTTGATTCCACGCGACAGCCGGCAGGAAATCGAGATTCGCGCCCATTGCCTCTACGCCACGGCGCTGCTCACGGACGAGATCAACCGCATTCGCGCCGCGGATCAGCAGAAAGATGTTCAGCAGGGCAACATTCCGCAAATCATTATTCCGCAAATCGATGCCCGCCTGTGGACGCACTACCACACGACGTGGTGGCCGCATCACCTGACGCGCACAATCATGTACTAACGCGCAGGGGCACTGGCGTTCGACGTTCTCGCTTTGGAGCGCCACCCGAGCCTTCAAGCATACTTCCAACCGCCGACTACAAATCAGTTTGGCGGTTTACCGGGATCGATCTTAATCTCGGGCTTATAGCACTCCATGTGAACTTCGCTGCCGTCCTCGAGAAGAACGGAGGGACGTTGCCAGCTCTCGATAGGACGATTACAAATGATACAGATCACCTTCCGAGTCTCTTCCCGCACTGAAGGGACTCCTTTCTCACGTGCATGATTTATACCAGCTACTGGCAACAGCATTGGTTACAACTTAAGAACAAGACCAGGATTTTTTTCGGACCATGTTTTGGAGATATGGCCTACACAGCCTGCGGCCAGGGCTCAATGCCGCTTTCCTCGTCACGGGCCATACCTTGGGGGATGGGAATCGTTACCAACACCCGCGTTCCACTGTCTCCGGAATGAATATGCAACTCGCCCTGAAATTGGCGCAGGCGCTCGCGCATGCCGCGAATTCCCATGCCCGAGCCAGTGGTCTCAATGGCAGCCAGGCGTTCAGGGGAGATGCCTTTGCCCTGATCCTCAATCTGAATCGTGACCCAGCCTGCGTTGCGGGCAATGCCGATGGAACCGGTTTTGCTGCCCGAATGACGGTGAATGTTGGTCAAGGATTCCTGCACCAGCCGGAAGATGACTAACTCCAGCTCGCGGGGCAGACGGCCGAAGTCTTCCGGGATATCGAGCTCGATGGTGATGCCACTGCGCTCTGCGACGCCCTGTACATACCAGTTGAGGGCGGAAAACAGGCCCGTCTCGTCGAGCAGCGGCGGGTGCAGCAGATAGGAAGTGGTGCGGATTTCTTTATGCAATTGTTGTACGAGTTCCTGCGCGGCTTCGACCTCTTTCACCAACGGCGGCGAGACGCTGCGTGCCTGATCTGACAGGTTGGCCAGATCGATGCTGAGCGCGGCGAGCAATTGTCCGGCGCTGTCATGCAGGTCACGGGCGATGCGCCGGCGCTCCTGGTCCTGCACCTGCAGCAGGCGGCCGGAAAGTTCGCGCAGGCTTTCGTACATGCGCAAAATTTCTCCGTTGCGCTGCTGCAATTCGGAAGTCCGCGCCTGAATCTGGCGTTCCAGGCTTTCGGCCAAGTCGCGGTAGCGCGCTTCGCTCAGCTGCACCGCTTCCTGCGTCAGCTTCCGCGCGGTGATGTCGCGCACCACGGTGTAGGCGAGTTGCTGACCATCCGTCAGCAACACGGAGCTGAACTCGCCGATGAACCTTGAGGCGTCCTTGCGAACGAAAGTCATCTCGCCGGAGACGCGTCCGGTGCGCGCACGATCGGCGATCCAGTTGTTCAGCGCCTCCTCGGACATATCCATGAAGTCGGTGCGGCGGGCACGCTTGAACTCTTCCTCGGTCATGCCGAACAGTTCGCAAGCCGCGGGATTCGCTGCGATCACCATGCCGGGAGAGGACAAATAGATTGCGTCCAGCGAATTGGTGAACAGCAGACGGAATTTGGCCTCGCTCTCTTCCAGAGCTTTCTGGATTCGCTTCTGCGGCGTGAGATCGAAGCACACGCAGCTCAGGCCTATCACTCTGCCTTCGGCGTCGCGCTCGGGATCCATGTTGACGTGAAAGGAGCGCAGCTCGCCGTTGACCTGCACACTCATTTCGCCCTGGAAACTTTTCCCCGTGCGCAAAACTTCGGCTTTGATCGATTCCGAGTGCTCGGCGTCCTCGCGGCGTTCCAGGATTTCGGCATCGCGCTTGCCGATCATTTCCGCGGGAGCGGGACCGACCACCGGGTTGTAAACCCACTTGTAGCGCAGATCGAGTCCGGCGGTGAAGACGGTGATGGGAGTGCCGCGCAGGGCAAGCTCGAAACGCTCCGTAGCGATGCGGCGCTCTTCCTCGCTTTTGCGGAGGGCGTCTTCCGTGCGTTTTCTTTCGGTGATGTCCGTGGCGATGCCGCTCATGCGCACCGGCTTGCCCAAGCCGTCGAAATAAACGCGGCCGTGGGAATTCGCCCAGTGCAGGCTGCCATCGCGCCACACGATGCGCATCTCCACGTCGTATTCTTCCAGCTCTCCGCGCAGTGCCGCTTGCACAGCTTCGTCGATCCGCGCGCGGTCCTCGGGATAAACGGCTTCCAGGAAGCGCTCGTAGGTCATTGCCGTCCTCGGGGGCAGCCCGAAGATTTCCAGGCAGCGATCCGACCAGATGAGTTCATTCTCTTTGGACGAGAGCGAATCTCGGCTAGTGATTTGCCAATCCCAGGTGCCAAGGCGCGCCGCTTCCACCGCAAGCGAGAGACGCTCGTTGATGACCTGCAGCTCATCCTGCACTTGGCTCTCTTTTGTCATGCCATTCTTCACTATGCGCTGATGGATAGACTTCAGCGCTACAAGAGCGCAGGGAAATTCTGCCGGAAGGAGAGGCGAATGCAACTACAGTGATTACCTTAGAGTTAAGAGCCGATTGCCTGCCTCAGAAGATGTGCAACTTGATGCTCAAGTATTTTTTTGGATTCTCGCGGAAGGCTTTGATGAATTGCTGCGCCTGAGTCATAGTCTCGTTGGCGTTGTTGTAAAAAGTTTCGTCTTTGAGGAACTTCCCGGCGGATCCCTTGCCTGCCTGCAGATCAGCCGTTAATTCGGACAAGTGCGTAACCGTATCGTCGATTTTCTGCGCCAGAACCTGATCCTGCGAAAGCTTGCCCAGCGTACCTTTCCCCGCATTAATATCGCCGGTAATCTTCTTCAGGTTGGCGATCGTATCGTTGGCGTTGTTGTAGAGGGAAGGATCCTTGATGAACTTGCCAGCCGTGCCTTCGCCTTTCTGAATGTCGTCGATGATGGCGTTCATCTTGTCGAGCGTGGCCAGGAATTTGTTATAGGCGTCATTCCTGTTAATGAGCGCGCCCAGGCTGCCCTGCCCCTTCGCGACTTCATCGACAATCTGCTGAAAATCGGCGACGGTCGCGGAGAAGCGGTTATAGAGCGTGGGATCGTAAATCAGTTTGCCGATCGATCCCTTGCCGCTCTCAGCGAAGGCCAGGATGCGGTCGGCGCGCTTGAGCAGCGCATCCATGTTCTGCAGCGTGCTCTGACTGGCGCGCACCACCTGGTTGAAGTCAGGATGCACCTGCGTCGGCAAAGTGTCCCCATCCTGGGCCTGAGGACCGACGGCCTCCTGGCTGTCGATATCAATATAGGTTTCGCCCAGCACTCCCGCGGTATCGAGAGAAGTGACCGAATCTCTGCGAAGATCGTAGATGTACCGGGTACTGACCTTCATGGTCACTTCAACGGGAGTGAGTTTCTTGTCGCGGTCGGGAACGATGCGGATGTGGTCGACATTGCCGATATCGACTCCGCTCAGTCGAACCGGCGCGCCGGGCCGCAAGCCTTCGGCGTTATCGAAGTAGGAGCGCAGAACGATGCGATGGGTGAAGAAGCCGTGAGTGCCGGACATTAGAAACAGGAGAATGGCGAGGGTCACAGAGGCCAGAATGACCGTGATGCCGACGCGCAGCTCCGACCATTTCAGCTGCTTCTGGCTAGGCAAATGTTCCCCTCATGGCGCAGGTTGGGATTCTTTTTAGACGGCCACGATCACTCGACTTGCAACGGGTCCCCTGCACGCCCACCGCTGCATGATAACAAAATATAGAGATTCCATTATGCCGCTGCCGGTCGCAGAAAAGGCAGCAACAAGAGTGCCAATAGATATGCCCCCGCGCCGCAGGCCAGCGTAATCGTCAATCCGAACTGAATGGCGATGACCATGGCCAGCACCGAGCCGAGTACGCTGGCGGCGGCATTCATCGCCCAGGCCCATTCGACGGCGCTGTCCGAGCCCGTTAAACGACCCGCGGAAAGCGCTCGGAGCCCTGTGGGGAATGGCATACCCATCAAAAATCCTAGAGGGATGAGGAGCAGCCCACTGATCAGCAGACGCGCGGCGAAGCTCAATCCGACCAGCGCGGCCAGCTTGCCGGGCAAAAGGAAAACGTTCAGCAGAAGAGTCACGATCACCAGCAGAATGGGCAGCCAGCACTGCTCGGTGCGAATTAGCCAGCGCCGCGAAACCAGGCTTCCGGCGCCGCTCGAAAGCATCAGCAGAAATATCACTACGGTCAACGCGTAGGTAGGATGGCCGAGGAACAGAACGAAGCGCTGGATGAAGGCGATCTCCACCAGAATGTAGCCGAGCCCCACCGCAACAAAATAAAACAGCGGAAGCGGCGAGTGGCGGGCGTCTCGGGCCTTCAGGGCCAGCGGCAGAATCAGAAAGACAAGCACAGCGGCCAGCGAAATGATGAGCACCAGCAGCAAAACCAGCACGCCGAGATTGACCTTCCAATCGATGCCCTTGCGCAATCCTTGCTCACCGAGAATCTGGGAAGGCTTCAGGGTGAAAAAGAAAAACGGAGCATTGTCGCTGACCGGCGAAACGTTGTAGGCATAGCCGCGCGCAAATGCGTAAGGATCGTTGCTGGCGATCAAATCGGAAAAAGGATTCGCAGCCGGACGCGATGGCGTGTACAAGGCGCTGAGCTGGGGATAGCGCTCGAGGTGAGCATTGATGGAATTCTCTTCTTCCGCGGTAAATGGAGTCTTCTTGGCGAGCACGACCACGGGAATGCCATCGGCGTTCAGTTCGCCCTGCGAGGCGACGATGAAATTGCGCGCAGGGTTCTCCACTCCCAGATGATGAAGCGCGTCCATGGCGACGGCCACCACGCGCAACGCTTCGCGCGGATGGTGGAACTCCCAGCGGGTGATGGCGATCATGCCGTCAGGCTTGAGGTGCTCGAAATATTCGCGAAAGGCTTCGACCGTATACAAATTGTTTTCGCTGAGCGCGAAGGCACCGGCAGCCGTCGACGCCCAGGTATCGACCAATGTCATCTGCACCACGTCGAACTGCTGATCGGCGGAGCGCAGATACGAACGCCCATCCGTGACGTGAATATGCACGTCAGGCCGTTCATAAAGGTGTTGGGAATAATCGGCGTATCGCCCGCGCATGACGGAATTGGCGATGATGGGATTGATCTCGATGCCGGTCACGCTGGGGCTGCCGTTGGCCACGGCACGAAGCACGTCCACGCCACCACCCGGGCCGATGATGGCAAACTCGCCATGCGGCCGCAGCACGTTGGCCAATGCAGGAGGAGCGGCCATCAGGTTGTGCTCCCACTCCGTACCCTGCCAGTGATTCAGGTCGGCGTTCATGATGTAGGTGGAAGCATCGGCGTCGATGACAACGGCTTTGGCCCCACCTTGGCGATCGACTTCCACGCGCGAGAGCGCATTCCAGCGGGCGAATTCGACCCACGCCGGATTGCGGAATATTCCTTTTGCGTAGACAACATCGATGAGACGTCCGGAATGATTGGCGGCGATGACAACAGCCAAAGCCACGCCCAGAAATGCGGAATAGCGGCGACCATTCGTTGTCTCGGCCCAGAGGCCTGCCGCCACAGCCAGCGTGATGCCGGAAAAGACAATCGTGTTTGGTCCGCCGATCCAATTCAGCAAAGGAACGATGGCGAGGCAAGCGAGCGCGCCGCCACAAAGATCGGCTCCATAGAGTCGCGGAATGTGGCGGGTTTCACGGGCGAAGACGACCGAGAACAATAATCCGGTGAGGAAAAACGGAATGGCTGCGGCGAGATAAAGGATTGTGAGCCGGAAGAAATTCGTTCCCGAGACCTCAAGCGCGACAGGAACGTGGAGCACGATTTCCAGAACGATCACAACCACGGCGGCATTTGTCAGACAAAGCCGTGAAGCGAGAGGGCGCGTGTCGAACTCTGCGAGCCGTGCGCGCAGCAGGTAGGCGAAGACGCCGCCGGCGCCGAGACCGAGCAGCGCGATGGAAATCGCCAGAAAGGCGAAGTGATAAAAGAGCACGACGGAGAACAAACGCGTCAGCGCGAGCTCGAGCAGCAGCCCGGAAAAGCTGGTGAGCGCGAGGCCTGCCAGCAAAGTGCGTTGCGGGATCTCCATTGGGGGCGTGGATAAAGTAGTAGCTGTGAGGACGGCCATAATTCGATAAACGCGACAGTCTAGCAGAGGGAAGGGTCGTTCTTCTGCTTGACAGCGGGCAGGCGCGGCAGTAAGCTCCGGCCCTAACTTGGAACAACCCCGGATTCTTGAGCGAGTTCCGGCAGTGGGTAGGGAGCGAACGTGCGGTTAGCGCTGGAAACACGGCAAATCGGAAAAGTCACGATCGTGCAGTGCAAGGGACGCATCGTAGCCGGGAGCGAAAGCGAAGCCTTGCGCGAGCATGTGAACTGGCTGCTGCACGACCGGCGGGCGATCGTGTTGCACCTCGGCGACGTGGCCTTCATTGACAGCAGCGGATTGGGTACGATGGTGCGTACGCTGACCAGCACGCGCAAGGCGCGCGGCGATCTGAAATTGTGCGTCGTTCCGGAGCATGTGCGCAAGGTGCTCGAGCTCTCGCATCTCACCAAACTCTTCGATTCGCATGAATCGGAAGATCATGCCGTCGAGGCGTTCTATCGCGGTCCTGTGCAGGCGGAGAAGCCGGTCGCGCAAGGACGAAGCATTTTGTGCATCGATCGCAGCGCGGATGTCGTGACCTATCTGCGCGAACTGCTGCGCGCCGCTGGATACGAGGTGGACACCAGCTGCAGCTTGCGCGATGCGATGATTCTGATGCGGGTAACGCGCTTCGATCTGCTTTTGCTGGGCTCCGATATGGTAGCGGCTCCAGGCACGGAAAAAACTTTTCGCGATGCCTGCGCGCGCACGCCGGTGATTGAGTTAGGAAACGAGTTCTCAACCCTGGAGGCTGCTCACGCGACGGCCGGTCTGCTTGAAAAAATTGCGGCGTGCTTGCATGGCGGCGCGGCAAGCTAGGCGGGCAGCGCTTCTGGAGATCCGGTGAGCGCGCCGTTGATGACATCTTCCACTTCTGCGCTCAGCCACTGATTGGGTTCGTGACGTCCGCTGAGGCGCAGCTTCAGATAGTTGTCGGTCAAGGTTTCGGTGAATGGGATACCGCGCTCCTCGCCGGTCACGTTCAAAGTGATCACGTCCAGCTTCTTACCCAGAAAATTTCGCATGAAGGCCAGCTTCTTTGCTGCCGCCAATTCACGTAGAGTGCGATTGCGCTCGCGCGCGACGTGCACCGGAACCTGCTGCGGCATCGAAGCCGCGGGCGTGCCCGGGCGCGCGGAATAGGTGAAGACGTGCAGATAAGTGAAGGGCAGATCTTCGATCATGCGGCGCGTGGCTTCGAACTCGGCATCGGTTTCGCCAGGGAAGCCGACCATGACGTCGGCGCCGATGGCGGCATGGGGCAGGGCGGCACGAATCTTCTCGATTTTCTCGCGATAGTGCCACGGACGATATTTGCGATGCATGCGGCGCAAAACCGAGTCGCTGCCCGACTGCATGGGAACGTGCGCATGCTTGGCGATGCGAGGCGATGACGCAACCAGCGAGATAAGTTCGTCGCTCCAATCCATCGGCTCGATGGATGAGATGCGAAGTTTTTCGAGGGAAGTTTCGGCAAGGATGAAGCGAATCAGGTCTTCGAAAGTCAGCCTTTGGCTCTCGGCGATTGGCGGGCGAGGGCGCCCGCCCCACAGCAAATCTCGTCCCCAGCGGCCGAGATTGATTCCGCTGATGACGACTTCCTTGTATCCGGAATCGACCAGCGACTGAATTTCGCGCAAAATGCGGTCGGGCGCAAGCGAACGATTCTGGCCGCGCACATAAGGAATCACGCAGAACGAGCAGCGATTGTCGCAGCCATCCTGAATTTTGAGATTGGGGCGGGTGCGCTCGTTGGCGGCGTCGAAGACCGGCGCGGCCAGCAGTTCGGTGTGCGCGAAGATGTCGGAAACAAAAATTCCGGCGTCTGGCTTTCGGCTTTCGGGATTCAGGGATGCGAGCGGAATAAAGCCTACAGACCCTTCAGACGCACGACTCGCGCCGAATTGCGACGCAGAGAAAATTTGCGCGAGCTCATGCTTGTGCGAGTTGCCGATGACGAGACTTACTCCCGGAAGAGATGCGATTTCTTCGGGAGCGCGCTGCGCGTAGCAGCCGGTCACGACAATGCGCGCGTCGGGATTCTGGCGCTGCACGCGGCGAATGGCGGCACGGGCATCCTGATCGGCCGCGGCGGTGACGGTGCAGGAATTGATGACCACCACGCTGGCCTCGGCGGGAGCGGCAACACGGGCGAGTCCGTGCTCTTCAAACTGCCGTTCGATGGCAGCGCCATCGGCTTGCGTAGCGCGGCAGCCAAAGTTTTCGACGTAATATCCGGGCACGTGGTTATGGTAACGCACTTTCGCGTGTAGTCAGTCCAGACGACCCCAACAGGAGCGGGCACTTTAAGCGCGACCCACTTTAAGCGCAACGCACCCCGCTCGCGCAAAGCATGCGGATGGGCAGAACCTCGAGAGGACGAGCGCGGCCGGAAGGCGTACTGACCATACGGCATTCTTTCCTCAACAAATACGGATCTCTATGATTTTGGCAGGCAGAAGCCGCCGGACGCATCGCCTGATACGTCCGGACGGCCCCGAAGATAAATCCAGGAAGGGCAACTACGCGGAAGCGGCTGTTCTCCTGGACTGGAAACACTCCCGGCAAAAGACGGGGCGGCCCTGCGTGGGACGGAAGGGGACGGTGGTCTGCTTGCCGCATCCCGAGCAGACCGCCTGGGTTTCGATCTTAGGATAGCGCGAAGGCTGGCCCATGGCTGGAGCCTGACCGAGCACGGCGACCCGTTTGCCCTTGCAAGCCTTGCAGCGCTTGGGCTCGTTCTTGAACTGTTTGTCGTGAAAAAACAGTTGCTCACCGGCGGTGAAGACGAAATCACTGCCGCAATCCACGCACTTTAGCACCTTGTCCTGAAATTCCATTGAGGATGGCTCCTTCAGCCCGTCCCCGCAACGGCCACCGGCTGCGAAATTTACGGTGAAACGGCGCGGAGCACCAGGTTGTATACAACTCCCCCTCAGTACTACCCCATGGACTCGGCCCGCCACGTTCCAGGAAGGAAAGTGGGTACAAACTGTCGTTCTTTTATGCCGGAAGATACTGAATATCCCTGATGCAACTCAACGCGGGTGGGGGCCAGATTGAGCAGAGCCGCCCCGGGAAGGAGCGGCTCTTTACTGCGTTAATCCTGTTCTTTGCGTGTTTTTTTTCGAGCTCGCTTACGTGCCAGCGCTGCTTTCACGCGCTTTTTTTCGCCCGGTTTCAGGTAGAAGGAGTGGCGTTTCACTTCCTTAATGATGTCTTCCTGCTGAACCTTGCGTTTGAAGCGGCGCAGAGCGTTTTCGAGGGATTCTCCCTCTTGCAGCCGCACTTCTGCCAAACGTACACACCCCCAGACTCGTCCGGTTGGACCCAGATAGTTATGACAAGGTTTTGACGGCAAGTCAAGAAAAAGTGGCAAATTTTGGCAACGGACTACGCCGAAAGGAGGGTGAAAATGGGAAGAAATACCCTGAAATCGGTTTATCTCTCAGCTACATAAGGATCAAGGCGACGAGGAATGACCGAAGCGATAGGTGAAACTCAGACTTGCATAGGAGGGTAGGCGAACGCCCAGGACTTCCTGAATCGGCGATGGATAGAAGTTCTCGATGGTCTGGCCGGTATAGCCGGAAGCAATGGGGAAACCCACGCCGGCATCGAAGCGGCCGTTGATAAACTCGCGAAGCAGCGCGCCCCGCAGCTCCTTTACGGGCGTTCCGCTGCATTCGGCCAGAAGATTCGGCAGGCAACCGGTGCCGAGAGGCTTTGTGCCGACATATTCAAATTCCGCCCGCGCCTGCAATTGCAGTGGAAGCCGACGAACCGTGCCCAGCAGGTCGAAGCTGGTACGCGGCGCTTCGGGGGTGAAATCCCCCAGGTTCGTCCGGCTAAGAATAAGCTAGAATACGCGAACAGCCGCGCTGGGGGAGCGCTCGCATGGGGAAGTCCCAAACCCGGCAGGACCTCCAAAGGTTAGAGCTGCAATTCTTGCCTCCCCTAGCGGAATGCTCTGTGACATGCGCGACTCGCGCGGATCCAACCATCGCACAAGCCGGTGCTAGGATCGCCGAACAGCCTGCCTTGCGAGCAAACCCGGGAAAATTGAAAAACTTGGTGCACTGCATTTGCGCGGGGACCCTCTCAGGCATCGAAGAACTTTCTGTGGCGGGATAAGTTGGGGAACATTTTTTGCGGAACATGGGGACGGGGGGAATGAATCAAAGCCTTAGCGTGGTGAGCACTGCGGCGATAAAAAAGAGGGTGCTGGTGGTCGACGATCATCCGATCGTCCGCCAGGGACTGGCGCTGCTGATCAACCGGGAAGCGGACCTGATGGTTTGTGGAGAAGCGGAAGATGCGCCCAGGGCCATGCAGTCGATCATCAGCGCGCACCCGGATATTTTGCTCCTGGACATCTCGCTGAATGGACCGGATGGACTGGACCTGCTGAAGGACGTACGAACGCGCTATCCCGAACTGCCGGTATTGATTCTTTCCATGCACGATGAGTCGGTCTATGCGGAGCGCGCACTCCGCGCCGGGGCGCAGGGCTACATCATGAAGCAAGAGGCGACGGAAAAAGTTCTAGTGGCGCTGCGGCGGATTCTCAGCCATGAAATTTACGTCAGCGAGCGCATCGCCAACCGGATGTTGCAACGCTATATCGGCAACCGCGGGGCGGGCCGACCGTCGTCAGTAGCGGATTTGACGGATCGCGAATTGGAGGTCTTCCGGCTGATCGGTGAGGGCCATTCCACCCGGCGGATCGCAGAAGAGTTGCACATCAGCGTGAAGACGGTGGAGTCCTATCAGGCGCATATCAAGGAGAAGCTGGCCTTGCGCAGCGCCCGTGAGCTTGTCCAGCACGCGATTCAGTGGAGCATCAACGAAAAGGCGAGCTGAATTTTTAGCAAGATTTAGCGGAGAGAAAAGCGAACCCCAGAGGCTAAAGCCCTCGTTCCTTCCGTTGATCCTTACACGGCACGGCTGAAGCCGTGCCCTTTCAAACCGAACGCCACAAGCAGCTGAGCGCCCCCACCAGCTCTTACCCTAGGAAAATCCCCTATCCACCCTTAAGCCGAAAGAGTAGAAGAAAACGAGGCTGCTCCCGCTTGTGAGCCGAAATCGAAAAAAACGATTCTAGGTTCTGATACGTCCGCAAACGCGGACTTCATAAACCGCACAAATCGCGCACCAGCAAATCCGCACGGCAGGATTTGCTTCTCAGTCAGCCGACCCGGCGCCTGAACTCCCACTGGTACGCCTCGTCGAAAGCCACGAAAGGAGACCTCGTCATGGCAGCAGAATCGGTTCCCTATGGAAGAGTCACGCAGAAAGCGCCGGCTGTCGCGGAGGTGCACATCGTCTGGATCACCGCCGGCCTGGGCTGCGACGGCGATTCTGTATCGATCACAGCGGCCACCCAGCCCAGCATAGAAGACGTGTTGCTGGGGGCTATCCCCGGGTTGCCGAAAGTTCATTTGCATAATCCGGTGCTGGCCTACGAAGTCGGTGACGACTTTCTGAAGTACTGGTACATGGCGGAGGAAGGGAAACTGGAGCCATTTGTGCTGGTGGTGGAAGGTTCCATCCCGAACGAGAAAATCAAGCGCGAGGGATATTGGGCCGCGCTGGGAACGGATCCCAACACCAATCAGCCGATCACGACAAACGAGTGGATCGACCGGCTGGCGCCCAAGGCGACGGCGGTAATTGGCTGCGGCACCTGCGCGACTTACGGCGGAATCCACGCGATGGAAGGCAATCCCACCGGGTGCATGGGGCTGGCGGATTATCTGGGCTGGAATTGGACGTCGAAGGCCGGACTGCCGATCGTGAATGTTCCGGGATGTCCGGTGCAGCCGGACAACTTTATGGAAACTGTGCTCTACCTGCTGTATCAGGTGGCCGGGCGGGCGCCGATGATTCCGCTCGATGACAATCTGCGGCCCACGTGGCTGTTCGGCAAGACGGTGCATGAAGGCTGCGACCGGGCCGGCTACTACGAACAGGGCGATTTTGCCGAAGTCTACGGCTCGCCCAAGTGCATTGTGAAACTTGGCTGCTGGGGACCGGTGGTGAACTGCAATGTCCCCAAGCGGGGATGGATGGCCGGAATTGGCGGATGCCCGAATGTGGGCGGCATTTGCATTGGCTGCACCATGCCGGGCTTTCCGGACAAATTCATGCCATTCATGGATGAGCCGCCGGGCGCGAAAGTATCTTCCGGCGCGGTGAGCGCCTATGGGCGTGCCATCTCGGCGCTGCGCTCGCTCACTCACGCAACGGTCAATAAAGAACCGAAGTGGCGGCATCCGCGTGCGGAACTCACCACCGGCTACCATCCACGATCCTATTAACGCGAGTCAGACGAATTTTGGAGAGGAGATCGAGAACATGGCCACAGTTACTGCGCCAACCAAAGAGGCCGCGACAAAAGGGAAAAATCTGGTCGAGATGAACTGGGACCCGATCACCCGGATCGTGGGCAGCCTGGGAATTTTCACCAAGATCGATTTTGCCAACAAGCAAGTGGCGGAGTGCCACAGCACGTCATCGATCTTTCGCGGGTACAGCATCTTCATGAAAGGGAAAGACCCGCGCGATGCGCATTTCATCACCAGCCGCATTTGCGGCATCTGCGGCGACAATCACGCCACCTGCGCGACCTATGCGCAAAACATGGCGTTCGGAGTGCGCCCGCCCGCGATGGGCGAGTGGATCGTCAATCTAGGCGAAGCCGCCGAATACATGTTCGATCACAACATCTTTCAGGACAACCTGGTCGGCGTGGACTTCTGCGAGCAGATGGTGAAGGAGACGAATCCCAGCGTGTACACCAAGGCCGAGAAGACCTCGGCACCTCACGCCAATCTGCACGGCTACCGCACGATTGCCGACATCATGAAGGCGCTGAATCCGTTTACCGGCGAGTTCTATCGCGAAGCGCTGCAGATGAGCCGCATGACGCGCGAAATGTTCTGCCTGATGGAGGGGAGGCACGTGCATCCTTCCACGCTGTATCCGGGCGGAGTGGGCACGGTGCCGACGGTGCAGCTGTTCACCGACTACATCGTGCGGCTGATGAAATATGTGGAGTTCATGAAGAAAGTGGTTCCGCTGCACGACGACCTGTTCGACTTTTTCTATCAGGCGCTGCCGGGATACGAGGAAGTGGGGAAACGGCGGATCCTGCTGGGCTGCTGGGGATCATTCAACAATCCCGAGAAGTGCGACTACACCTACAAGAACATGACGGAGTGGGGACGGGCGATGTATGTGACGCCCGGGGTGGTCGTCGACGGCAAGCTGGTGACGACGGACCTGGTCGACATCAATTTGAATATCCGCATTCTTCTGGGCAGTTCGTACTACGACGACTGGCAGAATTCCGAAACGTTCGTGAAGAGCGATCCGCTGGGCAATCCGGTGGATAAGCATCATCCCTGGAACCAGACGACGATTCCGCGTCCGCAGAAGCGCGACTTCGGCGGCAACTACACGTGGGTAATGTCGCCACGCTGGTTCGACAAGCGCACTGGAGACCATCTTGCGCTCGATACCGGTGGCGGACCGATCGCGAGGCTGTGGGCGACAGCGCTGGCTGGGCTGGTGGATATCGGCTACATCAAGTCGACCGGCAGCAGCGTGAAGATGTATCTGCCAAAAACCGTTTCACTGCCTGAAGTCGAATTCGAATGGAAGATTCCGAAGTGGAGCAACGCGATTGAGCGCGACCGGGCGCGCACCTATTTCCAGGTGTACGCGGCATGCTGTGCACTCCATTTCGCGGAGCAGGCGCTGGAAGAACTGCACTCGGGCCGCACCCGCACATGGAACGATTTCAAAGTTCCGGAAGAGGCGATTGGTTGCGGATTCCACGAGGCAGTTCGCGGAGTGCTGTCGCATCACGTGGTAATTCGCAAGGGCAAGATTGCGAACTATCATCCCTATCCACCAACGCCGTGGAACGCGAATCCGCGCGACACTTACGGGACGCCGGGGCCTTATGAAGACGCGGTGCAGAACACGCCGATCTTCGAAGAGAACGGTCCGGACAAGTTCAAGGGAATCGACATCATGCGCGCGGTGCGCAGCTTCGATCCCTGCCTGCCGTGCGGCGTGCATATGTATCTGGGCGACGGAAAGGTGCTGGAGACGCGCCATTCGCCGACGTTTGGACATTTGCTATAGAGGTTGGTCGACGCTGCAGTCGATGGCCGCGCAGTCGGCCTCCGGCGTTCGGGCTTTGGGCTTCCGGCTTCGGTTCTGGAAGCATTCATTCCGGACGCCGGGTGCCGACCGCGAATGCGAGGAGGGTTGTGGGCAAAGACAGCGATTTTCAAAAGCGGGTGCAACGCATCGGGGAGTTAGTGCACGAACTCGATGCGATTGCCGATCCGGCGGCGCGGTCGGCATGCAAGGGGTTGGTGCAATCGCTGATGGAGTTGCACGGCCAGGGATTGGAACGAATTCTGGAGATTGTTTTTCAATCGGAGAAATCAGGGGCAGAGCTCATTGACGAGTTGGGACGGGACTCGCTGGTGAGCAGCCTGCTGATTTTGTATGGGCTGCATCCGGACGATTTGCAAACGCGGGTCGAGCGCAAACTGCGCGAAATCAGCTCGAAGCTTTACAAGATGGGCGCGGAAGCGCGGTTGATCGGGATCCAGGGAGCAGAGATCCGGTTGCGGGCGAGCGTGAATGGTCATGCCTGCGGTTCCACGACGAAAACGGTGCGGGCTACGCTGGAAGAAGCCGTGTACGAGGCTGCACCGGATTTGAGTTCGCTCGCGATTGAAGGTCTGGAGGAGCCCGCGGCATCAGGATTCGTGGGACTGGAAAAGCTGGCGGGCCCATCGCAGGGATTACACGCAAGTCCGCAATTGCGCAGCGATGGAATGGACTGAATAGCCGATTCGTGAACAACCGGTTGGGCAATGATGAGCATGCAAGAGGGGCGGAATCCGTCACAGGGTTTTGAGACTCTACGGCAGTTTGTGCGCAAGCCGCGGCGCAACGTGGAGCAGTGCGAACTCTGCAGTGCCGAACTGGCAGCGGAACATTCCCACCTCATCGAATTAAATGAGCGCAAAATTTTGTGCGCGTGTGAGGCGTGCGCGCTTTTGTTCAGCAGCCGCGCCGGAAGCAAGTTCAAACGCGTTCCCCGGGATGCGAGGCGGATGGCCGATTTCCAGATGACTGATGCCGAGTGGGACGGACTTCTTATCCCCATCAACCTGGCGTTCTTTTTCCAGAACAGCTTGAGTCAGCGCGTAACCGCACTTTATCCGAGTCCGGCGGGAGCGACGGAATCGCTGTTGCCGCTGGAGGCGTGGAATCAGATCGTGCAATCGAATCCTGTTTTGGCGTCGATGGAGCCGGATGTTGAGGCATTGCTGGTGAATCGGGTGGGCAGCGCGCGGCAGGCGGGATCGGCCGAGTATTACGTCGTACCCATCGATGCCTGCTACCGGCTGGTGGGATTGATCCGGATGCATTGGCGCGGACTTTCGGGCGGCAGCGAAGTATGGGAGAAAGTTGGCGAATTCTTCGCGCAACTGAGATCGAAAGCCGAGGTCGTCGGCGAGGAACTGCATGCCTGATCTTTCATTCCGAGTGGAAGGCGCGGAAGTGGCGAAGTTTTCCGCCACGCCCCAGATCCTGCTGAAGCTGCGCGTGACGAATGCTGACGCCAGTGAGGCGATTCATTCCGCAGCGTTGCGCTGCCAGGTTCAGATGGAAGTGACGCGGCGGCGCTATTCGCCGCAAGAGCAGGAAAAGCTGATTGATCTGTTTGGCGAGCCCGAGCGATGGAGCCAGACCCTCCGCAACCTGCTGTGGACGCATGTGAACGTGAATGTGGGACCGTTTCATGGATCGACGCTGATCGATCTTCCACTTCCCTGTACATTCGACTTCAACGTGGGCGCGACGAAGTATTTTTATGGCTTGAGCGAAGGGGACGTTCCGTTGTGCCTGATGTTCAGCGGAACGGTGTTTTATGCGCTCGAGGAAAGCGATTTCCAGATGGCTCCCATCTCATGGGACAAGGAAACGCGTTTTCCGCTACCGGTGAAGTTGTGGCGCGAAATGATGGACGCGTTTTATCCGAATACGGCATGGTTATGCCTGCGGCGCGACGTGTTTGAGCGGCTTTGCGACTACAAGGCGCGCCATGGGATTCCAACCTGGGAGCAGGCAATGGAGCGCATGCTCGCAGCCGAAGAGAAATCCGTAGAAGCAGAATCGCAAGAAAAAGAAATGGTGCGGCGGTGAATTTAAAGAAAGTTGACGAGATCGCTCGCGCAGTCCTGTATGAGGGATATTTGCTGTATCCCTACCGGCCGTCGTCGGTGAAGAATCAGCAACGATTCAATTTTGGTGTGCTGCATCCGCAGGCTTACAGCGAAGCGCAGTCCGGAACGGATGCGTGCAGTTTGCAGGCGGAATGTTTGCTCGAAGGAGATTCCGATGCGGCAGTCGAGGTGCGATTGCGGTTTTTGCATCTGCGGCTACGGATGAATGAGGATTCACCCGAGACGGACTCCTGGCAGGAAGCGGAAGAGCGTGAGATGGTCGTGCCGCCGATCTCGATGCAAAGACTCTGCGAGGAGCCGGTGCGCGAAGGTTTTGTATTCCCCAGCGGTATGCGGGGGATTGCTTCGGGCATGCCCAAGAATGGGCCGGTGCAGCGAAGAGTATGCGGAATAATCGAAATCACTGCGGAAAAGCTGAGAGATGACGTCTCGAAGATCAGCGTCGTCGTGCGCAATGCCACGGCGATCGGTGATCCCGCGTGCAGCCGCGACCAGGCGTTGATGCGCTCGCTGATTTCCGCTCACCTCGTCCTGGGCGCAGAGAACGGCAAGTTCGTTTCGTTGCTCGAACCACCGGGTGATATGCAGGCTTTCGCCAAGGAGTGCCAGAACGTTGGCGTCTGGCCGGTTCTTGTTGGTGAAGCAGGCGAACGCGACACCATGTTGGCTTCCCCCATCATTTTGTATGACTATCCGCAAATCGCGCCGGAGAGCGCGGGCGATCTTTTCGACGGCACGGAAATTGACGAGATCCTTTCGCTGCGCATCATGACGCTTACCGAGGAGGAAAAGCAGGAGATTCGCCAATCGGACGAACGGGCGCGGCAAATTCTCGAGCGAACCGAAAACATGCCCGCGGAACAGTTCATCAAACTTCACGGCGCGGTGCGCGGCCTGCGGCCACTCGGAAAGGAGACGCCATGAATGAGTGGGAGTGGCAACTGCTGGAAGAGAAGTCGGCCGTCGACCACGTGAAGATCGGCGAGGCGGAGGTGCGGGTCGGCGATCGCGTGCGCTTGCTGCCACGAAAAGGCGGAGACGTGCTCGACATTGCATTGTCGGGGCAAGTGGCGATCGTGGAGAGCATCGAGCAGGACTACGAAGGCAAGAGTCATATCTGCGTCGTGCTGGAGGACGATCCGGGACGAGATCTGGGATTGTTGCGGCAGCCGGGGCACCGATTCTTTTTCGATGCGGAGGAAATCGAGCCACTGCCGGCTGAAGAACACCAGGCGCGAGCGGCGGCGAAGCGGCCGAGCATCCTGGTGGCCGGGATTGGAAACATTTTTCTCGGCGACGACGGCTTCGGAGTAGAAGTGGTGAAAAGGCTGGCAGCGTGCGAATTGCCGGCGGAGGTGCGAGTGGCGGATTTCGGCATTCGCGGCTTCGATCTCTCCTACGCGCTGCAGGATGATTACGAAACGATCGTGCTGGTGGACGCGTATCCGCATCAACAGTCGCCAGGCACGGTCTCGCTGATCGAACCGGATCTTAGCGGCTTGAACGAAGAAGCAACGGTTGCGGTTGAGACGCATGGCATGAATCCACTGAATGTGCTGCGCATGGCGCGCACGATGGGCGGCTGGAAAGCTCATCAGATTCTGCTGGTGGGGTGCGAGCCGGAAGATTTTGGCGGCGAAGAAGGACGCGTGGGCCTTACCCAAAGAGTTACTGCTGCGGTGAATCAAGCCGCGGATATGATCGTGTCTCTAGTTCAGAAGAAAGTCCAGAAGAAAGTGCAGCAGATCGTGAACGAAGAGCGGCGAGCGGGCTAAAGAAATTCAAACAGACATTCCAATAAAAACAGGGAGGCGGACGTGGCTGAGAACGGAAAACATCTCAACGGCGCGATGGACAGTTTAACCGACAAAGATACCCTTTACATGCTGAGCGGCGTGGCACTGATGATCTTTGGCGCCGGCTTGATCCTTTCCAACCCGATGGTGCGACGCTACCTCGGACAAGTTGGCGTAGGGAACCTGGTGCAAAACGCCATGCCAGATCTGGATCGCTATTTGAAACTGCGGGCTATGTAATCGACGTCGCAGAGGTGAACCCGTTTTTAGCGCCAAAAAAGGGGGAGTTCACCGTCGGCGAAGTGAGCCGGGCATGACGGTGGCGTAATTACGATGACGCCGCAAAGTGCAGTTAGTGTTCGATACGCGATCGATACCAAAGCAAGTCAATTCACCGTACAGGCGTTTGCCAGCGGATTGATTTCCTCCGTAGCGCATAGCCCGAAGATCGCCATCCGCGACTGGACAGGGACGGTGAGCTTCGTGCCCGACTCGCTCGATCAGGCAAAAGTGAAAGTGGTGATTCGCGCCGGTTCTCTGGAGGTGCTCGATGAATTGCGGGAGAGCGACCGGCGCGAATTGCATCGCATCATGCACCATGATGTGCTGGAAACGGCCCGCTATCCGGAGGTGGTGTTTGAGAGCACAAATATCACTGCCGACAAGCTTAGGGACTCGCTTTACCGGGTGAATGTTGAGGGGAGACTATCGTTACACGGGGCCTCAAACATACAGGCGTTCACGTCGCAGGTGGCATTCGGAGCCGACACGTTCCGGGCGCATGGCGAGTTCTCGTTGTTGCAGACGGATTACGGGGTGACGATCGCATCTGTGGCGGGAGGAACGCTAAAACTGCAGGATGAGCTGAAATTCCGGTTTTATGTGGTGGGACGAAAGGAAAGTTGAACGCGGGCGTGAACGCGACCGAACCGAATGAATGGGGAGATGAACCAGTGCACGCTACTCGTCCAATCGTGGAGGAAGCCGTCCGATACGTAATCGACAGCCAGTCGAGCGAATTCATGGTGCAGGCGTTTTCGACGGGCTTGTTCTCGGCCTTTGCGCATAATCCGAAAATTGCCATTCGGGACTTCGAAGGAAGTCTATCTTTTCGACGGCTGGGCGGCACGCTCGAAGATGCGCGTATGGAAATGCGAATCCGCGCCGGTTCGCTTGCCGTGATGGGCGACATGAGCGAAAAGGACCGGAAAGAAATCACCGAGCGCATGCACGACGAAGTGCTGCGAAGCGATGCGTTTCCGGAAATTGTGTATGAGTGCCTACGGGTCGCGGCCAGCGGCAACGGAAATTTGTTCTGGGCGGCCCTGAGCGGCAGCCTTACATTGCGCGGCGTAAACCGGCCACAGCCGATCTCAGCCAAGTTAAGTCTGAAGGAGGGCTCGCTGCGGGCCGCGGGAGAATTTTCGCTGCGGCAGAGCGCTTACGAAATCGCCCCGGTGACCGCGGTTGGGGGAACGATCCGGCTCAAAGACGAATTGAAGTTTAGTTTCGACATTGCGGCGCGCGAACAGGGATGAACTCTCCCTGAGCCGCGAAACATCTGTCGCGAATTCCGCATCGGGGCGATTGCCCTTCTTATCACGCGGGAACCAAAGAAATCACTTTGAAGGCCGAGCCGCTTTCCGCAAAATCAGAAGCAAGCACGCCTTGCACGCCCGTACGCGCCGCTCGTCCGAAGCAGCTCTTTTTCAAGCAGGCACGACACTCAGGGTTTCCAGGGAGAAGTCATGGCGGGACAGGTGATTTTATATTTCGAGGATCAGGCAGATGCACTGCGATTCGCCTTAGCCGCGGGGTCGGTCATGGCGGGAGAAAATAAGCTGAGCAGCGAATTGCTGCAGGAAACGACCCGAGTGTCACGCATCCGGCTGGACGCGGTGAATGCGCCGGGGAAGAAGTCTTCTTCTGATTGTGCGGCTTGAGCAAATCTGCCGGCTACGCGCTGCCGGCGTTGGTGAAGGCTTCAAGCGCGTCCCCGAGCGTGGGAAACATCAAAAAGACCTGCTCTACTTTCGTAATCTCAAAAACCTTGCGTACGCGCTGATTCACGCCCGTCAGGGCGACGCGGCGTCCAGCTTTCATGCAGGACGTGCAGGCGCTGACCAGCGAACCCAGGCCGGAAGAGTCGAGAAAAGGGACACCGGAAAAATCCAGAATGACGGTGGGGGCATTTTCGCGGCGTACGGCGTTCAAAAACGGCGGGACATTTTCCATGGTGAGCGGGCCTTGCAGGCTCAACACGCCGCGATCCAAGTGCTCGATTTTGAGTGGCTCGGAACCCATGGGATATCGATTCTAGTCAGATGACGCCTGGGGTTCAAGATAATGCGTATAGAGAAGTTTCTGATGAACTTAGGGGGCTCTAAGTTGGCCCATTTGTAATCTTTTTGTGTTTTCTCCCTCCCGCCGGCTCGCGAGCGGGCCAAAGCTCTTATGATGACGATAACGGCAAGTGGGGAGAATGGATGAAACGCAGAAGTGGAAATCCTCACCGATGGTCCAAGGCAAATTGGTTCAGAAAGCAGTCCATCACAAAGTGGTCCGGCACGAGCTAACGACGCCTCAAATCTACGGCCCCATCCCAAGGGAACCAAAGCGCGCGTCTTGCTGAGCTCGGTTTTCGGGCCATACGCCCAGGATGACGAGTACGGCAGCCGCTCCATCAATCCGATGGAGCTTTATCACAACCAGGTCACGCGGGCGCAAGGCAGTTTTTCCCTGCGAATGTTTCATCGCTCGTGGGGCATCATGCTCATCCAGGAAAATATCTGTGCCCCGTGCACGGTGCTCGATTTCCCCACGCGGGAGCGCTTCGCGCGGGAGCTGACGAATGAGAGTTACGACATCGTCGGCATTTCATCGATCATCATCAATGTAGGCAAGGTGCGCGAGATGTGCCGCATGACGAGGCGACTCTCGCCGCAATCGGTGATTGTAGTTGGCGGGCATGTGGCGGCGATTCCGGGAATCGAAGAGATGATCGATGCTGACTACATCGTGCGCGGCGAAGGCGTCGCGTGGATGCGGCGTTTTCTCGGCGAGGATGAGAACGCGCCGATTCGCCATCCGTCGATTGTGTCCGGATTGCGCACACGCATCATGGGCGTTCGTCTTCCTGAGCGCAAAGGGGCGACCGCGGCGACGATCATTCCGTCGGTCGGTTGTCCCATGGGATGCAATTTCTGTACGACATCGGCTTTCTTTGGCGGTAAAGGGAGGTTCGTCAATTTTTTCGAGACCGGAGACGAGCTTTTCGACGTGATGTCTCGCATGGAGAATGAGCTGAAGGTGCGATCGTTCTTTGTGATGGATGAAAATTTTCTGCTGCATCGCGATCGCGCTATGCAGTTGCTCGACCGTATGAAACGGGCGGGCAAGAGCTGGACGATGTCAGTATTCGCATCAGCGAACGCGATCCGCAAATACACCATGCAGGAACTGGTAGAGCTGGGCGTGTCGTGGCTGTGGATGGGCCTGGAGTCGCCGCACTCGCGTTACAACAAGCTGCAGGGGACCAACACGCGAGAGCTTACGCGGGAACTGCGGGAACACGGCATCCGCGTGCAGGGATCGACGATTATCGGGCTGGAGCATCACACGCCGGAAAATATCGTCAGCGAGATTGAACACGCTGTCTCGCACAACACTGATTTTCATCAGTTCATGCTGTACACGCCGGTGCCCGGGACGCCGCTGTACCAGCAGATGTCAGAGCAAGGGCGCTTGCTGCCGGATGTCGACTACGCGGACGTCCATGGACAATATAAATTCAACTTCAAGCACGCAGCGATCTCGCGCGATGATTCGAAACGCTTTCTCGACTGGGCGTTCTGGCGCGACTTCGAGGTGAATGGACCGAGCCTTTATCGCATTGCGCGAACATTGCTGGCGGGATGGAAGCGCTACAAAGATTGGCCGGATGCGCGGGTGCGCGAGAGATTTGCGAACGAGATGCATCGACTCAATGGCATTTACAGTTCGGCTTTGTGGGCGATGGAACGCGAGTTCCGAAAAGTCGATGGCAAGGTGAGCGGGCAAATTCGCGCTGTGCGGCGGGAATTTCGAGATGAATCGGGATTGCTGTCGCGCGTTATGCCGTCGGTGCTTGGGCCAGTGCTGTTATGGACGACGCGTCGCGAGGACCGGCGATTGGCGCGAGGAAAGACGTATGAGCCGCCGACGATTCTGGAAAGAAGGAATTGGGTGGAAGCGTAGCGGCTATCCTGTGCGGCGTGTGGAGAGAAGGTTCAAGATTTCGCGCAGGCCTTGGCGGATATGCTGCAGCTCCGACGATGTATGGGCAGGAAAAGGGATGGTGCTCTGGGTTTTGTCGGGCTTGGTGTCGGCGCGCAGTTGCTGGCGAGCGCCGGAGATGGTGAATCCCTGTTCGTAAAGTAGTTGCTTGATGCGCAGGACGTTTTCCACGTCGCGGCGGCGGTACATGCGCTGGCCCGTGCCGCTTTTCACTGGCTTAAGCTGCGGAAACTCCGATTCCCAGAAGCGCAGCACGTAGGCGGGCAGATGGCAAAGGCTGGCGACTTCTCCGATGCGGAAATAAAGCTTGTCGGGGATGAGCACTTCTTCCGTTTTATGCTTCACCGCACTCTTCTTCCGAGGCGCCATTCTGTTGTAACTCCCGCCAGTTCGGCCTATTGTGACACAGCCGGGACCAATGGCATTAGAAGTTTTTGTTCGCTTGCACTGATGATTGCCCGATTGCTACAAACCCCTAGGCGCTAAAAGGAAAAGCCCCTCAAGAGGTGTTTCTCTTAAGAGGCCAAAGCAACTCGTGGATAGCGAGATCGTGTCTCGCTCGCAATTAGTGTTTCTTTTTCTTCTTCGCCTTTTTCTTGGTTGCCATGGTGAAGTTTCCTCCTGAAGGAATTTTCCCTTGAGTGTTTGGGCCCCTTGAATCTGCAGGACCATCTCAATTTATGGTAGAGAATAGTCCTAACACCCAAGATATTGCGGCACTATTGACAAAGTGTCAACAGAAATCTGCAAGATTATTCACTTGACACAAAGTTAGATTTGCGTTAACATGCTCCCATGAATATTCGGGAAGCGTACGAGAAGTTCGGAACTGACGAACAGTGCCTGCAATACATCGAAAAGATGCGCTGGCCTGACGGCATCGTTCGTTGCCCCACATGCGGCGATAAGAACGTCGAAAAATATGACCGGCCTATTCGCATAGGGAAGCCGAAACAGCGCGTGGCAGATCGCGATGAGAAACGCGCCAAGCGCCCCAATCGCCGCCAATGGGTATACATCTGCCGCAACGCGGAGTGCCGCGAACAGTTCTCGCCTACCGCTGGCACAATCTTCCACGACACACACCTGCCGCTCATAGTGTGGTTCCAAGCGATTGCTTTGATCCTGAATGCCAAGAAGGGAATCAGCGCGAAGCAGCTACAGCGCGATCTGGGGATCGGCGGATACAAAACTGCGTGGTATCTCAATCATCGAATTCGCGAAGCCATGGCGCAAGGTGAGATACCGAAGCTCGGCGGAGTCGTAGAAATTGACGAAACGTATGTCGGCGGAAAACAGAAGGGCAAAGGCCAAGGATTCGGGATCAAGCAAAAAGAAATTGTCATGGGAGCCGTCCAGCGCGGCGGAGAACTTCGCCTACGGCATATCAAGCGCGTGAACAGCGACACTCTCCGTGAGTTTATTACGGAGCATGTCGGAACCGATGCCGAGCGCGTAATGACCGATGAACACCGCGCCTATCCCGCCGCACTAGCGCCAGAGTTCTCCATGCGGCACTATACCGTGAACCACATAAAGGGCGAATACGTTCGCGGCGACATTACGACCAATTCAATCGAATCCGCGTTCTCGCTATTCAAGCGTGGCCTGATAGGCCAGTTCCACAAGCTGTCAGCGAAGCACCTGCATCGCTACCTCGCGGAATTCGAGTACCGATTCAACAATCGGCACAGCAGTGAGATGTTCGCAGAGGTCGTGCGCCGTCTGGCGGGAATAAAGCCTCTGCCGTTCGAGAAACTCACTTCTGAGAAGGCTTAGATTTCTTTTTCGGAGTTTTTATTTCGGAAGTTTTTCGTGGCGTGGTCTGAATCATCCTTCGCAGAAGCTCATCAAACTGCCCTTTATCAGTCTGCATAGAGTGACCCGGTATACCCAAATCTGAAAAATCGATGCGTACCATATAAATTTTGAATGGTACTTGTACTTGATTATATGCCAATAATAAAAAGCGTCAGGCGAAGTTCGGACCTCCACAGTACGAAGCCTTCTACCTGACGCTTGTTCGATTAGCAGGCGGCGTTGTCTTGCTTCGGCGTCCAAAACCGGGGCAAGGCCGCTTGCTATTTGCGGAGGGTGAAACCCGTTGCTCGGGACCCCGTCTTATAAACGGAAAACCGTGCGCAATCACGGTGGGGTTGGACTCCCCCACCCTCCTAACTTTGCATTTAGATGATGCGACAAGCGGAATTTGAGATGTCAAGCGAAAAATGTTGTAGGAACCTAACAAAGTTAGATACATGCAACGAGGAGTACCTATGCAAACACGTGATGAAACATTGAACTATCTCAAGGCGAAACGCCAATCTCTGATGGATGAGATTGCAGTTCGTGAAAAGACCTTAGAACATTTGAACGCGACGATTCGCCTTCTTGAACAGGAGCCAAGGGAGACGGGAATCGTTGTGCGTTATACCCCTCAGTCGGAGGAAGAGTTTCCACTTGGGAAACTCAAGCGTCTCACGCAGGTCCAAGCAGTAGTAGCAATCGCGAAGCACTATGGTGGAGTCGTCAAGGCCCAAGACGCAAAACACCTTATGATCCGTGCCGGAGTAATGCGAAACACGAAGAACTCTACGAACATCACACACAATGTGATTACGCGGAGTGGGCAATTTGAGCGAATCGCACCAGGGGAATACCGCTTGAAACAATCTTCTGTTGCACCGAAAGAGGGGATTATTTTCGAGACCCCCCTTCAATAAGCGAGGACTGATGCCACCGACCGGGAAGCTTTCAACAGAACCGCGAACATTTGAAGAAGTTGTCGCTGATTTACGACACTGCGTTTTCAGTGTCATCAGGGATAGGCCAAATCCCGTAGGCAACCCTCCGGTTTTATCCGCTGCCTTAGGAACAGGATTCTTTGTGCGACCGGATATTTTCATAACTTGTCACCACGTGATCAACGATTCGCGGGACCCCCATAGAGCTGGCGACTCATATCGCCTCATCGCGAATGTGACAGGTTCAAGCCCAACATCACACGCGATTACCACGCCGCAGATCGGGCAAGAATTGACCCTGTTCTCTAGTTTGGATTTGGCAGTTCTTAGGGTTAACGGGATAAACGACCAAGCTTACGTTGCGATCGCATATGACGACATACGAGTAGGTGCGGAAGTCGGCGTTGTTGGATACCCACTTGCATCCCTGATCACAGATGTGAACGGAAATCTGACGTTACAAGGATTGATCTATCGGGCAGCATATGGACCTGTGACGGGCCGTTATGACGGGACGCTCCCAACTGGGGAGACCGTCCCTGTGGTTGAGGTGAATTTTATGTTCGTTCCGGGAAATAGTGGTGGCCCCGTATTCAACGTGAACACAGGTCGCGTATGTGGCATGGTTCAGAGTATCCGATGGACTCGAATTGCCGAGCAGGTAATGTCGACAAATTTAACGGGGCAGATCCCCTTGGGCGTGGTCAACCCGTACATCGTCCCCATTATGGCGATCTACTCTTGGGGTATCAAGCTGGACTGTGCTAGGACTGCGCTCGAAGGATTCGGAGTTGTCCCGTAGACTGACACGATCAGTGACGCTTGCGATCCTTCCAGAGTTGGCGACATAAACGCGGGTCTGCCCGTCAGTGAGGGCGCACAAACAAACGTTCTTTAGGATCACATCAGCCATGGCAAGAGAAACACTCCAAGATCATCATCTCATAATCCCTGAGTTGCGCAATAGTAAACTTGACAACATGTGTATAATGTTTGCCCTCTAGGGCATGGGCGTTCGTTATTGGAACGGCACTAATCTTATTCCACGAGTTTCAGCCCTGTCACGGCACCTTCAGACTATCATTTGTGTCAAGTGAATATTCCTGGAAATCTGCAGTTCAACCCTGCACTTCCGCCCGGGAATTTGTCGACGGGATGACCAAGGGATTCGCACCACGAAGTCCGCAAAGGTCGCGAAGCCCGCGTCGGGCCGACTGCCGGTGGCAGTTTCGAGAGTAAAGTGGATGCGGTAATCGCGCGGAAAGAGGGAGACATCATGCACATCATCAAGTCGGTGGGCGTTCTTTCGGTGGCGAAGATTCTGGGACTCATCTATGGCTGCATGGGATTGATCTTCGCGCCGTTTTTCCTGCTGATCGGGATTCTGGGCACTTTTGCCGGGCAACAAAGAAATCCGCTGGCAGGATTTTTTACGGTCGGCTTCGCTCTGTTCATGCCGATCTTTTACGCGCTTCTCGGATTCATCGCAGGCGCCATTGGCGCATTACTCTATAACTTGTTCGCCAAATTGGTCGGAGGATTTGAACTCGAGTTGGAAGTGAAGCCGGTGGCGGCCGCGCCGTATCCGATTGTGCCGCCGGCGAGCGCACCCACTCCATAAACAGCGGAGATTTGTATGAGCGATGCAGCCACACATTATCTGGAAGAAGCGCGCCGGCAGTTGCGCGGCCATAAACGGATGGGCGAGAACGCGATGGCGCAGCTGAAAGATGGGGAATTTTTTGTCACCATCGATCCGGAGGCGAATTCGATCGCCATTCTGGTGAAACATCTGGCAGGGAACATGCGTTCCCGCTTTTCGGATTTTCTGACCAGCGATGGCGAAAAGCCGGACCGCTTCCGCGACCGCGAATTCGAAATCACTGCGGCGACGACGCGGGCCGACGTCATGAAATGGTGGGAAGATGGCTGGGCATGCGTGTTTGCTGCGATCGATCCGCTGAAGCCAGCGGATGTGATGCAGGCGGTGACCATCCGCGGCGAACCGCACACCGTGCTGCAGGCGATCAACCGGCAGATCGCGCACTACGCGCAACATATTGGGCAGATAGTATTCCTGGCGAAACATCTGCGGTCGAGCGAGTGGAAGACGCTGAGCATTCCGCGGGGAAAGTCGGAGGACTACAAGACGGCGCCGCCGAAGAGCTACAAGCCGGCGAGCTGAAAGCCGCGAATTCTCGGCCGATCGCCAGTGATTTGAATGCTGGACAGGGTCATCCCGAAGGCCTGCGCATTCCCCCGGGGCGGAGGGATTTTGCGCGCAGTGAAGTCAACCCCCGCGAGATCGCCGCGCCGCAACGGTTTCATTTTGAGCGCTACGGCAGCCTGGGTAGTGGGCTACTTTAGAAAGTAGATCTATTTCTGGAGCAACCGAAACCCTAAAATCACGATACCCGCAACGACCAAGAGACAATTACAACAAGCGGGCTCGCGGTGAAAGTATAGGTCGAAACAGTGCTTCGAATATAAAGTATGGCCCTCCTCACGGCGTCATTTGTGCGACGAGCCGCTATTCTGCCCAGCTGCCTAGTGGGTACGCAAGTGGGTTATGCGTAGTTCCATAAGCCTCATTTATTCGGCTCTTTTCGAAAGTAGCCCACTACCGCAGCCCAGGATCACCAAGCAAACCCTCGCGCGGTGCTAGAATCATACGTTTTGGTTTTGGGCCGGATTTTGTCTTCTGAACAGGTGGCAATTATGGCAGCAACAATGCTCGCGGTGGTCAAGCCGGAGGCCGCGCCCGGCGCCGAGGTGCGTGACGTCAAGATTCCTGCATTCGGCCGCACCGATGTTCTGGTCAAAGTAAAGGTCGCCTCGATTTGCGGAACCGACCTTCATATTTATAACTGGGACCGCTGGGCGCAAAACCGCATTCATCCTCCGCTCATTCCCGGCCACGAGTTTTGCGGCGAGGTGGCCGCATTCGGCGATGAAGTGACCAGCGTGAAAGAAGGCGATTTTGTTTCCGCCGAGATGCACGTGGCTTGTGGCAAGTGCCTGCAATGCCGAACGGGCGAAGCGCATATCTGTCAAAACGTGAAAATTATTGGCGTTGACGCGAACGGCGCGTTCGCCGAATACGTGGTTATTCCGGAATCGAATATATGGAAGCTGGATCCGGCGATTCCGCAAGAGTATGCCTCAATTCTTGATCCGCTGGGAAACGCGGTACACACAGTGCTGGCGGGAGAGATTGCGGCGAAGAGTGTTGCCATCACCGGATGTGGCCCGATCGGATTGTTTTCGATCGCGGTAGCGCGAGCGGTGGGAGCGACATCAGTTTTTGCAATTGAGGTGAACGAGCATCGCGCCTCGATCGCGCGCGCCATGAAAGCGGATTACGTGCTCAATCCGGCGAAGGAAGATGTGCGCTCGATTGTGATGGAAAAGACCGGCGGCCTGGGCGTCGATGTGGTGCTCGAGATGGCGGGGCATCCGGATTCGATTCGAACAGCCTTCGACATTGTGCGCCGCGGCGGCAGACTTTCCCTTCTCGGCCTGACTTCCAAACCCATCCCGGTCAACTTCTCCGAAGACATTATTTTCAAGGGCATCACGGTGCAGGGCATTAACGGGCGGCGCATGTACCAGACGTGGTATCAGATGACGGCGCTGCTCAAGAGCGGCAAGCTCGATTTGCATCCGGTGATCACCGATCGCATCTCCATGAAGGATTTTTCGAAGGGGATGGAGCGGCTGAAAACGGGCGAGGCCAGCAAGATCCTGGTATATCCGAACGGCGTGAAGTAGTGTGGCGCGGGCGCATGGCCTGCGTTTTCAGAATTAAAGCGCGATTGAAATATGGCTCTCGACGCCTGCGTGCGCTGTCGTTGCATTCAAGACGGGAAGGCCAAACCGCATCCGTTCCCGGCAATGCTCAGCTTTGACGAGTCAGGCGAGCCTTTCTTAGAAGGCGATCCCACGGAAGAACAGTGGGAGGCACACGACGAGTGGGTTGCCGAATCCTGCGAGCATGGCGGATATCTTGTGGCGGAAGCCCTGGGCAACATCACCAAGATTTCGCGGCTGCGAGAGTTTTTGGAACATCTGCAGGGCACGCCGGGACCGCGCTTTCCGCTTCTGCTAGAAAGCGTCGTTTACAACGGAACTCATACGGGAGACTGGGTTTCGGCCAATCAGTCAGTGCAACTGCTGAAGGAAGTGAACGTCGTGCTGCAGTCGAGCGACATCCTGACCGCTTCGGAGCGGGAGTTTTTCCAGACGATAAAGCGGCTGTGCGAAGCCAGCATCGAGACGGGAAATCCGATCATGTTTTGAACTTCTTCGCCGCTTTGGAAACTTCTTGGCCACGGATTTACGCGGATGAACCCGGATTAACAAAGATGCACGCCTCAGGGTGACAGGAGATGGCCATCTTTCCCTTCGCCGCAAACGCGGATTAAACTTATCTTTTGATTTCGATTCATCCGTGTAAATCCGCGAGCAAAGAAGTTCACGAGGCAATCATGACTACTGCAATCCGCATTAATCCGCTTTCCTTCCTCACCGATCAACTCAACGAACTTAAGGCCAAAGGCACGCACTTCAAGCTGCGTGTGCTCGATGACGAGCAGGCGCCGGTGTGCACTTTCGACGGCAAGAAGGTGATCAATCTCGCGTCAAATAATTATCTGGGGCTGACCACGCATCCCAAGCTGCGCGAGGCGGCGCTGGAAGCGACGCGCAAGTACGGCGTGGGATCAGGCGCGGTGCGCACTATTGCGGGCACGATGAAGATCCATATGGAGCTGGAAGAGAAGATTGCGCGCTTCAAGAATGTCGAGGCGTGCGTGGTCTTTCAGTCGGGATTCACGGCGAATGCGGGCACGGTTTC
>DATKQB010000011.1:0-26256 GCA_035523795.1 Verrucomicrobiia bacterium | reverse complement strand
GGCACAGGAAGTCGGCGCGGCGCTGGGGGCGCAGGCGGGAGAGGAACGCATTCGAAACGTGGTGACCTCGGCGGGATTCAAGCGCTTCCGGCGGGCAGCGCAGACGCCATTCAATCTAGTGTTCGAAGCCAGGCCGTGAGTGAGCCAGGAAGGTGTTCCACGTGATCGTCTTAAAGGTCTCGGTATGCTTGCCCTTCCAGTTGTTTCTGCGATAGCGGAAGCCGAAGTAAGGAAACATCTTGGATTGTCGTAATATTTTTTCTTTTTTCGATAGCGCCCTATCCCTAGACGTCATGGACGTGGTTTTTCGACACCTCCGTCTTGCCGCCAGAGACGCGTTCTGCTTCTGCGAGCCGCTTTTCCTTTGCGCTCATCAGGTCGTTAATCTCTTTCACATATGCGACGTACTTCATGTGATCACGCTCACACTGAATGAGCATCGATAGCAAGTTCATTCGATCTCGCTCTGCTGGCGTCATAGGCGCTATAGTAGCGCCAAGAGTTTTCCACATCAACGCACCTTTCAGACAGTACCCAGCCCACAACCGGTCTGGCAAAGCAACGGTCGGAGTGAGAGAATAAGAATATGAAAACCACCAGCCACCCCCGCCCGAACGAACAGCGCAAGATCGAAAAGTTGCTCGTGAAGCTGGCTAAGCTAAAGTCCGTTTCTACCCCGCCAGCGCCGATTGCGAACGGAACGGCGGCGCTGAAAACGGCGTAGGGTTGGACGCCGCGAAGAACCAAAAGATGGCAAGTTGAGTCCGGCCATCTCTTGTGTCACTGGTCCGAGACTGGGCAGAGGGTCGCGTGCAGTCTGGGTTGGATGGAGGAAACTTCCTGCGTTCCAAGCGGTTACTTACCTTCTGTTCCGGACTTCGCCAGCCATAGCCCTTTCTGCGGAGCATTCTGGTTTCAGCCTGACGCCACTCGCCAAACTTCGGAATAAATCGGAATAAAAAGGCTAGGAATAAGAAGAAAAGCTCACCCGCACTGCTCACAGCTTAGTCATAGCTCGCCTCTCGGCGCTCGGGCTGCCATGGGGTCGTCAACCGAATTCGGCGGCTAGGGCGGCCCATATAGCGTGGATCAGCGACTTGCCATCATCGGCTCGAGGTCGCAACCTCCTTCCTGGGAACAGCCGCAGGCTGCAATGCGTACCAACCATGACGTGCGTCCGCATGAAGGAGTGTTTCCAAGCCATGAAAAAATCGAACCGTTTTCTTCTCCCTATTCTTTTGGCGCTTTCCGTCGGGTGTTTAGACGCGCAATCTGCCGCGCAGCCCGATCCTCTCTTTCAGACGATCAAGTCGTTGGACGCCAAGCTCTTCGATGCTTATAACCATTGCAACCTGACCACGCTGGGTGCAATGGTTTCGGATGACCTGGAGTTTTATCACGATCAAACAGGGTTGTCAGTCGGGAAAGAGCCGTTTCTCGCGGCGATCAAGCAGAACATCTGCGGAAAAGTGCAGCGGGAGTTATTACCGCAAACCCTGGAGGTCTACCCACTCAAGAATTATGGAGCCGTTGAGATCGGCATCCATCGCTTTCATCACCCTGACGATCCCAAGAACATTGGGGATGCCAAGTTCATCATGCTATGGCAGAACAAAGAGGGTGTGTGGAGGGTCACGCGGGTGATCAGTTACGAACACAACCACGGGCTTCTGGCGAAATAGGCGCAACCCTCAGGTCATAGCTCACCACTCGGCGCTCGCGTTACAATGGCGTCATCAGCCGATTTCGGCGGCGGGTTGGATTGTCAAAGAAGCGCCGCCCGTATGGAGGAGCGAATCCTTTGGCGACCAGCGAAGTCAGTCCTTCCGGAACGCAAGCCGAACAGAACATCCCGCAACTTCCCAATCACAAGGTGAAGGTAAAAAAGGACGGCCAGCGCGCCTGCAACGAAAAAGACGCGAAGGGCAAGTTCTGCGGCGGGCATTTGAAGCGCTGGTTTTATACGACGGACGTCATTGAGTGTGAATGCGGCGACATTGAAAAGGCCTGGGGATCGGACGCCGAAGTTTATCGTTGCGAGAATTGCAAGGCGCTTTATCTGCCCACGCCCGGAGAATCGAAGGTCAACGTGGCCGGCAAGGGCATGATTTCCGTCTTCGGCCTGACGCTGCCGCCGAAAGAAGAAAAAAAGTAGCGAGCTGCGAGACCGATCTGTGAATCGCGAGATCTAATTAATCGCTGCCTTTGATGTTTCGTATGTTCTGGGGGTAAACGAAAATTCACTGCTACATCGCGGAGTTGCGCTCGCTGCTCGCAGCTCGAGAGTCGGGACTCACCCATGAACACTTCCGATCTCATCTACGACTGGAACAAGAATCATCCGCCGGGACTCAAGCCGCCCGGCGCGGTGATGCTCAACGACGAGAGCCTGCGCGACGGCCTGCAGTCGCCGTCGGTGCGCGACCCCTCGATCGCGGAGAAAGTTGAAATCCTTCATCTCATGGAGGCGCTGGGCATCGACTCGCTCGATCTCGGCCTGCCCGGCGCCGGTCCGCGCGCGGTCGAAGCCGTTACCGCGCTGGCCCGCGAAATCGTCGCCAACAAGATGAAGATTCGCGCCAACTGCGCGGCGCGCACCCACGAAAACGATATTCGCCCGATTGCCGAAATCACGCAGAAAACCGGCCTGCCCATCGAAGCCGCAACTTTCATCGGATCGAGCCCCATCCGCCGCTTCACCGAAGGGTGGACCGACGACTTCCTCCTGCAGACCACCGAGAAAGCCATCAAGTATGCAGTCTCGCTCGGCCTCGATTCGATGTACGTCACCGAAGACACCAGCCGCTGCGATCCGCAAACCGTGAAGCGCCTGTACTCGACGGCCATCTCGTGCGGCGCCCGCGCCATCTGCATCTGCGATACCGCCGGCCACGCCACGCCTATGGGCGTGCTTGCGCTCGTGCGTTTTGTAATGGAAGAAGTAGTGAAGCCCTCCGGCGAAAAAGTTCGTGTCGACTGGCACGGTCACAGCGACCGCGGACTGGCCATTGCGAACTCGATGGCTGCGATCATCGCCGGCGCAAATTCCGTGCACGGCTGCGCCATCGGCCTCGGTGAGCGCGTCGGCAATACGCAGATCGATCAGATGCTGGTCAATTTGAAACTCATGAGCATCGCGCCCTGGGATCAGCAAGACCTGACCAAGCTGAAGCAATACTGTGAAACGGTTTCGCGCGCCACCGGCGTGCCGATTCCGAAAAATTATCCCGTCGTTGGAGATGACGCCTTCCGTACCGCAACCGGCGTGCATGCCGCCGCGATCATCAAGGCGTATCACAAAAACGACGTCATCCTCGCCAACACTGTCTACTCCGGCGTGCCTTCGCACATCTTCGGCATGGATCAGGTCATCGACATCGGCCCGATGAGCGGAAAATCCAACGTGCTGTTCTGGTTGGAACGCCGCAAAATTCCCGCAAACGATGAGATCGTTGACCGCATCTACCAGCGCGCCAAACAAAGCGACCACACGCTCACCGAGGAAGAGATCCTCGAATGCGTGCACGCCGGCGCCAAGAGCTGACCCCTTGTCATGCTGAGCGCAGCCGTGACGAGCGAAGCGAAGTCGCCGCGTAGTCGAAGCATCCCTACCATTTTCACTGATACCTCAGCAGCGAATCCACGTTGTAAACTGACCCATCATGACCACACAACTTCATCACGCCATTCTCGGCGTGGGTGGCATCGGAGGCCTCATCGCCACCTCGCTCGCGCGCACAGGAGCATCGGTCTCGCTCGTCGTGCGCCGTGAAGCGCTCGCGTCTTATCCGAGAACTTTGCAGCTGGAAAGCCCCTTCGGCAATTTCCAAGCCAACCTTCCTGTCGCCGCCGAAGTTCCGCCCGCCGACGTTCTCTGGCTCACGATGAAGGCCACGCAACTTGAGCCCGCACTGGCCGCGTTGACTCATCCCGAATCCGTGCGCGCCATCGTCCCCTTGCTGAATGGCGTCGACCACTTAGCTCTTCTACGCTCGAAGTATGGGCCGGAAAAAGTCATTCCCGCCACGATCGCGGTCGAATCCGAGCGTGTCGCGCCCGGACACATCATCCATCGCTCTTCATTTGCTCGCCTGAACGTGTTGTCGACCGGCCGTCCGCTGCTTGCCGATACGCTGGACCGTCTTCAGCGCATCGGTTTCGAATGCCGTTTCGTCGACGACGAGCCGACGCTCATGTGGAGCAAGCTGGTCTTTCTCGCCGCCTTCGCGCTTACTACCACGGCTTCCGGGCTTGGGACGGCGGACATCCTGGCAGATCCGCATTGGCGCGATGTCGGCCTCGCCGTTATTCGCGAAGCCACAGCCGTCGCAACCGCCGAGGGCGCAAAGATTGACGCGAACGCCCTGATCGCCGGCGTCATGAAGTTGCCCGGCAACATGCGCAGCTCCATGCAGAAGGATGTGGAGCAGGGCAAACCGCCGGAACTCGACGCCATTGCCGGGCCGATCCTGCGCGGCGCGCAGAAACATGGAATCGACGTTCCCGCCACGCGCGAGCTGGTCTCGGTTGTCGAACAGAAAGCCGGTACGGCATTCACTCTCCTGTCATCCTGAGCAAAGGAGAGGCTTCGCGAAAAAAGCTGACGCTGCGCTCAGGATAACAACTGCGGGAATTCCGTAGACGTCCCGCCTTCGCCAATCCCCGGCCGCTTCCCATGCGTTGTAAACTGACGAATATCTCCTATGGGCCCGAACGCGCGCACAGACTCGCCTGATTTTTTGTCCGGCAAATCGTCTGCCGCCGACTCTGGCGCGAAACAGGAAATCCAGCAGGAGATTACGCGCCTGGCGGCATCGCCCGAGATTCGCTCGGCGTTCAACTGGTTTCGCACCCAGGAGCCGCAACTCACGCAATGGCAAATGGAGATGGCCCGCATTCCCGCGCCGCCCTTTGGCGAATCCGCCCGCGGTGAGTGGCTGGCCGAGCGCTTTCGCGAAGTGGGACTCGATGACGTTCGCATTGATGATGTGGGCAACGTTTTCGGCACGCATCCCGGCTTCGGACGCCGCTACGTCGCGCTGAGCGCCCACATCGATACTGTTTTTCCGGCGAATACGCCTCTGAACATTCGCCAGCAGGGAAGCCGCATCTATGGCCCGGGCGTCTCTGACAATGGCGCGGGTGTGGCCGCGTTGCTGGCCATTGCTTCGTTGCTACGTTCGGTGCGCTTGCGCCACGCCCTGCCGTTTGTTTTTATCGGCAACGTGGGCGAAGAGGGCGAAGGCGACCTGCGCGGCATGCGCCATATTTTTTCCACGCCGCGCTGGAAGGATTCGATCGCGTACACGCTTGTACTCGACGGCGCGGGCGCCGACACGATTGTCGCCGAAGCTCTTGGCAGCCGGCGCTTCGAAGTCATCGTGCGCGGTCCCGGCGGACATTCCTGGAGCGATTTCGGCGCCCCCAATCCCATCGTGATCCTCGCCAAGGCGATCGAAACGTTCGCCGCGACCCCGGTTCCGAATTCGCCCAAGACGACGTTCAACATCGGCGTGATTCGCGGCGGCACGTCGGTGAATTCCATTCCCGAGTCTGCATCGATGAAGGTCGATATTCGTTCGACCTCCATGACGGAAATGGAACGGCTCGAACAATCGCTCCGCCTCGCGCTCAATCGCGCGGTTGAAGAAGAGACGTTGACCGCCGAGATGCGCTCGCCCGCGCAAAAACGTCCGTCGGGCGTGAACTGCGAAGTTGTGGTGATCGGCAGCCGTCCTGCCGGAGAATTGCCGCCGGGCGCGAAGATCATGCACGTGGTGCGCGCCGTCGACACGCAACTGAACAATGCTGCTCAGGTGCAACGCGCCTCGACCGACGCGAACATTCCGCTCTCGCTCGGGCTCGAGGCCATCGCCATCGGCGGCGGAGGATCCGGCGGCGGGGCACATACTTTGCAGGAGTGGTTTGATTCCAACGGGCGCGAACTCGGCCTCAAGCGCATTCTGCTGACCATGCTCGCGCTCGCGGGGGTAGGAGAATGAATTCTAATTCTGGATTTGTTTTAATGAGTGGAAATGATTTGCGTCATCCCGAGCGTAGCCGTTTTTCACGTGGAGCGACGGATCTCGCGTGGATCGCGATTGCCCTCGTCCTAACAGCCGTGCTGTCGCTCGCCCAAACTCCCGCCAATCCTGCTCTCAAAGCCGATCTTCTCTTCGTTCACGCCAACATCTATACCGGCGTTCCTGCGAATTCGCCCTTTGCCTCCGTCGATCGCGAGGAAGCCATCGCCGTACGCGGTGATCGTATTCTCGCCGTCGGCAAGACTCTCGATCTAAAAAAGTACAAAGGCCCCGAAACGCAAGTCATCGATCTCGGCGGTCACTTCCTCATGCCCGGATTCAACGACGCTCACCTGCATCTTTTCGATGGCGGCATGCAGCGCTTGGGAGTCGATCTTGAAGGATGCAAGACCCTCGACGAGTTGCGCCAGCGCTTGTCTGCCAAAGTGCAGGAGGCCAAACCCGGCGAATGGGTCGTCGGCGGTGGCTGGGATGAAAGCTTGTGGCCAGTGAAAGCCCTGCCCAGCCGCTGGGATCTCGACGAAGTTTCAAGCGGCCATCCGGTGTTTCTCAGTCGCGTCGATGGCCACATCGCCGTCGCCAACACGCGCGCTCTGCAGTTGGCCAGCATTACGATAGCCAGCCGCGATCCGCAGGGTGGCGCGATCGATCGCAACGAAAACGGCGAGCCGACCGGCATTCTGCGCGATACCGCGCAAAGCGCAGTCGATGCCGTGATTCCTCCGCCCGATCATGACAAGCGCCGCCACGCTTTCGAAGTCGCGCTCGCCGACTTGGCGCAGAACGGCGTGACTTCAGCGCAGGATTACTCGCCTGGATATGAAAATTTTCAGATCCTTGAAGAGATCGAAAAAGACGGCAAGCTCACCGCCCGCATCAGCGAATGGCTGACCTTCAACGATTCGGTCGACGAACTGGAAAAAGAGCGCGCCTCGCATCCGCAATCCGATCTCATGCTGCACACCGGCATGTTGAAGGGTTTCATGGATGGTTCTCTCGGCGGGCACACTGCCGCACTGTTCGAGCCGTACACGGACGATCCGAAAACTTCCGGCCTGCCGCGCTATGAAGCCGACAAGCTCAACGCCATGACCAAGGAGCGGGTGCTCGCCGGATTTCAAGTTGGATTCCACGCCATCGGGGACAAAGGTGTGCAGATGGCCCTCGATGCCTTTGCCGGTGCCGAGAAAGCAGCGAAAGAAGCGGGCGTCAAAGCGGCCAACGGGGGTGACGATTATCGCCTGCGCGTCGAACACGCGCAGTGCACTCCGCCCAACGAGGTCAACGAGTTTAAGCAACTCAAAGTTATCGCTTCCATGCAGCCCAGCCATGTGCTCAGCGACATGCGCTGGGCCGAGGCCCGCGTCGGAGCCAAGCGCGCCGCCTATTGCTATGCCTGGGCCGCGATGCTGAATAAAGGCGTTCCGCTCGCTTTCGGCACCGACTACAACGTCGAACCGGTCAATCCGTTTCGCGGACTCTACGCCGCCGTGACTCGGCGCAGCGAGAATGGCAAACAGGAATTTTTTCCCGAGCAGCGCATCACCATGGATCAGGCCATCGCCGCCTACACGACCGGCGCAGCCTTCGCTGAATTCGAAGAGAAAGAAAAGGGAAAGCTCCAGCCCGGCATGCTCGCGGATTTCGTCGTCCTGGATCGCGACGTGACGGCGGTATCTCCGGAGAAATTGCTAGGGACGAAAGTCCTGCGCACGGTAGTCGGCGGGAAAACGGTCTACGAAGCGAAATAAGAAGCAGAAATTAGGAAGTTCTCCAAAGCGTATGCTGACCAACTTTTACAATTCAGCCGGGTGGGGTCAGGCCATTTGGTCAAACGATTTGCCCTCTTTCTGCGTCTAACATTCCAACACCCGATGCGGGTATTTTCCTGCCTCAACGTACTCCAGCCATCGGGTGCAAATGGGTATACTAGTAGGGGCCTAACAGTTTCCGGAGGAAAGTCAACTTATGGATTCGCGCGCGTTCTGGATGCGCATGAAAGATCATCGCTGGGTCTACACCCTCAGCATTCTGCTCACGCTGTCGGTCGGCATTCTGATCGGCACCGTTATCTCTTACGGGGTCAAGGGCAAAGAAGGCCAGAGCAAAAGCGGTGATCCCTCGCCGCTTACCCTACCCAATCCCAAGACGCTGTCGAACACTTTTTCGCAGATCGCCAAACAGCTGGAGCCGAGCGTCGTCAACATCAATACCGAATCGACGATCAAGGGAATTCATCGGCGCCGCGGTCAGGGCGACGATGACGACAACGGCGACGATAACGGCGGCGGCGGTGGCATGGACGATTTCTTTAACCACTTCTTCGGGGGTGGTCCCGGAGGACAGCTCGGTCCGGATAGCGGTCCGATCCGTGAACGCTCGCTGGGCTCCGGCGTAGTGGTCGATGCCAAGGGTTACATCATCACCAATCGTCACGTCGTCGAGAAGGCCGATCGTATTCGCGTGCGCTTCCAGGACGATCCGCCAGGCGTGCAGCATGAAGCCAAGGTCATCGGCAGCGATCAGGAAACCGATTTAGCTGTGATCAAAGTGGATGTGGATCACGCGTTGCCGTTCGCGAAAATGGGCAATTCTGATGGCATGCAGGTGGGCGATTGGGTGCTGGCCATTGGCAGTCCCTTCGGTCAGATCGGAACCGTGACCGCGGGAATCGTCTCCGCCACTGGCCGCGATATCGTTCCCAACCGGCAATTCCAAAGCTTTATTCAGACCGATGCCGCCATCAACCCGGGCAACTCCGGAGGACCTCTGGTCAACATGGACGGCGAGGTCATCGGAATCAATACTGCCATCCTGAGCGAGACCAACGCTTATGCGGGAATCGGCTTCGCATTGCCGTCGAAGACCGTGGTCAACGTCTACAACCAGCTCACTGGTCCCGAACATCGGGTCGAGCGCGGATCCATCGGCATCATGTTTGACGCGGTGGAGAATCCCGCCATCACCCGGGTTTACGGCACCGGAACGGGCGTCACGATTTCCAGCGTCGTTCCCGGCAGCCCCGCCGATCAGGCCGGATTGAAAGTCGGCGACACCATCACCACGGTCGACGGACAGAAAGTGACTAAGGGATCGGAACTGGTCAGCGACATCGCTTCGCGCAAGCCCGGATCGAAGGTCACGCTTGGCTTCGTGCGAAACGGCAAGCCCCAGGACGCGACCGTTATCGTTGCCGACCGCGCCAAGCTCTTTGCCGCGCGGCTGGGCGACGATCAGGAGAACGATGAGGCCAACGCTCCCAAGCAGAGCAGGATGGGCGTCACCGTTCGCGCCGTGACGCCGGAGATGGCGGACCGGCTCGACATTCCGTCCGGCAAGGGCGTCATCGTGCAGGATGTGAAGCCCGGCTCGTTCGCCGAAGATATCGATCTGGCTCGTGGCGACATCATCCTTGAGATCAACAAGCAGCCCGTCAACAGCGAGGAGGATTTCCGGCGCATTGAGTCAACCTTGAAGAGCGGTCAAGATGTCGTTCTTCTGGTTCGCCAGCGCGGAACCACCAAACAGGACGGAACCATCTTTAAGGCGGGAACACTCCCGTAACCACAGATCAAGGCCCAACGGGAACTGGCGTTGTATCCTCCCATGGCGGATGATGAACTGCCGGTTTCTGGTTGGGCCTTTGTTTTTTCAAAATGAATCTGCGCGTTTGCAAAATCCGATGGGTCTGTTTGAGCGTCCTGCTGGCGCTGGCGTGTGTCCCATTTGCGGCAGCGACGCAGACTTCTAGCACGCCATCGGCAAAGAAGAAAACGGCGACCACCCATCATTCGACTGGCGGCACGAAGTCGACGAGCGCGCATAAGCCCGCAGCGCAACCGTCGACGACCCACAAAGCCGGTACACACGCGAGTACCACGAAATCAACGCGCAATGGGGCGTCGCCATCGGCTGCATCGCATGGGACGTCATCTCACGGAACAGCAAGCCATCGGGCATCATCGCGTCGAAGTTCAAGCGGGCTGAAAGCATCGGCACGGCGGAGCAAATCGAAGCGCCCACGGGGGCAGCAGAAGATCGATTCCGAGCGCGCCGAGTCCATTCAGGAGGCGCTCATCCGCGAGCATTATCTGACCGGAGAGCCGACGGGCACGTGGGATCAGGCCAGCGAAGACGCCATGCGCCGCTATCAGGGCGATCATGGCTGGCAGACCAAAGAAGTTCCTGACTCGCGCGCCCTGATCAAGCTAGGCCTCGGCCCCAGCAAAGATCATCTGCTCAATCCTGACAGCGCCATGACCACCGTGCCGGACGCGCCCAAGTCCGAAACGGCTTCGCAAACGAAGTCTGAGGCGATACCCACCTCCTCGCAGTTGCCAACTCCAGCAAGCAGCACGGCGGCGCCGAATTCTGCGCCTGCCGGCAGCGATCCTTCCCAGCCGCAAAAGTAGGGGTCTTTCCGCAACTCGTCTTTGTCAAGGGGGTGAAAATCCAAGGCTGCACACAAAATGGTGCAACCTCCGCTAAGTACGTGCACTCTCGGCGTTTGCGAGCTTGATGTACTGTGTAAAAGATTCTGTTTAAGTTATTGATAATAATAAAGATAAATACGGAAGTTAAATCGATTTAACTGCCCGCAGGAGAGCCGAAAATCAGCAACGATCATTGCCGTCATCCGACACTCAAAGCTGCATTGGCGGCCAGAAGAACTACGGCAAAGGGCATTCCAGAAGAGAGGCAGCTCCCCGGTAGCCCAGCACCACGGAGGCACCGAGTCCCAGAGGAAAATGCCCCGCAAAACGCAGATCAACGGGGAGCGCTAACTCCTCGCTAATGAGTCACAGAAAAAACGTCTTCTTCCTGCCTCTGTGTCTTTGTGGTGAAGTTATCCGTTTTTCTTGTAGCTGGTGGCGACCGGCCGCGGGAAGTATGGCAGCGGCTCGTTATTGATGATCGCTGTAGGATTACCGGTCACGAGGGCATCGGCGATCTCGTCGCCGCAGATTTCGGCGGCGGCATCGCGCGCCTCAGAAAGATTGGCCACGCGCCTCTCGGTGTCGTGTGCGTCGCTGGCGAGCACGTGCACCGCCTGGCGCTCCAGCAGCCACTCGGCTGCCTGCAGCGTGCGTTCGCCCCAGAATCCGGTCAGAGCCGAACCGGTCATCTGCACCACCACGCCCTGCTCGGCCCATTCGAGCACGCGCTGCGGGCTCTCCCGCAGAATCGGGTTGCGCTCAGGATGCGTGATGATCGGCGTCAGCCCGACGTCGCCCAGCTTCATCAGGGAGTCAGTGGTCGATTGCGGCACGCCATAGTTCGAGAACTCGACCAGCAGGTAGCGCGTGCTGCCGATGACGTAGCGCGTGGGATTGGCCAGCGCGTCTTGCAGGTTCTCGTAAGAAAAATGGAAGTCGCAACCCGGAATTAACTTGAGCGCGTCTCCGACCAGTTGCTGCAAGTGCTCGAGTAATCCCGACACATATTCTCGATCGTAGTGGTAGCGGTCATTGGCATGAGGCGTTGCCACCATGTGAGTGATGCCATCAGCCGCGGCCGCGCGGCACATGGCCACGCAGGCGTCCCACGATTTGGGACCGTCGTCCACTTCCGGCAGGATGTGCGAATGGATATCGACCACGTTTCCGAAGAACTCAAGTCTTGCCGAACACCCAGCGTCAAATTGTTTTCGACACGGGCAAGAACACGCCGAACGCCCCGCAGTTGCGCTTCAACCGATTTAAGCAGATTCCTGGAGAAAGGGGAAGGTCAGGCAAGAGTCAAAATCTACAACCGAGGAAGATTGGAACGCAGAGGAAAGTCAAAGTCCTTGCCACGGCAGACACGGAGACACAGAAGAAATCATTGCTGTTTTCTCTGGGTGGCTCCGTGCTCCCTGGTGGTGAGTTTAATCGCAAGGCAGTGCGGCGTGTTCAGCGGTCGCTAGGGAGACGCCCGGCGCCTACATCGTGCTGATCTTGAGGTAGCGTTTGATGTCCGGAAGCGAAGTGAAAAAGAAATAACTGCCGAAAACCAGTCCGCCGGCCATCAGGACCAACGCTCCGGTGCCCGCCGCATCACGCAAATTGGAAAGTGCTCGTTTCATTGCCGACTCCTTCTTTAGAAAAGACATAGCTTCGATGCGGCAGCAAAAGAGAAGGAAGCCAGGCGGGTCAACTTAAATCGAACACGTGGGCGTTATCCCGAGCGGAGCTGGCGAGGAGCGCCAGGAGCAGGAGAACGCCGGGCGCTGGCGAGGACTGCATGCTTCTCACGCCTCTCCGTACCTTTCGCGAATGAACTCTGCGATCCCTGCGTACGCCTTGGTCAGCGTCTGCTCATTCGGCAGGAAGACGATGCGGAAGTGCTGCGTGCCGGGCTTCTGTCCGAAGCCGGAGCCGTGCACGACCATGACGTGTTTCTGGCGAATCAGTTCCTTCACGAAGACTTCGTCTGTTTCGCCGTCGGGAAGATCGATGCGCGGGAAGGCGTAGAACGCCCCTCGCGGCGCCACGCAGCTCACGCGCGTCGTCGACTCGCACCATTTTTGCGTAAGGTCGCGGCGGGAGCGCAGCTTGCGCTTTACTTCGATGAGATGATCCTGCGGGCCTTCGAGCGCGGGCTTAATGGCGTATTGCTCGGGATGATTCGCGCACAGGCGAGCCCGCAGCAGGCGATTCACGCCTTCGGTGTAAGTCTTGACCGCGGCGGCGTCGCCAGAGACGATGCCCCATCCGATGCGCCATCCCGGGACGAGATAGTTTTTCGACATGCCTCCGAAAGTCACGCAGGGCACTTCGGGCGCGACAGCGGCGAAGGCGATGTGCGGAGTATCGTTTCCGTGAGAATCGGAATCGAGTATGAGTTTGTCGTAGATTTCATCGGAGAACACGATCAGGTTGTGGCGCCGCGCGAGTGCTGCGACTTGCTCGAGCATTTCTCGCGTGCAGAGCGAGCCGGTGGGATTGTTGGGATTGATCAGCACGATGCCGCGCGTGTGCGGCGTCAGTTTGCGCTTGATGTCGGCCAGTTCGGGCTGCCAACCGTCGTCTTCGTTCAAATCATAAGTGTTCAGGCCAATGCCCAATTTGCAAAGCACCGCCGAGTACAGCGGATAGTCGGGCTTGGGCGTGAGCACATCTTCACCTTCGTTCACCAGCGCGGCGAGGCAGAGATCGACGGTCTCGCTGACGCCGGAGGTCACGAACACATCGCGCACCGTGGTAATGCCCTTCCGCGCCGCTTCTCCGCGAATAGCTTCGAGCGCCTGAGGAATCCCGCTAGATGGGGCGTATCCGTTCTTGCCGTCGCGCATGGCTTTGTGAACGGCTTCGACGATGTGCGGCGGTGTCTGAAAATCGAAGACAAGCGGATCGCCGACGTTGAGTGGGAGAACTTTGTGTCCCTGGGCGGTGACTTCATCGGCGACGCAGGCCAAGTCGCGGATGGCGTAGCGGACGTTATGAAGCCGGGAAGCGGCGACGATCTCGTGGAGCTGAGTGAGCGGCATAGTGGAATTTTACCGCCGAGGACGCAGAGAGCGCAGAGAAAATCAGCCTGAAAGAGCATCCACCACGGAGACGCAGAGAGAGGGAGAAAAGATTTGCTTCAATCTCTGTGGCTCCGTGTCTCCGTGGTGACGAATTAATCTTCCCGATCGATCTGCGCTTTCTGCAGCTTGTCGGAGAAGTCGATGTACACAGACTTCCACTCCGTGTAGAAATCGACGGCGCCGATGCCACCTTCGCGATGGCCGTTGCCGGTGGCCTTCGTGCCTCCAAAGGGCAGATGCACTTCGGCTCCGATGGTAGGCGCGTTGATGTAAGTGATTCCGGCGTACAGATCGCGCATTGCAGTGAACGCTTTGTTCACGTCTTTGGTGTAGATGGCCGACGATAGTCCGTACTCGATGCCGTTGGCGATTTCGATGGCGACGTCCATGCCGTCGCAAGGGATGATCGATACTACGGGGCCAAAAATTTCTTCCTGGGCGATGCGCATCTTGGGATCGACATCGATGAACACGGTCGGCTCCATGAAAAATCCGTGAGCGTAGTCGCCTTTATCGAGGCGATTGCCGCCGCAGATCATTTTCGCGCCTTCGTTCTTGCCGATCTCGACGTAACCCAGATCGGTTTGGAGTTGTTTCTCATTGACCGCCGGGCCCATCTGCACGGTTTCATCAAGACCGTTGCCGACTTTCAGTTTCTTGGCTCGCTCGACGAGGCGTTCGTAGAAATTGCGATACACGCCCTTCTGCACAATGATGCGGCTGGTCGCGGTGCAGCGCTGTCCGGTCGTGCCGAACGCGCCCCAGAGCGCGCCTTCGATGGCGAGTTCGAGATTCGCGTCATCGAGGACGATCATCGGATTCTTGCCGCCGAGTTCAAGCGAGCAATGCTTGAAACTGTTCGCCGCGATTCCGCCGACGATGCGTCCAACGGCAGACGAACCGGTAAGTGAGATAGCGCGGACGTCCGGATGCTCGGCCAGCGGAGTGCCCACCTCGGGGCCGTATCCGGTGACAATATTGATGACCCCCTTGGGCAGGCCGGCATCACTGAGGGCGCGAACGAGATTGAAAGTCGAGAGCGGAGTATCCTGTGCCGGCTTGATGACGCAAGTATTTCCGCAAACCACCGCGGGCAGAAGCTTCCATGACGAAATCGCCATGGGAAAGTTCCAGGGAGTGATCATGCCGCAGACGCCGATGGGCTGGCGCACAGCCATGGCGAATTTGTTGGGCATTTCAGACGGCACGGTGGGACCGAACAGGCGGCGGCCTTCGCCGGCATTGTAGTAGCCGGCATCGATGGCTTCCTGCACGTCGCCACGAGTCTCGGCCAGAACCTTGCCCATTTCGCGGGTCATGTCACGGGCGTAGTCCTCTTTGCGCTCGATCAGGATTTCGGCGGCTCGGAAAACCATCTCGGCGCGGCGCGGGGCAGGCACAAGGCGCCACTTGGCGAAAGCGCGTTTGGCGGCTTGGACGGCAGCATTGACATCGTCTTTATTCGATTTCTGGAAGATGCCGACGAGATCGCGAGTGTCGGCGGGATTGCGGTTTTCAAACGTCTCTCCGGTCGAGGACTCGACCCAGTCGCCATCAATGAAGTTTTTGAAGACGTGCGTTTGGGTATCGCTGAGCGTGGCAGGGGCAGTGAAGGTATCGGTCGCCATAGGGATCTCCTGGGATTGCGGTTCGCAGTATGAATGCTAAGTCTTTGATGCTACAGCGGGCTGGAAGGAGCGGCAAGGCGGAGTTCAGCCTGGCATGCGGGACTTGGCCCGGTGCCTATGAATTTCATCGCGATTGAATCGCCAACCACGGGAATCTCCCTGTCGTGAAAGGGCCCTGGAATTCCGCAACGCTTCGGTCGGGATCATCCACCCCTACGACCGTTTCGAGGTAATCGGGGTGTTTGTTCTTAGCGCCAGCGTTTGAACTGAGGCCACAACTGCTCTAATGTGCCGAATTTCGGTTTGCGGCAAATATTGACGCCGATCTCTTGTTCCAGGGCCCAGGGATTCGCAGCGGAAAGCCCGACGAAATCGACTTCACCGAAGAGTTGCTCAAGCCGCTCGCGGCGATACCCGAAGACGATCAGACAGTCCCCGGAGTATCCGTGCGGTCCCCAGAGCCAATAGGTTCGGTCGCCGCTGAGGACTGGCGGCAGGCCGAGCTTCCTATCGAAAAACTCAATCGCCCCCGCTTGGCCATAATCTTGGGCAAGAATGCCGCAGTTCTTATCTTGCCGCTCCTCGGGCGTGAGCTGGTTCCAGGCGACTACGGCTTCGTCGGCAATTTCTTTCCAGCCGAACTGGTCGGCGTACCACTGCGGCAGCGCGGCGCGAGCGTGGAAGTGCTCCATGACGGGAAGTTTCATCGGAAGATGGCGTGCATACTCAAGGAAGTGCTCCGGTGAAAACACGGGCAAGACGGCGGGAGCGAGATAAATTCCGTTGGCAAGCAAGAGGACAACAATTACCGGCTTCAGCCACTGCAGGCGAGGGTGGAGGGTTTCGGCCGCGGTACTTTGCGATGGGTCGAGCCGGGGACGATCGAGCGCGGCTTCGAGGATCACCGCGCCGGCGGCCATCAGCATGGGATAAATCGGCGACAGGTAGTAGTTTTTGCCGTGGAGGACGAAGAATGCGGTGTAGCAAACGAGATAACACCATCCCAGAAAGCGATAGGGGCGAAGCGGGCGCCAGAACAGAAGCGCAAAAAGTCCTGCAAGCCAGATGGGCGCAGTGAAGGGATTCACAAGGAGGAGCTGCTGGAAGAAAAAGCTGAACGGTCCGAGCACCACGTCGCGACCCTCGGCGTGGATGTTGTGCATGAGTTGGGCGAACGGCCAGTGGTTATGAATGTTCCACAGCAGATTGGGAAGAAAAATCAGAAATGCAGCGAGACCACCCCGCCAGATCCATTTGTTGAGAAAAACGCGTCGCTGCTCGGTGAAAAGCAGGCCGATGACAATTCCTGCGCCGAAAATCGCGATGGAATATTTCTCTTCCAGGCCTATGCCCGCAATTATGCCGAACCAGAGCCAGTAGCGCGGATTCGAACGTCTTATGGCGAGAATCGCGCAGTAGGTGCAGCCCATCCAGAGATTCGGTTCGAGACAGTTTGTTCCCAGCAGGCTGCCGTTGGAGAGATATTGCGGGGCGACCAGCGCGCAGACGGCGCTGAGAATCATGGCGTAGCGTCGTCCGCTGAATTCGCGGGCGATGGCGGCGGTTTGTACTAGCAGGAGGGACGAAGCCAGCGCAGGGATGAAGCGGATGCTGCGGAGAGAATCTCCGAAAATTGTGCGGCAGAAGTGAATCAGGAAAGGGATGAGCGGCGGCTGATCAACGTATCCCCATTGCAGGTGGTCGCCGCACGACATGTAATCGAATTCGTCGCGGAAGTATCCGTAACGGTTGTTGAAGTACATGTGGAGCACGAAAGTAGCGAGCGCAATCATCCAGACCAGAGTCATGCCCGAGAAGAATGAGGATGGGCGGCTGCCTGGTCCAGTGGGAGCGGGTTGAACGATGGCCATTTGGAGTACAAGGATATGCTTGTGGTCTGCGGTCTGAAAACAGGTCGTTTTCGAGACCGTACAGGCAAGGATAGGTCTTTTTGGTTCCGCTCAGGATGACGGTGGCGGTTGGCTATACCTTCTGTTTTTGGCCAAGGCGCTTGCACTTCAGTAACCTTCCAGACCCATTACCTGTACTTTTCCTCATTTTCATTGTGTTAGGTTTTTCTTTACTGCGAATTCAGTGAGGATTGCGCCCTAGTGTCTTCCAACGTCCGCAAACCGGGAATCCACGTTGCGTGGACGGCCGTCTCCTATCGCAGCGTGGCGCTGATGATCATTGCGGTTGCGGCTATGTTCTTCGCTGCGATGTGGTTTACCTTTCCGCAGTTCACGCAGGCAAGCCTGAAGAAATCGGAAGACCTGAGCACCAAGCTGCTCGAAAAAGTGGCAGGGATGGCTCCCAAGGCGACGGGCATCGGGACGGTCACCGCGCAGCAGGCGCATTTCACCGCGCTCGATGGCACGGTGCGGGTAAAGAAAGGAAGCAGCAATACCTGGATTGCCGCCGATTACAACATTCCTCTGGAAAAGGGCGACGTGGTGCAGACTGGTTCGGAAGGAATGGCAAAGGTCGTCTTTAACGACGGTACGAGTTACACCATCAAGCAGGACTCGCTGATCGTGGTGGAAGAAAATTCCGCGAACGATCAACAGCAGACCAACGTTGCGGTTGCGGTGAGTACGGGAACGGTCGATCTATCGACGGCGACCTACAGTTCTGGATCGAAGTCGCAGGTGATTGTGGCGGGAGCAACGGCTTCGCTGGCGCCGGAATCGGCGGCGCAGGTGCACAACGATCCCAAGGCGGACCAGCACGAAATCGTGATGAAGAAAGGTTCGGGCGAGGTCACGCGCAATGGCGAGACAGTTGAGCTGGCGAATTGGGAAAAGGTATCTTTCACGGCGCAGCAGCCTCATTTAGAGAAGGTCAAGGAGACCGGGCCTCCAACGCCGATTGCGCCGGCGAATATGGCTCCGCTGTTTTCGGGAGACGAGACAAAGGACGTCGAGTTTTCCTGGACGCCGATGGCGAATGCTGCCGGGTATCGCCTTCGTATATCCCGCAATCCGTATTTTTCCTCTACACTCGTTGACAAAAAGGTGACGACAGCGGCGGTCACGGTGTCGGGACTTGGCGAGGGCGCGTACTACTGGGCGGTACAGTCTTACGATGCGTCCGGCAAAGAGTCCATCGAGAGCGAGAAGAACCGGTTCACGATTATTTCCAAGACGAAAGAGACGGATGCGATCGATTTGGAGTTGGATCCGTTCATTCAGCACGGGCACGTGATCGAGGTGACGGGCAGGACACAGAAGGGCGCACGCGTCATGGTGAATGGAAGCGAAGTGCCGCTGGTTGCATCGGACGGCTCGTTCCATTACTTCACCCCGCCGTTACCGACGGGCGAAGCGGTGATCACGGTCACCGCGCAGACGGCGCAGGGAGGCGTGAACACGCAGCAGAAGAAGATCATTATTCAGTAAGGAAGCGCGCCAAACGCGGGTTTTGTTCGCCGCCGAACAACGCGGCGATTCGCGCGGCGCGCCCAAGTCCTTCGCAACGCAAAAAGCGCGTTGCTCAGGATGACAGGCTTAAGTTTTAAAGCAGGGTTGCCGGACATCCCGTAAAATGGAAAGGCCAGCAACCCAGACAGAGAAATTTGTAGAACGCCGGAAGATACCGGGAAGGAAAGCGTCTGTAAGGACGCGGAAGAGATTTGCCATGTCGAACAACGGATATTCCAACGGAAACCGGGCGCACAATCTGCGCTCGCTGTTCAGCATCTTCTCCAGCGATCTGGCGATCGATCTGGGCACCGCCAACACGCTGGTCTATGCCCGCGGCAAAGGCATTGTGGTCAACGAGCCTTCGATTGTTGCCATCAACAAGAACACGGGCGAAGTCGAGGCCGTGGGCAAAGAGGCGAAAGAGATGCTGGGCCGCACGCCCGGCAACATCGTCGCCATCAAGCCCATGAAGGATGGCGTCATCGCCGACTTCAAGGTGACTGAGAAGATGTTGAACTACTTCATCCAGAAGGCGCACAACCGCAAGATGCTGGTGCATCCGCGGATTGTGATCGGTGTGCCTTCGGAGATCACGCAGGTGGAAAAGCGCGCGGTCATGGACTCGGCCTATCGCGCCAAGGCGAGCGAAGTGCACCTGGTGGAGCAGGCGATGGTGGCGGCGATCGGAGCGGGCCTGCCGATTACCGAGCCCAGCGGCAACATGGTGGTGGATATTGGCGGCGGCACAACAGATATCGCAGTCATTTCTTTGAGCGGCATTGTTTATTCGCGGTCGGTGCGCATGGCGGGCAACCAGATGGACGAAGCCGTCATGAATTATCTGAAGCGGAAATATAACCTGCTGATTGGCGAGCGCACCGCTGAACAGATCAAGATGGAAATTGGATCGGCGCATCAGCTTGATAAGCCGATGACGATGGAGATCAAAGGGCGCAACCTGATTGAAGGCGTACCCAAAACGATTACGGTAGATGACGGCGAAATCCGCGAGGCGCTCAGCGAATGCGTATCGACGATCATGAATGCGATTCGCGTAGCGCTGGAGCGTACGCCACCAGAGCTTTCCGCCGACATCAGCGACCGCGGCATCGTGCTGACCGGCGGCGGAGCGCTGTTGAAGAATCTGGATAAACGCATCCGCGAAGAAACCGGCTTGCCGGTATCGATCGCGGATGATCCGCTGTGCAGCGTGGTGCTGGGCACGGGCAAGATGCTCAGCGACTTCAAGCTGTTGAGAAAGATATCGATCGAATAAAGCAATGAGTTACGAGCAATGAGCGGTGAGCGAGCGGGTTCAGGTTCATTTGCGATTTTGCTCATAGCTCACGGCTCATAGCTCAAAGCTCCTATGGAATCCGTTCTTGGCCGTTACCGCAACCTGATCATCCTGGTGGGCGTGCTGTTTCTGCAGGTGCTGGGACTGGCCGTGCAGGTCAAGCGCGGGCCAAATGCCGGCGCTGACACGCGCCTGATCCGTATCTGGGCGGTGGGGGCGATCAGTCCTTTCGAACGCGGCATCGTGTGGGTGCAGAATAGCGGCAGCAATCTCTGGCACAACTATTTTTATCTGCGGGGCGTGCGCGCCGAAAACCGCGAATTGAAGTCGCAGATTGAGCAGATGCGGCTGGAAGAAGTGCGGTTGAGCGAGGACGCGGCCCAGGCGCATCGCCTGCAATCGCTGCTGGCCTTCAAAGAACAGTACATCGCCAAGACCGAGGCGGCGCAGGTGATTGGGTCGAGCGGCAGCGATTTTTCGCGCGTGGTTTACATCGATAAGGGCGAAAACGACGGGCTCAAGCGCGACATGGCGGTGATGACGGCGGAAGGAATCGTAGGTAAAGTGCTGAACGCGTATCCATCGGTGGCCCAAGTGCTGCTGATCAGCGATCAATCGAGCGGCGTGGGCGTGATTCTGGAGAAGTCGCGGCTGCAGGGCATCTTGCGCGGAACCCCTAACGGAGAAGTGGTGCTGGAGCGCGTGATGAGCGATGAAACCGTGCCCGTGGGCGAAACCGTGCTGACCAGCGGCGGCGACCAGATTTTTCCCAAGGGACTGCCGGTAGGAACAGTGACCAAAGTCGGGAGCGGAAAAGATCTGTTCCTGAATATTAAGGTGAAGCCGGCGGCGGATCTGAGCCGTCTGGAAGAAGTGCTGGTGCTGGTGGAAAAACAGGACCGGCAGGCGGTTGCAGACGATTCGTCGCAATCGCGCACCGCCGATATTCTGGCGGCTCGGCTGCCGTCAGTTCCGGATAAGCCGCCGGATGCGACGACAACGAAAGCGAACGCAGAGGGCGCGAATGGAGCCGCCGCTGCGAATGCGGTGAAAACAACGACCGGCGTCAAACTCGCGCCGGCGGGCAAAATTTCGACAGGAACCGCAGAGGTTCGCAGCAATGCGGGCGCGAGTGAAACGGCAAAGGTGGTCACGCCGGCCGCTCCGAAAACGAACTTCCCCTCGACAACAAGAGCTTCGGCGCCCACTGGCGCCGCGAATGGAAGTCCTAAGCCTGCGACTTCAACGAGTAAGCCGATAGGTGTGAAGCCATCCGTGATACCAGCATCCGGCGCGCAAACGGCACGGGCTGGGCCGTCTGCTGGATCATCTGCTGCTACGCAAACCGCGGCGCCGAAAGTTTCGAGCCCGCAGACCTCGACTCGAACCTTAACTCCAAGCACAACTCCGAAAGCCGGCACGCCGCAACCTGCCAGTCCGCAAGCGCCGGCTCCGAAATCGTCGGCCGACGACGCAAGTCCCAACTGACGTGCCCATTACTTACACATCGCAGGAGCAAGTTGAGGTCTACCGGTTCAGTGTTCCGGTGACGATCGGGATTCCCCTGCTGGCGCTGTTTGTGCAGGCGTTTGTGCCGTTGCGTTTTCCCGGTTTTGCGGTGTATTTCGATTTGCCCCTGCTGGTGACGATTTTCTTTGCCATGGCCCGGCGCAGCCCGATTGCGGGCTTGCTGACCGGCGCGGCGATTGGCCTGGCACAGGACATGCTTGGGCACAATCCCATTGGGCTTTATGGGATTTCGAAGACGGTGGTTGGCTACGGCGCGTCCTCGCTGGGGGTCAAGCTGGATGTGGAGAACGTGGGAGCGCGCTTCCTGGTGACGCTGGGATTTTATCTGGTGCATTCGGCGGTGTACTTCACCGTGGCCCGCGGCATGGTGAACATGACGCAGAAATGGAGTTGGCCGCATGGCGTAATCGCGGGCGTGGCCAACGCGGCGCTGGGAGTGGTGGTGTATTTCTTCCTGGATAAGTTCAAGCAAAGGACGTAGTTCTGAGCCCCGCGCCTTGAGTCGCGAGTTGCCATGAATACGGAATCAATATCAGGTGACCTTCGTTCCTTACCACGGAATGTTTACTGTTACGGAGCATTAAAATAGTACTAATCCTCATAACAGGGCAGCGCGAGGCCGCGATTTGGACTCGCGACTCGGGATACAGGACTCGCAACTGACTTATGTTCGGCCGTGATGAAAAAGTATCGGCGATTCGCCTGACGGCGGCGCAGTACGCGATCCTGGCGATTTTCCTGGTACTCGCCTACGGATTGTGGCGGCTGCAGGTGATGCAGAGCGATTACTATTCGCTGGCGGCCGAGAAAAACCGTATCCGCAACATTCCGGTGCTGGCACCGCGGGGAAAGATTCTCGACCGCGAAGGGCGCATTATCGTCGACAACTATCCGTCGTTTTCAGCGCTGCTGCTGCGCGACTCTTCTCGCGATCTCAGTGCTGATGCGGACATGATTGCGCAGGGATTGCACCTTGATGCGGAAGAAGTGCGTACTCGAATCAAGCGCGCGGCCTGGATGCCACAGTACCAGCCCATCTTCCTGAAGGATGACATCACGCCCGACGAGTTGGCATTCATCGAAGCGCATCGCAACGAACTGCCGGAACTCGACACCATCATGACCCACCGGCGCCTGTATCCGCGGAATGGATTCATGGCGCATTTGATCGGTTACGTCGGCGAGGTCAGCGAAGACATGCTGAACCAGCCGCAGTTCGAGCTGTATAACCCAGGCGACGTGGTGGGCATTTCCGGCGTGGAGCGGCAATACAACACGCTGCTGATGGGCACGAACGGATCGCGGCAGGCGCTGGTCGATAGCCATGGGCGGGAAGTTGGACGCTTGGGCGAAACCGAAGCCATCCCGGGCAAGCCGTTGCGGCTGACGATCGATCTCGATCTGCAGATTGCGGCGGAAGAAGCTCTGGAAGGAAAGAACGGCGCGATTGTTGCGATGAATCCGAAAAACGGCGAGATTCTGGCGATGGTCAGCGGACCGACGTTCGATCCCAATGATTTTCGCGTGCACATCTCGCGGGAGGAATGGAGCAAGCTGGTCGACGATCCTGAAAAGCCCCTGCTGAATAAAGCGATTCAGGCGCAACTGGCGCCAGGGTCGACATTCAAGATCATCATGTCGGTGGCGGGGTGGCAGGAGGGTATTGCCCAGAAGATGCACGTGCACTGCGGTGGCAGCGCCGACTTCTACGGCCGCAATTACAAGTGTTGGGTTTACTTCCTACATCAGTCGCACGGCGATGTCGATCTGGAAAAAGCCATTTATCAATCGTGCGACGTGTTTTTCTACACGCTGGCCGACCGGCTTGGCATCGAGCGCATTGCCAAGTACGCCACCATGCTTGGGTTGGGTCAGAAAACTGGCATTGATTTGCCCAACGAAGTCAGTGGAGTGATGCCGTCGGAGGAGTGGAAGATCCGCAACTTCAAGCAGAAATGGTTCGCCGGAGAGACGATTTCGGTGGGCATTGGACAAGGCGCGATCGCGGTCACACCAGTGCAGTTGCTGCGCGCGATCAGCGCAATCTCGATGGGCGGAAAAATGGTCGTGCCGCACGTGGTGAGTCCCGACGGCCTGCCGCCGGGATTTGTGCAGACGGCCAACTATACCGAAGTGAAGCAGGTGCCGATTGATGAAGAGGGATGGGATTACATTACAGATGCCATGACGAAGGTGCTGGAGCCGGGAGGAACTGCTCCGTCGGCGGCGGTGCCGGGGGTCGAGATCGCAGGCAAGACGGGTTCGGCGCAGGTGGTTTCGCTCGCTCTACGAGCCAAGGCGAAGAACGATGAAGAGTTTGCGCAGAACGGATGGTTTGTAGGGTTCACGCCAAGGCGGAATCCCGACATCGTGGTGTGCGTGCTCTTTCAGGGGGGCGAACACGGAAAATTGGCGGCGCGGCTGGCGACGCAGGTGATCAAAGCGTACGTCGACAAGCAGCGACAAACGCCGCAGAAGATGGTCGCGAGTCCGAAAGACAAGACGGTAGAGATTGGCGGCCTGTGGACGGAACCGGATACGGACGGAGATGACGGCTCTGCTGGAAAAGACAAGCTCGAAGGCGGACGGTTCATCGTCAATCTGGCGAAGCGGCCGATGGCTCTGGCCACAGCGGCGCCGGGAGTGAATTAGTTGTGAGCTGCGAGTCGCGAGTGGCGAGGGGATAAGGATGCGAGCCAATCGCGCCATTATTGCGTCGCAAAAATCGCGACGCATGGCGCGGGTCGCCCAGATCCTTCGACTCGGGCGCAAAGAACGCGCCCTCGCTCAGGATGACAGAGCCTGCAGGGTGCGGCGAGCGGCGCTCAGGATGACTAGTGAATGAAGTTTGGTGAGGGCGAGACGCCCTCACGACAGCCGGCGTGGACGCCGGCGCTACGACAGCAAAGCTGGGTTACTGGCAGCTGGTTACTGGCAACTGATTTACGATGTCACGTTACGTATCATTTCGCGATTTTGACTGGGTCCTGCTGGGCTTCGTGTTGCTGATTTGCGGGCTGGGCGTGCTCGAGATCCGCAGCGCGACCGAGCATACCAAGTTTGCCGGCTCGCACGTGAAGCAGGTGTATTGGGTGCTTGCGGGCGTGGGCTTGATGTTCATGATGAGCCTGCTGAGCTATCAGGCACTGCTGGACAGGATTCACTGGTTTTACATCGCCGGAGTCGGATCGTTGATGGGGGTGCTGGTTTTCGGGCAGAAGTATCTGGGAGCGCGGCGCTGGATTAAGATGCCGGGCGGCAACCATTTTCAGCCATCAGAGTGGGTCAAGTTGATCCTCATTCTGGCGGTGGCGAAATACTTTGCCGAGATGCGGCAGCGCGAGCTTTCCTGGCCGGATTTCATCAAAGCGGGGGCGATTGTCGGCATACCCATGCTGATGGTGCTGGCACAGCCCGACTTAGGTACGGCATTGACTTATCTGCCGATCGCAGTCATGGGAGCGTTTCTGGGTGGGATGCAGTGGCGGCAGGGCCTGGCCGTGGGCTTGCTGGCAGTGGTAGGGATCACGGCAGTATTTGCGGTTCCAAGAGTGCATGTTTTGAAGTCGTATCAGAAGCAGAGGCTCACCAGCTTTATCGACCCTGAGATGGATCCGCAGGGGTCGGGGTATCAAGTTGAGCAATCCAAGATTGCGGTGGGTTCAGGCGGGCTTTGGGGCGGGAAAGGGTCACAAACACATGGAAATTTCCTTCCAGTGCCGCAAACGGACTTCATTTTCGCGGCGTTTGCCGAGGAACATGGATTCGTGGGCGCGCTGGGGGTTCTGCTGTTATACTTCATTGTGCTGATGCGTTTGACCCAGAACGCGCAAACAGCGCCCGACCGCGCTGGCACGTTCGTGGTGATGGGTGTGGTAGCGGTGCTTAGCTTCCACATTCTGGTCAATGTTGGCATGGTAGTCGGCTTTATGCCGGTCACTGGAATACCCCTGCCATTAATGAGTTATGGAGGGTCTTCCGTGCTGTTCATGTTCCTGGCGCTGGGGATGGTTATGAATGTTCGTATGCGCCGCTTTGTGAACTAAGCCATTGTGCTGGTGAGCCGGTGGCGAGAGTGAAAGACGGGTTCGGGAACAAACGACAGAGGGAAGGCGGCAGGATTTTAAGTTGTTGCTGCCCTTCGGTCGGCCGAAGAGTTCGGCCATGATTCGAGGACGCAGCCCAAAAATTTCGATCGCCCTCGCGTAAAGAGGGCACATAGCCGGCCGGAAAGAGAAAGAGGCCGGGCAGGATTGAAGCTTCGAAAGCAGCCGGGCAGGGAACGGCCCCCCGACCAGTATCAGGTCTGAGAGCGGTCACAACCCCGGTGAACATGAATACGATCAGTGCAAAAGATTCCCAAGCTTATGCAGTGGACTCGAGCGGGAGCGGCATGCTCCGGCCCAGGCCTTCCCCTAAGTGGGGCAGCATCGTTGCTTTCCTAGTGCAGTAAGGTCCTCCCCGATCCTCACGAACTCCGGTTCGGCGAACCCGTGTGGCTCTTTTGATAGCCAGTGCGGGACCGGAGTATTACATGAACAAAGAACTATATGTTTCTTCCACGCCTCACGAAACGAAAGTGGGCTTGGTGGAAGATGATCTGCTCGCGGAAGTCTATCTTGAGCGCGAGAACGAATACACCTTAGCGGGATCCATCTACAAGGGCCGCGTAACCCGCGTGCTGCCCGGCATGCAGTCGGCTTTTGTCGATATCGGCCTGGAGCGCGACGCTTTTCTCTACGTCTCCGATTTCATGGAACTGGAAGAGCACGACGACGACCTGACCGACGTAGTTCCGGCCAACCGTGGCGTGCAGGATTTGCGT
>DATKQB010000010.1:0-6649 GCA_035523795.1 Verrucomicrobiia bacterium | reverse complement strand
TGCGGACCGATACAACCATCGCGTCGGCAACGACGACTTCTCGCAGCCCCGCGCTCTCTTCCGCCTCTTTTCCCCGGAGCAGAAGCAGCGGCTTTTCTCCAACTACGCCGACGGCATGCAGGGAGTCCCTGAGCACATCATCGAGAGGCAGCTTGCGCTTTTCGCTCAGGTCGACCCCGAGTACGCCAATGGCGTCCGTGCCGCGCTCGATGCGCTAAAGCCAGAGCCCGTGTCCGGTGACTGAGAGCGCTTGGATGCCTGCTCCTCGAGTAAGATTCGGGAGCAGGCAATGCTTATATGCAGCACGTTACGGGCTCCTGACGGAGAAACATGGTGAGGTCGCTGGGTGATTTATTCCGATAGCAGCCAAGTCAGACGCGACCGGTGTAAGTTCCGGATACTTTGGCATAAAGACCATCAACGAGTTATATGAGCAGAGATTCTCGCGCGGGCCATCTACCTGAAATAGGGTGCGAGCGCGACCTTGCTGACTTCTTCGAAGGACTGCGCCAGGGCATCTCGTGGAGGTTAAAGCACTATTGGGCAAAGCTGATTCGGCCATTGTTCAGATTGGAATAGAAAGAGGGTGTAACGATGAATGGTTTCATCGATACGCAAAAACGGGCAGGCAAAACATGGCGGGAGACGCTCGACAAGTGCGCGCCGCTGCTCCTCCCCGTAGCGCACGACGCGTTGACTGCCCGCTTGATCGAACTCGCCGGCTATCCCGCATACCAGATAGGTGGCTTCGCGCTCGTCGGTTCGCGCTTCGCCTACCCGGATATCGATCTAGCTCAGTTTGGGGAAAACAGCGCGGTGATGCGCGACACGATCGCGGCATCCTCGCTGCCAGTGCTTGTCGATGCCGACGACGCCTACGGTGACGCGAAGAACGTGACTCGAGTCGTGCAGGGCTATGAAGCGATGGGCGCATCGGCGATCTTCTTGGAGGACCAGCAGCCACCGAAGCGCTGCGGCCACATGCTCGGGAAGAAGGTCGTGCCGCCGGAGGTTCATGTCGGGAAAATTCGCGCGGCGGCGGCGGCGCGCCACAACCCCGAAACATTCATCATGGCGCGGACGGATGCAGTTGCGCCGCTCGGTCTCGATGAGGCTCTGCGCCGTGCAGAACTCTACCTGAATGCCGGCGCCGATGGAGTTTACATCGAGGCACTGGAGACAGAGGAGCAATTGCGGAAGGTGGGGCGGACGCTGCGAGGGGTCCCGCTGGCGACGAGCATCCTCGAAGGAGGTGGCAGAACGCCCTGGATGGATCCGAAGGAGCTTCACGCGCTTGGCTACACGATGCTGCTGTATCCATCGACAATCATCTTCCGTGTGACCCGCGCGATCCAGAGGGCGGTCGCGGATCTAAAGGCAGGCTGTCCGATGGCTCGGGAAGAGTCGGTCACGTTCGAAGAGTATGAGGGCATCCTCGGTCTTCCCCAATGGGCTGCTCTTGAAGAAGAGTTCGCCGGCAAGTACCAAGAGTTCGGTGTGCCCGGTAGGAAAGCCGGTTGACTACCGGCGAAAAAGTAGATGTGAACCCGTGATGGCCTGGGCCATCCTGAAGTCTGGAGTAGCTCTGACCTTGGACGACCCCGCCGAGCATTCTCACGCTTTTGCCTGTAACTGTGACGGCCTTTTCAATCGCATTCCCGGACTTCTCACCAACGCGTGCCGTGGTAGGCACTGTTTCTCCCGTGCCATCTTCTTTGCGACGCAGGCCGCATCTTGAGCCGCTTTGTCTGTCGCGCGATTGGTGCCTTTCACAGTACTTCGCGCACCGTTTCTGGCAGCTTTGTCGATGGTTTTTGCATTTTCGCTCTCCTCCTTCGTTCCTGTTCCATTAATGGTGATCTGCGCCGCATCATGGCCTCACCCTCGCAGAGAACACCTGTGTGACGTTGACTTAGACAAGAGTGTCATTGGTTTCACACTTTCCGTCGAAATTCTGACCAAATGGTCGACCGAGCCTTGAACTAGCGCCAATTCGCGTTTGGCATACCGATTGCCTCTCAACTAATGAGATTGCAACGCTCGACGCATCCGGGATCGAGATGAATCGACAAACGAGAATAACGGTTGTCGATCCACAAGCTCAAAGCGAACGAGCCACACCGGAAGTCGCACCATCTGGAGGTTTGCTGTCAATGACTGCATTCGCGCAACGCTACTTGCAGCGGTGGGTTCTTGGTTGGTTAAGGCTCACCGCTATGCATCTCGCGCAGGTTGCAGTTGGCATCAGCCTACGCTTTTAGCAGCCGCGGTAACGGCGCGTGGTACGTGTGCCCAACCAGGCGCCCGTGCCACGCGATTTTGTAGGTCACGTTTTGGCTCCGACGAAGGAAGAATCGGTTTGTATCGCTCATCCATGGTCGGACACACCTTTGGAACTCGTTTGCGCCTGAACTGCAAGGAAGGAGATGTGGAGTCACAGCTGCAAAGTGGCATTTAGGTCGGTCCGCTCTGACGAAGCCCACAGAATCCCCAAATGCATTGAAAACAAAAATAGGGCAGAGCAAGGGCCAGCATGCGAACTTCAGGGCCCGAATTTGGGTTTCCGGGGAGCCCGAAATAGAAAACTCTGCCTCCGCAATAACTCTCGCAGAAGAAGGAGCGTAATGAATGTCCGCGTCCACCGTTCAAGTCGAGGCCCCAACTTCAGCGCCGAGCCCGCAGCCGCCTGGCAAGGAGGAGAGCCCAGCATCACACCCTGAGTCCCGCTGGCAGAAATACGTCACGCCTCTTCTCGTGGTGCTGCTCGCTCTGGCCGTCCTGATTACCGTTACGAGGAACTGGAATTCCTGGGAGGGTGCCCACGTCGAGCAAGTCACCGACGATGCCTATGTTCGCGGCGATCTGACACCGCTCAGTACAAAAGTCGCCGGCATTGTTCGAAGTGTTGATGTTTCGGATTATCAAATAGTGCATAAGGGAGACGTCCTGGTCCAGTTGGAGGACAGCGATTATCAAGCGCAAGTGGCCCAGGCGAGCGCGGCAGTAGAAGCTGCGCAAGCGGCGATCGAAGACAACATTCGCGAGCGACAGTTGCAGGACGCGCGTATCCAAAGGGCTCTTGCTGGAATCGATCAGGCAAAAGCGCAGATTACGGCGGCACAGGCCGGCAAGGAAGCAGTAGAAGCCGAGTTGGAGCGAGCCCGCGCCGAACGAAAGCGCCAGGAGGGCCTCTATCAGACTCACTCGACGACGCAACAGACTCTGGAGCAGGCGGTTGCCGATGAAGAGCAGTTGGCCGCTCAGGCTGCCAGCCGTGATGCCGATTTAGCCCAGGCGCAGGCGATGCTGCGCAGCAGTGAAATGGCAGTCGAGGCGGAACGGCGTCAAAAGATTGTGCTCGCCTCTCAAGATGCGCAACTCGCTGCCGACCTTCGCGCCAAAGAGGCAAATCTTGTCGTGGCGCAAATAAACCTTGGATATACCACGATATCGGCGCCAGACGACGGAAGCGTAGGCGAACGGCAAGTTCACGCCGGTCAGTTGGTGTCTCCGGGAACGGAGGTCATTCCGTTTGTGGAGCGCACCCGTTGGGTGCAGGCAAATTACAAAGAGACGCAGCTCACAAATGTAAAGGTTGGGGATGCGGCCGAGATTCGGATTGACGAGTTTCCTGGACAAATCATTCGCGGCAAAGTCATCGAGATCGCCCCGGCTAGTGGTTCGCAGTTTGCACTGTTGCCGCCTGATAACGCGACCGGCAACTACACCAAGGTTGTGCAGCGAATTCCGGTCAAGATTGCACTCGACGATCCTGAATTGGCCGGCAAGTTGCGCCCGGGCCTTTCGGTGACCGCCACCGTTCGCACCAGACGATAGGCAGGCACAACATGGCGAGCACAACAGTCGCAATCCGACCAACCCCAATGCAGATCGCACGCGCAACCGCGACTGCCATGCCGGCCGAGGTATCGACCAGGCCGTTACTGGGGATTCTCGGCGTGGTAACGGGCGCCGGGCTGGTGACACTCACTGGCCGCATGCTTTCGCTGGGGCTTGCAGATCTTAGAGGCCATGTTGGCGTCGGCTTTGACGAAGGTGCATGGCTCGACAGCGCCTTTAACGCTGCCCTCATGTTCATCGGGCCGTTCAGCGTCTACCTGGGAGGTCTATTCGGGCCACGGCGGATCCTTCTTTGTGCGGCTGGGATATTCACCGTAACCTGCGCCTTCCTGCCGCTTATCCATAGTTTTAGTCTGCTGATTGCGGCATTGATCGTCGCCGGACTTACATCGGGCACCTTTTATCCCCTCACGCTAACTTTCGCTCTCCGCAATATTCCGTTGCGGTATCTGCCGTTCACCATCGCGCTGTATGCAACGTTCGTAGATGGGGCTGTCAATATAGTGCCGTCACTCTACGGTTGGTACCGCGATCATCTTTCCTGGCACTGGATGTTCTGGAATTCGGCCATAATTGCGCCAGTGATGATGGTCTGTATCTATTTCGGGATACCGGCAGGACCTCCCCGCAAGAAGGGAAGCCCTGCGCCAAGCTTTGTTGGGTTCCTATACCTGAGCGCCGGGCTGGCCATGCTTTTTATCGCCATGCAGCAGGGACAGAGGCTCGACTGGTGGCGTTCCGGGGTATTCAATGCACTGTTCTGGTCCGGCTCGTTTCTCTTAATGTGCGCACTCGTACGGCGGCTCCGTGGTCCCAACCCGCTGGTAGCTCTCCCCTATCTGTGGCAACGGAACACCGTATTGCTGGGCTTACTTTTGTTTTGGTTTCGGTTTACTCTTACCGGAACCATCATCCTGATTCCTGAGTCCCTGGCCATTCACGGCTTCGAAGCCAACCAGATCGGACCGGCTTTGATCGGGAGCGCCGATCCCCTTTTGCTGATTGCATTCATCGCGGGACTCCTGTTGCTTCGCAATGTGGATCCACGTCTGATTATGGCTGCGGGCTTTACTTGCACGGCCCTAGCGGTCTGTTTGAACGCTGAGTACACAACCGCCTGGTCAGCAGCGAATTACTATCGCACCGAATTGCTAACGGGCATCGGGCAAGAAGTTGCGTTCATCGGCCTTGTGGGATGCATTGTCCTGCAGGGAATCTTCTCAGGGGGGTTGGCAAAACCGCAGTGGATTCTGACATTCTCTGCGTTCTTTCATACGATTCGACTATTCGGTGGAACCATGGGAGCCGTTTACATGGGTCACTTTCTCGCAGACCGCGAGAAACTGCACTCGAACCTTCTGGGTTTGCACGTGACCCGGGGAAGCTGGATTGCGGAAGGAAATCTTCATGCATTGGCTACGGGTGTTTACGCCAAGTCATCCGGAATGGCTGCTGCTGGCGCACGAGCGGCCGAATTGATGGTGGGCCGGCTTCGTCTTCAGGCATACGCATTGAGCCTCATCGACGGGTTCCATTTAGTCGCATGGGCTTGTCTCGTTGGCCTTCTTTTGACCGCGCTGATGCGCAAGTTGCCGCTACACTACGGCGAACTCAGCAAAGTGCAGCGGATTAAGGAAACAAACTCATGAAATGGAGATCGAGACTGTCACTGATCATCTTGCTCCTCTCATCGACGATCGCTTTTGCTGGAGAGCAAGGTAATACGACTCACCCTCGCCTCGTTACCTTGCAAGAGGCTGTGCAAATGGCGCTGCATCACAACCATAGCATCCACATTTCCGAATACGCCGTCGAAGCGAATCAGCATGTGAAGGATAGGGCGAAAAGCGAGTATTTCCCCACCATTCGAAATGACAGCAGCTTTGTGCACCTGACTGACACTCAGCTGATACAGATTTACCCTGGTACTCTCGGGACGGTCGCAGGTAGCTCTGTTCCGCCAGTTACGGAGACGATCAACCAGGGTGGACGTGACCTGACGACAAGTGGCACCCAGCTAACTCAACCGTTGACCACACTATTGAAAATCCGGTCGGAAAATGACATGGCGCGAGCGGATTTGAAAGCCTCGGAACAAGCGGCGCAACAGGCGAAGAACGATATTGCTCTAAAGGTTCATGAGCTTTATTACAAGATCCTGATCGCCCAGACCCACCGCACCGCCACAGAAGCCAGAATCGAGGCGCTGCAAGACCTCGATAACGAGCGCGTCCAGCAGGTGAAATTCGGCAGTGCCATGGAAGAAACTCGGATTGAAAGCCAGGCGCAACTCCTGCAGGCAAAGCAGGAACAGCTCACCACCGACTTAGAACTGTCAGACCTCAAGCTACAATTGAACGATACTATCGGGCTGCCACTCGCAACCGCGCTAGATCTCGATCCCAACACTGAGAAAGCGCAGCCAGCCTGCGATCGCGACACATGTGTTGCTGAGGCACTCGCATCCCATCCCGAAATCATCGAAGCGCGCACCGAAGTGGAGAAAGCGACAGCCGCGGTTCGCTTGGCCAAGACCGACCTTTATGTGCCGGATGTGGACGCCTTTGCTCGTTACAGTTACCAAAACAACGTTCCCTTTCTAGCTCATAATTTTGGCAGCTTTGGCGTTCACTTCGGCTACGACCTATTCGACTCGGGGCGCAAGCGCGCGCTCCTCCGCGAGCGCGAGGCGCAACTTTCCCAGTCGAAGGAAAATCTATCCCGGCTTACCGATGAGGTCGAAGTGGCGGTCCAGACTGCTTACAACAAGCTGGAAAGGACCCAGCAA
>DATKQB010000009.1:0-5635 GCA_035523795.1 Verrucomicrobiia bacterium | reverse complement strand
CTGAGGTTCGTGCGATCACGGAACTGGTGAAGGGTTATCAGCAAGCTTGCCATCGTGACATTTCCGCGAGACTGCGTGCGACAGTGCCCCCAGACCAGCTCTACAGGGGGACACCATCCGTGGAAACTTTGCGGCAGCGCCGTTATTCAATTGCTCTCGAGTGCAGTTTTGAAACTTCATCCATTCAGGCAAAAGTCCATGGTGTCCGCCTAAAGACCGATAAAGACGTGGATGGAACCAACTGTGTTCCGTTCCGCTTTTGCTCGGGCGAGAAACTATCGAATACTGACAAACTGTTGTTGGCATTTGACGCCTTTGCATTCTCTCAAGCCACAGGAATTACTCCATCCGTTGGCGAACTGATTTCCGGCCAACAACTGCGGAGTAGCCGTGTCGCGCTGGCACCGCTCTATTTGAAAGTCGGGTCGATCTTGGAGGCCGGCACTGCGATCCTGTCATCATCGGAACCTCCCCGTGCCATACTGAACAGACATTGCAGCGAGTGCCAATTCGCTTCTCGCTGCACCTCCTCCGCGAAGGAAGCTGACGACCTGAGCATCCTTTCCAAGATGAGTGCTAAAGAGCGGGAGCGGTATCACGACAAGGGTATATTTACAATCACGCAGCTCTCCCATACTTTCCGGCATAGAAAGCGTACGAGCCAGCCCAAGCACGATTTTGCGCTGCAAGCGTTGGCTCTCCGGAAAAATCAGGTGCATGTACTTGGCAAGGTCGCGTGGGACGATGCGGACACTTGTGTGTATATCGATGTCGAGGGCGACCCGGACCGTGGCTTCTACTACTGTATTGGCATTCGGTTCGAAGAATCGGGAAAGATCGTACATCGCTCTTATTGGGCCGATAGCCCCAAGGACGAACAAAAGATGTGGGCAGAATGCGTCGGCGCGCTGAAGTCGATCGGGGCGCCTCGCTTGGTCCACTATGGGAGTTATGAAACCAAGTTCTTCCGGGAAATGAAGACGCGTTATCCCGACACTGCGGAGTCGAACTGGCTCGATTCGCTGATCGGGTCCGCTGTCAACTTGGTCTCTCTCCTCTATGGCCGGGTCTACTTCCCCACGTATTCCAACGGCCTGAAGGGGATTGCGCGGCATCTCGGCTTTCGCTGGTCAGAGCCGGAAGCCTCGGGGCTGGCCGCGCTGTACTGGCGGCGCCAGTGGGAAGCCTCCCAGGCGCCTCATCTAAAAGAGAAGTTGCTCATCTACAATTCCGAGGACTGCGCCGCCGCGCAAACCGTCGCAGGGGCTCTCTCAGCGCTTTCGCGATCCCTGCCCGCCGGGGCCACAGACTTTGTTGACGCCACGACACTGAAGCGCGAATATCCGAAACAATTCGGGAAAATCGACTTTGCGCTCCCGGAATTTGAGCAGATCCATGCCGCCGCCCAATGGGACTACCAGCGGGAGAGAGTTCACGTGCGTTCCGGCAAACCCCACCACCAGCGCCAAGAAACATCCTCGGTGAAAGGTAGCAAGCGCGTAAACAGCCATGTGCACGTGGAAGTGGAACAGCCCCCGTGTTGCATCCACTGCGGTTCGACCAGGATCAGGCTTTGGGGATTTCTAGGGCGCACCACTTATGATCTCAAAATCTCCCGCAATCCTCTTGCCGGCCCTGCAACAAGGGTCGGGTAAACAACCGATCTTCTGGAAGACGCCGGTCTATCACACACTGCACCACATGCTGACAAATCCTGTCTACGCGGGAGCTTACGTGTTTGGGCGTCGTGGAACGACGGTCGCACTTGTGGAAGGAAGAAAAAGGATGATCCGCACCAGCATCCGTCGAACGGCAGACTCATGGGAGGTACTGATCAAGGACCACCATGAAGGGTATATTAGCTGGGAAGAATTCGTTCGCAATCAGGAGATCATCTCTGACAATGCAAATGGCAAAAGCTATCTCGGTCGCGGCTCCGTCCGCCGAGGTGAGGCTCTGCTGCCTGGCCTTTTTCGATGTGGCCGATGCGGCAGGAAGCTCACTGTGCACTATGGCAGCAGAGGCAAGCATGCGCAGAGTTACGCCTGCCGCGGTGCATTCAGTGAGCGTGCAGAAATGAGCTGTATCAGCTTCGGCGGTATGCGAGTTGACTGCGTTGTTGCGCAAGAGGTGTTGGAACGAGTACAGCCTCTCGGCATCGAGGCTGCCTTGACGGCCATGAAGAATCTTGAGCGAGAGCACTCAGAAAAGCGACTGCAACTAGAAAACGCACTTGGGCAGGCTCGATTCGAGGCGGCCCGTGCATACCGCCAGTATGATGCGTCTGATCCCGAGAACCGGCTGGTCACCGCAGAACTTGAGCGCCGATGGAACGAACGGCTCGTGGCTGTACGAAGTCTCGAAGAGGAGATCTCCCGGCTCGGTAATGATCAAAAGCCGGTTCTTGCCCCTGCCGATCGTGAGCGTCTGCTTCTACTGGGCGAAGATCTTGCTCGTGCATGGAACAATCCCGAGGTGACACACGAAACCCGTAAGAAAATAGTCCGCCTCCTGATCGCTGAGATCGTGGTCGATGTTAGCGAAAGCACCATCGATCTGATCATCCACTTGCAGGGGGGAGACCATACCCGCCTCACAGTCAAGAAGAATCGTGCAGGTCAAACGCGGTGGTCGAATGATGACGACGTGATAGGCCTGATCGAGGCACTCGCCCGTCAAATGCCGGACAAGTCGATCGCTGCCGTGCTAAACCGCTCCGGAAAACAAACTGGCCGTGGTAACTCTTGGACTCGAATGCGGGTATGTTCTGTCCGAAACCAAAAGGGCATCGCTCCCTATCAAGAAGGCGAACGCAAAGCTCGCGGGGAGGTGACCCTCAACGAAGCGGCGGATATCCTTGCAGTCAGCCCATCAACCGTCCGGCGTATGATCGGAATCGGCCTTCTGCCTGCAGGCCAGCTCTGCAAGGGAGCGCCGTGGATCATCCAGGAAATGGCGCTGCACAATGAACAGGTCCAGAGAGAAGCCATCTGCCGACGTGCGCGAATTCCGTCATCTCACGATCCACGTCAGCGGACCCTCGATTTATAAGGAGATAGTGTGATGGGCAGTAAGAACCACCCTCGTCGGATCCGGCGAAAAGGTAGTTCTTCCGGCCCAGGGCGACGACGCGCAGCGCGCGTTCGGCGCAGTTGTTGTCCATCTCCAGCCGCCCGTCGTCGATGTAACGCGTAAGCGCGCGCCAGCGGGAGAGCGAGTATCGTATCGCGGCTGCGACCTCGCTCTTGGGCGACAGCTTCCGCAGGGTCCTTTCCATCCACTTGTGCAGTTCATCGATCAGCGGCTTGGCACGTGACTGACGAACCTCTCGTCTGAAGTCAGCCGCCTTGCCGCGGATCTCATCTTCAATCGCATACAGCGCAGCGATCTTGCTCAGGGCTTCGCTTGTAGTGGGCGACGGATGAATCGCGTGAATGTCATAAACCTTGCGCCTCGCGTGAGCCCAGCAGGCCACCTCGTAGATGCGGCCGGTTCCATAGAGATGGTGAAAGCCTGCGTAGGCGTCGGCCTGCAGCGTGCCGGTGAAGTTCTTCAGGTGCTGACGTGGATGCTCGCCCTTGCGATCTTCCGAATAGGCGAACCAGACAGCAGGTGGCGTTTCGTCGCCGGCAGGGCGGTCATCGCGCACATACGTCCATAATCGTCCGGTCTTGGTCTTGCCGTTGCCTGGGGCCAGCACTGGAACCGGCGTATCGTCGGCGTGCAGCTTCTGGGCGGCCATGACGTGATCGCGGAGCGCGGAAACAAGGGGCGCCAGCAGTTCACTCACTTGCCCAACCGATCCGGCCAGCGTGGAGCGGTCCAGATCAACACCTTCGCGCGCGAAGATCTCCGCCTGACGATAGAGGGGCAGGTGGTGACCGTACTTGGACATCAGCACATGAGCCAGAAGCGCCGGTGCAGCCAGCCCGCGTTCAATCGGCCGTGAAGGTGCGGGCGCTTCAACAACTCGCTCGCAGTGGTTGCAGGCAAACTTCGGCCGCACATGACGAATGACCTTGAAGGTTGCCGGGATACGTTCCAGCTGCTCGCTGACGTCTTCTCCGAACTGGCGCAGCGCACCACCGCAGCCAGGGCAGCAGTCGTGCTCGGGCATGTGTATCACGACTTCGCGCGGTAGATCTTCCGGCAGCGGTTTACGCCGGGGACGTCGACGTGGACGGCTGGAAGGCTGTGCCTCGGTGTTGTTATCTTCCGCTGCTTCTTCGGCGGCTTCGCTGGTCTCCAGCTCTTCCAGCTGCAGTTCCAGCTGTTCGAGTTCGCCGGCGAGCTTCTCACTCTTGGTTCCGAACAGCATGCGCCGCAGCTTCTTAATGACCAGCTTCAGATGCTCGATCTGCTGCCGGCTGGAGCTGCGCTCTCGAATCAGCAGCGCCTTCAGGGTCTCCTTGTCGAGCGAGTCCAGATCAGCCAGCGCTGCGTCGGTCATGCGCCGAGTATGCCATGGCGGTCTGTGGAAACCACTAGCAAATCGCCGCATGAATACAGGCGATTATTACACCTGCCTATACGGCTGCCGGGACATCGAAGGTGCGCTCGGGACGACGCCAGTCTATGCCTTCCAGCAGCATCGAAAGCTGCGCGCGGCTGACAGATACTGTGCCACTCTCCGCCTTCGGCCACACAAATCGGCCACGCTCCAGACGCTTGGCAAACAGGCACAACCCATCACCATCGAACCAGAGGCACTTGATGATGTCGCCGCGCCGGCCACGGAACACAAAGACATGCCCTGAGTACGGTTGTTCGTTCAACACCGTCTGTACCTGCGCGCTCAGCCCATGGAAGCCGCGGCGCATATCGGTCACCCCAGCTGCCAGCCAGATACGTGTGCCTGCGCGAAGCTCAATCACCGACATAGGCTCTCAAGGATGGTGCGGAGCAGTGCGCGGTCGGCGCCGCGCTCCACGCTGATCGCTGCGCGCCCAGGAAACTCAATGTGAATCGCGCCTGACGGTGACACCGGAACCGGCTGCTCGGGATCGCCCTGTGCTTCCAAGTCCAGCGTGAGATCCGCACAACCGCTCCCATCCGCCTCGATCACCACCGGAAGCAGCGCCGATCCCGGCAGCAGCTCGCCCTTCCGATAGGCTCGCCGCCACAAAAACACCTGGTTGGCGTTTACGCCTTCCGCTTGCGCTATACGGGCTACGCTCGCACCAGGCACAAGCGTCAGCTCAACAATCCGACGCTTCTCTTCCAACGACCATCGCTTCCGACCCATGGAAGAAGCGTCAGCCCTCAACCCGCACCCATGCCAGAGGGGAACTTCAAACGCTTACACTTCAAGCTTTGGCGCCGGTAGTGCTTTGAGTTCTCGCAGCGCTGCGAGCAGCTCCTCGCGCGACGCGAGAAACAATCTGCTTTCGAGGAACTCGTAGATAGAAGCTTTGGCAGCAGCCTCATCGGCGAACCACCGATAGCGAGGATTGCTCTTGGCCTTCGTCCGGCATTCATGAAGCCGAAGATTGCATCAACTGCCCCAAGCAAACCGGGCATAACAAGCTGCTCTTTTCAGAGTGGGCAGGGCAGCGCGGCCAGCAATGCACCGATCCCGCCTGCTACCAGAGGAAAATCGATAAGCACGTGCAGCAGGCCGTGGCGGCCAAACCGA
>DATKQB010000008.1:0-65102 GCA_035523795.1 Verrucomicrobiia bacterium | reverse complement strand
TCCTGGGCCGTACCGACTTTCATTTGGACGTTGACCGTTCGCGGCAACTCCACGCGCAACTCCACGCCTTTTTCCTCAAACTTGCTGAACCCAGAGTTCTCCACGGTAACCGTGTAAGTTCCGGGAAGAATTTCCGGGAACACGTAGGTTCCGTCCGCGCTCGTGGTCACAGAGCGCTTGAAGCCGGTGCTCGCGTTGACGATCGTCACCTGCGCTCCGCGAATGGCTGAGCCGGAGGGATCGGTCACCGTGCCGTTCAGAGTTGTTGTGGCCTGTCCCCAGGCCGCAACGGCGAACACCGTCAGGCACGCTAAGGTGAGTACTTTCCATGCCACTGATGAGACGAGAGACTGCAGGCTTCGGCGGGTCATAATTTCTCCTGTTTGTTGGGGAGGTTGGAAAGATTCTTGGGGCGATGACCATTGCCGACTCGCGCCACATTTCTGCGACGGGAAGCCGGTTGAGCCGCTAGGAGGGCGACTGGCTTTCGTGCCGCCATGTTGCCTTCCATGTTCGGGTTGGGGGTAAGGTGGCTGACAAGTTTCCAACGATCCCCGCGATAGGTCGAGCGAACGAATTCCACTGGCTGGCTGGTTTCCGCGTAGGAAATCCGCGTCATCACGAAAACCGGGCTGTCCTTCTTGATGCCGAGCAGACGAGCTTCTTCCGGGCGTGCCAGCGAGGCTTCTGCCACCTCGTCTGCCGCGGTCATGCGAATTCCGTAGTTCTCGGCCAAAACTTGGTACAGCGACGTTCGCGGATCGAACGTCTCAAGCAGCCTGGGACAAAGCTTCGCCGGAAGGAAGCTCTCCTCAATGCTCATAGGGACGGAGTCGGCAATGCGAACTCGTTTCAGCCGGAAAACTTTGGCGTTAGCTTCCAGGTGCAAGGCCGCCGCCACCTCCGCTTCCACTCGAAGTTCTCCAAAGGCCAGTACACGGGACGAAGGCTTGCCGCCGGCGGCCTTGGTTTCCTGGGTGAAGGAGAGCAACTCGGTGGATGTCTTCACCTGTTTCCTGCCGGTAACAAAAGTGCCCAATCCGCGCTTGCTGTAAGTTGCGCCGGCGTCGCACAGCGCCTTGACCGCCTGGCGTACGGTCATGCGGCTGATGCCTAGGGCACCAGCCAGTTCGGGCTCGGATGGAATGGGTTGTCCTGGCTGCAGTGCTCCGGATTGGATCTGATCCAGCAGGTGCTGGTAGACCTGAAAGTAGAGCGGAACGGCGCTGCTGCGGTCCAGAATCACAGACGGAGCGGTTCTTGTGTAGTTGCCTAGACAACCGCACAACAGTAGGCTCCTGCTGCAACCGCGTTGTCAAGAAGTTTTTTTCTAATTTTCGTTTGGAGAATCACGGCAAGGAGCTGCTGTTCTCACTGGCAACGGTCCGTCCGTACTCTGAGGATCGCCCCAGCCGATTAAACATGCTAAAGGCGGCGCGCGAGATTCGGGCGATGGCGTCCTCGCCGTCACGTTCATTGTGCAAATAGGTAGTCATGACGCAGATCACATACGGCCGGTTTTCCGCAAACACGATTCCGGAGTCGGTACGCACGGCCTCCAGTTCTCCGGGCTTATCGGCGGTTTGCACTCCCTCGGGCAACTCGCGGGAGATTGGACTGTCCTTGTGAGTGCTGAGCATCTTGAAGAAGTCATTCGTCATTTCCTTGTTCAAGACCTTGCCGCGATAGATTTGCTCGAGTAGTGTCATCATCTCGCGTGGAGTGGAAACGTTCTCGCGCCCCTCGCTCGCTGCCTTAATGTCCATCATTTTTCTGCGCAGTCGCGTATGCGTCAGGCCAAGGCTGTCGAGCAACGCGTTCACGTTCTCCATGCCCACGTGGTCGATGAGCACGTTGGCTGCGGAATTGTCACTGACGGCAATCATCATGGTGGCGAGATCGCGGTTCGTAAGCCGCGTCACTCCCGGTGTTAACCCCAGCATGATGTCGCTGTCCGCGACGAGATCCTTTGCGTCGACGGTATAAAGGTCCGTCAGCTTTGCCTTAGCGGAGGTCCCCCCGGCAGAAAGCTGCGCCTGATGATAAAGCTCCGCCAGTACCGTGATCTTGATGGAACTCGCTTGGGGAAATACCTCGTCTTCATGAAGGAAGAAAGTCTTCCCAGTCGTGAGATCTTCGATGGCAACGCCCATGACGCCGTCGAGGTTACGGTCGGTCTCGCGAATCTCGGAGCCCAGCTTGTCCGACAACGACTCCTGTTTTCCGCCCATCGATCTTTGGTTATTCGTCTGGGCAGGGGCTGCCGTGACCGCGGCGGGAATCAATAGGGTTGCGATTGCCAATGTCGCTAGAAGTGTTTTCAATGTCTCCACGATTTGACCTCTCTCCTACACACGTCGTGCAACCGCCATCGTACACGCGGCTGCGAGACACGCCCTTTGTTTTTCACGTCAAAGGAAGGCCGCTATTCGATTTCCACGCATCCAATAGCAAATTTTTCGAAACATAAGGAGGACTCATGCCCCGTTTGCGAACGTTAGAAGTTTGGTTTGCTTTGGCAGTCTTTGCCGCCACCCTTGCTTTACCGGCCATGGCGGCAACCGAGATCTTCACCGGGAAAGTCAGCGATACCATGTGCGGCGCCAAGCACAAAGAGGGAATTCCCCCTGCAGAGTGCGTTCGCGCTTGCGTGAAGCACGGCGCCAAGTATGCCTTGGTCATCGGGGATAAGGTCTATACGCTCGACACACCAAATCAAGCCACGAAGGATGAACTCTACAAGCTCGCTTGGGAGGACGCAAAAGTGACTGGCACGGCCAGTGGCGACACAATTTCGGTAAAGTCAGTGTCTGCGGCCAAATAAGCGGTTATTGGCGGCTGTGGCTCGGCAGTGACGATTCGCGCGGAAATGGCAGGCGCTTCGGTCGCCTAGAGCGGGAGAAAGACCGAGAATGTCGTCCCTTTGCCCAAGGTGCTGGTGACGTCGATGCGGCCGTGGTGATCTTCGACGATGCGCCGGGCCAAAGAGAGTCCCAAACCGGTGCCGTCGCCTTTGGTGGTGTAAAACGGACGGAAGATGTTGGGGAGATTATCGGGGGGAATGCCGCGGCCATTGTCGGCTACTTCAATGATGGCCGATGAGCCCTGCTGACGGACACTCACTTTTACGACGCCGTCGGTATTGATCGCCTGCAAGGCATTCAGCAGAAGATTCAGCAGGACTTGATGAATCTGATCGCTGTCGTGCTCCAACTCCGGCAGAGAAGGATCTTTTTGCAGTTCAATCTGCACAGAATTGGCCAGCGCCTGTTGTCTGCCCAGCATGACCGCGTGTTCGACTGTTGTGTTCAGGTCGCCCTTGCGGACCTTCGGTGGATGCGGCCGCGCCGTCTGCAGAAGATCGGTGACGATGTGATTGATGCGTGCGATTTCCTGGCGGACCTCTTTCACAACAGAGCGTGCCGGGCTGCTCGAAGGAAGGTCGCGGCTGATGATTTCGATCACGCCGGCGATTCCGGCCAGCGGATTGCGAATCTCGTGAGCCAGTCCTGTTGCCAGCTCTCCGAGAGTGGCAAGGTGTTCGGCGCGCGACATTTGCGTCCGATGCAGGCGCTCGATTTCTTCGCGATTGGCGCGCAGTTGTTCGACCATGTGGTTGAAATTGCGTCCGAGGTCTCCGATCTCGTCGTTGCGATGCGAGAAACTCACGGCCGCATTGAGGTCGCCACTGCCGAGCTGCGCAATCCTTTGCTGTAGCTCAACCATCGGCCGCTGGACAGTGTAGGTGAGCACCACCAGCAGAGCGCCGCAGATCGCCACTGCACCTGCTCCGGCCACCAGCAACACCGTATGCCGTTCGGGATCGCGCCACGATAACGTCGCCAGCAGAAATAACAGCATTCCTCCCAGCAGCACGCATGCGATCGGCAGCAGCGCTTTGATTTCCCAGGTAATGCGGAGCCAGGGAAGTTCGGGATCGCCTGGCTCCGCGCTCGACACAGGAGTATGCGTCAAACCGTCGCTCTCGATCGGATCAGCAGAATCTGCAGCCGAATTCTCGGTGCTGAAAAAGCTCCGTCGCGGGGGCGCGGGAACCGTCAGCGAAGTATTTCCTTCGCCGGAACCCGAATTGTTCAGCAAGGCCTCAGGCATAAGCGTGCAGTCCAGGCAGCAGGTACGTGACTCCGAAGAAAGTGAACATCACCACGGCAAAACCGAGGATGGCGAAATAGGCTGCTCGCCGTCCGCGCCAGCCGCGCGTGATGCGCATGTGCAGATAACCTGCGTACACAAGCCAAGTAATCGCCGCCCACGTCTCTTTGGGGTCCCAGTTCCAGTAGGAACCCCAGGCCCGGTTGGCCCAGTAGGCGCCGGCGGCGATCATCAGGGTGAGCAGGGGGAAGGCTATGCAAATGGTTTTGTAAGTGATGCGATCGAGCGTGTCCGCATCGGGCAGATGCTTTTCCAGATCCTGGCGCCGCCACAGAAGCAGCAAGTACATCAGGTTGGCAAAGATTCCACCCACAAGCGCCGAAAGAATGAATGGGCTCGCTGCCAAACTGGTGGGGTAGAGGCCCTCGGCATCGAGCGAAGGATACTGGCCGTCGCGAGTGCGGATCAGGAAGAACACGAGCGCGAGCGCCTGCAGCAGAATGCTGACAAACACCGCTCGATTCGCGATAGAAAGCAGGCCTTCGTCCTTCTTCGCTTGCGAGAGGATGTAGAAAACCAACGGCGCTGCCACGGCGGCGAAGACCAGCAGCATCAGCCAGCCGAGGTCGGGGATGGTCACAAACAGCCGCACGCCGCGCGATATGAAGACTTCAGATTTGTTCTCAGGGTCCCAGGCGACGACGTTGAATCCGCCCCAGCGTTCAAAACGAGCCAGGATGGCGGCGTAGGTTCCAACCGTTCCGACGCTGGTTGCGAGAAGAAATGTTTCTGTTTTTACTTTGTCCTGGATCAGGAACATCATCGCCAGCGCGAAACTCAGCGCGCAGGCCGCGTAAGCCAGCATGGCCAGCGTCACATGTATGTGCAGCCAGGTGGATTGCAATGCCGGAACGAGCGGGCGTACCTCACTGTGGAGCAGTTGCATCAGCACCACGCCGACGATCGCAACCGGCATGGTCACCGTGCCGATCACTTTCACGCCATATTTTTTTTCGGCGATGAGGGTCAGCGCAGCAAGAGTCCATACGAAGCTCAACAGCATTTCGTAGAGGCTGGCAAAGGGAGGATGTCCGGCTTCATACCAGCGATGCGCGACTGCGCCGGTGTTGGCGATCAATCCCGCCCAGGTGGATAACGACGCGAATTTGATGTAAGACTCAGTTCCCGTAACGCCGAATCCCAAATACAAGGCGCCCGCACCGCAATAAAAAACAAGCGCGGCATAAAGCAGATTCCCCTCAGATAGAACGTTACCGGTTTTAGCGACGTTCAATAATGCAATCACAAGCAGGAACGCGATGCTCAGCCCCACGCCGACGACCAGCGTTGTGCCCGCGGCGGTGGGATGCTGCTCTATTTTTGCTCGAGAAGACATGCTTTCTTCCTCCGTAAATCCGCTCCCTGCCGGGCTCACCTTCCGGCGATGGATGCGGTATTGGCAGTCGCTTTCGGCTCCGTCGATGCGGCTGCGCGTTTCACTTCTTTTTCAATGTCTCCGACGATATGCTTGAATCGAATTTCGAAGGCATCGCGATTGCGATTGGCTGTGCCTCCAATCCACAAAGAGCTGTGGCCAAGCCCATCCGTGACTGGCACGACCCAGATACGCACGTGCGAGATGTAGAAAACGAAGGTCAGACCGATGGCCATCAGAATCACACCTGCCCATACCGACCACTGTCCGGGCTCATGCGACACTTGCAATCCTGTGTAGACAGCGGTTTTCAGATCCTTGGGATCGAACTTGTAGGGCGAACTCGCGTTTTCAGCGACGCCGGGAATCTCCGGCAGCCAGTAGTTGACGGCCTTATTAGTTTTGGCTGAGGTGACGATCATGTGCACCGCGGGATTCACGACGTCGTTGCTGCGCGCGTACACGCGGCCATCTTCCACGACGAAATCAGGAATGAACTCGACCAGCTGTACTTTGGTATCAGGATCGAGTGCCGCGATCTGGTTCATCGCAAGAGAGATCTCTTGCGGAGTGCCGCCCGTAGAATTGGCGGGCGTTGCCGCCAGGGTAAGCTTGTCCAGTTTTCCGCTTTGACCGAAGGTGGCTTGATAAAAGCGAACGCCGTGGTAGGTCAGCGGATCGTTGACCACGATTTCTTTCTTGGAAACTTCGCGGCCGTCATCCATGACAGCCAATTTTGACCACCACTTCTTGGGCGTGCCGTCGTTGTAGGTTTCTTCGCCGGCTCCATCGCAGCGAATGGAGAACGGAAGGGTTCGGTTGATGCCCATCTTGGTTTCGACCTGGTTGCTGGCCGTACCGGGGCTGAGCAGCATGAATCCGCGCCAGCCATAGAGCGCATCGACGATGCCGCCGAGGAAGATCAGCAGCAGGGAAGCGTGCACGATGTAGACGGCCAGCTCGGAGATGCGATGGCGTTCCGAGAACAGCGAGAAACTATTGGTGCGGACAATGTGTTCCGGTCTCAGGCCATGTTTCTTCAATGCGCGCTCAGAAGCGCTTAATCCCTGTCCTTCGTTAGCGACGGCAATTTGCGCCTGGGTCGGCAGAACCCGGCGGAAGTTGTCATCGGGGCTTTTGTAAGGCCGGGAGAAAAACCGCCAGGAATTCGGAAAGCGTTGCAACGAAGCGGCGATGATGCTCAGGCTCACCAGAACCAGCAGGGCGACGAACCAGCGAGCGTGAAAAACGTCAGTCAGCCCGGTCGCATCGAGAAAGCGCAGCATGGAGGGGGAGTAAGCGCGCTCCATGTCTTCGGGGTCAGTCATGGGCCGCTGCAAGATGACGGTGCCGGCCGCCGAGAAGATCACGCACAGAATGATCAGTACTACGCCAGTTTTGATCGAACTGAGAGTTTGCCAGGTCTTGTGGGGCAAAGTTCGGAATGACAGGGCCATGGTGATTCCTCGTCTCCGCGGCACAGAAGTGCACGTGTCACGCCAACCTGTGCACCAGAGCTAACTCCGCGACAAACCAGCCGGTTAGGGAAGTTCTCCGAACCAATCGGAGGAAATCGATGAGGCATAACACTCATTTTTCCCGAGCGAGCCTTTGTGATTTCACCCACTTAAAAGCCTGTGATTGCAATCACACGCAGTAAGACCGCATGCGTTATTTCACCAGTACCATTGCGGGAGAAGGCCCATTGGGAGTGGTCCAAAGTCACTGTGGAAAACCGCAACAGGGCAAGATTAGAAATGTATCTCCTGTCCGTACAAGTACTTACAGCCGATTGCCGAACTGAGTGTTTTCCCCACAAATAAGGACACGCGCATGCATTACCAAGGTCGGCATGTTGCCCGAACTGACAATTTGTACGCTTCCGGTCTCGCGGCCCTCCCATATGAAGGCCGGAAGCGCCCTCCCCAGAGTTCTTCAGATTTTGGTTCTGATGATTGGGGCGGTCGCTACCCCAGCATTCGCCAAGACGCATCCTGTGCCGCTCGACAAAAACGTCGACAGTTCGAAGTGCCTGGAATGCCACGAAGATAAAACCAAAGGAAAGGCAGTTCACTCGGCCATCCAGATGGGATGCCTGAGCTGCCATGAAGTTCGCGTCAACCGCGACGTCACTCGCGTAAAGCTAAAGACCACAACGACGCAGGCACTCTGCCTGAGCTGCCATGACGAGAAGAAAGTCGACCCGGCGAAGACGATGCATCCGCCGGCAGTTCGTGATTGCGTCAAGTGCCACGATCCGCATGAATCGGATTTCCCTAATCAACTGTTGAAGTCCACATCCGGCACCACGCGCGAAGAGAACGGTTGCCTGCAATGCCACAACACCGGCATGAACGTTCCCAAAGACGGCAGCCGGCACGCCGCGCTCGACATGGGTTGCGACACCTGCCATGTCACGCACAAGAATGGCGACAAGGGCAAGGTCGAATTTGCCGCACATCTGAAGAAAGATGTCCCGGCGCTCTGCGTTGACTGCCACGATCCCAAAGATGCCGACCTGCAGAAGGCGCACATGGGACAGCCATTCGGCAGCGCAAACTGCCTGCAATGCCACAACCCTCATCAGTCCGACAAACCGAAGCTGATGCAGGCGTTCCTGCACAATCCCTTCGAAAACAAGATGTGCGATTCCTGCCATGCGCCGGCGAAGGACGGAAAAGTTGTTCTAACCAACGCCGACACGAAAGCTCTGTGCGTGACCTGCCATGACGAGCAGGCGAAGGCGATCGAGACGGCGAAAGTACAGCATCCCGGAGCGCAGGGCGATTGCACCGCGTGCCACAACCCGCACGCTGGAAAGTCGCCGGGCTTCCTGCAACCGGATCCGGTGCAGGCGTGCCTGGCGTGCCACAGCGATCAGGCCGATCAGATGAAGAAAGCGCATCTGCATCAGCCGGCGTTCCAGCAAGGCTGCGCAACCTGCCACGAGCCGCATGGCGGGACGAACGATCACCTGCTGCGCGCGGCCACTCCGAACAAGCTCTGCCTCGAATGCCATGGTCCAGATGCGAGTCCGAAGAAGCTCGAGAACGAGCACCTGGTCACGATTTTCGACGGCAAGGTGAAGCTGCCGGAAGACTACTTCCGCAAAGTGATCCTGCTGCCGATTCAGTACGGCCACGGACATCCGGTCGAGCGGCATCCTGTCACCGATGTGATTGATCCGGGCACCACGAAAGTTCTGAAACAGATCAACTGCCTGACCTGCCATCAGCCGCACTCGGGCGCGAACGCCGGAATGCTGGTGAAAGATCAGGCGAACAACATGGCGTTCTGCATGACGTGCCACGCCGAGTTGACGCCGGGGAAGCCGCCGCAGAACGGGAAGCCCGGAGCACCAGCCGGTGCGCAACCGGGAGCGCCAGGAATGCAACTGCCTGCACCACCAGCGGGGGCAGCTCCGGCGGCACAGAGTGGGAAGACGAGATGACGAGATCATCCAAACACGAGCTCCTGCGGTTCACGGCGATGCTGGCCGTACTGGTGTTCTCGGTCAGCGTTCTGACTCCGCCAGTGCACGCGGACAAGAAGAAAAAGAAAGACGAGCCCGCGCAGCCCCAGGCCAACATTCTCGACAAGATCGATTTCTCCAAGCTGGTGTGGCCGAATCCGCCAGCGCCGCCGCGGCTGAAATATCTGAATTACTTCTGTTGCGACAAAGTCAAAGTCGAGAGCAAAAAGAAAAGTTCGTGGATGGATCGCATGGCGGGCGGCGAGACGCAGAACGAAAAGGCGCTCGACAATCCGGTGTTCGCGCTGTGGACGCCGTACGGCATCGCGGTCGATTCCAAAGGCAACGTCTACGTGGCGGACGGAAAAGTCGGCGCGATCTTCATCTTCAACACAGAAACCAAAGACCTGACGATGATCAAAAACGGATCGGATGCGCGCTTCGGCGACATCATCGGCCTGGCCATCGACGACTCCGACCGGCTGTTCGTTTCCGACACCAAGTTCCACCGCGTCGTCGTATTCAGCAAAGAGCACAAGATCGAGGGCTCGATCACGCAGGGTGGGCTGATCGATCCTGCCGGAATGGCGATCGACAACGAGAACCGATTCCTCTATGTGGCGGACGCCGGACTCGACCAGGTGCTGGTCTATGACGCCGACAATCTCAACCTGCTGCGCACCATCGGCACAGCGGGCAAGAAGCACACGCTGACCGAAGAAGGACAATTCTCGGCGCCCGAGAACGTCGCGCTGGATGCCGACAACAATCTCTACGTCACCGACATGTTCAACAACCGCGTCGAGGTGTTCGACGCCGACGGAAATTTCATTCGCGCGTGGGGCAAAGCGGGCGACCGTCCGGGATATTTCTCGCGGCCGAAAGGCATCGCGATCGATTCCGACGGGCATGTCTGGGTAGCCGACGCCATGCAAGACATCCTGCAGTGCTACACGCAGGATGGGCACCTTCTGATGTGGATGGGCGGGCACGGATTGTTTCCTGGGCAGTTCCGGGACGTGGAGGGCCTCTACATCGATAAGAACAACCGCATTTTTACGTCCGAGCAGTATCCCGGACGCTTGCAGATGTTCCGCTACTTCACCGACGACGAAACGCGGGCAGAGTTGGCGAAGCGCAAAGCAGCAGCGGACAAGAATTCCGTGAAGCCAGCGACCAAGCCGGAGGAGAAAACCGGCGCCGCAAGTCAGGCGGCTCCTGCCTCACAGACGAGTTCAGCGGCAAAGCCGCAGCAGTAGCACGGTCTTTGAAAAGTTCAGCGGTGGATAGGGAAGCGCGCCCAACGCGCGATTGGGTTGCTCGCAAAGCGAGCAATTCAGCGCGGCGCGCCCAGATCCTTCGCAGCGCAGAAAGCGCGCTGCTCAGGATGACAAGCCTTTGAGGCCGCAAAAAGAGTTTGGCCGTTCCGCGGATGGCCAAACCGGGGCTGGCGCAAGCTGGCTCCGGAGTCCAAAGCAGTACAGCAATAGAAGTTAGAAGTAGCTGTAACAGCTGTTACAAAACAGGAGGTTTTCATAATTATGAAGAAGCTACTCTTTGTGATGTTCGTAGCTCTGATCGCTGTCGGAATAGCGACGGCACAGACCTACACGCAGGGTGGGGGAACCGGATTGTATGGATATGACATTCTCGGCGCCCACCAGAACGGCGGACGTGGTTGCGCAGGCTGCCACGCCCCACACAGCGGCGCAGCGGGCGGCGGCGGCAACGCAGCCAATAACGCTGGCAATTTCACCGACACCCAGTCCGGTAGCGTTGCATTGTTCGGACAAGACGTGAGCCCGTTGTTTGGCTATCAACTGACGATGGGCAATGGCATCGTTGAACCCCTTCCCAGCCAGGCGAATGCGTACGGCACGCAGACCGCCGAACTGGAAGGCATCATGATGTGCCTGGCCTGCCATGACGGCGTGGTTGCCAAAGGGCAGATGATGAACGGCCAATCGTGGGAGCAGAGAATGGGTCTGCTGCCCGGAACCGTGTATGGAACTCGTCCGATCCCGACGCTGCTCGGCAACGACAGCGGCAACGGCAACACTTCGGGATATGCCAACGACCACCCGGTGGGCGTTAATGCCACCCTGGCGGCTGTGGGCGTATGGTCGAACAACGCCACCACAACCCCGCTGACCATCGTGACCAGCGGCGGAAATATCACCAGCATCACCCCGAACAGCGCGCAGTACAAGCAGTTCGTGGCGAACTACGGCTATCCGGCGATCGCCGGCAGCGTGTGGGATTACGGTGTTGCGATCCAGAGCACGGATACAGGGAACGGCGCCACGGCATTCATTACCTGCACCACCTGCCACAACCAGCACGCGATGTACGTTTACGTAGCCCCGTCCTCTTACGCGGGACCGAAGATGGCCAATTCGAGCATCGGCGGCGGGACCTACCCGACGTACTTCTTCATCAACAGCCCCTACAACCCGGGTGCTGGCAACACCAATCCGAAGACGGCCGTTTCGACGACCCAGTTCTGCCGTCAATGCCACTTTGATACGGCGAACGAGTACTTCGGCATCAACACAGTTACAACGCAGTACTAAGTTGTGCAGAGATGGGGGAGAGGAAGTTTCTCTCCCCTTTTTTAAAGCAGTAGCCAGTTGCCAGTAGCCAGTAAGACCGAGAGCGGAGAGCTCAGATGAGGCAACAATTCAAAATCGGGGTCGCGATATTGGCGAGCGCAGTCAGTTGCGCAGCGCAGGTGGTGGCGTCGCACGCGCCCACGCTGCCGAATGCGGCGGTGGCGAACAGTGCTCCGGCGAGCGGCGCACCAGCGAGTCGCCCATCCAGAATGCCGATGTCAGGGAACCCGGCGGCGAATCTCGGGAAGATGGTGACGTTCACCATGCCGGCGGTAGGAACACCGATCGTGAAAGTGAATGGAGCGATTCTGACCGACCGCGACCTGATGCGCGAGATGCAGACGATCTTTCCTTACTCGCAAATTCACAATGGCGTACCCGCGTCGATGGCCGACGATATGCGCAAGGGCGCGATGGACATGATCGTGTTCGAAGAATTGGTTTACCAGGAAGCGCTGAAAGAAAAACGCACGATCGCGCCGGAGCGGTTGCGGAAGGCGGAGATCCAGTTCCGGAAACAATTTCCGACGCAGCAGGAATATGACCAGGTGGTGCAGGCGGAAGTGCACGGCGATAAGGCGCAGATCAGAGAGAAGATCCGGCGCTCGCTGCTGATTGAAGACACGCTGAAGGCCGAGGTCTACAACCGGGCGAAGGTAACGGACGTGGCGGCGCGGGCGTACTACAACGCCAATCCCAAGCAGTTTGCTCATCCTGAGCTAGTCAGCATTCAGACGATTTCGATTATCCCTCCGCCGACGGCGAGCGCGGACGATCAAGCGGAAGCGAAGAAGAAGGCCGAGAACGCGATCCAGCAGGCGAAGGCGACGAAGAGCTACCAGGAATTCGGGTTGCTGGCGGAAAAGATTTCGGAAGACGATTGGCACGTGAACATGGGCGACCACAAGCAGGTGGAAGCCGAGAAGCTGCCACCTCCGGTGCTGCAAGCGGCGCGGAAGATGAAAGTGGGCGCGGTGAGCGAAATGATCCAGCTGGGCCCGGCCTACACGATCTTCCGGCTGAACGCGCATGTGGCGGCGGGAAGGTATCCGTTTGCGGAAGTGAAGGCGAAACTGGTGACGGATTTGCAGAAGAGCAACACTGAGAAGATGCGGTCGGCTTTAGACAAGAAGCTGAGAAAGACAGCGAAGATTGAGGTCCTGTGAACTATCAGGCCAACGCGAGGCCGTTCAAATTACGGGCGCGCTGGTTCGTGGGGGCGGAAACCAGGTGGGGAATGCGGTCACTGCGGAACGGGGCAGAAAAAACGGGACGGACGCTCGCCATGCTGATGCTGCTGGCGTTGCCGGCGGCGGCGCAGTTGCAGGTGGGTGACAACGTCCGCATGAGCATGGGCGGTACCGTCGGCTACGAATACTCCGGGTCGATTGATCAGGGACAATCGTCGCACGGCGCCGGTTTCACTGGGAACGCCAATCTTACGGGCAGTTATTACAGTCCTAACTTTCTGAACTTCAACGTTGCGCCATATTACAACCGCGTGCAGTCCAACTCGATCTTTGGCAGCCTGACAAATGCCAGCGGCGTGAACGCGGGTGTGAACCTGTTCGCCGGAAGCCACTTTCCCGGTTCGATTTCCTACGGACGCACGTATAACAGCACGGGCGAGTTCGGCATCCCCGGCTCTGATATCGGATTGGCGAGCACTGGCAACAACCAAAACTTTGGCATCGGCTGGAGTGCAGTGGTCCCGGACTGGCCTACCCTCTCTGCGAACTACATGGTGAACAATAGCGACAGCTCGATCCTAGGCGAGGAGGGGAGCAACACTTTTAATAACCGCATTCTGACGCTGCTCTCCAGCTACAAGCTGGACGGTTGGCACTTCACGGGTCAGTTTACACACGAGAACACGGATTCGAGCTTCGAGGATTTCACCAATCCGCAAGAAGGAGTGACTCACACAGCAAGCTCGCAAAACAACTTTGGAGCGACCGCGCAACACAGCCTGCCGCTTATGGGAAGCTTTGGGGTGAACTTCACGCACGTTGGCTACGGTTACCATTACGAAGATTCCAGCGCGTCGAGCAGTTCAGGGGGCTCTAACGAGGTTAATGCCAACGCGGCGTTTCATCCCACGAGCAAGTTTGGAATGTCCTTCACCGGTACTTATAACGACAGCTTGCTGGGAAGCATTCCCCAGGCGGTGCTGAATACGGGAACGCCGGTGGTGATGACGAATCTGGGAAGCTTCCAATCGGTACTGGCGGGAGGCGATTTTTATTATCAGCTTCTAAAGAATCTTGGCGTTCATGCCGATATTGATCATGAGTACCAGACCTTTCTGGGTGAGACTTATTCGGCGACGCAATTTGCCGGCAGCGTGAATTTCAACTTCGATCATACGCTGCTGAAGGGATTGTCATTTTCGTTGGGGGTGGTGGATACGGCGCAGCAGGAGAGCAACACCGGGCTGGGATACGTGGGAACGCTGAATTACAATCGCAAGTTTTCCGGATGGGAGATCGGCGGGAACTTCAGCTACTCGCAGAACGTGGAGACGGCGCTGCTGATCTACACCACCTCTTATTACAGCTACCTGGGAAGCGTCAAGCGGCGGATCAGCGATAACTCGCAATGGCTCTTCGGGTACAGCGGATCGCATAGCGGGATTACCGCGAATTCTGGAACGACGAGCGCGGCGGAGAGAGCATTTACCACGATCTTCTACCGCACGTACAACTTGAACGCGTTTTATACAAAGTCGGATGGAGAAGCGGTTTTCACCGCCACGGGGCTGGTTCCGGTGACGACCGGGCTGCCGACGCAGGTGCTGAGCGGCAGCAACTTTACGCAATACAAATCGACGGGATGGGGCTTCGGGCTGGGAGCGACGCCGCTGCGGCGGCTGGTGGTGAGCGTGTCGTTTGCGAAGTCGGATGGGAGCACGGTCGATCCGGCGCTCAGCATGTACACGAATAACACGCTGATCACTTCGATGATGCAGTACCGCCTGCGGAAGATCTGGGTGAATGGAGGGTATACTCGGCTGACGCAGAATCTGGGCGTGGAGGGTTCCACGCCGGCGAATGTGACGTCCTACTATATTGGTGTGTCGAGATGGTTCAACTTCTTCTAAGGCGGGCGGAGGGAAGATTTCTGCAAATCGGAGTGGGGCTGGCATGGGTGGTGCTGCTGCTGGCGGCTCCGGCGTGGGCGGGGAAAATCTCCAAGGAAAAGAAGGTTGAGCCGGGCCCTCCGGACCTGATGCTGGAGGGCGGACGCAAGCTGCATTGGGAACGCAGCTTCAGCGGGGAAAAAGAAACCGAAGGCAAGAGGGGATTTCTCACCAAGCTGGTCGATGTGATTGCGGGCGAACCGGAGCATCCGCATCTGGTGAGGCCGTATGGAGTTGCGGTGGATTCGCGGGGGCGGGTGATCGTTTCCGATCCCGGAGCGAGCGGGATTCACATCTTCGACTTCGAGAATCATAAATACAAGTTCATCGAGCGCCGGGATAAGGATAAGGACCGGATGCGGATGCCGCAGTGCATCACGGTGGATGCCGAGGACAACATTTATGTGACGGATTCGGAGGCGGGGAAAGTTTTCGTTTTCGAGCCGAGCGGGAAGTTCAAGAGGACGATTGGCAGTTTGAAGGGCGGCGAGGGATATTTCAAGCGGCCGACGGGGATCGCGGTAGATTCGGCGGCGCAGAAGGTGTACATCACCGACACGCTGCGCGACAAGGTGTTCGTGCTCGACATGAATGGCGCGGTGCTGGAGAGCATCGGGAAACGCGGCGGTGGAGAAGGGGAGTTCAACCTGCCGACGGAATTGCTGGTGCATGACCAGAATCTGTATGTCGTGGATGCGATGAATTTCCGGGTGCAGTTTCTGGACCGCGCGGGAACGTATGAGAATTCGATCGGAATGCTGGGCGATTCGAGCGGAACGATGTTCCGGCCGAAGGGAATCGGGATTGACTCGGAAGGACATTTGTACGTGGTGGATGGGTTGTGGGGGATCGTGCAGGTTTTCGATCAGCAGGGAAGGCTTCTTTATTACTTCGGCGGGAAGGGGACGGCGAACGGAGAGTTTCAGCTGCCAGCGGGATTGTTCATCGATCGGGAAGACCGGATTTTCGTAGTGGATTCGTTTAACCGGCGGATCCAGGAGTACAAGTATTCCGGCTTGCCCAAGCAGGCGCTGGGAGGCCGGCCATGAAGCGGCTAGTGCTTATCCCGATTCTGATGTTGCTGGTGGCGGGGGCGGCTGGGGCGCAGGTGTCGGGCGATGTGCTGGGCGCGCATAATCTGTCGCTGAGCGGGACGGCGCCGATCAAGGGCAGGCTGGATCCGTGTCTTTATTGTCATGTGCCGCACTCGGGCGTGCAGGCGACGAATCCTGCGCTATGGAGTCAGACGCTTTCGTCGCAGACGTATTCGACTTACTCGAGCACGACACTGCACAACACGACGCAGCAGCCGATCCTGGGCCAGGACAGCAGTCTTTGCCTGAGCTGCCATGATGGAACAGTCGCGGTGGGGCAGACGCAGCCATATGGGCAGATTCAGATGACCGGCAATATGTATCAGCAGGATGTATTTGGGGCGAATCTGCAGGGGTCGCACCCGTTCAGCCTGAAGCTGCCGCTGGTGGATGCGGCGGATCTGGTGCCATCGCTGGTGGCGAGCGGGACGACCGCGGATCCGCTGAAGGCGGTGAAGCTGATCAACGGCGACGTGGAGTGTACAAGTTGTCACACACCGCATTCGCAGGCGATCGACATGGTCTCGCAAAATTTCCTGGTGCGGGACAGTTCGAGCGGGCAGATGTGCCTGTCATGCCATGATCCGAATCCGCGGACGGTGAATGGACAGAACAATCCGCTGGCGCAGTGGTCGGGAAGCATCCATTCGACGGCAGGGAATGCGATCGCGAATCCGCCAGTGCTCGGCAGTTACGCGAACGTGGCGCAGAATGCGTGTCTGTCATGCCACATGCCACACAATTCGCTGGCGGGAGCGCGGCTGTTGCGCGGGCCAGTGCCGCTAGTGCCAAACATGGATCCGTCGACGCAGAACTGCATTACCTGCCATAACGGCGGATCGAACATCTCGCCGGCGATTACAAACGTCTACGCGGAATATACGAAGATTGCGCATCCGTTTCCGGCGGGAATTAATCAGCATGATGCGGCCGAGCCACCATTACTGAATAACAATCGGCATGCGACTTGCGTGGACTGCCATAGTCCACATGGATCGTTGCAGACGACATCGTTCTCGGCGGTTCTGCCGCCGGCGATTCGTCCATCGCAGGCTGGAGTGGTGGGGATCAGCGCAACCGACGGAACGACTGTACTCACGCCGGCGGTGAATCAATACGAAAATTGCCTACGTTGCCATGGGACGAGCACGGGCAAGCAAACGCAAATCGTCTTCGGATATCTTCCTACGCGTGAGGTGACCGCGAGCGATCCGCTGAACATCATTCCGCAGATGGCGACGACAGCGACCTCCAGCCATCCCGTTCTGCATCCGCGCAGCAGCAGCTTGCCGCAGCCCAGCCTGCTGACCTACATGCTGCAACTTGATGGCAAGACGCAAGGGCGCGCGATGGGAACGCAGATCTACTGCACGGATTGCCACAATGCCGACGACAACCGTGAATTCGGCGGCACCGGACCCAACGGTCCGCACGGATCGAAGTGGCTGCATCTGCTCGAGCGGCGCTACGAATTCAGTGAAGCTCCCGGGCCGGGACAAAGGATCACGAATCTTTTTCCGAATCCCGATCTGAGCGTGAATGGTCCCTATGCCATGTGCGGCAAGTGCCACAATCTCACGACCGTAAACAGCACGGCGAGTTGGATCCAGCATCCAATGCATATCAACGCGGGATTCTCCTGCTCAACCTGCCATACCGCGCATGGCATGGGAGCAAGCAGCGGCAACGTAACCGGCGAGCGGCTGATTAACTTTGATTTGAAGGTCGTCTCGCCGAATGGCGGCATACCTGTCTCGTACAATCGAGGCACGAGCAGCTGCTCGCTGGTTTGCCATGATGTCGCACACTACCCTAATGGCATGGTCCAACCGCTGGCGGTCAAGGGCTCGGGTAAGAAGTAGAGCTTGCCTTGGACGTTTGCTCGGCGATTTGAGAGAGTGTTGTTCCTCTGCGGGCGGAAGGCGGAAGACAGAGGTACGAACGTTGATGTCCTTACAAGACGTTCTACTTTGTGCCCACTTCCCCACGAATTACTGTGACTGAGGCAGCCGGCAGTTCATATTCGCTGTCTCTCCCGGCATTTCGCTTGCTTCGCGCAATCGGGCCATCCGGATCAGCCCATCCTTTTGTATAGGCCACCACGGTTCGCTGGCCAGCACTTTCCGCGTGAGACATGAAACGAGTTGCCGCGGGATGCCAATGATATTGCGGACTTCCAAAGCTCGAAATCTCGACTGGGCCGGAAAAAGCTGTGACGCCGTTTCGTCCCTGAAAGGAAATCCGGACTTTATGCGCGACCTCCTGATCGCGATTCACCAGCATCACGGACCACTGCCCATCCGGGCGCTTTAGCGCGTACGCCGTCACCAGTGCGTGGCCTGCTCCGTCACTCACGTCGCTTGTGGCGGAATACACCTCGTGCTCGCCTTTGCCTGGCTGCACCCAATCCAGATTAATCATCTGCGCGACAAAGAACTGCGGCAGTTCCTGCTGAATCTCGTAATCCTTGTTGATGGTAAACATGCCAAAAGTCCCCGGAGAGTTGTTGCATCCCGGTTCCATCTGAAGTGGCAAATAATGGAAGAAATAAACCGCGTTTCCTCCCGCATTCAAAAATGCTCCGATGTAATCCGCCAGCCAGACTCCTGCGAAAATGTCCTGGTAGGTTTCACTCGCCGCTGATGACAAGTTTCCTTCCGTGATAAACATCGGCATATTTGCCGGCACGCCGTCATCGTGCCAAACCTGCAGTATGTGGCCCACAAGCTCCGGCTCGTCGTAAAGCATGCCCCAGGGAATTCGACAGGGATCCATTGGATAATGTTCGAAGGAGAAAAACGCGAGATCCTTCATCCTGCCATGCTGTTTCAAGTAGTCGATGAAACGCCCGGTCCATGAGACTTGTCCATTCGCATCCGGCCAGACTTCAATGTCGCGGTTCACACCCTGAAACGAGGGCCCGCCCAACTTCAACGTGGGATCTACCTTGTGCAGCGCTGTCGCCCACTGCAGATAGAGCGCGGCATAATCCTCAGGCGACATATACTGCCCGTCAGCCTCCTCGCCCATCTCAACATAAGAAATCGGATACCCCCGCTTCTCCACATAGGCAATTTCTGCCGCGGCATTTTCCGGTGTCTCGTAGATCAATGCAACCGGAATCATCGCTGGCAATCCGCGGGTCACTCCGCTTGTGAAAAACAAATCGAATCCCACCTGAGCCTGCGTGGTGGAGCCCAAGTCGGAAGGCTGATGCCACGAATCGACCGAAGAGCAGTAGGTCGTGGTCTGCTCCTGGTCCGGTGTGTGCCGCAAGATGTCGTGAAGCGCCCCGTCGTCCGTTGTCGTCCCAAGATAGATTTCGCGAATCGCGTAGCCCACGCAATTGCGCGGATCAGAGGGGCCATCGGCATCGCAGGTGTTCGACGACTCTGTCATCCAGATTCGCACGAACCGCACAGGCAGCACACTACCAGCAAGTGTAACGGTCTCTGTCCCGCCCTTACCGTGCTCAACGGCGCCTTCTGAGAATGTCTGCCATACTCCGCGGGTCGGCGCGTGTATGGGATCGTCTCCACCCGTCCAATACTGGACGAGATAACGCTTCGCAAACGGCTCGCCCCATGCGATGCGAATCGTGTTCACGCTTTGCACCTGCGCCAGATCAAGCACCACCCATTGCGGATGCAGGGCATCGCTCTCGCCCGTGAACCGCTCGGTCAGATATGGATTGCTTTTCCAGAAAGTATTGACATCGCCATCGGTTAGCCGTGAGTAGCCAGAAGCGTCGATGCCATCATTCCGTGTAAATCCGCGCCGCGGTAATGCATATCCGTAGGAATAACGGATCGTCTCTGTCGGCGTCGCCGAACCGACGAAGTAGCCCTTGCCGCTGCGATCGCTCCACGTTCCCTGCGGATTCCAATGCCATGCCTCAATCGCCAACTCGGTATTCTGCCGGAATGTTACGGGCTGCCAGCCCGAGGCCAGTGTCTGTCCCAGCGTTGGCTGCTGCAAATCCTTATCAATCGCCGCCACCGGAATGCGATCCACGCCAGCCCCCAGAGTTTCTGCCGGAATGAAGTGATTGGTGGCGCGAGACGTATCAATAACCACAGTTTGTGCACTTACAGAAGAAGACAGCGAAACAGCGGCGGAGAAAATCACTACCAGCAAAGTTTTCTTGGTCACGATAGGCATCCTTAATTGAAACGATTCAATAGAGGAGTATACGAGAGGCGTCAACGGGAAATTGACTTTTCGTGCGTATTTCGACCGATCAATTTCGGCGCGGGTTGAGAAGAAGCTTCCACTGGCTAACGTTGTCGAGCGAGGTCGCGGATCTGGTTGAGGTAGCCGACGTAAATTGGAATCGGAATATCGGGGGAGTCGCCGTCGTTGAGGAAATGCTCGAGGCGGATCTCGATGGGAATGGAGCTGATGACTTCGCGGAAGCGTGGCATCTGGAGATATTTCACGTGCCAGATCTCGAGCATGAGAGAGCGGAACTCTTCGCTGATGAAGGGCATGTTGTGATCGCGGAGATAAATCGCGTCGAAGTGTGCGCGGGCGAGTGTGCCGCGGAGCGGGTCATTGGGAAGGGAGAAAGTGTAAACGAGGTGGAAGACATCGGCGAGGTCTCCCCAGATGACTTTTTCTTCGAAGGCCGTGAAGCGGAAGGGTGCGGCGGTGCGTTGCTGCGCGGCACGGGCGTGCTCGGTGGGTTGAAGATTATGGGTGGCGAGTTGGTCGCGAAACCAGCGAAGGCGGTCGTGCGTAAGGTTGAAGCGTAGAAACTCGATGGCATAGGCGTTCGGAAGATAAAGGCCGGGGTCAGCATCGAGACGGGCGAGCCAAGGCGCCCAATTCTGATGCTCGAAGGCGGTGAGGAGCGCGTCGAGATCAGCGACGGTAGTTTCGGGATGATATTTGACCGCTTGCCAAAAGTGCTCGGTGGAATCGTAAACAGCGCCGTAGAGCGGGATGCCTTCGGAGATCGGGTACCAATTGGAGAGAACACGCGCAGAAATGGAGGGAGCGGCACTCCAACAGTTGATGGCGTGTTTCCATTTGCGCTGGACGGCGACGAAGGCGTCGGCGTATCCGGCCGGAGCGGGTTCGGTGACTTGGACGAGTGCGCGGCGGAGTTCGTCTTCAGTGTGCGTGAAGAGTGTTTCGAAGGGACGCTCATCGATCATGGAGACGACGCGACTCTCAATGCCTTCGCGAAGGAGGTCACGGGCGAGTTGTTGCCGTTTGGCGTCGTCCAAGGCGGAGTTGCCCGGCCAGCGATGGGCCTGCGAGTCGATGTAGGGGAACAGTTCGGAGAGCGAGCGGAACTCGATGAATCCGTGGAGGGCGAAACTGACGGGATGGCCGTCCTTGATGATGACGGTAGATGGAGTGACGAGAGCTTGAAGGGAGATCTGCTGCGCGTGAAGAGTGACGCAGGAAAATGAGATCAAAAGTGCAAGAGAAAGGAATCGTAGAAACGATTTCATGGAAGGGGATGATGCCACTGACGAGGGGATAGCTTCAAGTTGTTGACGGAAGCCGCGAATTGTTTTACGCCCGGTTTGGCGCTTTGAGCTAGATTGACGCGGAGGCTGCAGTCGAGAGCTTCGTCGTTGGAACCGACACGATGAGGCTGCCGGAAATTGCGCGTCGTGCCTGCAAATTCTTCAGTTTGAAGATGACTGTCGGTGTGACTTCCTGCCCCTTGGAAATAATCAATGTGCCATCGACTGCGCGGATCTCTTGCTGAATGATCATTCCCGGGGCTAGTTCCTCGATGCGGCAGTTTCTGGTCTCTTGCTCTTCCGCATGCGGGTCCAGAGCCACGAGCGCATTGAAGAATTCGGGACTGAATTTTGGGTTGAGACGAGTAAGCCGGTGCACAGTTTCATTGCGTGAAAGGCCCTTATGGATGAGGTCTTCATAGACCAGAATCAAGCGCAGGATTTCCGCTCCGCGTCGAATATCTGCTTGCTCGGGTCCACCTTCAGGAGGAATGGGGCCGTTTTGATGCTCTATCATCCACGCAATCGGTTCCAGGCGGGGGATTTTTGACAGAAGGTCGTAAGCCACGCTTGGGTGAGCCGCGTATTGTGTTTGTTCGGTGGGCGTGAGCGCCTCACCTTTGTAGATAGCTTCGATCGTTTCCGGAGCAAGTGTCACACAGCCTAACTGCGACAACATGGCAGCCACTTCGTATTGCCAGGGATTTCCCAGATTCATTGTCTTAACAACGTGACGAATGTAGCGACGAGCGCGTTCCGCCCGCCCAAAAGCGGCTGGATTCACCAGGCTGAGCACCTCCGTCAGCACTTGAATACTGCCGCTCAAAGTTAGTTCCAGAAGTTCCTTCTCGGCTGTTATTAGGCGGTATTGCATCAATGCCGCGGTTAAAGTCTTTGCCATTACCTCACGATTACAGGGCTTAATGAGAAGACGGAAGATGCTGCCTTCATTAATAGCGTCAATGGCGGTTTCGAGGTCGGCATTGCCGGTTAGGATGATGCGGATAGTGTCGGGCGAGGTGGTTTTTACGGCGCTCAGCAACTGAATGCCGTTCATGCCTGGCATGCGCATATCGGAAACGATGACGGCGTAGGGGCCATTCTTTTCGATGAGAGCCAATGCCTGATCGGAACCGATCGCTGTTTCCAACAAGAATTCCCGGCTCAGGCTTCGCCGGTAACCGTCGAGCACGTTGCTGTCATCGTCGACGAGAAGGATTCTTTCCCGCATCGCATCCTCCGTTGCCTGTTCAAACCTGTCGCGGCGATCAGAGGCAATGGAAAGCAGAGCAGAGATCGCCGCCGACGTTAAGGTTATCGGCTACATAGAGAATGGCTTGAATTGTGAGAATCGTCTCATCCTGAAGAGATTGACGAGGCTGCCGATGTTTGAGATAGGCGTGAATGGGCGGAGGTGTGATCAATAAGTTCTCATCGCAGGGTTATCAATGCTTGCCCGGTCTCCGCCGGAAATGATTGCAGAGGGAAATCTTAGAAAGACTTATGACAGTAGTCGACGGAGAGAACTTAGCGTCAGCTTCGAAGCCGCGGATCTTGTTTGTCGATGACGAACCGGCGATGCTCGAGAGCTTATGCCGTTCCGTACGGCGAGAGTTTGCGGCGGATGTAGCGATTGATGCGGATCATGGACTGGATTGCTTGCGGCACGGTGGTCCGTATTGCATTGTGGTTTCCGACATGCGCATGCCGGGAATGGATGGGGTGGAATTTCTGGCTACCGTGCGGACGATTTCTGCCGAGTCGGTGCGGGTCATGTTGACGGGATGCGACGAGATGGAAGTTGCGGTGCGAGCGGTGAATGACGGCCGCATTTTCAAGATTCTCAGCAAACCGGTAGCGACAGAAGAACTGCTGACGTGTCTCCGTGCTTGCCTGGCGCACTATTGGGAAGAGCGTGAACAAAAGCAGGCCATGGCGTCGACCATTCACGCTCTCGAGCAGCTCGACATCGCGACGCTCACGGCATTTGCCCGGGCCATTGATGCGAATTCGCCGTGGACGGCGGGCCATTCCGAACGGGTCACGGGGATGGCTCTCCGGATCGCTCATGCGATGGGATTACCGGCCAAGGATTTGCAGATTGTGCATCGGGGCGGTCTACTGCACGATATTGGGAAGATTGGCACTCCGCCCGCTATCTTAGATAAGCCCGGCAAGCTGGAAGCGTGGGAAAACCAAATCATGCAGAACCACGTGAAGGTAGGAATACGCATCCTGGAACCGATCGACTGCTTTCACGATCTGCTGGGAGTGGTGGCGCAACATCATGAACGCTTGGACGGCTCCGGCTATCCCGCCGGGCTGGCAGGCGATCAAATCAGCGTGCATGCGCGCATCGTTGCCGTAGCGGATGCCTATGACGCTCTCACCTCTGACCGGCCTTATCGGAAGGGTGTTCCGCAGGAAAAGGCAATCGAGATTCTGAAGGAGAATTCCGGAACGCAATTTGATCCCAAAGTAGTTGAGGCCCTGGTCGATGTAGCGGCGAGACTAAGATCACGGTTGGATATAATCGGCGCGTGACTTCCTATCCCTCGCCAGGAACTTTGGCGAGATCGTTCACCAGTTTGAGCCAGACCTGTTCTCGCCCGGCAAGGCCGTTCCTGCTCAGATATTCAACGTCGAGCGAGATGTCATCCTGCATCCAAAAGGGAAACTGCTGCTCGTGAAAGATGGTGGCAACGTGAGTCACCAATGCCGTAGACAGTCCTGTTTGCATACTTGCAGAAGGATCGTGATGACAGGCAACACCATCGATGACGGCTTCTGGCAGTCCCCAGAGACCGAGCAGATAGGCCGCTATCTCGGCATGGCTGCACCCAAGAACCTCCATCTCGGCGGCGATGAGTTTTATGCCGTCTTTTCGGATGGCGTTCAGCACATCCTGATACCTATTCTCCATGGCGGAAGCGAGGATGAGCTTGCCTGCATCGTGCAAAAGTCCGGCGGTGAAGCAATCATCGACGAGTTGGCGGTCTGCTTTTTCTGACTCGGCAATATGCTTGGCGAAACTGGCGACGGACAGACTGTGTTTCCATAGGTAACTGATTTCCGGTTCGCCGAGAGTATGAGGTTGGAACTTGTCAAAAACGTGAGTGGTCAGCACCAGAGCGCGGAGAGTATCGAGGCCGAGCATCTGGACAGCCTGCATTGGGCTGGAGATGCGGCAACGCAGTCCAAAAAATGCGGAATTGACCAACTGCAGAATCTTGGCGGTCATCGCCATATCCTCGGAAACCAGACGCGCAATTCTGGGCAGAGAGGGCGCGCTGTTCTCCAGTTCGCGAGTGACTTCGAGAAAAAGCGAAGGAAGACTCGGCAGAGCTTCGAGGCGCGAGACGACGGCCTGGAGTTCTTCGTTCTTGAGCAAACCGCGTACGGCGAAGGCGCGCGTGAGGCGCTTTTTCAGTTCGGCAGCGTCGCACGGCTTGGCCAAATACTGATGCGTGGGATCGACGGCTCGCAAGATGGTTTGCTGATCGGCCTGTCCGGACAGGATGATGCGAAAGCACTGCGGGAAGCGGGCTTTCACCTGTTCGAGCAATTCGGCTCCCGTCATGACCGGCATGCGCATGTCGGTCACGATGATGTCGAAAGGTTGCTGCTCCATAAGTTTCAGCGCTTCCGGCCCGCTGGTCACGAAAGCCATGTCCCACTCCGCGCGCATTGAGCGTAGGCTGCGCTGCAGACCGGAAAGAACCATGGGTTCATCATCGACAAACAGAACGCGTTTCGACATGAGTATCGGCATCCCCTGCCGTGGGTAATTGAATGAAGAATGTTGTGCCTTTGCCTACTGCAGTGTCGAACCAGATCTTGCCGCCATGCTTTTTCACGATTGTGTTATAGGCGAGCGAAAGGCCCTGGCCAGTGCCGCGGCCCGGAGCCTTGGTGGTGAAGAAAGGATCGAAAACTCGCGATTGGATTTCCGGGCTAATGCCCGCCCCTGTGTCCTGAATGGTGATGGTTGTGAAGTGGCAGTCCTGCGCTGTTCGAATCGTGATCTTGCCTTTCTTCTTCGAGCCGTCCCCAACTACTTCAGCGATGGCGTGGGCAGAATTGATGAGCAGGTTCAGCAATACCTGATTCAATTCCCCCACGTGGCAAGGAACCAGTTGCAGATCAGGCTGCAGGAGGGTCTCTGCCTTGGCCACATACTTCCATTCATTGTGCGACACGGTGAGGCTGGTGAGGATGGCATGATTGATGTCCGCCGGTTGTTTCTCATCGCATCCGGGATGCGAGAATTCCTTCATGGCGCGCACGATCTCCGCTACGCGACGAGTGCCGTCAAGAGCCTGCTCAATGGCACGAGGAACCTCTGCCACGATGAAGCCGAGATCACAAGCGCTCTCGGCTTGCTGCAGGGTCTTTACCAGGTCCTGTGATAGTGGGCTGGGATAATCGCGGATGGCGCTGCGATAGAGATCGAGTAATTCGTTAGTAGATCTCCAAGAATCCCGCAAAAATGTCAGATTGTCGCTGACGAACTGCGTCGGCGTGTTGATTTCATGGGCAATGCCGGCAGCCAGTTGACCGATACTCTCCATCTTCTGAGCTTGCTGCAACTGCGCCTGAATCGTGCGGCGCTCGCTGATATCGCGGCCAAAGCTCAAGAGGAACTCCTGCCCATCGAATTCCAAATAGGTTGCCGTTACCTCAACCGGGAAGACTCGTCCCTCCTTATGCGTCAGCTGGCTTTCGAAGGTCAGCGAGCGGCGCATTTTGACCTCGTCCCAAAAGCCTTGCCATCTCTCTTTGGGGAAGAGTGGATCGATATCCATGATCGATAGGGTAGTCAGCTCCTGACTGCAACGTCCCATGACATGGCAGGCCGTCTGATTGGCATACAAAATATGCGCTTGCAGATCGACCCAAAGGACAATATCGGCAGCATTCTCCAGGGAAAATCTTGTAAGCCGGAGATCCTTTTCCGCTTGCCTGCGCGCGGTGACGTCTTCTTTCACCGCCAAGAAGTGGGATATCTCGCCGGTGCTGCTGCGAATTGGGCTGATGACCGCCGACTCCCAATAGAGATCGCCATTTTTTTTCTTATTGCAAAGTTCGCCGCGCCATTCTTCGCCTCGCGCGATCGTTTGCCATAGCTGGCGATACTCCTCCGGGTTGGTGTGCCCGGATTTTAGCAGTCGCGGATTCTGCCCAATCACTTCCTCATAGCTGTAGCCGGTACACTCGGTAAAGCGGCGATTAACGTAAGTAATATTTCCCTGAAGATCTGTGATCACCACGGCGACAGGACTTTGCTCGACCGCGACTGACAGCTGCCGCAACGCGTCTTCAGTTCGTTTTCGCTCGGTGATGTCGCGGAAAACCCAAATCCTGCCGTAATACTGGCTGTCGCTTCCAAATACCGGAGAGGAGTAGCGGTCGAGCACACGCCCATCCCGGAGTTCGATTTCATCGCGGCTCTTTTCCTGTCGGTGCGAGTAAAGGTGCTGCACTCTTTCCAGAAAGCGACTTGGATTGTCCATCTGCCCAGCCACGTGTCGCAAAACGCGCTTGTCCTCACTGGCCTTGAAGAACTCCGGAGGTATCTCGAAAAGTTCTCGGAATCGTTCGTTATGCAAGAGGATGTTTCCGTTTTCATCGACCAACAGAATGCCGTCGATGGTGGCCTGAATCTGAGCCTCAAAGAATGCTGTCTTGGCGCGCAGTTCGTCTTCCGCTCTTTTTCGATCGGTGATGTCGGAACCTACAATCAACAACTCACCCCGATTACTGACCGGGATCTCAATCCAGTTGACAGTCATGCCCAGCAGATGAGGCTCGCCATCTTTCTCGAATTGAAGACCATCCCAAACGAACTTTCGCGGATGGAGAAGCAAATCGCTGATAGTCGCGTCAATTTCTGCGTCCAGCCAGTGGATACCGCAATTGGACAAAGATTTGCCTCGCACCGCTGATTCTTGCAAGCTGAAGGTCTGAACTGCCGCTCGATTCCAGCGATTGATGCGGCCTTGGGCATCGATCCCGATCAAAATGGATGGTACCGAGTTGATGAACAGCTCAGCCGCACATTGTGAATTGGACGTCGTCCCATCGCGCTTCTTCGTTTCTTGGCGGGTAGCAGTCAATGCGTAAGCGTCCTCGCGGACAGAATTCTGACTCTACAAATATCGGCAAGTTTGCTGAACGGCATGAGTGGCGTCAGAGTGCGAGAGTGTAAGGTTGAGGATGTTAGGTGGATGGCGGCCAATGAGTTTCGGGATTTGCGGTGTTCTTTCGCTGCAGCAACATCAGAAAAATCGGCGGAAGGCTTCGGAAATTCAGGCAGACTCGATACCGGAACTGCTAATGGGCAGACGGATATAGAAGCACGTACCCTTGCCCACTTCCGTTTCAAATGTCAGCGTGCCTTTGTGGCGTTCGACGACCGAGCGCGCAATGGCCAGCCCCTGACCGGTGCCACGTCCCACTTCCTTGGTGGTGAAGAAAGGGTCAAAAATACGATCGCGAATGTTTTCTGGAATACCGGCGCCAGTATCAGAAATCGCAATCACGGCGCTTGCATTCTCAAGCGAGGTGGATACACGAATTTTTCCTTTCTTGCCGCTGTCTCTGACCACGTCGGCGATGGCGTGGGCGGCGTTGACGAGTAGATTGAGGAAGACTTGGTTCATGTCGCTAACGCTGCAAACCACGGGTGGCAGTTCGCCGAGGTCAGTTTCCACGTCTGCGACGTATTTCAGTTCGTTTCGCGAAACCGTAAGCGTGTTGGAGAGTGCCTTGTTCAGGTCAGCGGGCGCCATGCCCTTGCTTTCGGGATGAGCAAATTCTTTCATGGCGCGGACAATGGTCACCACCCGCTCGACCCCGTCAAGGGTCTGGCACAGAGCTTTGGGAATTTCTTTCAGCAGATATTCGGTATCGGACTCGGCTGCAATACGCTGCAGTTCGTCGCCGAACTCAAGCCCGGAACGCACCTCACTAGTGGATTGGCATAGTTCCTGAAACCTTTTGAGTACTGACTGCAAATCTCCGAATGCATCCCGCAGGAAGCACACGTTGTCGCCTACGAACTGAATCGGGGTATTGATTTCGTGCGCGATGCCCGAGGCCAAGCGGCCCACTGATTCCAGTTTCTGAGCCTGGCGCAATTCCATCTCGGCGACATCACGTCCGGTGATGTCGCGGGCAATGGCCTGGATTCCGACAGGCTTGCTGGCGCGGTAGATCAGGCGCGGATTCATTTCCAGGCTGAGGCGTCGTCCGTTCTTGGCCAGGATCTCCAATTCGATTTTGGTGGGGGGATGAAAGGCGAGCAGCTGGGCAATGGCGCGCTCGAACTTTTGCCGTTGCTGGGGTTCGAGCAGTTGCCGCAGATTCATCCTTAGGGCTTCATCCCGCGAATACCCGATGCTCTGCTCTGCCAACCGGTTGAGAGAGGTGATGCGCAGATCGAGGTCGAAGGTGTAAACCAGATCGCTGGCATTCTCGAACAGTTCGCGATAGCGTTCTTCCGAGGCTCGAAGACGCTCCTCGGCAAGTTTGCGCGCCGAAATATCTTCCGCCAATCCGACAATGCGGGTTAACTGACCACCGGCATCGCGAACCGGAAAAGCTCGGTCGCGAATCCATTTCTCCTGGCCGTCGGGAGTGCGGATGCGATAGATCGAATCGATCTTCTCGCCACGCAGTTGCCTTTGGTTAATTTCCAGGGCCTTTTTCGCATCGTCAGGATGGATGCTTTCCGCCCAGGTTTTCGAATTGCGATACAGACTTTCACAACTCCTGCCCCAGACATGTTCATAAGCCGGGCTGATATACAGCATTTCCGAGCTGGGCGGAGAGACCATCCAGAATACTTCGCTGATGTTTTCCGCCAGTTGCCGGAATTTCTCTTCGCTGCTGACGAGCGCCTGCTCGTCCTGCTTACGCTGGGTAATGTCGCGGGCGATGCTCACCAGTCCAGTTATTTGGCGGGTCGCGTCGAAGACAGCTGAAATCGAAAGTGAAACATCGACCCGCGTGCCATCTCTTCGGATGCGGTAGGTTTCGTAATTGGATATGCTTTGTCCCGCGCGGAGTTTTTCGAGAAATTGTGGCAATTGGAGCGGACGATCGGGAGGAATGAGTGTGGTGATTGCTTTTCCAATCATTTCTTCCGAGCCGTAACCGTAGAGTTTAGTGGCTCCGCGATTCCAACTCATCACGATGCCCTCAGGATTGAGGCCCACGATAGCGTCTTGCGAGGACTCGACCAGAGAGGCCAGAAATGCCTGCGCTTCGTCGGCGCGCTTGCGCTCGGTAATGTCTTCGATCTGGGTGATGTAATGGGAGGGCTTGCCCAGGCCGTCTTTCACGACCGAAATCTTCACGTACGCCCATACGACCGTGCCCCGCTTGTGAAGGTAACGTTTCTTGATCTCAAGGGTCGTATCGACGCCTTTGCTGAACTGAATCGCAATCTGACGCGACCGTTCGAGGTCGTCGGGGTGGGTGATTTGTTGCCATGCACCATCCAGAAGTTCGTGAGCGGAATAGCCGAGCATCATGCAAAGGGCTGCATTGGCATGCAGAAAACGCCCATTCAGATCGGTCATGCACATACCGTAGGGTGCGTCTTCAAAGGCGGTGCGGAATCTATTTTCGCTGTCGCGCAGCTTGGCTTCGATTCGCTTTCGGCCGGTGACATCCTGATAAATCGCCAGGATTCCATGGATGTTGCCCGCGATGATGAGGGGAACTCCGTAGATCTCAACGTCGACGAGCGTGTGGTCCTTGCGGCGACGGCGGCTGGTGACCTGAACTCTTCTTCGTTCCAGACACTCACGAGTGAAACGGTTGGATTCCCGCGCCAATTCCTCGGGGACGATGAGATCGTTAAGACATTTGCCCTGCAGTTCCTGACGCGAAAAGAGGAACAATTGCTCAAAGGCCGAATTCGACATCTCGACGCGTTCTTCTTTGTCTAGGACGACTGTTCCTAACGGATTGGTTTCGATCAAGGTGTTGAGGTATGACGTGCGTAGCTCGAGTGCCTGTTCCGACCGTTTGCGTTCGGTGATATCGAAGAAACTTTCGAGCAGGTAACGGCGTCCTTCTAGCTCCACCGGTTGCACGGTTTTGATGATGGAACGTTTCTCGCCATTGGCGGTCAGAAGAACACGCTCGGAGTTGTCAACGGTTTGCCCGAGGTCCGTTACCGGGCACTTTCCGACTTCGGCAGGACACACGAAGCGGTGACAAACCGCTCCGACGGTTTCATGGAGTTGTGCGCCGATCAACTTCAGAGCGACCGGATTCGCGTCCACGATACGATGAGTGGCAGGATCGATAATGAGGATTCCGGCTTCAACGCCTTGAAATATGGCCTGAAAATTGGGTTGATTTCGGAAACGAGACGTTCGCCCATTGCCAGTATCTGTCACACACCTGTTCCTCCTTTACGTCTATCGGCCTCGGGAGGCAAAAATTGAGGTTCCTGTGTAAGCAAATGAGATTCACTAAAGGAAAGGAGTTTTCCCGCGGTGGTAACTGAGGAGCTTCGAAACTCCTCAACACAATTCTTCTGCGTTTCTGAAGTCAATCGATAGTTAGAGAGCGATTTACTTTCCAGCTGCTGCAGTCATGACCATCCGGCCTTCCCCGGTTACGGATGCCGAACGCATGTTCTGGTCGATCTTGAATTGCTCGACCAGTCCGCGGAGTTGAGACGCCATGCGCGCCAAATCTTCTGCAGCCTTCTGCGATTCGTGGGCGTTGTTGGCGGTCCCACTGGCCGCATCCGCCACTCCGGCAATGTTGCTGGTGATCTCGTCAGAGCCTTTGGCGGCTTCGGTGACGTTGCGAGTCATCTCCCGCGTGGTGGCGCTCTGTTCCTCCGCGGCCGTGGCGATCGTTCCCGAGATGTCATTTACTTGATTGATGACGCTGGTGACGGAGCCGATGGCTTCCACGGCGCCATTGGTATCGACCTGGATCGTCGTGATCTTGCGGCCGATATCTTCGGTGGCCTTGGCGGTCTGCATAGCCAGTTCCTTGACTTCATTGGCGACGACAGCGAAACCTTTGCCGGCTTCTCCGGCACGAGCGGCTTCGATGGTGGCATTCAGCGCAAGCAGATTGGTCTGCTCGGCGATCGAAGTGATGACTTTGATGACTTCGCCAATCTCGACCGAGGATTCACCCAGTTTGCTGACCTTTGCATTGGCTGCTTGCGCAGTCTGTACGCCCTTGCCGGCAACCGTGGCCGCCTCGTGAGTGTTGCTGGCGATCGACTGGATGGTGGTACTCATCTGCTCCGCACCAGCCGAGAGCCCTTGCAGGTTCTCACTGACCTTCTGGGCGGATTCCGATACAACCCGGGCCTGCGCCGAAGTCTCTTCGGAATTCGCCGCGATCTGCTGGCCCGTCGATGAAAGTTCGGAACTGGCGCCGGCAACTTGCTGCGCGGTCGCGGAAATCTGCTGGATCACTTCGTGCAGGTTGTTTCTCATCGTGTTCAGTGCAGTCATCGCCTGTCCGAGTTCGTCTCCCGACTCCACCTTCATGGTTTCTAGGCTCAGATCTTTGGCGGCAATCCTGGCGGCAAACTCTGCGCAATTTCGAATTGGCCGGATCACGATCCTCCGTAAAACGAGGGTTAGGACCACGATGGCCGCAATCAGCGTGATAAAGCTGGTCAGGAAGGTGGCCAGCATGTTCGCGCGCGAGTGTTGTACGAGTGCGTCCGTAGGCGCCTCCAGAACAAATGCCGCCCGCAATTCGCCAACCTTCATGCCTTCTCTTGGAAATCCGAACGGATCCTTGGCTCCCGGAGGATCGCCATGGCACTGCAAGCAATCCTGGGCTACCCGTACCGGCTGCGCGAAACGCATGACCTGTCGTCCATCGACCGTGATCCGCTCCGAGAAGTCTTGGAGAGCTGGATCTTTTTCAAATGCTTCCAGAGCGCGGCGCTCGAAATCGGTTGCCTGGTTCCTGGGGTTTCTGGGATGAAGGGATGGCGTTCGAAACTTCATTCCCTCCTTGCTGGCATATTGATCGGCAACTCGCATCGCCACTACGACGGGAACCTGTTCCAAATGCTTGAAGTCATGGTTCGGCACCATCAAGTCAATATTCGCGGCAAACCAGTTGCGCGTGGCTGAAGCCATTCCCGTGATCTGCCGAAGCTTGTTGCGGAATGCTTCTTCATCCTGACGGTTACCGCGGCTTTGCATGATCCAGAAACTCATGCCCGAGGTAAGAGCAAGGATCAGCGCGACTGACCCTACAAGCTTTCCGGTGAGTTTCACATTGCTCGACATGATTTGCCTCTCCCCGAATTCTTATCGGCCGGCTGTCGCTGCCATGCTCTTGAGGCTTTGTTGTGGTGCAGCCAACGAAGTCATCTTCCGGTCGACCTTGAATTGCTCGACCAAGCCGCGGAGTTGAGAGGCCATGTGGGCCAAATCTTCCGCAGCCTTCTGCGATTCGTGAGCGTTATTGGCGGTGCCGCGTGCCGCATCAGCAACGCCTGCGATGTTGGTGGTGATCTCGTCGGAGCCCTTGGCGGCTTCGGTGACGTTGCGAGTCATTTCGCGCGTGGTAGCGCTCTGTTCTTCCACCGCGGTCGCGATGGTTCCCGAGATGTCGCTCACTTGGGTGATGACGCTGGTCACCGAGCCAATGGCTTCCACCGCTCCCTTGGTATCGACTTGGATCGCCGTGATTTTGCGGCCGATATCTTCGGTGGCTTTGGCAGTTTGCATGGCCAGTTCCTTGACTTCGTTGGCAACGACGGCGAAGCCTTTGCCGGCCTCTCCGGCGCGAGCGGCTTCGATGGTGGCGTTCAAGGCCAATAAATTGGTTTGCTCGGCGATCGAAGTGATGACTTTGATGACTTCGCCGATCTCGACCGACGAGTCGCCTAGTTTGCTGACCTTTGCATTGGCTGCCTGGGCGGTCTGGACGCCCTTGCTAGCGATGGTAGCGGCTTCGTGTGTGTTGCCGGCAATCGACTGGATGGTGGCGCTCATCTCCTCCGCCCCCGCCGAGACGCCCTGCAGGTTCTGGCTAACTTTCTGGGCGGATTCGGAGACGACCCGGGCCTGCGCCGAGGTTTCCTCGGAATTCGCCGAGATCTGTTGACCGGTCGCCGAAAGTTCAGTGCTGGCGCTGGCCACGTGTTCGGCATTGTCAGCAATGGCTACGATCATATCCTTTAGACTTTGATTCACTTTGTTGATGGCTTGTGTGAGGTCACCGAGCTCGTCGTCGCTCAGTATTTTCAGATCCTGGCGCGTCAAGTCGCCCGAGGCAATCGCCTCAGCCTGTGCGAGAACGGATTGCGTGGTATTCGAAATGCGGCGGCTGAGGAGAATAGCGACCGCGACTCCGATAAAGAGAGCCAGCCCGGTTGAAAGCCACAATGTCAAATTCAAAGTCGCTGTTGCCTTGGCAAGCGCAGCGCTATTTTGTTGCATCAACTTGTCGTTCGAGGACGCGAGATCACCCAGCACAGCCTTAATTGATTCATTCACGACTGTTCCTTTGTCCGCGAGCATATTGCCGGCCTTAACAATCGCATCTCGCTGTCCGCTCGCGCTCAGGTCCATGGATTCCTCATAGACCTGCTTCAGCCCCGGCAACTGGCGCTCGATTTCGGCCAAGCGGTCCTTGTTTTCCTGCATCACCCACTGCTTTGAAATATCATCAAGGCGCGTAACGTCTTTCTGGACGGTGGACCAGTTCTCCTCAAACAGGCTTCTTGCCGCCTGATGTCTCTGCGGTTGCGTTCCTGCCAGAGCCGCGTGCCGAGCCTTGGAGATTACCTGGTTCAAATCGCGTTGCAGCTCTCGGATTGCCTCAAGCGTGGGTACACGCGTACCGACGATGAACTCCTGCAGACTGCGCATCTCGAGAGACTTCATGTAACTGAGTACCGTGCTGAGAAGCATCAACCCCAAAATTGTTCCAAATGCTCCAGCCAACTTGCGTCCAATCGTGAATCTCATCGGTTTCTCCTGGTCAAGACTTGTTCTCCGGAAATGAGTTTCATCTGCTCGAGTTTGCCGACGTAAGAAACTGCCATTCAGTTGATCGGCATATGAGGTGCAATCCCCGTTGCAAAATTAGAATTGCTGGTTACTAAGGTGCGACATTAGAGAGTGCCCGCGGGCGCCGCGATCTGAACCTGGCACACCTTCTCGGTATCGAGCAGATGCAGCAAGCGGGCTTGTAACTTGTAAATGCCTAGCAGCAGTTCCCGGGTTTCTGGCGGAGCCGTGGGTGGCGGGGGCTCAAACGAATCTTCGTCGACCTCAACCACATCTCCGATCTTGTCCACTAACAGGCTGACCGCTCCTGCGGCAGTACGCACAATGACGTTCATCGGGTCTCCCGATGCCCGCCGATTGAGGCCGAGGCGCCGGCGAAGATCGATGGCAATTACAATCTGCCCGCGTAAGTTGATCATGCCGTCGACTACCCCGGGCGCCAGCGGCACGGGAGTGATTGGCTGGAATCGAATGACTTCTTGCACCTGAGACACCGGCACTCCGAAAGTCTGATTCCCTATGAGAAATGTGCAGATCTGTTGCACTTTCGGCATGTTCCGCTCCTGTCCGGTTCCTAAGGCCCTACGGCGGCCGCAGCCTCGGAGTTTTCGATTACACCGGGCACCGCCGCTTTCACGATCGCGGGCACGTCAAGCAACTCCGTCACCTGCTGCTGTGCGACAAAGGTGCCAGCCACACCCGGACGCGGGGCCAAGGATTCCAGCGTCCCGTACTCGTGGACAATGTCGATGATCCGGTCAACGATCAGACCGACGGTGCGTCCGTGGTCGGAGTAGATGACAACCTGGACTGTATTGCTGGACTCGGGATACGCATCCATCCCATCCGCGAGCACATTCCACAGCTTCACCACAGGGATGACGTGTCCGCGGTATTGCATCACTTCTTGCTTGCCCGCCCGCTCCACGGCACTGGCAGGAAATTTCTCCAAGCGTGAAACCAGCGACAGAGGAATCGCTACCCGGCCAAACGCGCCGTTCTGTGCGATCAGCAACGCTCGGTCGTTTTGGAGTTCGCGCCCAGGCTGTAATCCTTGAGCGCTTTCCTGGGTTAGCGATTCCCGCGTTTTGCTCGTGATCTTCGCTTGCTCGGCCAAGCCCATGACATCAAGAATCAGCGCCACCCGACCGTCTCCCATGATGGTTGAGCCGGCGTAGGCCGAGATGCCCTTCAACTGCTTGGCCAGCGGCTTGACCACGATCTCCTGGGTATCGAGGATGTCGTCGACGACCAAGCCAAACTGCTGGCTGTCGGCCTGTAGCACGGCAATATTGACCGCTCCCACCTTAAGTTCCCCGTGGCCTTCGCGGGGTTGCTTCCCACCAGATTCGGGCTTCAGAACCTGCTGCAAGTAAATCAATGGCAGGATTTGCCCACGCAAGCGGTACACGGGCGATCCGTGGACGCTCTCGATGCCACTGCCGGCCTCGCAACGCACCAACTCGGTCAAGCTGACTTGGGGAATCGCGAAACGCTCTCCACAGCAGCGCACCACGAGAGCCGGAATAATGGCGAGTGTGAGCGGGATTTTCACCCGCACGGTCGTGCCTTCCCCAAGTGTTGACTGCAACTCGACCACGCCGCCGATTTTCTCGATATTTGTTTTAACTACATCCATGCCCACGCCACGGCCCGACACGTTTGTCACTTTCTGGGCGGTCGAGAACCCGGGCAGGAAAATCAGATTAAAGATGTCTTGATCGGGCATGCGCTCGGCCTGCTGGTTGGTGATCACTCCACGCTCCAGCGCCTTCTTGCGAATGACATCAACATTCAATCCCGCGCCGTCGTCGCTGATTTCGATATTGACCTGACCACCCTCGTGAAACGCTCGCAGCTTCAGGCAGCCACAGGGATCTTTCCCTAATTGCTTGCGAGTGTCGGGTGTTTCAATTCCGTGGTCGATTGCGTTGCGCAGCAAGTGCGTCAAAGGATCCTTGATGGCCTCGATGATGGTGCGATCCAGTTCCGTGCTCTGTCCTTCCATCTCCAGATGCACTTCTTTGCCGCAATTAAGGGCCAGATCTCGCACCGTGCGAGGAAACCTGTTCCATACATTTGCGATGGGCTGCATGCGGGTTTTCATTACTTGCGCTTGCAGTTCGGTGGCGATCAGATTCATGCGTTGTGAAATCGTGTGAAATCCGGCGTCCGCAAGACTGGTGGAAAACTGCAGCAGTTGATTGCGAGCCAGAACCAATTCGCCCACAAGATTCATGAGCGTATCCAGCACATCCACGGTTACCCGCACGGTTTCGACCACCGTCTCGAGCGACCGCGAATCAAGAATCTGCTGCGCGACGTTCACCTCTTCCTGGGGACATAATCCCAGTGCGACCAGGATTTCTCCCAAGCGGCGACGATCCCCGCTTTCTTGCTCCTGCAGAGCAACCGCCAGATCTTCGGCTCGAATCGCGCCACGCTGGACGAGCAGTCCGCCGATTTTTCCAGGCGAGGGCTTGAATTGTGCAGACCGCGAAGCCTTGGCGGACCTGGAGCGATTCGTCATAGCGGCAGAGGCGGATTTTGCGATTGGCTCGGGGTTTGGGGGCGTGGACTGCGGGGCTTTTTCGGCTTGCTGCTTGTGGTTTTCAAGTTTGGTGGGGGCTTCAGGACTAGCTGGTGGTGAATCCGAAAGCCGTGGAGGCTCGGTCGCGTTCTCGGGCTGCTGAGGCTTGTGTTGTAGCTTCTTCAGCCGCTCAATGAGCTCCGGATAATCATTGTCTCCGTCGTGTTCAGTCGCCTGAATCTCGCCCAGCATGCGCCGCACTGCGTCGACCATCGCTAACAGGCCGTTGGCGATCTGCGCGTCCAGACGCAGTTGCTTGTCACGCAACTTTGACAGCAGATTCTCGCCCGCATGCGCTACCTTTTCGAGATGTGCGAATCCTAAGAAACCGCAACTTCCCTTAATGGTGTGAATTGTGCGGAAGATACTTCCCAGAAGCTCAGTCGAGGTCGGCTCGGTCTCCAGTTTGACCAGTTCCTGATCAAGCCGATCCAAGCTGTCTTTGCTCTCAATTAGAAAATCTCTGACGATTTCGTCCATGAAGGTCCCCCCGCCGAATGGTTGTTATGCGGGTGCATCACTAGATATCGGCTGGAGCTTCCTCAAACTTCATTCAGGTTCGGAGAAGCCTTGGGCTGCTACTGCTGCTTGGGAGACCCGGCGTTCAATGAAGGGGCTCAGGTTGTCTCAGGTTTTTCTTTGCTCCTGCGCTAGTCTGCGGCCCGGATGAAAAAGCGGTTTGACGAGCATATTGCGTCGGCTGATAAAGTCATCCTTGCCAATGCGCTGCCGCCAGGTTACTCAAATTCGCGCGATAACCGCTCTTCTTTTCATCTTCGTTGCGATTCAGGCAGTTGGCCAGGCGCCTACTGCTACTCTGCGCGGGAGAGTCTCAGATACACACGGCAATAAAGTCGACAGCGCTCAAATGCTGCTTTATGTGGGAAACCGCACCAAGCCGACGGCAACGGCGGTAAGTGATCAGGCGGGCCAGTTCGAATTTGTCCATCTTGCACCTGCGAGTGACTATCGCTTGCGCGTTACGCACATTGGATTTGTCAGCATCGAGGCCGCGGGCATTTCACTGCGCGCGGGAGAAACAAGGCAATTGCAGATCACGCTGGATCCGCAGCGCGCGTTGGCAAACGCAGTGACTGAAGTGAATACCGGAGGAGTGCGAGAGCAAGTGCGCACGCTGCCGGTACGCGGGCAGGCGTCCGGCAATCTCGAAACGCTCACCCCCGGAGCCGGCGCAACCGGCGGCACGTTTGGATCGTTTCCCGTCAATGGAAGCCGTCAGCAGTTCAATACTTATATTGTCAGCGGCACCAATAATCTCGATCCATTTCGCAGTGCAGAAGCGATTGGGCAGGGCGGCGCCTTCGGTGCACCGGCGGTCCTGTTGCCGCTTGCTGCCATCCAGGAAATAGAAGTGCAAACCAATACTGGTGCCGAATACGGCCCCTCAGGGGCGGCGGTGCTGACCACGATCAAAACAGGTGGATCGCACCTGCACGGCTCGCTATTTGAATTCTTCGATAACGACAAGCTTGCCGCCAACAATTTCTATAACGACGCTTTCGGGCGTCCTCGCCCTGAATTTCGCAACAACCAGTTCGGATTCACCGTGGGCGGTCCATTAGCTTATCGCAGTTATTTCTTCAGTTCGTATGAAGGCCAACACGAAAGAGTTGGAGTTACGTTCGCCTCCCGCTTTCCTACATCCGCGGAAATCACCAATGCAACATCGCTGGTCGAGGGCACGGGTCGTGTGGTGAACGCGCTGGCCGCGCCTATTCTGGCGCTTTACCCGGCTTCGCTGGGCCAGGGTCCGCTAAGCTTTTCTGATATTGGGAGCAGTGACGGCAATACAGTGACGCTTAAGGCAGATCATGGAGAGAAGGGGCAGAACAGTATCTCGGGCACATACGCGTTTGGTGCAAACCGCCAGAGTTTTCCTCAAGGATCGTTTGGATTGGGAGGCGGCTCGCGGCTGCCGGCTTACGCTTCGCAATCCCACGATATCGTGCAGTTGTTTGCCGTCGAATGGCAGCGAGCGTTGTCATCGCAGTTGCTTAACGCTGTCCGCTTCGGCTATTCGCGTTATCACGAGACAACATTTCCTGGAGACACGGACTTCGATGTAACAACCATTGGACTAAACACCGGTGTCACCTCGACCCGTGATTTCGGGCTGCCGGAAATCGATATCGCGCCTGGTGAATACGAAAATCTGGGTGCTCCTCTCTCGCTTCCGCGTGGCCGCGTCAGCGATGTATATGACTTCTCGGATGGTGTCGCATGGAATCACGGCGCGCATCAATGGAAGTTCGGCGGCAGCATGACATTACTCCAGGAGAACGCCTTCACCGATACTGGCATGCGCGGGCATCTGGTGTTCGACGGCTCGCAACTCGGTGATCAACTGACGAGCGACTTCGCAATTGCCAGCCTGGTAGACCTGCTTGCCGGCGTGCCTGCGCCTGGGGTCACGACCATTGCGCGTGGCAACTCGCAACGCTATCTGCGCCAGCATCGCTGGTCGACGTTCATCCAAGACGGCTGGCAGATTCGACCGTCTCTGAAAGTCACGCTTGGATTACGCCACGATGAATTCTCTGTGCCTACCGAGAAAGAGGGAAGGCTGAGTAATTTCCTTCCAAGCGCCGGGCTGGTATTGGTTGGGACTAGCGGCCCGGATCACGAATATGAACCGAACCTCGGAGACCTCGCTCCACGTGCCGCGTTTTCGCTCGGGCTACGTGGTTCTCGCACACTGAGCGGAAGTTGGGGAATGTATTTCGACTCGCAGTCGTTTGATGAATTGATGGATGAGAGCAATAACGCCAACTCGATACTCCCAGGGCCGCTATTTAATCCAGTCGGCTCTAGCGCAATCTTCACCATTACGCCTCCGGCGCCCGTTCCATTTGGTCCGGGTATTCAGATCTTTGGTCCGGCAACGCCGCAGCCACCCTTCGATGTTTTTGCGGTGAACACCCATTATCCCGATCCCCGCTACCAGAATTATGATCTCGCATTTGAACAGCGGCTGGGTGCCCAACAAGCTTTGCGCATCGCGTATTACGGATCCCGCGGCACTGATTTGCCCGTGGTGATTGACGTCAACCAGCCAACCCCCGGCAGTTCCGACACGGTGAGCGAGCAGTCCCGCCGTCCGTTTGAGGCTGCGTTTCCCGAGTTTCGCGTGATCAATACGCTTTCCGCTATCGCGTCTTCGAACTACAACAGCCTGCAAGTATCGGCGCAGCGCTCGGCAGCTAACCTCACGTTGCAGGCTAGCTACACCTTTTCCAAATCACTGGATGATGCGTCCGGCGCCGGGGGATTCTATCAGGGACCTCCAGAAGACAGCCGCAATCTCGGCCTCGACTACGGCCGCTCCACTTTCGACCTTCGCCATCGATTTACGATTACTTATGCGTGGCGCATCCCTGTGCCGACCGGTATGTCTGGCTGGCTGCATGCCCTCGCCGCTGACTGGCAATTGAATGGAATTACGACTCTGCAAACGGGCGGGCCGATCAACATCACTCTGCCTTTCGATAATTCGGGGACTGGCGAATTTCACGACCGTCCGAATTTGGTTGGGGATCCTCACGTACGCTTCAATCCGTTGGGGCCATTTCTGAATCCGGCAGCCTTCGCCCAGCCTCTGCCTGGAACTTATGGCAATTTGGGCAGGAACGTTTTCAGTGGGCCTGGGCTGAACGATTTCGATATGTCATTTGTCAAGACTCAGCAGATCTCGCGTGATTGGCGGCTGCGCCTGCGGGCTGAATTCTTCAATATATGGAACCATCCGAATTTCGCCAATCCGTCCACGACGTTCGGCTCCGGTTTCCAACTGACGAGCACGCCGGATTCGTTCAATCCTTATTTTGGCAACGGCAGCCCTCGCAACATTCAGCTTGTCGCTGAGTTGGAGTTCTGAGCCAGCGAACAAACCGGGCTAGAGGACTTGCCAGCGAGCGGATCGTGTGAGTTTAGTGGCTGACCACGCTCACAGTAATGCTGCTCGGATACTCCCGCGAATGGTGGACCTCATTGTGCGCGATCACTCCCGTCGTTTCGTCGTAGTTGTTGCCGCCAGTGTTCAAATTTCGATCAAAGCGCGGAAAGTTGCTGCTGCTTACTTCAACGCGTAGCCTGTGGCCGGACGCGAAGTAGTTGCTGATCTGCATCGGTTGCAGCGCGACCTTGTAGACTTTTCCTTTTTCCATCCAGACAGGAGGCTTGTCATAACCTTCGCGATACCGCACGCGCTGGATGTTGTCGGCAAGGTTGTAAGCCGTACCGTCGGGAAGCACATCAATCAGCTTGATCGTAAAATCAGTATCCTTGGCATCGCTTGAGACATACAAGGTGACATCGATCGGACCGCTGACTTCCATGCCTTCTTGCAGCGGCTCTGTGGTGTAGACGAGGATGTCATTGCGCGTTTCCATCGCCCTCTGATCCAGCGCGCCCGGCTTGTATGACGAACCCATGCAGCAGAATCCGCCGCCGTAAGTTGTCACCGGGTTCATCGGATCGTAAACAAATTCGTCAGGCTGATCCTTCGCCGCTATCGTTGTCGTCAACGTGCCATCCCCATACATTGTGTTGGCTTTGCCCGCGCTCGCAAAATAATAGGTGACCGGCTTTGCGCCCGTAGGCGGCCATGTATCCGATGTCTGCCACTTGTTGCTGCCCATGGTGTAATAACGAACTCGCGGCGTTTTCTCCAAGATGCCGTTTTGTTCGTCTTTCAGAAAGTAGTCGAACCAACCGTTAATCAGCGAATCGTAGTCGAGACGCGCATCGCCCATGTCGCGCTCGCCCACCACCAGGTTCTCAGTGGAGCGAAAATAGCCGCAATGCAACGTCGGAGCGATTACCGCATACTGTTCATTGGCAATGTCAGGCCGGGCTGTTTTGCGAACAAAGTTATAAGCCGCCAGATTGGGCCCAACGCTCACGTCATACCAACTCATGAACCACAGGCCCGGCTCGTTGATGGTCATGCTGTCGTTCCACAAACCGCCCTTGTACCAGGCCGGATCATTGGGCGTTCGCGCGATCATGTTTCCGTGCGTGACGCCGGGAGTCACGCTGGCAAAGATGCCGGTCCCGGCGCCCACCGATTTCAGTATGTCTTTCTCTGGCAGATACCAGACAGCCTTCGGCCAGTCGACCGGCGATGCATGCGGATGCAGATCGTAGAAAGTTGCTGCTGTGATCAGATCCTGTTGCGATGCTCCTTCAGGAAACATCGGACGGACGCCGGTCTGAAATCCGGAGTCGCGCAACCACATCATAAAAAGCATTTGCACGGCGCCGCCGCGAAACCAGTTGCCTTGCTCATAATAAGGAGCCACTCGTCCAACGCCCGCGCCAAAGCCCATCGGAATAAATGTCGCCAACGCTTTGTTCCCGCGCGCGGCCACCGCCAGTTGCCATTCGGCCGTCGAAGAACATCCGATCAGTCCGACCTTGCCACTCGACCATGGTTGCGAACTCATCCAATCCAGTTCGTCATCGGAATCGGACAGCGGAGGCCCGAGAATGTCATAGTCGCCTTCGGAGAAATAGCGGCCACGTTCATTCATCTCGACATACGCGTAGCCACGCTTCACGGCGTCCAACTCTCTCTTCATGTCGCTGGGCGCACCGAGTTCGATATCCCAATAATTGAAGTTGTAAGGCGTGCGGACGAAGATAATGGGATATTTTTTCGACTCATCCTTCGGACGGTAAATGTCTGTCTGCATGCGCTTGCCGTCGCGCATCGCCACCATGACCTTGCGATCGATGATTGCGACCGACTCCAACTCCTTCTCCGTCGCATTTCGTTGCGCGCGCAAAGCTTCATCGCTCGGTCGGGCCTGCGCCGACATCGGTAACGACGGCCAGTTCACCAAGGCCACGACGACCGCGCACATCGCTAACCGTTCCGTTTGTTTCCGCCAGAACTTTTTCATTGCTGATCGTTTCCTCCCAATCGAGTGGAAAGCCTCCAACATGCTCATAGACTATAAACGCATCGCCGAGGCCTTGCTCGCTAAAATCGGGTTCTGCGGGCCCGTTGAAGTGCCCGTCGGGAAGACGAGAGGGATGTCATTCCTCGCCTGCATTTGTGCGATCTGGTAAACCGTCCAGCCGACTCCCGCCATACGGTATTGACAGTAGGCGTTGAACCAACCGTTGTCGAACGATCCTCATCGAAGATTGGTTGTTTTCAGACGGTCAGAAAAACAGGGGGCTATGAAAGATCAGCGACGTAGGCCTTGGCTACTCGTGTGGTGTGCGTTGCTTGCGCTGTCACTTACCGGATGTACGGGGCTCTCGCCGGTTTCGGCGACTTCCTATCAATTGACCGTAACGTCTCCACCCTCCGGTTCGGGGACGGTCACCAGCAGCCCCGCCGGAATCAATTGTCCCACCACTTGCAGTGCGAATTTTCAAGGGGGTACGAGCGTCACGCTCACTGCCACTCCCGGTTCGAGCTATACATTCTCCGGCTGGAGCGGTGCTTGTTCGGGCACGACGGCCTGTACTCTCACGATCACCGCAGCTGAGAGCGTGACGGCCTCATTTACTGCCGCCCGTACTTTGCAAAGCTTGAATCACATCATTATTCTTGCGCAGGAGAACCGTTCCTTCGATCATTATTTTGGCTACATGCGAGCCTACTGGGCGGCGAATGGAATCCCCGACCAGTCTTTCGACGGGTTGCCGCAATTTAATCCTGCCACTGGAACTGCGCCTCTACAGGGACCTGCGCCATCGCTTCCCGGCTGCGATCCAACGAACCCGGATGGCCCCGACGTCTGCGCGCCCGATCCGAACAATCCCGTCACTTCATTTCACATGGCGTCGGTTTGTACGGAGGAGTTGAGTCCGTTCTGGAATGAAAGCCGTACCGACTGGAACGACGCATTCTCTTATCCAGGCACGATTGCTCCGCTGCTTAACGGATTCGTGGAAGCGGCGGGAGACGATGCGCGGCAATATTCCCAGACTGTTAACGACGTAGATGGATTGCGGGCCATGGGATATTTCCAGGACAGCGATTTGAATTACTACTACTTCATGGCAAGCAACTTCGCTACCTCGGACCGCTGGTTTTCGCCCACGATGAGCCGCACGCAACTCAACCGCATGTATATGCTGGCCGCGACTTCGCAGGGCTATGCGTATCCCATCGGCAGCAACAGCATGGATCAATCGCAATTGACGGCCACGACCATTTTTCAAGAGCTGCAGAACGCCGGCATTTCCTGGAAGATCTATATCAATGCTGATAACACGCCCTGCGCGAACATGACGGGTGATCAGCAATCAGAATGCCTGCTCGAAGGCTATTCGTACATGAACCAGTTTGCCTACGAGAACACAATTCTCAATAGCGCCGGCCAGACTCCCGATCTTCTCCAGAACATCGTCCCGGTAACGCAGTTCACGAGCGATGCTCAGAACGGCACTCTTCCGCAGGTTGCGCTTATCGAGCCAGCATCGGCGGAGGGTCTCGACGAGCATCCTTCCGACTCAGACGCGTACCCTGAAAACATACAGACCGGTGCGGCGTATGCAGCCGGGCTGATCAACAGCTTTATGGCGAGCCAGAGTTGGCAGGATTCGGCGATGATCTTCACCTACGATGAGGCCGGCGGATTTTACGATCACGTGCAGCCCCAAACCGCCGCCGTCCCGGACCAGTATGCTTATCCGATTGATCTCGAACCGACGGACAAGTGCGATGGCGCGGACGCAACTTCAGGAATCTGCAGCTTTGGCATGACGGGCTACCGAGTACCAATGATCGTGATCTCGCCCTTTGCCAAGAAAAATTACGTCTCGCACACGGTGTACGACACCACGGCGGTTTTGACGCTGATTGAGAAGCGCTTCGGGGTCAGTGCGCTGACGAATCGCGACAAGTCTCAGGCCGACATGAGTACGGATTTCTTCGATTTTGCTAACATGCCGTGGGCGACACCACCAACTCCTCCAACCCAGAATCAGGGAGGAACTTGCTCCACGGCAGCGCCAGTGCCCTCGACGAGTCGATGATCATTCGGCGACGCTAATTGCACAAGATCCTCGAGTTCAGGGTCTCAGAGTGGTGCTTCGCAAAGGGATGGTCGCTTCTTGAAAATTGCGCGGCTGGTTCTGCTATGGTTCGTCTTGCTCTCGTTCATTCCAGTGGCATTCGCCGCGACTCGCCACTATTACATCGCCGCAGAGGATGTTTCCTGGAACTACGCACCGAGCGGAATGAATCTGCTTAATGCCACACCCGTTCCGCAGCCATGGTCGTTGAAACTTCAGTGGCCGAAAACGCGCTTCATCGAGTACACCGATGACAACTTTAGCGTGCGCAAGCCGCAGCCTGATTGGCTGGGGATTTTGGGGCCGATCATTCGCGCCGAAGTCGGCGACGAAATCGTTGTAGATTTTCTGAATCGGAGCCACGTCGCGCACAGCATGCATCCGCACGGCTTGCACTACGACAAAGATAATGAGGGTTCCTTCTATCTCCCATTCGGTAAAGGCGACCGCGTAGCGCCGGGACAACGATTCACTTACAAGTGGTTTGCTGATGCCGCCAGTGGGCCCGGCCCTGGCCAGCCGAGTTCGATCGTGTGGTGGTATCACTCCCATGTTGATCCGGGAATCGAAATCAACTCCGGTTTGATGGGTCCGATCATCGTTACTGCGAAAGGGAAGGCGAAGCCCGACGGTTCGCCAAAAGATGTCGACCGTGAATTCGTGGCTTCATTCATGATTTTCGACCAGATGGCGGGCAAGCCCGCCGGCCTTTTTTATTCCATCAATGGTTTTATTTTCGGCAATCTTCCCGGCCTATATATCAAGCAGGGCGAGAAGGCGCGCTGGTATTTGCTTGGCATGGGCAACGAGATCGACTTGCATAGTCCGCATTGGCATGGCGAAACAGTGATCGATGGTGGCCGGCATACGGATGTGATCGAACTGCTTCCCGGAAGCATGAAGACTGTCGATATGATTGCCGACAATCCCGGAACCTGGATGTTTCACTGTCACGTCGAAGATCATATGGAGGCGGGGATGATGGCGACTTTCACAATCTACGCGCCACAGCGTCGAGCGTGCCCGATTCAGTTTGTAGCTGGTGACTTTTGGACAAATCCCGAGAAATTTTCGCTCACAATCCGAAATGCCGATACGAAAGCGATTCGCAAGCTGACGATGACTTCGGAAATGTTCCTGGCTCCTCGCGATTTGCGGCGTCCGTCGAACTTCGAGTGGCAAACCGCAAATGCGTTACCGCCGGGATCTCAGCAAACGCTGGAGAAACGCGGCATCCCTGCCGCTAGCGCCCAAACAGTCATGGGTTGGGCCTTCTTTCCTACCTCGCTGACTTTTGCGGATGGAACCGCATGGCACCCGGAATATGAGGGCGAGTGTTTCAAGATTTTCTGGCGGGATTCCGATCATCCTGATGTGCCAGCACTACCTCCACGTCAGCAGGAAATCAATTCGGATTGAGATCGTGCCGGGCAACAAGTAGAGCCCGACCAACCGCATGCTCGGGACTTTCCCTAAGCCAGTCCGCTATACTCTCCCGTGTCTTCCGCAGGCGACACAAATCGCGCCGACGATGCGCTGACGATCACTGCGATCAGCGTGCTCTCGGAAATCGTGGCCGACGTTCTCCACGAAGGCTTTGGACACGCAGCGATCGCGCTGCTCACCGGAACGAAATCCGGAGTGCTCACCACGGTGGCTTGGTCGTCAGTGGAGGAAAGCACCCGGCTGGTTGCGGCCGGAGGAACGCTCGTCAACCTCGTCGCCGCACTCGTCTTCTGGCTGGCTCTGCGCAGCGCAAAGAACGCGTCGATCGGCACCCGATATTTTCTGCTGATCAGTTGTGCTTTTAACCTGCTCACGGGAACGGGATACTTCTTCTTCTCGGGCGTTACCAACTTTGGCGATTGGGCAAATGTGATTGACGGACTTGCTCCACACTGGATGTGGCGAACACTGCTCATTGTTTTCGGAGCGGCCACCTATTACACGTCTGTGCTGGTGGTAGGCGTGGCGCTGGTACGCTATGTGGGAGCTCCACGCAATGAATCCAAACGGCTGCGGAAGCTTACGCTCATTCCGTACGTCACCGCCGTTGTTCTGGCCTGCGCCGCCGCAGCGCTGAATCCGCTAGGAGTTCAGCTGATCTGGCAATCCGCGCTCGCCGCCACGGGAGGAGGCCAGAGCGGACTATTGTGGCTGCAATACTACATTCCGCGCGAAACGGTGCCCGAGCGTGCAAGGGAAACACTGGGCCGCAGTTATGGCTGGATCGGCGCCGCGGTCGCGTGCGCCGTGCCGTTCATTTTTGTGCTCGGCCGCGGCATTACGCTCCACGGCTGATTTCCTTATGCCTCGCGTCGAGGGACGGGGCAAAGGAGTGCCGTTCAGCTCCATCCCACGATCCCAACAACGAAGGCTGCGTTTGTGCGAAGGCACCTTGGAAATCGCAGACAGGGGCGGTCCAGTCCGCGTGTGAAGCCTACTTTTGCTGGTTCTTCGCAGTACCTCGGTCATGTTTTTCGTACCTGCGCCGTAGGAAACTCTGGCGGGGAAGAAAAATGAAAACATCTCTGTTCATATTGACGCTGCTTGCCGGCATCGCCGTTGCTCAGGATAAGCCAAAGGTTTTCGTGCAAGGCAAGGGATCGGAAGATACCCAGAGGGCGGGTTCGGGCGTCGCCGGGAATCACTAGGGGAGCTTGGGGATCGCGGTCGACGACTGATTCCCACGATGAAGGCATGGAAGTCAGCAAAGACCTGCAGAAGAATCGTCCCGGTGTGACCGTCACGCTGAATCAGTCCGCTGCCGATTACTCCGTGATGTTGAATCGCGAGTCCAAGAAGAATCGTGGCTTGTTGCGCAGCAACAGTCAGATCGAAGTGGCGAACCGGGTAGGGGACGTACTGGGGACCAACGCGACCCACACCGTTGGCAACGCCTCGAAGGATGCTTGCCAAGTAATCATGGCGGATTGGGCGCAGCACGGCCGCATAACCTCTCCGGACGCACCGGCTCCGGCAGCCTCGGCTGCTCCGGCGGCCGCCCCTGCGCCTGCAGGAGCGAAGCTGCAGACCGTGTCCTCAGTCTCGACTGGTGATTCGGCTCAGGCTCCGGCACCTGCGGCTTCCGAAAGCTCGGATGATGCTGCCAAACACCAGCAGCAGCTCCAGGCCTGTCAGGCTCTGGCCAAGGACAACCCGAGCATCGTTTGCAAGTGAGTTGGCGGCTGTGAGGGAGTAGATTTTCCGAAAGTTCGAAAAAGCCCCGCCTTGCGGGCGAGGCTCACACTTCGTCTATTTGTTTGACCTCTTGGCGCGGCTGGAAGTCGCGCCCTTTCCAAGCTCGTGCTCGCTCAAAGCTTGATTCCAGGCGCTTCCAAAGAAAAATCCCCACTTCTGGCAAAACCGGCGAGAAGTGGGGAACCTTGTTCTTTCTGATGGCTGACAGCTGAGAGCTGACAGCTTCTTAATACATGTCGCCCATGCCGCCGCCGTGTCCGCCGGGCATCGCGGGAGCTTCCTTCTTTTCCGGAATCTCCGCGACCAGCGCTTCGGTGGTCAACATCAACGAGGCGATCGAGCCCGCATTCTGCAGCGCCGTCCGCACAACCTTCGTCGGATCGAGCACGCCCGCTTTGACCAGGTCTTCGTACTGCCCGCTGAATGCGTTGTAGCCGTAGTTGGCATCCTTCGCGTCGAGCACCTTGCCCAGCACGACTGCGCCCTCTTCGCCGGCGTTTTCGGCGATCATGCGCAGCGGCTCGGTGATGGCGCGCTTCACGATGTTGATACCAATCTGCTCGTCACCTTCCGACTTGATTTTGTCGAGAGCCTGCGCGCTGCGAGCCAGCGCCACGCCGCCACCGGGGACAATGCCTTCTTCCACGGCTGCGCGCGTCGCGTGCATCGCATCTTCCACGCGGGCTTTCTTTTCCTTCATTTCGGTTTCGGTCGCGGCGCCAACTTTAATCACGGCCACGCCACCCACCAGCTTCGCCAGCCGCTCCTGCAGTTTCTCGCGGTCGTAGTCGGAAGTGGTTTTGTCGATCTGGCTGCGGATTTCCTTCACGCGGCCTTCGATTTCCGCGTGCTTGCCCTTGCCCTCGACGATGGTGGTGTTGTCCTTGTCGACAGTGATCTTCTTGGCCTGGCCGAGATCGGAGATCTGCACGTTCTCCAGCTTGATGCCCAGATCTTCGGTGACGGCCTTGCCGCCGGTCAGGATGGCGATGTCCTGCAGCATGGCTTTGCGGCGATCGCCGAAGCCCGGAGCCTTCACGGCGCAGACTTGCAGCGTGCCACGCAGCTTGTTGACGACCAGGGTGGCGAGAGCTTCACCTTCCACGTCCTCAGCGATGATGATGAGGGGCTTGCCGCCCTTCGCGATCTGCTCGAGCAGCGGGAGTAGGTCTTTCATCGAGCTGATTTTCTTTTCGTGGATCAGGATGTAGGCGTTCTCGAGCACGGCTTCCATGCGCTCGGGATCGGTAACGAAGTAAGGTGAGAGATAGCCGCGGTCGAACTGCATGCCTTCCACGACTTCCAGTTGCGTCTCGAGCGTCTTCGACTCTTCGACGGTGATGACGCCGTCTTTGCCGACCTTCTTCATGGCCTCGGCGATGATCTTGCCGATGGTCTCGTCATTGTTGGCGCTAACGGTGCCAACCTGCGCGATGTGATCTCCCTGGACAGGCTTGGAGAGCTTGTCGAGTTCGCCCTTCTCGCGGTTGCCGTCCTTGTCGAGCTTGCCGGCGATGATGGCGACAGCCTTCTCGATACCGCGCTTCAGGGCCATCGGATTGGCGCCAGCAGCGACGGTCTTCACGCCTTCGCGATAGATTGCCTGTGCCAGCACGGTCGCAGTGGTCGTGCCGTCACCGGCAACGTCGGAAGTCTTGGAAGCGACTTCGCGCACCATCTGCGCGCCCATGTTCTCCAGACCGTCTTTCAATTCGATTTCTTTTGCCACGGTAACGCCGTCCTTGGTGATGGTCGGCGAACCGAACTTCTTTTCGATAACTACGTTGCGGCCCTTGGGGCCGAGTGTGACTTTCACGGCATCAGCCAATAGATTGACGCCGCGGAGAATCGCCTGCCGCGATTCCTCTCCGTGAACGATGTGTTTTGCCATTGTTTCCATCTCCTCAATAAATTTCGATTTGCAGGGCTGACCTGCGATTCGGTTGCTCGTCTGGCGCTTTATTGCAATCGCTTCGCGATTTGCGCGCCGTGACTCGCCCACATCCTTCGTTCGGCAAAGTGCGCCTCACCCAGGATGACAAAGCTACTTTCGGCTGCCAGCGGTCTCTTTTTTCGCTGCGCCGGTCAGAATGCCCAGCACTTCCTCTTCGCGCATGATGATGTAATCCTCACCATCCAGCTTGATTTCGGTGCCGGAATACTTGCCGAACAGGATGCGGTCGCCTTCCTTCACGTCGAGCGGGCGAACCTTACCGTCTTCGTTGATCTTGCCCTTGCCAGCCGACATCACTTCGCCTTCCTGCGGCTTCTCTTTCGCCGAGTCAGGAATGATGATGCCGCCGCGGGTGGTTTCTCCTTCTTCAATGCGCCGCACCAGAATGCGGTCATGGAGCGGTGTGAACTTTGCCATGTTCGAACTCCTTTCAGGTAGTTAAGAGGTTGAAATCATGAGAGATCGCCATGAGCGAATCTCGCTAAACCCTAAGATTGGGGTGAGTTAGGCGCGGTTGTTAGCACTCACGCCTCACGAGTGCTAATTCTAAGAAAGGAAGCGTGGACTTGTCAAGAGGCCTGGTCCTAGAACTCTCTGCGTGAAAAAAGGCAGACAAACCGATGATCGTAAGTGCCATGGGATGGCACGGGGGAGCCATTTACTGCGAGCTGGGGCGGGTCTAAAGTGAGAGTTGAGCAGCACTTGGGGGAGGGCTGATCAACAGACGCCCAAGACTCAAACTGAGTCTGGGGCGTTTTGTTTTGCGCGCAAAATTCTCAACCTCTCCGCAGTACCTTCCAGCACGGTATCCCACACACGAAAGGGTATTTGCATCCAGCCTGTCGCAAAGTGTGCGACAAGGTGGGGCAAGCAGGCAGCGAGCAAGGACTTCTCCAGCTGCGGCGGTCCACAGGCAGTCGTACGATCCCTCGGACCCGCTGCGCGCTCCGCTGGGTGACATCGAGGTTGGATGCAGAGCTATTCACCGAGTGTTAGATTGATCCAGCCTGTTTTTCCGATCTCAGCCCCAATCTGAGTCCCGATCTGACTGTAAAGGACCAGTCCTATGCTGCTAGTGCGTCGCGAATTTCTCTCTGGCATGGCTGCCATGAGTGCGGCCAGCGCCTTCTCCCGTTTTCCAGCCCTCAACGATTCTTCGCCCTTTCGAATTTCCGTCATTAACGATGAAATCTCCGAGGATTTTGGCCGTTCCTGCGAAGTCGCAGCCAACGAATTTGGAATGCACTGGATTGAGCTGCGCAGCATGTGGAAGAAGAACATCGTTAATCTCGACCAGAAAGAAGTGGCGGAGGCGCAGCGGATTCTCAAGAAATACCAGCTTCAGGTGACAGATATCGCCAGCCCGCTGTTCAAGGTGGATTGGCCGGGTGCCCCAAAATCCAAATTCAGCGAGCACAATGACTTCCGCGCTGATTTCAGCTTTGCCGAGCAGGATGAGGTTCTGGAACGCGCGATTGCCATGGCCAAGGGGTTTCAGACGGATCGTGTGCGGTGCTTTGATTTCTGGCGGCTGGCGGACCAGGCCCCGTATCGTGCCGCCATAAATGAAAAGCTGATGCAGGCGGCGGGCCAGGCTGGCGAAAAGGGAATCATTCTCGTTCTCGAGAACGACTCTTCCAATAACACGGCGACCGGCGCAGAAGCCGCTAAAGTGCTTGCAGAAGTGAAGTCGCCGAATCTCATGCTGAACTGGGACCCGGGCAACGCCGCGGCCAGCGGGGAGATTCCATATCCCAACGGGTACGAGCTGCTTCCCAAGGGGCGCATCGGGCACTGCCACTGTAAAGACGCAGTTAAGAAAGGGAAGGATTACGACTGGGCACCCATGGGCTCGGGAATCATTGATTGGGTGGGGCAATTCAAGGCATTGAAGCGGGATGGATATCACTATGCCGTCAGTCTGGAGACGCACTGGCGCAGCGGCTCGGCGGAAAACTCTTCTCGCAAGAGCTGGGCGGGGATGAAGCGACTTTTGCAACAGGCCGATGCGCTGTAGGGTCTACGCTGACCAACGAAGGAGGGAAGATGAGCGATCAAACTCGACGTACTTTTCTGAAGCAGACGGCAGTCGGAGCGGCGGCCGTGGCGCTTGCTCCTTCGAGCGTGCTGGGAGCCAATGATCGCGTCCGCGTGGGCATGATTGGTGTTGGGGATCGGGGGAACGATCTGTTGGGACAAGTTCGCGGAGTGCATGGCGTGGAACTAGTGGCCATGGCCGACGTCTACAGTCGCCGGCGCGAGCAGGCAAAGAACCGAGTGCCGGGAATCCAGACGCTCGACGATCACCGGCGCGTGCTCGACATGAAAGACATCGATGCCGTCATCGTGGCCAGTCCCTTGCATTGTCATGCCCGCCATTTTCTTGACACGCTGGCAGCCGGCAAAGACCTGTATTCCGAAAAAACGATGACATGGTCCATCCCCGAAGCCGATCAGTGCGTCGCCGCCGCGAGGAGTTCTGGCCGGGTCGTCCAGATTGGGTTGCAGCAACAAAGCTCGGGATCTCTGGCGGACGCGAAGCAGTGGATTCAGGACGGCCGGGTGGGAAAGGTGACAAGTGTCGAATCGTGGATGAGCCGGAACACTCCGCACGGCAAGGGACAGTGGGTGCGGCCGGTGCCTTCCGATTGCACTGCGCAAAACGTGAATTGGTCGGCATTTCTGAATGGCCGTCCGGACCGGCCTTTCGATGGCTACAAACTCATCAACTGGCGCTTGTTCTGGGAGTTTTCCGGAGGCAACTGCGCCGAGAATATGGTTCACCAGATTGCGTGGATCATGTCAGCGCTCGACCTGCCGCTGCCTTCAGTCGCTTACATGTCGGGCGGAATATTCTCGGAGAAGGACGGCCGCGAAGTTCCCGATACGATCGCGGTGACGTTCGACTTTCCTAGGGATATTGTTGTCACTTGGCAATCGACGTTCAGCAACAAGCATTACGAACTGGGCGATCACATTCTGGGCAGCGATGGCACGCTGGAGCATCACTTTGACGAGCCGCTTAAATATTGGCCGGAGAAGGTGAACCGTCCCGATGGATCGGAAATGCGCGGCAGCACACACGATCAGGATCACATGCGCAACTGGATCGAGTGCATCCGCCGCCGCGAAACTCCGAGTGCGCCCGCGGAAATCGGATACCGGTCGGCGATCGCCGTGCACATGGCGAATCTGTCTTACAAGAACAAGCGTCGGATGACGCTGGAGGAAGCGAGGGCGGCCACGGCGGAATACGCTGCGTAGCACCCTAAATTCACTCACCACAAAGGACGCGAAGACCGGGCTGTCGTACCCCGAGCGCATTCTCTGCACGGGAGATCCCTCGGCCCGCTGGTAAAAGCCCGGGCCTTCGGGATGACGCATCGCGAGGAAATTCGGACCACGACAAGAGTGCCCAGCTACACAGCTTCCAACTGCTTCTGCAATCTGTTACTGTTTTCTGTTTGGCTTCGAGTGACTTTCCCTGATCCGTGATTGCCGCAGGGCAGCGGCCGGGCGCTGGAAAGGATTTGGATTCTCGTGATCGTCGGAGTTCCGAAAGAGAGCTACCCTGGGGAGCGGCGAGTGGCGCTTGTTCCCCTCGTCATCCCAATATTGAACAAAGCCGGTCTCGAGGTCATCGTCGAGGCCGGAGCTGGCGAACAGGCGGGATATCCGGATTCGGTGTTTGTCGAGAAGGGCGCCAAGATCGTGCCGGATCGTGCCGCCGTTTTTGGCAACGCCGATATCTTGCTGCAGGTGCTTTGCTACGGATCGAATGACGTCACGGGCAAAGCGGATTTGCCGCTCATGCGGCCGGGGCAGGCGCTCATCGGATTCCTGCGGCCGCTCGGTTCCGAAGAGGTTGTGCAGGAGATTGCTCGCGCAGGTATTTCTGCCTACGCCGTGGAATTCATGCCGCGCACCACGCGCGCCCAGAGCATGGACGCGCTCTCCTCGATGGCCACCGTTTGCGGCTATAAAGCTGTCCTGCTGGCCGCGGAAACGTCTCCGCGCTTATTTCCGATGATGACTACTGCCGCCGGAACGGTGACGCCCGCGCGCGTTTTCGTGATCGGAGCCGGTGTTGCGGGCTTGCAGGCGATTTCCACCGCGCGGCGTCTCGGTGCCGTGGCCTCCGCGTACGATATGCGTCCGGCTGCGAAAGAGCAGGTGCAGAGCCTGGGTGGACGCTTTGTCGAGCTGCCGATTGAGGCGAAAGACGCGCAGGATGCTCGTGGTTATGGAACAGCGCAAGATGAGACCTTCTATGCCCGGCAGCGCGAGTTGCTGACGCGCGTTGTCGCGGAGAGCGACGTCGTGATCACCGCGGCCGTGATTCCGGGGAAAAAGTCGCCGGTTCTGATTACGGCGGACATGGTGAAAGGAATGGCGCCCGGCTCGGTCATCGTCGATTTGGCGGCTGAACGCGGCGGCAATTGCGAGTTGACCAAGACTGGCCAGACGATACAGGTGGGCGGAGTCGCCATCATTGGTCAGATTAATCTGGCCAGCACAGTTCCGTATCACGCCAGCCAGATGTATGCGCGCAACTTGGCTACATATCTGACGTACATGACGAAAGATGGCAAACTGCAACAGAACTTGCAGGACGAAATCGTCCGCGAAACGTTGATCACGCACGGGGGCGAAGTCGTGAATGCTCGCGTGCGCGACTTTTACAAGATGCCGGCTCTCGCGGCCAAGCAGTGAACTTGGGAGCGAACGCGCTACTCAAATATCAAAGGAACAATCATGCCCGCGGATTTCATTTCTAACCTTTATGTCTTCATCCTGGCCGGGTTCGTCGGGTTTGAAGTGATCAAGCGCGTGTCGCCGCTTCTGCACACGCCACTGATGTCGCTGACTAATGCGCTCGACGCGATCGTGGTTGTAGCGGCCATCATCATCGCGGGACGTCACGAGACTACGCTGACCACGGTGCTGGGCGCGATTGCGGTAGCGGCATCGTTTAGCAACATGGTTGGCGGATTCCTGATCACTGACCGCATGCTCCGCATGTTCAAATCTCCCAGGTCGAAACAATCATGAACGCGGCCGCTCTGCAGCAGTATCTCGACTTTGCCTACATCGTCGCGGTTATTCTTTTCGTACTCTCGCTCAAATTCCTGAGTTCGCCGACGACTGCCCGTATGGGCGTTCTGGCGGGAGAGATTGGCGCTGCGCTGGCTGTTCTGGCGACACTCTTCAATCCTGAAGTAGTGGCGTACCGCTGGATTCTCATCCCGCTGATTATCGGTGCGGGAGTTGGCATCCCGCTCGGCATGGTGCACATGACCGCGGTGCCGCAGCGGACGGCACTGAGCCACGCATTCGGCGCGCTGTCGGCGGCCATGATCGGCATCGCGGAATACTACGTTGGCACGGCGCCGGTCACGCGATTTGAAATGGGCGAGATCGCGCTGGAAGTGATCATCGGGTCATTGACCTTTACCGGCAGTTTGATTGCGGCAGGAAAGTTGCAGGAAATTTTGCCGCAGCGGCCCATCGTTTACCGCGGACAGAATATTGTCAGCCTCTCCATTCTCGCGTCGGCACTCGGGTTGGCAGTTGCATTGGTGGTGAATCCCGCGAACACCATGCTGTTCCCGATCATGGTGCTGGTGGCCCTGATTTTCGGTGTGATGCTGGTGACTCCCATCGGTGGTGCGGACATGCCGACGGTGATTTCGTTGTTGAATTCCTACGCCGGTTTCTCCGCAGCGCTGCTGGGATTCGTGCTAAACAGCAAGGTACTGGTCGTGGCGGGCGCACTCGACGGGTCGTCTGGCTTCATCCTCTCGGTGATTATGTGCAAAGCCATGAACCGCTCGTTCACCAACGTCATGTTTGGAGCGTTCGGACAGGTGCAGGCTGCGGCGGCGGGCGCGAAAGAAGAGCGCGTCGTGCGCAGCGCGTCTGCGGAAGAAGCGGCGGGAATTCTTGCCGCAGCGAGCAAAGTCGTGATTGTTCCCGGGTACGGAATGGCGGTGGCGCAAGCGCAGCACAAGGTTCGCGAACTCTACGATTCGCTTAGCAAGAAGGGAGTCGATGTTCGCTTCGCCATTCACCCAGTCGCTGGCCGCATGCCCGGCCATATGAACGTGCTGCTCGCCGAAGCGGATATTCCTTACGATCGCCTGATCGAAATGGATGAGATCAACGGCGACTTCCCCCAGACCGATGTTGCGCTGATCATTGGAGCGAATGACGTGACTAATCCTGCGGCGCGGACCGATCAGTCCAGTCCGATCTTCGGTATGCCCATCCTCGATGTCGACAAGGCGCACACCGTCATGGTGATCAAGCGGAGCATGAATCCGGGTTTCGCCGGAATCGACAACCCTCTCTATTATCTTGACCAGACGCTCATGCTCTTCGGCGACGCCAAGCAGTTCGTGGGGTCCATCGTGCGCGAACTCAGCGGCGGACATTAAAGCTGAACTGCTCTAGTCATCTGGCCGGCGGATCGATCCACTGAACCACGAAGGTCACGTCGGAACTGGAAAGAATGCGAATGTCGGTTTCCTTCGGGCGACTTCGTGGCCTCCGTAGCTCATTAGATCCCACCGAAAATCTCAGTTAGCATATGGGATGCGAATGGATTCTCCGCGCAGAATTGGGCTGGCTCGGGCGTTGTCGAAACTCGGCTATTGCTCGAGATCGCAGGCTGCGGAGTTGATTCGTGCGGGGCGCGTGCGCTTAAACGGAGCAGTTCGGCGCGATCCAGAGGTGGCGGTCCGAGCCGAAAAGGATCGAATCGAAGTGGATCGCCGGCAAATTATTTCAGCCGACCCGATTTATCTGATGATGAATAAGCCGCGAGGATTGGTGACCACGGCATCTGACGAAAAGGGTCGAGAGACGGTTTACAGCCTGTTGAAGGGTCGGTCTCTCCCCTGGGTTGCGCCGGTCGGCCGGCTCGATAAAGCGAGCGAGGGATTGCTGTTGCTGACCAACGACTCGGATTGGGGCGCGAGAATTGCAGCGCCAGAATCGCATCTGGAAAAAACGTATCATGTGCAGATCGGCACGTCTGACGGCGAGTCTGTGGCGCATGCACTTGTTGAGGGAGTGGAAGAATCGGGAGAACGATTGTCCGCGGTACGGGCGCGAGTAATCCGATCGGGGCAGAAAAATTGCTGGCTCGAAATCGTGTTGGACGAAGGCAAGAATCGGCAGATTCGCCGCATGCTGGTTGCGCTTTGCATTGACGTATTGCGACTGGTGCGGGTTGCGGTTGGGCCGCTGCAACTTGGAAAACTATCAAAAGGATCGTTTCGGGTGCTGACATTAGAAGAGAAGCGCGCTCTCGATCGCGCGATGGCGGGCAGCATTGGCACGAGAGTTCACTTTTGAACGAATGCATCCCTGAAAAAATCCACAATGACCGATCCCACACTTCTCCCGCTGGTTTCGATGGCCGAGCGAATTCGCGAGAGAAAGCTGTCTCCTGTCGAACTCGCCGAAGCCCATCTCAAAAAAATCGAACGCCTGAATCCCAAGCTGAATGCGTTTGTCCACGTCGATCCGGGGCGCGTGCGACGGGAAGCGCAAAACGCCGAACGGCGACTGAAGAAGGGCGAGAGAATCAGGCCGCTGCATGGCGTTCCGATCAGCATCAAGAGTTCGATCGACGCCGAGGGATATCGCTGCGAGTCCGGAACTCGCCTGCGCGCCGGGTTAGTGGCTCGTCAGGATGCGCCGCTGGTGGCGAGATTGCGCGAGGCTGGGGCAGTCATCCTAGGCGTCACCAATAGCCCGGAATTTCTGATGGCATGGGAGACAGACAACCTGCTTTATGGCCGCACAAACAGCCCCTGGAATCTTGATTACACACCGGGTGGGTCCAGCGGCGGGGAGGCCGCAGCGATTGCTTCGGGCATGTCGGCGGCGGGAGTGGGGAGCGACGGTGGCGGGTCGATTCGGGTTCCGGCGCATTTCAGCGGAATCTGCGGTCTGAAACCGACTCCAGGACGAATTCCATCGACGGGGCATTTTCCGCCATCCGGCGGTCCGTTTTCTCTAATCGGGGTGGTCGGTCCCATGGCGCGAACGGTTGCCGATCTGAAGGTGATGTTGGAAGTCATGCAAGGGCCAGATGATGGCGATCCGTGCGCGGCGCCTGTGCCGTTAGGTTGGCCGGACGAGCAGCAACTAAAGCGACTACGTATCGGTTATTTCGAAGACGACGGCCGTACCCCGGTGACGAAGGAAATTCGCGCCGCCGTTGGAATGGCTGCGGAAACGTTGCGGCGAGCCGGTTTTTCGGTTGAGCCTTTTCGTCCGGAGGGACTAGAGGAAGCTCGGCAACTTTGGAAGAAATTTTTTGTGAAGGTTGCCGGAATGCTGATTGCGCCCATGTTTCGCGGCCGCCTACAGGATATAAGTCCGTTTCTCCGTCAGTTTCTAGAGTGGTCGGCCGCCGAGCCAGAGTTGACTGGCGAGTCTCTGCTCGATGCCTGGATTCGCCGCGATACAGTTCGCTCTGAGTTTCTCGCGCACATGCGAGACTATCCGATCCTGCTGTGTCCGTCGGCCGCTATTCCGGCTTTCCGTCATGGCGAGCGCAATTGGATGATTGACGGCAAAACGGTCGGATATCTCGATGCGTGGAGCTATGCGGAATGGTTCAATCTGCTAGGGATTCCCGCCGCGGTCGTTCCAGTAAGCCAATCGGCAGAGGGATTGCCGATTGGGGTGCAGATCGTCGGCCGTCCCTGGGAAGAGGAGCAGGTTCTGAGTATCGCGGCGATTGTGGAGCAAACCTCAGGGGGCTGGGGAACTCCACCCATCTGTTAGCTTCGCCGCAGATTTTCGGCTGCTAGTATTTTTGCATTATTTCTGCGCGGCCTTCTTCGCTGTAACTTTATCCGGCGAATCACAGCTACTGTGGGCTGTATTCGATTGTTCAAGCGCGACCCCCAACCGGAACATGCAGGAGAACCAAAGATCCAGGCGCTTTGCCGAACGCGCTCTCGCGTGGCTTGTGCCGATCCTCGCCATATCGGCGGGGTATCTTTACGCATTCCCGCAGCCTAACCTCTTCTATGCCGGAATCGTTCTGTTGCACACCGCTTTGGGAGTGCTGGCAGCAATCTTTCTGGTTCCAGCACTGTTGCGGCTGCTTCGCACAGGAGATTTCGCATCCCGTACGGGCTGGCTGCTCATTGCCATTGGCGCGATTTTGGGCCTGATTCTCATCTACACCGGAACGCCACGCTCGGAGTGGAACAAACTTTACTTTCACATTCTGATTTCACTGGCAGGAGTCGGTCTGCTGATCGCGGGCTGGCTGGGCAAGCAGAAACCAGTAGTGGGCTCGCTCCTCCTCCGGTCAGCGGTTTGTCTGGCTATTCTCGCGGCGATCGGCTACGGAGCGCACTACATTCGTCAGAGCTGGCAAACGCGGAACCGCATTGAAAATCCAGCCATGCCTCCCGACAACATGAATGGCGAAGGGGATGGACCGCAAGGCGCGTTTTTCCCCAGCTCAGCCCAGGTTTACGGGAATCAGAAAATTCCCAGCAAGTTCTTCATGGAGTCGGATTCCTGCAAGCGCTGCCACCAAGATATTTACAACCAGTGGTACAGCTCGGCGCACCACTTTTCGTCCTTCAATAATCAGTGGTACCGCAAGGCGGTCGAGTACATGCAGGATACGATCGGTACGAAGCCCTCGAAATGGTGCGGCGGATGTCATGATCCCGCGGTGTTGTATTCCGGTTTGATGGATACGCCCATCAAGCAGATCGTACATCGACCCGAATCTCAGGCGGGATTAGGCTGCATGATGTGCCACTCCATTGCGCGGGTGAAGAGCACTATGGGCCAAGGGGATTTTTATCTGGAATATCCGAAGCTGCACGCGTTGGCGGCCTCGAAAAATCCTCTGGTGCGAGCAGTGCACGACTTCGTCATCAAACTCAATCCTGAACCACATCGGCGTGTGTTCCTGAAGCCCTTCATGCGCAATCAGACGGCGGAGTTTTGCTCGACGTGCCACAAGGTTCACCTGGATGTGCCGGTGAATGCTTACCGCTGGTTTCGCGGATTCAACGAATACGATAACTGGCAGGCGAGCGGCGTGTCGGGGCAGGGAGCGAGGTCGTTTTACTATCCTCCGAAGCCGCAGCAATGCGCCGATTGTCACATGCCGCTGGTGGCGTCGAAAGATCAGGGCAACGTGAATGGGTTCGTGCACACGCATCAGTTTCCCGCCGCCAACACTGCCGTTCCGACTGCTAATGAGGACGCGAATCAGTTGAAGCTGACTGAAGATTTCCTTAAGAATGGCGCGCTGACGGTAGATATCTTTGCCCTGTCGCCGGCTGAGGCTCCGCTAAAACCGGGCGCGTCTTCGCAATCAGAGATCAACACGACGTTCGCAGTTGGTGAAGAAGCCGAGAGCAAAGTCACTCCACAATCGACAGGCGAAGTAATTCCGGTGAGCGCTCCTTTGAATGAAGTCCAGCCGCCGCTTCGCCGCGGCGATACGGTGCGTGTCGACGTGGTTGTGCGGACAAAGAAAGTCGGACATTTCTTTCCCGGCGGCACGGTCGATGCTTACGATACGTGGCTCGAACTGAAGGGTACGGACGATAAAGGCCAGACTATCTTCTGGAGCGGCATGGTCGAAGATAACGGCCACGGGCCTGTCGAGAAAGGAGCTCACTTCTATCGTTCGCTGCAGATCGATGGCCACGGTAATCCGATCAACAAGCGCAACGCCTGGGCGACCCGCGCTGTCGTGTACGTGCGCCTGATTCCGCCGGGTGCAGCCGACACAGTTCATTACCGCGTACACATTCCTGAGAATGCGGGCAACAAGATCACCCTGCAAGCGCGGCTATGTTATCGCAAGTTCACCTGGTACAACACGCATGAGGCATTCGCGGGCGTGCCTGATCCGAGCAAGCCGGATGCGGTAGCTCCCGACTATGACGATCGGCCAACCCTGTTTACAGCGTCGCTTGCCGGGGTGTCTGCAAAGGAAGAGAAAATTCCTGATCTGCCTATTGTTGCTCTGGCGGAAAACGAAGTGACACTGCCCGTGGTTGCGTACGATGCTCCGGCATTCGCGCCAAAGACAATCACTCACAAAGACGAATGGCAGCGCTGGAACGATTATGGTATTGGGCTGTTCTTGCAGGGGGATTTGAAAGACGCGGCGGCGGCATTTCAGAAGGTGACCGAAGCGGATCCGAATAATCCGGACGGCTGGGTGAATATCGGGCGCTGCGCCGTGCAGGAAGGCGACATGCAGCGTGCCCGCGTGGTACTGGAAAAGGCGCTCGCATTGCAGACGGACCTGGCGCGCGCGAATTTCTTCTATGCGAAAGTGCTGCGCTCGGACGGAAATTACGAAGGGTCGGCGAAGCGTTTGCAGATGGTGCTGGCGCAGTATCCGCGAGACCGAGTTGCGTTGAACGATCTCGGCCGGATTTTGTTTTTGCAGCGCAAGTACGACGAGGCTGTGAAAGTGTTGCAGGCGGTGCTGGAGATTGATCCGGAAGATTTGCAAGCCCACTACAACCTGATGCTCTGCTACAACGGCTTGGGGAATGAAAAGTTGGCGAAAGAGCACCAGGAGCGCTACATGCGCTTCAAGGCCGATGAATCGGCGCAGGCCATCACCGGGCCCTACCGTCTGCTTCATCCAGAAGACAACAACGAACGCCAGGCGGTGCATGAACACGTGTCGGTGCCGCTGCCAATCCTAACCACCAGTGGAGCGGCGGACGCCCCCGTCCGCCGAGCCACGATTTCCGCCGGAGGCTCGCGATAGTGTCCGCCGAAACTGAATCCACCACGGAGACACGGAGACACGGAGAAAACAGATTTCTCCTTTTTGTTTTGCTCTGTGCCTCAGTGCCTCTGTGGTTAATGAGTTTTTCCGCGGCCCAAGTTCATTTCCGCGACATTACGTCGCAGGCTGGAATTCACTTCAAACACAATAACGGCGCTTTCGGGAAGAAGTGGCTGCCGGAGACGATGGGGCCGGGCTGCGCTTTCATCGATTACGACAACGACGGCTATCCCGACATCCTTCTGATCAACGGCACCGACTTTCCCGGACATGCGCACGGCGGTGCGACTACGCCGAAGCTCTATCACAACAATCGCAACGGGACTTTCACCGACGTGACCGCCAAGGCGGGGCTCGCGATCCCGATGTTTGGCCTGGGCGTGGCTATTGGCGATTACGACAACGACGGATTCGATGACATTTTTATCTCCGCGCTCGGGCAAAGTCATCTGTTCCACAACAATGGAAACGGAACGTTCACGGATGTAACCAAGTCCGCCGGCCTGTGGGGGGCGAACGAATTTTCCACCAGCGCGGCCTGGGTGGATTACGACCGTGACGGCAAACTTGATCTCGTCGTTGCCAATTACGTGCAATGGAGCGAGCAGGGCGATCTTTACTGCACGATTGACGGAGCACACAAATCTTATTGCACTCCGGAGTCGTACAAGGGGACCTCTGTGCGGCTCTGGCACAATCTCGGCGGCGGAAAATTTGAAGACGGCACGCAGAAGGCTGGCTTGGGCGATCCGACGTCGAAGAGCCTGGGCATCGCCATTCTCGACTACAACGGGGACGGCTGGCCTGACATCCTGATTGCGAACGATACGCAGCCGAACAAGCTCTACATGAATAAGAAGGATGGTACGTTTGAAGAGCGTGGCGTGCCGGCCGGCGTGGGTTTCAGCGAAGATGGTGTTGCTCGCGCCGGCATGGGCGTTGATGCCGCGGACTATGACCGATCGGGCCATCCAAGCGTCATCATCAGCAACTTTGCGAACCAGATGGTCTCGCTCTATCACAACGAGGGCAATGGCCTTTTCGTCGACGAAGCGCCGCAATCCGAAGTGGGCCGCGCGACGCTGGTCACGCTCGGGTTCGGCTGCTTCTTTTTTGATTACGACAATGATGGCTGGCCCGACATCTTCGTCGCCGATGGGCACATTGAGGATGCCATCGAGCGCGTGCAGAAGCGCGTCAGCTATGCCGAACCGCCGCATCTTTTCCGCAATCTCGGCGGCGGAAAATTTACCGAAGTCACAGCGCAGATGGGGACGGCATTCGCTGCACCGAAAGTGGCGCGTGGCGCGGCCTACGCCGACATCGATAACGATGGATATCCCGACGTTCTGCTGACCACCAACGCTGGCCCGGCATATTTGTTTCACAACGAGGGCGCAACGAATCACAGCCTGCGGGTGAAGTTGGTCGGAACGAAATCGAACCGCGATGGCATTGGCGCGGTGGTGCACGTTACGGCGGGCAGCGACAAGCAGTGGAAAATGCTGCGCTCCGGTTCGAGCTATCTTTCGCAGAGCGAACTGGTGCTTACGTTTGGCCTGGGCGCGCGCGGAAAGGCCGACAATGTCGAGATTCAGTGGCCGAGCGGGCGGGTAGACAGACTCGCGAACATCGATGTGGGCCAGACGATTGTGGTGCAGGAGGGGAAGGGAATCATGGGGGAGCGCCCCTACTCGCCGCAGCACATGTATCCGGCCTCGAAGTAGATCGAAGAGCTTGTCATCCTGAGCGGAGCGAATGCGAAAGCATTCGCGCAGTCGAAGATCCCTGCAATCGCATCGAAAGCCATGTCGGGTAGAGATCCTTCGACTTCGTTTGTCCGCGCCCAAACTCCGCTCAGGACGACGGTTCGCTGGTCCAGTGTTCCGGAGCCTGAGCGTAGCCGAAGGTTGTCCTTTATGGTTAAATCTTCTATCCAATGAATCTGAGATGGTCTGCCTTTCTGCTCGCCGCTGTCCTGGCCGCTTGGGGCCTGCTGTCTTCCACGTCGCAGCCGAATCCTCTCGAAGCCGCGCGGCTGAATAATCTTGGCTGCGCGTACATGAATCAGCAGTTGTTCGAGAAGGGGCTGAATTATTTCAAGCAGGCGGCCGAGGCCGATCCCAAGCTGAGTAGTGCACGGCTGAACGAAGGCATTGCGTATCTGAACCTGCAGAAAGTCGAGGAGGCGAAGGCCGCGCTTGAGGATGCTGCCAAAGTTGATCCGAAGAATCCCAATGCGTGGTACAACCTTGGCCTGCTGGCGAAAAACACTGGTGAAGCGCAGACCGCGATTGACGATTTCAAGCGCGTCACCGAGATCGATGCAAACGACGCCGACACCTGGTATTTTCTCGGTAGTTCGTATGTGCAGGCGAAAGAATTTCCGCAGGCGATCGAAGCTTTCCAGCGGGCACTAAAAATCAATCCAATCCATGCGTCGGCAGAATTTGGATTGTCGCGCGCCTATCAGCAGTCGGGAGACGTTGAGCATGCTCGCGAGAATCTGAAGAAATTCCAGTACATCACCGAGAAAAAGATTGGCGCGCCCATGAGCCTCGCGTATGGCGAGCAAGGACAGTACTCGCGCGCGGTGGAATCTCCGCAGTCGCAGCTGAAGCCCCCGCCGCAGATCAAGGTGCAGTTTGTGGATGTAACGAAAGAGGCAGGGTTGGCATATCTACCGCCGCGTTCTCATGACCTGAGAGCATATGGCCCCGGCGCCGGTGCATGCTTCCTCGACTACGACAATGACGGCAAGCTAGATGTCCTCCTCGGTGAAGCTGGCCCAGCGGGGCGCACGGCCATGTATCACAACTTAGGCAACGGATCTTTTGAGGACGCAACCGCCAAGGCAGGCCTCGACCACGTGCCGGGGGCAATGGAGTGCGCGGTGGGCGATTACGACAACGATGGCTATGCCGATCTGGCCCTGATCTCACTAGACGAAAAGGTTGCAGTATTTCACAATCAGCAGAACGGTACATTCAGAGACGTTACTGGAACGGCCTTTTCCGGGGCGGGTGTCAAGGGCACCGGCGCGACTTTCGTTGATTACGACCATGATGGTGATCTGGATTTGTTTGTCGGAGGCACCGTTCCAATTTGCGAACCGAATTTCAA
>DATKQB010000007.1:0-76387 GCA_035523795.1 Verrucomicrobiia bacterium | reverse complement strand
TTGAAAGGGCGCAGCTTCTGCCACGATGCCCACGGTGTTGTCTTCCGAGCACACGTCGTCAGGCATGCCGTGCGCGTTGTTGCTTTGAAAGGGCGCGGCTTGAACGGCCCCGACGGTGTTGCTTTGAAAGGGCGCGCCTTCCAGGCGCGCCGTAACGCATTCACCTTGGTCGATGGGCTTTAGCCCCTGAGGTGGAGCGTCGAGATCGAATCCAGTCCTCGCAGAGGAGTAGGGATAGTCTTCCGCTCTTTCGCAAAAATTCTTACGAACTGGATTCTGCCGAATGTAGACAACGTGGAGGCGATAATCGCCAGCGTCGCGAATACGATGATCCGAGAACCCCTTCTGCCAGACTTCCATGTTTAAGCCGAGTTCCTTCTTCGCGCGATAGGAGAATCCGCCTTTGATGAACTGGACAGCCTTTTCGAGACTCGTTTTTGGAGTCAATAGAACGTGCACGTGGTCTGGCATGACGACAAATTCGTGCAGTGAATAGGCCTTTACGCGATAGTGGTAAAGCGTCTCGATCAATAGCTTCGCCCAGCGGTCTCGAGAAAGAAGATTCCGTCGGCCCCACGTCGAGGACGTAATCATGTACGTCTGGCCGTTGCTCGTCGAATGTTCTCGGACGGGTCTCATCGCTCAACCTCAGCGGCTAAAGCCGCAAATCTTTCTCTCGCCCTTACGGCGCGGCTTTAAGCCGCGCCCTTTCAAAGCATTCCACAATCTAAGCCTTTGTCTCGATAAACTCGTGCCCACCAGCGCAATCAGGATGTATCGGTGAGACATCAATGACAACGCTTTGGGTGGGCTTCACCACATCCGTCACCTCGACCTCGAACAAGCCTCCCAGACGATCAGAACCATCAACAGCGATGTTCAAGTAATAGTGACCCTTTGGAACTGTTCCGAAGTCGAAAGAGCCGTGGGCATCCGTTCTAACCGACGCCACCTTTCTCAACTGATCGAAAGGGGCAGATTCGTATTCATAAAGATCCAGGGTTGCATTGGTGACTTTGAAGGATCGCCGAAGCCAGGTGAACCCCAGCAGTCCGAGGCTCTTTCCCACAACTCTCCCCCGTATCGCCGTTACTTGGTGAAAATATCCCGGTGCCAAACTACATGCCTGAGAAAGGGCGCTCAATATCGCAAGGATCAAGACGACTCGGCGAAACGGCGTCACTCTTCTCACCCTTTCCACTCCTCCATCATCTTGGTGAACTCTTTGAACAGATAGTGCGAATCGTGCGGGCCGGGGGCGGCTTCCGGGTGATATTGCACGCTGAACAGCGGCAGATTCCTATGCCGCAGGCCTTCGAGCGTCTGGTCATTCAGGTCGATGTGCGTCAGCTCGACTTCACTGTCGGGCAGCGAATCGGGATCGACGGCGAAATTGTGGTTGTGTGCCGTGATCTCGATCTTGCCACTCTGCAGTTGCTTCACCGGATGGTTCCCGCCATGGTGGCCAAACTTCAGCTTGAACGTCTTCCCTCCGAGCGCGAGGCCCGTGAGTTGATGCCCGAGGCAAATTCCAAAAATCGGTTGCCGACCCATGAGCCTGCGAATGGAATCGACCGCGTACGTACACGGCTCCGGATCTCCTGGGCCATTGGAGAGGAAAACTCCATTCGGCTTGAGCGCGAGGACATCTTCCGCGGGAGTTTGTGCGGGGACGACGGTGACTTTGCATCCCTCGCCGCGCAGCTTGCGCAGAATGTTCTGCTTGATGCCGAAATCGTAAGCCACCACGTGAAAGCGCGGCGGCTCATCTTTCACTCCGACGACGGCCACCGGTTCGTGCGAACGCTCGCCCACTTCCCACACGTAAGAACGCTTGGTGCTGACTTCTTTGGCGAGGTCGGTACCGTCCATCTTCGGAATCGAGCGCGCCTTGGCGATCAGCTTCTCGGCGTCATTCTCGATGGTCGAAATGACTCCGCGCATCACGCCGTGATCGCGTAGGTGGCGAACCAGCGAGCGCGTATCGATATCCGACAACACCGGAACTTTGAACTGTTCCAGATATTCTTCGGCGACCTGCTGCGAGCGCCAATTCGAACTCACGCGCGAGAACTCGCGCACAATGAGGCCTTCGATCCAGGGACGGGTGGCTTCGTTGTCGTCCTGATTGGTTCCGTAATTGCCGATTTCGGGGTTGGTTAAAACGACGATTTGTCCGGAATAGGAAGGATCGGTGAAGATTTCCTGATAACCGGTGATGGAAGTATTAAAAACGACTTCGCCGTAGCATTCGCCTTTGGCGCCGTAGCCTTTGCCTCGGAAGACGCGGCCGTCTTCCAGCGCAAGGATAGCCTGCATTCTCGCTCCGGGGAGTGGATTTTGTGAATTTTATCAAGGAATAGATCAGCAGAAAAGAAAACTCGCAAAAAAGTTACGGCGCGTTATATTCGGTCTCTTCCGGGGCGTCGGTTGAACTCTCAAACTCAATCCTGTAGCCGTCCGGATCAGAGAAGATGACCACCCACATGGCATTTCCCACAAATGGCCGCTTTGCGCTGATCCCGCGTGCGGCGGCCGCGTGGTAGATGGCGAGCGCGTCAGAACACTGGAAGCAAATGGATAGCCCCTCGCCGCGTTTTCCGGACGGAATCTTGTCCTTGCGGTACTCCTGCAACATGAGCGCAGCGCTGCCTTGCCGCAGCCAGCACCACTTGAGCTTGCCCTCGTTAATCCAATGCCTGGTCATCTCGAATCCCAGCCCGTCCACGTAATAGCGGATCGACGCCTCGATGTTCGAGACCATGAAGAACGGGACAGCCTGCTGCACATTGGCTGCGGATTTGGCTTCAGGTAGAGCCTGGGTATTCATATATGTCATTTGCCCAGACGCATATACTTACCGGACTCTGCCGAGCTTGTCCATGGGCCAATAACCGAAAACCGCCTTGCCATAAATGAAGCTCTGATTGACCGGGCCAAAGTCGCGGCTATCGTTCGACATGGACCGGTGATCGCCCAGCACGAAATACGAGTTCGGTGGGACGGTCGTCTCCGGGTAGGAACGCATGTCAATGTAGGCCGAGGGAACGTAGTCCTCGTTCAGAGGCTCATCGTTAACGTAGACCTGCCCAGCGTCAATACGGATACGGTCGCCAGCAATTCCAATCACGCGCTTGATATAGCTCTTCGAGGGATCCCGCGGATAGCGGAAGACGACGATATCGCCGCGCTTGATGGGCTCCAGACGATAGACAAACTTGTTTACGAAAATTCGTTCCTGATCCTCGAGCGAGGGCATCATGCTCGTGCCTTCGACCTTTACCGGCTGGTACAGGAAGATGATGATGAACGCCGAAATTGCCAGCGAGATGATGAGGTCGCGAGCCCAGACTGCCAGCCCGGTGCGAAAACGAACGGGAGCATCCGGAGTGGTCCCGGGGGAGTTGCTGGATTGTGCCGGTGGGGCAACCGGACTTTGGCCGGACGACGTTTCGGGCATTCCGCTCCCTATTGTATACAGAAGCGACCTTCCCGGCCTCAAGTTGCACCGGTCGCGCGAAACTCGCCTTCATCTGCATAGGTTTTATCCGCGCCACGGGCGGGCAGGTTACAATAGCGCGGGGGTTCTGTATGTCGTCTTTTCGAGGGAAATACTTCATTCGCGCCTTGAGTCTGGGCTTCGTTTTTGTGGTGATCTTGGGTGTTTCTGCGAATTGGGCAACGCCCCAGGATTCCGGCGTTCCCGCCTACAATGCCGCTCCTCCGCCGAAAGGGACGAAGCTGCCGCCCATCCTCACCAAGGCCGACCTTTGGGGCGAAGACGCGCAGTATCCCTATCAGACGCATGCCTACGAGCTTGCGGCGAAGATTCCGAATGTGCTGCATCAGCAACCCTGTTATTGCTATTGCGACCGCATGGGTCACAACAGCCTGCACAGCTGCTTTGAGGGCACGCATGGCGCTCGTTGCGGGACCTGCCTGAAAGAACTGTATTACTCGTATGAACAAACCAAGAAGGGCAAGACGCCGGCACAGATTCGGGCGGGAATTATCAAGGGCGACTGGAAGCAGATCGATCTGAAGACCGCTGCGAGCATGAACTAGGTGTAAACCCGGGCTGGACTTCGAGTCGGGATTTTAGTCAGTCATGGTGATCTGGAGTTCTGATTTTGCATCTTAACCGTGGGCTCAGGCTCCCTCCGGCTTTACCTACACCCCTGGTTTGAGTAATACTTTTCTGTTCGCTCGATCGTGCCACCGTAAGGAGTTCCCCATTAACAAGAGCACAGGAAGAATTTTGCACATGGCTCAGAAATCTGCCCCGAAGAAAAACGCCGTCGCGGAAGATCCGCAATACAAACAAGCCCTGCAGAATTATGAGACTGGCTTGCGCGCCATGCAGGAGCACAAGTACGACAAGGCGAAGCCCTACTTTCAGAAGGTGTCGGCCTGCACCATCCGAGAGCTCGTCGACCGCGCTAACGTTCATCTGAATGCCTGCAACCAGCATCTGGACCGGACGGCGGCGACGCAGTTCAAGACGGCGGAAGAGCACTTCGATTACGCCGTTTCCTTGATGAATGTTGGCGATTATGTGACTGCGCGCGAACATTTGGAGCGCCTGCTCAAGCAGAATGCGTCTGCTGACTACGTCGTCTATGGATTAGCAGCGTTGGACTGCCTGACGGGCCACGTGGAAGATTCGTTGCGGCGATTGGATGAGGCGCTCAAATTGAATCCCCAGTTGCGCTTCCAGGCGCGCAATGATTCCGATTTTCAGAACCTGGCAGAGGATCCGCGCTTCACCGAGCTTCTCTATCCCGATCCCGGAGCTGAAATCGATTCCGCCAATGATGGCTATCGCGAGGACGAGCTAGCCTAGCCCACAGGACCCCTGGTTGATGCATACGAAACCGGCTGATCTCGTTCTGTCAGACAAGACGGCTCGCGAACGTGGACTCCGTGTCGTGGCCATCGGCGGCGGGACTGGACTTTCCACCCTGCTCAAAGGACTGAAACGCTTCGTCCTCTCGCCTGCAGACCTCAACTGCGCTGAAACTCCCGTCGCATCGCAGGATGCGCCCGTGATTCGCGATCTATGTGCGGTCGTGACTGTCAGCGATGACGGAGGATCGAGCGGGCGTCTGCGTAAGGAATTGAACATGCTGCCTCCGGGCGACATTCGCAACTGTATTGTCGCCCTGAGCGAGGATGAGGCATTGCTCTCGCGGCTGTTCCGGCACCGTTTCGAAAAAGGTTCAGGCCTGGAGGGTCATAGTTTCGGAAATCTGTTTCTGGCGGCGTTGACGTCGCTGACGCATGATTTTTCCGAAGCGGTGCGGCTTTCCTCCGAGATTCTCCTTACCCGCGGTCACATCTACCCCGCGACGACTTCGAATATCGAACTGGAAGCCTTGATGGAAGATGGAACCCGCGTCCGCGGCGAGACGAAAATCACTGCCAGCAAGGGTCGAATTCGCGAGCTCTTTCTTGTTCCGCCCGATGTCGGACCGATGCCCCAAACGCTCGAAGCGATTGCCGAGGCCGACATGATCACTATCGGCCCCGGCTCGCTGTTCACCAGCCTGATTCCTAACCTGCTGGTGCGAGGGATTTCCCAAGCCATCGTCGCCTCGCCCGCCACCAAGGTTTACATTTGCAATCTGATGACGCAGGCGAACGAGAGCCTTGGATTGAGCGCGGCCGACCACATCCGCGCCTTGAACGGCCATGCGCAAGGCCAGCTTTTCGACTATGCGCTGATCAATCGCACCACGGTCTCCGATGAGATGAAAGCCAAATACGCTCTTGAGGGCGCTTGCCAGATCGTGAACGATCTGGATGCCATTGAAGCGCTGGGAGTGATTCCGGTTCTCGGCGATTATCTTGAAGAGGCGGGCGTGGCCCGGCATAACACGGCACGCGTGGCGCGGGATCTGCTGCAACTGGCGGAACAACAGCCGGACCGGCATAAGGCCTAACAAAACTCTCTTTCCCATGAACGATCTCATGAAAGATTTCTTCCTCCCTCATTCTGAGCGCAGCGTGGAACCAACCCGCGGCTTGCGGCGCCAGAGCTGCTTGGGGCAATTCGCGTCAGGTGTTGCGGCACTCGCGTGCGTGCTCGCGTTCGCCTGCTCTTTTTGCGCCGCTCAAGCTGGTCCCGAGCAAGGGGGAAACGAAGTAGAAATCTGGGCTGGCGGCGGGCATTCCGTTCCCGGAGGGACCAAGGATACGGGCGCCTTCAACGCCGGCCTGCGTTATGGATGGATCCTTACCGATACACATCTGCCCAGTTTTCTTCGCGGACGATTCGAATATGCCGTCGACGCAGTCCCGTTTTTTTTTATCTTTCAACCGGCGAACACAGCTTACGGTGTCGGTTTCGATCCTTTCGCACTGAAATGGAATTTCGTGCGGCATAACCGGTTCTCACCTTACCTGGAGCTGACTGGGGGCGCAGTATTCACCGACCATAACATCCCTACAGGAACGAATACCGTCAACTTCATGGATCAGGCCGCGTTCGGCACACACATCCTCGGGGAAAAATACAATTGGAGCGTCGAAGTGCGGTACATGCATATTTCTAACGCCGGACTCGCCACGCCGAATCCGGGAATCAATACCGTGCAGGTGAGATTGGGCGTCGGGCGGTTCTTTGCACCTCATCACCGATAATCACTCCCTCCCACTGCGCATGCCTTGCACCCGCGCTTCCCTGCCCGTTATCCTTCCCGGTTATGTCTACGCTCGTGGAATGTGTTCCGAACTTCTCTGAAGGCCGCGACAAGGCCAAAATCGACGCCATTGTCGACGCGATGAAAATGCCCGGCGTCTACTTGCTCGACCGCGAAATGGACGCCGACCACAACCGCTGCGTCATCACACTTGTGGGTGAGCGCGAATCGATTCAGGAAGCAGCCATTCGCGGCGTGGGCAAAGCGGCCGAGTTAATCGATCTCAACGCACACACCGGGGCGCATCCACGGATGGGCGCAGCTGACGTGGTGCCCTTCATTCCCATCGACGGCGTCACCATCGAAGACTGCGTCGCCATGGCGAATCATGTGGGCGAGGAAATCTGGAAGCGCTATCAGATTCCGGTCTATCTCTACGAATCTGCGGCTCGCATTCCTGAACGCCAGGGACTGGAAAACATTCGCCGCGGACAATTCGAAGGCATTCGGGCCGAAATCGCGACTAATCCCGCCCGCAAACCGGATATTGGCGAGCCGCGCCTTCATCCCACGGCAGGCGCGACGGTCGTGGGAGCGCGCAAGTTTCTCATTGCCTATAACGTTTTTCTCAACACACCGGATGTTGATATCGCGAAAAAGATTGCCAAAGCCGTGCGCTTCTCGACTGGAGGCATGCGGTTCGTCAAGGGCGCCGGATTTCTGGTGCGCGGACTGGCGCAAGTGTCGATGAATCTCACTGATTTCGAACAAACACCGATTCATCGAGTCTTCGAGATGGTAAAACGCGAGGCAGCCCGATACGGAGTCGCGCCCGTTTCCAGTGAGATAGTCGGATTGATCCCAAAGAAAGCTTTGGAGCAAGCCGCCGAATGGTTTTTGCAGGTGGAGAATTTCGATTCGTCGCTGATTCTCGAAAATCGCCTCGCCGCAGTGATGGGCGGCAAGATGGCCGTCGGTGGACTCCGCGCCGGAATCGAGCCGTTCGTGGAACAGCTCGCTGCGCCGACGGCTGCGCCCGGAGGTGGGAGCGCCTGTGCAGCAGCCGCTGCTATGGCCGCTGGACTCGCCACCATGGTCGCTTCCATGTCCCGGGGCAAAAAGGCTTATCTGCAATATGAATCTCAACTCAGCGCCGCCATCGCCCGCCTGACGCCGCTGCGCGAGCAGTTGAAAGCCGCAGTCGATGCCGATGCCGAGGCATTCAATGTCGTCATGAGCGCCTACAAGCAGGCCAAGACCGCGTCTGATGAAAAAGCGTCCGAGGCACTCATCGACGCCGCGCTGAAACAAGCAACGGCCGTTCCCCTTGGAGTCGCTGAGAAGGCGCACGAAATCACGCAGATTGCGCAATCCCTGCAGCCGATTACCAACCCCAACATGAAGTCGGATCTGACCACGGCCGTGGCTCTTGCCCGCGCAGCGATCACAGGAGCGCTGGCCAATGTCGAGATCAATCTGACTTCGCTGAAGGATGAAACCTTCGCCTCTGAAGTTCGCCGTCGAACCCAAGGCCTGACCTAAACCAGGCCGCTTGCAAACTCTTTCACGCACAGAACGTGAGTCGCCGGGCAATATCTCGGAATTTCTGCGAGTGGAAATGCGCTTGTTCGGGTTCACGCATAGTACTTCTGCAGCCTTTTTGGGAGCGTTGTGCCATGAGGGAAGAGATCTCGCCTTTCTTGTGTCTTCAGCTCTCTTCTGCCATTGTGCTGGCTTCGCTTTTGACCGCCTGCGGCTCCGGAAATAGTGGGCAAATCCTCCGGACCGCAAGCTATTCGCTCTCCGCATCCACACTGACTCCGGCAAGCATCACCGCAGGTAATTCCTCGACTTCTACCATCACGGTTAAGCCCGCGAACGGATATGAAGGGACGATCACTCTAGCTTGCCTCGAAATCAGCGGCGGCAATCCGCTGCCGAACTGCTCGTTTAGCCCATCATCTGTTTCCGTCACTTCGACCACCACGGTTTCGTCTACGCTTACCCTCACCGCTTCTGCCAGCGCCCCCAACTCCAGCTACACGATCGGAGTGACCGGCGCTGACGGCAATAATCAGGGCCCAAGCGATGGAACGCAGAATCTGTCACTAATCACAATCGCCAGGATTCAGCACATCGTCCTCATCGTTCAGGAAAATCGCACTCCCGACAATCTATTCCAGGATCCGGTGCTGATCGGCGAAGGCGCCGACATCGCCAGCAGCGGGCTCAATTCGCAGGGACAGACCATCACGCTTCAACCGACTTCGCTCGGCATAGATTACGATCTCAGCCACAAGCATGATGCTTTCACCGAGATGTGCGATCTCGACAGTTCGACGAACACCTGCAAAATGGACGGCGCCGATCTGATTACGATCACTTGCTCAAAGGACGCGACCGGCTGCCCACCGCCGAATGCGCAATTCCTCTATGTGCAGCAGTCTGACGTCCAGCCCTACTGGGATATGGCCGAGCAGTATACCTTCGCCGACCACATGTTCCAGACCAACGAAGGGCCGAGCTTTCCCGCACATCAGTTTCTCTTGTCGGGAACGTCGGAGCCATCGGCGGGAAGTAATCTCTTCGTAGCAGAAAATGCGACAGGCGGGACCAAGAGTCCGGGAACGGATACCGGATGCACCGCTCCTGCGGGACAAACCGTTGCTCTGATCGATCCCACCGGCAACGAAGCCAGTAACAATCCGATTTTCCCCTGCTTCGAGCATGCGACGCTGACCGATGAATTCGACACGGCCGGGATCACTTGGCGTTACTACGCCGCCAGCGCAGGGTCGCTCTGGACCGCACCCAATGCGATCCAGCACATGTGCGCTCCACCCGAATCAGCCTTCTGCACGGCTCCGGATTGGGCGAACGTCAGCTTGCCGCCAACCGGCAGCACCAATCCGCCGATTCTCACCGACATAGCCACCGGCCAACTGGAGCAGGTAAGCTGGGTGATTCCTGCCGGGCAGAATTCTGATCATGCCGGCGACACCACTACGACCGGTGGACCGTCCTGGGTCGCTTCCATCGTTAACGCGATCGGCAACAGTTCCTACTGGAATAACACGGCGATCATCATTGTGTGGGACGATTGGGGCGGCTGGTACGATCACGTTTCCCCGACTTTGGTTGATGATGATCAGAGTTGGGGATCGGGATACGTGTATGGGTTCCGGGTTCCCATGATTATTGTGTCGCCCTACGCCTTGCCGACACACATTTCGAGCACGCCCCACGATTTCGGAAGCATTTTGAGCTTCATCGAGGCAACGTTCGCCTTGCCATCGCTCGGCCAGGCCGATGCTCACGCGAGCCATGATTTGTCGGACTGCTTTAACTTCAGCCAGCCGCCCCTCGTGTTTCAGACGATCAATGCTCCGCTAAAAGCCGATTTCTTCCTGCGGGACACGAGGCCGCCGCAGCCCCCGGACACCGACTAACCGAGCCAAAACGGGACCCAAACGATCAATGGGTGATGTACTTTTGTTTTGTGACTCGCCCTTGCAAGTAAACTAAAATGAGAACGTTCTGTGAACACCAGGGTTTATACCTGCATCCAACCAAGTTGCATGCAAACTGAAGGTGTTGACTGCCGAGGAGTTATGAAACTCGTTAAGACTTGCCTGGTTTCCCTTCTGATGGCGAGTATGGCCTATGCCATGCCGCTGAATTCGTCCGCCCGCTCTTGCGTCCCGGCTGATCTGCTGCAGCTGATTTCGGTGGATTACCGCTCGCTCAAAGATTCGCCTACAGCGATGGCCTTGAAAGCGCAGCTCATGCCGGACAATATCAAGGAGTTCGAGGGCGCGCTCAAAGGCATTGGCATCGATCCCGATAAAGACGTAGACACGTTGACGTTCGCGTCTTTCCGCACTGGCAAGCAGGGCGTGAAGAACGTCGGTGTGGCCAGTGGTCCCTTCAATATGAAGGCCATTCTGAAGAAGATGAAATTGCAAAAATTTGTGCCAAAGAAATACAGAAATTCCGACGTTTATCCGATGGATGGCGGCTTTGTCATGACCTTCCTCGATGACAGCACTCTGCTCTTTGGCGACTCCGTCGCGCTGCATGCCGCTCTGGATACCCGCGATGGCCTAACGCTCGCACTCGACACAAACGGCAACATGGCTGACATGATGACCGACGTGGACTCCGCGCCCGTATGGAGCATTCTCGACCAGCAGGGAACGCAGAACATGATGCGCTCGGCGCTGGGCCAGGCCGCAGGAATCGCCGATTATGAGACCGTGAAAAAACGGATTCTGGGCTCGCGCTACACCATGAGTTTCAGCAGTGGCGTGAATTTTGACCTGACCGTCCTGACCTCGGATTCCATGACCGCTTCCACGCTTTCTTCTCTGGTGAAGGCAGGCATTCTCTACAAGAAGATGTCAGCCACTCCGGCAGAGAAAGTCGCGGTCGACAACACGACGGTCGATTCGGACAGCTCCAATTTGACGGTGCACTTCAAGGCTAGCGATCAGCAGTTCCAGTCACTCATGCATTCGGATCTGTTCAACGCGGTTTCCCACTAAGATTCCAGAAACGTGACAGGCCGACTCACTTAACGAGTCGGCCTTCTTTTTTTTCTCACGTTTTCTCGCGCCTTATCTTTTCTGCCGTTTCTCTCGCGCCCAGCCTTCCTTCACAATCTGACGGCCTCGCCCGATGGCCAATGCATCTTCGGGAACGTCATCCGTGATGCACGATGCCGCGCCGACATAAGCGCCCTTGCCCACGCGCACCGGCGCCACCAGCGTAGTATCGCTGCCGATGAAGACCGCATCCTCAATCACGGTCTTGTGCTTATGAACCCCATCGTAGTTGCAGGTAATCGTCCCTGCACCGACATTGACGCCCGCTCCGATTTCTGCGTCTCCGAGATAGGTGAGGTGGTTCGCCTTCGATCCCTTGCCCAGCCTGATTTTCTTGGTCTCGACGAAGTTTCCGACGTGAGCGCCTTCGCCAATCTCACTTCCTGGCCGCAGCCGCGAATACGGACCGACAATCGCCCCTTTCTCAATCCTGGCGTCGTCCATCACGCATACTGGCAATACGCGAACGCCGTCCGCAATCGTGGTGCTGCGAATCACCGAATAGGACGCTACCCTGCAATTTGCTCCGACCCGTGTCTTGCCTAATAGCTGCACATAAGGCTCAATCACGGTATCAGGGGCGATCTCAACATCCGTATCGATCACGCAGGTTGCGGGATAGAAGATCGTCACCCCGTCGGCCATGAGTTGGCGGCACTTCGCCATGCGGAGGAAGTGATCGATTTCGGCTAACTCCGAGCGCGTATTTCCCCCTAGAACTTCGCGCGCATCAGGCGTTTTCCAAGCGACCACGCGGCGCTTCGCCTTGCGCAATACTTCCGCCATGTCGGTCAGGTAATACTCGGCGTGGGCGTTGTCGGTGGAAAGTCTTTTGATGTTCGAAAAGAGTTCCTTTGCATCAAAAACATAAAAGCCGGAGTTGATCTCGTGGATTTTCTTTTGCGCCGGGCTGGCGGACTTCTCTTCCACGATCGCCTGCACCTCGGCACTCCGTCCATTTTTCCGGATGACCCGCCCATATCCGGCCGGATTATCAAGCTCTGCGCTGAGCAAAGTCATCGCCGCTCGTTCTTGCAAGTGAAAGTTGCGAAGTTGGCCGATCGTCTCTGCGGTAATCATCGGCGCATCGCCGGATAGCACGATCACGTGGTCGTATTTGGAAAGCGCTTCTCGCGACACCATCAGAGCATGACCGGTGCCCTTTTGCTCGGCTTGCAGGACGAAATTCACTCCCGTATGCTCCATCGCCTTGCGGACGCGTTCCGCCTGGTAACCGATAATGGCGTATACATCTTGCGCTGGAACCGTTTGGCAAGCGGTGCGAATAACGTGCTCCAGCAGGGGCATTCCGCCCACTTCATGTAACACTTTAGGTATTTGGGATTTAAGCCTGGTTCCCTTGCCTGCAGCCATGATGGCGACGGCGATACGCGAGGTTACAACCTGCTTTGGAGAAACTTTTCCCGCGGACGATGCCCTGCTGGATTTGCCTTTCGATTTCTTCATTCGCCTCAATATACAGTCCTGATGCGGCAATGGCTATTCCGCTTCAAAGTCCCAGGCCGCCATCGACAGTGAGAATCTGGCCGGTGATGAATTGTGGCGCAGTCGCGAAGAACAACACTGCGGCAGCAATCTCTTCGCCCGTGCCGTTGCGCCGCATCGGCGTCTGCCTGGCCATCCTGCGCATGAAGGCTGCAGCTGACTTCTCCCCGAGATCGATCATTCCGGGAGCGACGGCATTGACTGCAATCTCTGGCGCAAGGGCTTTTGCCATAACCTTGGTGAGCATATGTAGCGCAGCTTTCGACGAGCAGTAGTGCGCGTGAGTCGGCCAGGGCCGCAGTCCTCCGAGTGAGCCCATGTTGATAATTTTTGCTTCAAGAAAAGATTTATCTTTTCCCTTGATCCGATTCTTCCGCATTAGCTTTAGAATCTCTCGCGACACCAGGAAGGGCGCTCGAGTGTTGGATGCAAAGATGGCATCCCATTGCTTCACGGTCAGCTTTTCAAACTCGGCGGTTTCATAGTTCGCCGCGTTATTGACCAGGATGTCGACCCTTCCCAGTTCGCGGCCCACTTCTCTTGCCATGGCTTGAACGCTGGCTTCATCCGTGACGTCACAATGCAGCGCAAAAGCGCGTACGCCGAGGCCTGACAAGTCCACGGTCGTTTTCTGCGCCTCTTTCGAGGAATGCAAAAATGTAATCGCAACATCGGCTCCAGCTGCCGCCAAAGCCAAAGCGGAAGCCCGGCCCAGCCGCCGCGCGGCACCGGTTACAAGCGCAGTTTTTCCACGAAGAGGTTTGGTTCCAAGGTCTGGCATGAAGGGATTCTACCCCTCACTGGAGCGCCGTGGAGAGTGTGCTTAGGAGGGCCGAACCAGGCCGCGTACGATCGGGGGGAGGGTCCGCGATTCTTCCGCTTTCAGTACCACTGCACTGGCCTGAGCTGTCGCGCCCTCGACGAGCGGCTTTCCGGATACGATCAAAACCACGGGAATTCTTGGTTGCTGCCGCTTCAACTCTCCTGTAATCAATGCCGCTTCCGACCCGTCCTCATTAAGATCAACGATAACGATATCGAACTTTTCCCGCGCGAAGGTAAGGACGCCTTCGTGCCCGCTGCCAGAGCTCACTACATTCCAGCCGTTTTCCCGCAGCAGTGCACACCGCAGATTCAACTCGATCGGCCCACGCCCGATACAAAGTGCCGTGCCGATTTGCTTGCTCATTGGCCTCCTTTCGCTGAACGTACCTGTCCAGCCCGCCAATGCAGAAATCGCGTCGTGAGTATGGCTGAGCCTTAGCGCCTTCGCAGTGACCAAAATCACAAAATTCCGATGACTTCTGCCCATCTCGGACGAACTGCTGCTTTTCTGGTGCAGAAAACTGCTCCTTCAGGCTAGAATCTCGCCATGCTGGAGCCCCGCCAGGTCATCGTGTACTCACGTAAAGGGTGTCATCTGTGCGAGGTTGTAAAGGAAAGCCTCACCAAACTGTCGCGACGAGGCGGCTTTACCTGGCAGGAGATTGACGTAGACGGCAACCCGGAGCTTCGTCGCCAGTTCAACGACGAAGTCCCTGTCGTCTTTATTGATGGCCGGAAGGCCTTCAAGTACCGCATGGACGAGAAAGAGTTCCTAAGAAAACTGGCCAGCTGATCTTGCGGTTCCCGATTTTCCAAGTACAATTCCCTCCGGCATGTTGCGCACTCAGCTCTACCGGGATCCGCACGGTCTCTTCCTCCACGACTTGGTCCTGGAGTCGTGCCGCCGCAATCCCGCCAAAACCGCCCTGGTCGATGCCTCTTGCGGCCATCGGCTCACCTACGCCGAATATGGAGAAGCGGTCGAATCCGTCGCCCGCGGCCTGATCGCAGCCGGAATACGGTCCGGAGAAGTCGTCGCAGTCTTTCTGGCAAACTCCTGGGAATTTTGTGTTGCCTTCCATGCAATCCAGCTGGCGGGAGCGATTCCGACACTGCTCAATCCCACCTACCGCGAGCGGGAGGTCCGATATCAGCTGGAAAATTCAGGCGCGGTCGCTCTGATCAGCGACGGATTGAATCTCGAGGGAATCTCGCTGGCAGGCCTGCCTCAGCTTCGCCGCGTGTATCTCACTCGCCAGCAGATCGAGGGCGGTCAGCCATTTTCTGAATTGTTGAAACCGGTCTCCGCGGTTTTTCCCAAGCCTGTCTTGTCGCCCGAGAAGATGCTGGCCGCTCTTCCCTACTCCAGTGGCACGACTGGTCTGCCCAAAGGAGTGATGCTCTCGCATTACAATCTCATCGCAAATATCTATCAGCTGGTCGCACCGCATACGGCGCATTTGAATGGTGACGACAACATTTTGTGCTTCCTGCCTCTGTATCACATCTACGGCTTAAATGTTGTTCTCAGCCCGGCGCTGCTGATGGGAGCCACGCTGGTTCTGATGCCGCGCTTTCATGTGCAGCAGCTCACGCAATTGATTACGGACGAAGGCATCACCATGATGCCGCTTGTCCCTCCCGCCATCAACGCTCTCTGCCAGGCCGCCGAAGCTGGACAATTTCCCCGCGATCACAAAGTTCGATGGGTGAAATCCGGAGCCGCTCCATTAGCTCCAGATCTTCCCCGCCGGTTCACCACGCTGACCAACATCCTCGTCTGTCAGGGATATGGGATGACCGAAGCTTCTCCCGTGACGCACGTCGGCTTTCTGGATCCAGAACTCTATCGCCCGGACTCTATCGGACAACCCGTTGCGCAAACTGACTGCCGCGTGCTTTCGCCCTCGGAAATTGCTTCCGACGATAAGCCCGAAGAGATGACGGAACTTCCCAGCGGAATTCCCGGCGAACTCGTCATGCGCGGCCCGCAGTTCATGCTGGGATACTGGAAAGAACCGCAAGCTACGGCCGCCGTGTTGCGCGACGGCTGGTACTGGTCTGGGGATATCGTGACGCGCGACCGGGAAGGCTTCTATCGGGTCGTCGACCGGCGCAAGGAAATGATCAAGTACAAAGGCTTCGCCGTGGCGCCCGCCGAAGTCGAGTCCGTCCTGCTGGAGCACCCGGCGGTGAAAGAGTGCGGAGTGGTCGGGCGCACAGACAACGCTGCGGGAGAGATTCCTGTTGCCTTCGTTTCCCTACGGGACGGATTTTCTGACGGGCAAAAACTGAAAGATGAACTCTGCGCCTTCGTCGCAGACCGACTCACCCACTACAAACAGCCTCGCGAAATCCGCTTTGTGGAAGCCGTTCCCAAGACTGCCTCGGGTAAAATTCTGCGCCGCGAACTAAGAAAAGCCATCAGCTAGCTCCCTTTCGATTAGAAACTACAGACAAGTGACAGCCTTTTGACATCCAGCTGACAATTTCTGTCCGCCCCTTGCTCAAAGTGATCTGCACCGGGCTGCTGCCCCAATAACTGTCGCGGCAGCAACCGCTCACACGGCGATACCGGCCCGTCCGTTCGCTACGGAAGCAACAGGAGGATGTCATGAATTTGTCACACACAAGAGTTCTCGCCTGCGCCGCTCTATTGGTTGCCGGCGCACTTGCTGCCCAAGCTCAAGGAAATCACTTCAACACTCCGGGCAACATTCTGATTTCTGATCAGTACAACAATCGCGTCATCGAAGTGAACGCGAATAATCACAGAATCGTGTGGTCGTTCGGGAATGGATCGAGCGTAGCCGGACCTCACTCCGTAGTGGGCGTCAATGACACGCAACGTATTGGCCCCATCACCCTGGTTGCAGGAACTGGCGTTCCTGCGGGAGCTGAGCCTACTTGCCCCAACGGCTGCGCTGATAATCGCGTAATGCTGGTCGATCCCGCCGGCCAGATTATCTGGCAATACGGAATGGCTGGCGTCACCGGCTCGGGCCCCGATCAACTCGATACTCCGGTGCAGAATACCTGGCTGCCGAACAGACATATCCTCATCACGGATCAGGGAAACATGCGCGTGATCGAAGTGAACCTCGAGAAGAAAATTGTCTGGCAATATGGACAAACTGGCGCCAGCGGCGATGGCTTCAATCAACTGAACAGTCCCAATAGCGCGGAATTGCTGGCGAACGGCGACATCCTGATCGCCGACGAAAGCAACAATCGCGTCATCGAAGTGAATCGCAAGAAGCAGGTTGTGTGGAGTTACGGCTGCGCCTCCTGTAGCGAACTCAATGCCGCAGCGTTCGCCAGCCGCCTGCCCGACGGAACCACGCTCATCACCGATGGCGGCAACAACCGCGTCGTCGACATCGATTCGAACGGCAATGTCGTCTGGACCTATTACACGAACGCCCGCGCAGGCAGCGTCTCCAATCCTGCTCCCAGCCGCGCCGTCCAATTGCGCAATGGAAACGTGCTCATCAGCGATCAGTACAACATGCAAGTAATCGAAATCAATCCCAGCCAGAACATCGTCTTCCAGCAGGGAACGATCGCGGTGCCTGGCAATGGATTCGATCTGCTGAATGGCCCGTACGATGCCAAAGTCATCGGCGACTACACCGGCCTCACTCCGCCATTCTGAAAGTTGCTGTGAAACACATGCTGCCTAGTCTTCGGCGAATGCTGAAGCTGGGCAGTGTGTTTTTGCGCCGCTTGAGTTAATCCTCCCGGCTACTTCGAATGAACTTGTGAGCCCTTGACCCTTCCCTGGCACCGTTCTACATTTCTCGCCAACGCTGTTCCGCTCTTTCGACTTGGGGAAAGTTTCCTGCCGGGGCTCCCACTTCTCCCATCGAGCTGTTCCGTCCGCAGTGGGGCACGGGACCGGACATTTTCGTCGGCCCGCAGCACGGACTGAGCAGCAGATTGACCCGCGCCGCCTTCGCAAACCAAGACACATTTCGCAGGCATACGTGTGTCTTATGACGGAGGTCATCCATGACTTGCTCCAGATATTCCGCCCCCGCTGTTTGTCTTGCCGCAATCCTGTTCGTCGTTTCTCACGCGGTCGCGCAAACCGATCCTGGACCCCGTCCCGGACCGGCAGGCGCGGGCAGCTTTTATCCGACCCTGAACGCCAACGAACAGCTTTTGTTCAACCAGGCTCTGCTCCGGTTCCAAGAAGTAGACTCCGTCTTAGGCACCCTAACCGGAGAATCCGGCGGAGGACTTGGCCCGACTTTTAACGGCAACAGTTGCGCCCTATGCCATGCGCAACCCGCCGTCGGCGGGAGCAGCCCGGGACTGAGCAGTCCGCAGAATTCCGTTCCCAATCCGCAGGTTGCGCTGGCTACGCTTGATGGCGCCGCCAATACCGTTCCCTCTTTCATCACTGCGGCCGGCCCCATCCTTGAAGCTCGTTTCGTGAAGAATTCGAACGGTACGGCCGACGGAGGCGTGCACGATCTTTATACCGTCACGGGACGCGTCGACGCCTCGGGATGCACCCTGGCGCAGCCCAACTTCGCCTCCGAACTCACCTCCGACAACGTCATCTTCCGCATGCCCACTCCTCTGTTTGGCTTGGGACTGGTGGAAGCAACTCCCGATCTGACCTTAGAGGCGAATCTGACAGCAACTGCTTCGCAACGGGCAGCGCTGAAGATTAGCGGAGTATTCAACACCAGCGCCAATGACGGCACCATCACACGGTTCGGTTGGAAGGCGCAGAACAAGTCGCTGCTGATGTTCTCCGGCGAAGCCTACAACGTGGAAATCGGTGTCTCGAATGAATTGTTTCCCAACGAGCGTTACGTGGTGTCCGGCTGCGCCTTCAATCCATCTCCAGAAGACGCGACCAACATCCTGAATCAGAACTCGAGCAGTTCGAACTTCGGGACGACGATTGGAACCGCATCCGAAATGTCGTCGGACATCATTAATTTCGCCGAATTCAGCCGCTTGTCCGCTCCGCCCACTCCCGGTCCTTCCAATTCTTCCACCCAGGCTGGCGCAGCCTTATTTGTTTCCGTGGGCTGCTCGCTCTGTCATTCTCCAAGCCTGAAAACCGGCCCTTCGATTTATACCGGCATGTCGAATGTCACTTACAACCCGTATTCCGATTTTGCCTTGCATCACCTGGGCAAAGGACTGGAGGATGGCATCACCCAAGGGGCCGCAACCAGTGACATGTTCCGCACCGCGCCGCTCTGGGGATTAGGACAGCGCCTGTTTTTCATGCATGACGGCCGCACGACGGATCTGATCCAGGCCATTCAGGCACACAACAGTACGGGATCGGAAGCCGTCCAGGTCATGAAGAAGTTCAACAAACTCACTCCAACCCAGATGCAGGATATGCTGAATTTCCTGCGCTCTTTATAAGAGCGCTGCGTTTGAGAGCTCTGGTGGGACAGATAACGGCAACGGCTCGCGAAGAAAAAACCCCACTTCCTGCTTTCAGTTTTGCGGGAAGTGGGAAGTCTTATGTCGGCGTGCGAACAGTTACCACGCAGCCGTTATTGCGAAGGCGCGTTCTTGTTTTCGAGTTTCTGCGCCTGGAGGAAATTCCATAGCAGATCGTTCGCGTTTACATCCTGGGCGACTTTGCCAACGCTGTTTTCAGGCTCAAATTGCTCGCCGCCCGGCCAGGTATCTCCCGCACCTTTCAGGCTGTAAAGCACCACGGCAGCATTCTGCTGGCAGCCGGTAAAAGTATCGACTTTCGTCTCCGTCGCGCCCTTGCCGGAGGCAGGCAGCTTACTTTTCTCCGGCTTTTCTCCGCAGCGGTCAATCTTGGCCCAATCCTTGGCGCTATCTTCCGCGGATAAGACAGAAATTTGCAGCGAGTGGTCACTTCCTCCGTTGTAGGGCACGACCGGATCTGACGTGCCATTGATCATGACAACGGGCACAGGCCGCGACGGCACGCAGATCATTTTCTTGGGCATGTCGGCCGCGACAGCGCCCACCGCGGCAATTCTGTCGCTCAGTGCGCATCCCAACCGGAAGCTCATGAATCCGCCATCAGAAAGGCCGGCCGCATAGATTCGCGAATTGTCGATCGAGAACTTGGTCCCTAGCGAGTCAAGCATCTGGTTGAAGAAGCCGATATCGTCCACCTCCGCAGCTCTGTGATCTTCGCTCGGCCGGTTCGGATTGTTCGGATTGTTCGGATTATTCGGATCATTCGGCGACTGCTGTCCCCCTCCGGGATAGCCTCCGCCGCCCGGATAACCACCTCCACCGGGATACCCACCTCCTCCGGGATACCCATAACGGCGGCGGCGCGGAAACGGCGACATCTGATGCTCTTCTTCCGCATGCACGCCAATATTCCAAGTGCCATGCAAAGCCGCTGGATAGACCGCGATAATGCCGTTCTTATCAGCCGTGGGGTCGAACTGCGTAAGCCGCTCGATATCATCTGGATCCTGGTTCATCCCCGCCAGCAGAATGACCACGGGATAGTGCTGCTTCGCGTCGTAGCCTTTAGGTAAACGAACAAAGAATGTCCGGTCGACATTATCCACCGTGACCTTTTCCTTCGTCTCCTGCGCCTGCAGGGTTTGCCCTGCCAGCAGAACTGTGCCAAACAACAGCCCCGAAACTGCCCAAATCTTGCCTGTTTTCATTTTCTCTCCGAACCGCGGGACCCGACCACGCACCAAGCGCCACTTGTCTTGGTTGGAAGCCTTGTTTTGTTTCCGAGTTGGCTGGAACTTAGCTGGCCCGGCTTGCGTACCTTCCATCGGCAGCAAATTTCAGCTCCGGGCGGCTCCGGAGCGCATCCGGGAAGGAGAACACCATGGAAGGACTCACCGGTCTGGCAGCGGTCATTATGTTTCTCGGGATGCCTACGGCAATCCTGGCGATGTACACGTATTATCGGGTACGCAAGCTGCGCACCGAGGAGCGCCTGGCGGCGATTCAGCGTGGCGTGAACGTCCCCATGGAACCGGAACTCACGCAGGCGGCTAGCTCGCGGCGCGCCGGCATTCTTCTGGTCGCAGGAGCAGTGGGCTACATGCTGGCCTTCACGATCCTGGCAAGATTTGAGCCGGATGCTCTGCAGGCCGCCGCTTTCGGCGCCATTCCGTTCACCTTGGGATTGGGATATTTCCTCGACGCGGCGCTCATTCGGCGCGATGCGCGCACGTCGTAGCTACATTTCATGAACTGCGGTCCTCTGGACACATCCGCGAGGACCAAGAAAAGCCCCACTTACCGGAGCCGGGAGCGGGGCTTTCAATTGCCGTTGAGGAATCTAAATTGCGCTTCGGTCAGCGGTACGACGCTCAGCCGTCCCTGCCGGGCCAGCGGAGAATCTGTAAATAGCTTGTTCGCCTTCGCCTCCGACAGCGTGACCGGCTTGGTAATCGCCTTACCCGCTTTAATTTTGACCTGAGGATTCTTCTCGTCGGAATTGTCCACCGATACGACCGTCGCCGTTCCTACCGCGCTCTTTTCATCTCCCGTGTGATAGATCACCAGTCTGTCGCCCGATTTCATCCCGCGCAAATTCTTGAGTGCCACTGGATTTGAGACGCCATCCCAGATCGTGGTGCCCTCACGCTGTAAGTCGGCAAAAGAATACGTCGAAGGTTCCGTTTTGAGTAAGTAGTCCATAGCGTTCTAGTTCTGTTTCTGCGGAGCGCCGGTGGTTTTGTCGTCGTAAACCGAAAACTGCTTCTGTGGCCGCTTCAACTTGATGCTAATTTCCATGGTTGGCTTATCGATTTCGAAGTCTTCCCCATAAGTCTGGAACCCTTGGGCTAGCACCTGCACCCGCAGCGTGCCATAAGGAATGCCATCGTAGTTCGTTTTTCCGTCAGTGTCGGTCTTCAGCTCTTCTCCACCAGGCATTTGCTTTCCCTTGGGATTCACCGGGTGCATGATGACCGCGGCGTTGCGCACGGGTTTTCCGTTCTCTTGTCTGGTCACCACAAAAGTCAGCACGGAGGTCGGCCCTTCCTGGTCTTTATCCTCCTGCGCGCGGCACATGCTCGGAAGCACGGTCATGGCCAGTAGCAGAGCAGCAATGAGAAGTTTTCCCATGCCTGCAATTTTATGCATCTGGACTTTGCCTGTCATCTTTAACTTCATGGGAATTTGTCCCGGCTGACGAACTCTAACCCCGTCATTGATGAATGTTTCCTCCGCTCCTTGCATTTTCCGCGCAAGCGGGCGCTCTTCTACAATGCCATTGTGAAATCCTGGGACATCATCATCGTCGGCGGCGGCATCATCGGAATATCGCTTTCGATTGCACTCCGCAAACGTGGAGCGAGCGTTCTCGTCGTCGAACGCGGCGAGCCCGGCCGCGAAGCGTCACACGCGGCCGGAGGGATGCTGGTCGATTGTCCTCTCGAAACCCCGCCAGTACTGCAACCGCTCGCCACAGCCAGCGCGAAGATGTATCCCGAATTCGCCCACGAATTGGAGGTGGAATCCGGGGCGAAAGTAGATTTGAGGGATCAAGGAACGATCGTTTTTCCGGAGGAGCGACACGATTCGGATTGGCGGGAATTCTCGCGAACTTCGATTGCCACCGCTGCACGAGTCGTGGAACTCGAGCCCGCGCTTTCCTCGAAAAATGCCGCGGCGTTTTTGCTGAAAGAGCGCTCCGTCGATCCGCGCGCGTTGACCGCCGCTGCATTTAAGACGGCCAAGAATCGCGGCGTCGATTTTTCCTCCGGCGACGAGGTCACCGGTGTGAATGTCTCCAATGGCCGGGCCACCGGCGTCAAAACAACAAAAACGGCCTTCGCAGCACACAAAATCGTCAACTGCGCCGGCGCATGGTCTGGACAAATCGCGCCTCTCGCTGTGCCGACTCGCCCTGTCAAAGGGCAAATGCTGTGCCTCCTCATGCCAACCACGAATCTGATTCGCCACGTGATTCGCACGCCCGATGTCTATCTCATCCCACGCAGCGACGGACGCCTCCTCGTCGGAGCAACCGTCGAAGAAGCTGGATTCGACAAACGTGTGGATCCCGCGACCATCCAGCGTTTGCATCGTGCCGCGCTCGCCCTCCTGCCGAGACTTGCCGACGCAAAGATCCTGGAAGACTGGGCCGGACTTCGCCCGGGAACTCCCGATGCCTTGCCCCTTCTCGGCGCAACCGAAATACAGGGCTACTTTGTCGCGACCGGCCATTTTCGCGACGGCATCCTGCTCGCACCGATCACGGCGCAGACCATGGCGAATGTAATCACAGAATGCCCGGCTGAATATGACCTGAAGCCCTTCGATCCGGGCCGTTTTGCATCGAAGGCCGCGTGATCACTCCGTGCCCTCCGCGCCCTCTGTGGTGAGACTTCGGCTCTCACCTCGCGCTATACTGTTTCGTTTGCGCTACTCCGCAAATCATCAATTCCGATCGTCCATCACAGAAAGGACGCATTCCATGGCCTCTCCCGCAGTTGATTTTGCCCGCAGTAATCAGCAACGTTTCTTGAACGAACTGAAAGATCTTCTTCGCATCCCCAGCGTCAGCACTCTTGAAGAACACAAATCTGATATCCAGAAGGCCGCCGACTTCGTGTCCGGCGAACTACGCCGCATCGGCATGGAAAATGTTGAGATCATCCCGACCAAGGGTCATCCGCTCATTTACGCCGATTGGCTGCACGCGCATGGCAAGCCTAGCGTACTCATGTATGCGCATTATGACGTCCAGCCCGCCGAGCCGCTGGACGAGTGGCACACCCCGCCATTCGAGCCAACCGAACGCAATCAGAATCTCTATGCCCGCGGTGCCGTCGACGACAAGGGCCAGCTTTGGATGGAAGTCAAAGCCCTGGAAGCTCTGATGCAGACTGGCGGCGGCAAACTGCCGATCAATGTCAAGGTTATTTTCGAAGGCGAAGAAGAAGTAGGCGGGGAGTCGATCGCCGAATACATCCGCAAAGAGAAGAAAAAGCTGCACGCCGATTTCGCTCTGGTCTGCGATACGGAACTATTCGCACCTGAACTGCCCACGCTCTGCGTCGGCCTGCGCGGCCTCGTCTATACCGAGATTGAAGCCTATGGCGCCAAGACCGACCTGCATTCCGGCATGTACGGCGGCGCCGCGCCGAATCCATTCTTTGCGTTGATCGAAATGATCAGCAAGATGAAAGACGCAAAGGGCAAAGTTTTGATTCCCGGCTTCTACAAGGGTGTAAAAGCTCCTACCGCTGCGGAACTGAAAGCCTGGAAGCGCCTGCCCTTCAATGAAGAGCACTATCGCAAGACCGAAGTTGGCTCGAAGGTTCTTACCGGCGAGCCGGGATATTCCGTCCTCTACCGCACCTGGGCTCGTCCCACGCTCGAAGTGCATGGCATGCCCGGAGGTTTCATCGCCGATGGCGCTAAGACCGTGATTCCCGCCAAAGCGAAAGCCAAAGTCTCCATGCGCCTTGTGCCCAACCAGGCTCCGGACGACGTTCTGAAAAAATACATGGCTTTTGTGAAGAAGCACACGCCGAAAGGGATCGAGACGAAAGTGAAAGTCTGGAGCAAAGGGCCTGCCTGCGTCGTCTCCACCGACAACAAGTACATCGAAGCCGCGACTCAAGCCCTGCACGACACATTCAAGAAAGACACAGTGTTCATTCGCTCGGGCGGTTCGATTCCGATTGTCACCGACTTTCAGGATGTCCTGAAGATTCCATCCGTGATGATGGGCTTTGGCCTTCCCGACGACAATCTCCACGCGCCGAACGAGAAGTTCCACATTCCGAACTTCTATCGTGGAATCGAAACCATCTGCAGGTTCTTCGAAAAGTTGGGATAGCGAACGAAAACAGCGAAAAAAAGGCCGGCCTCCAAACGAAGCTGGCCTTTTTTACGTACAATGATGTACGTTATGAAATGTACTTACAAATGTGGACACTAAGTCCTGCACTACCGTCAAGTCCACTAAAGTAGACAAAACGCACCTCAAAATACCTACCAAAGTAGACACTTTTCCCACAGTCTATCTCATTGGAAACAAAAGGCAGGCAGAAACCGCCTGTTTAGAATCAGAGACTTGCCACGATGGTTTTTGCGACTTTCCACAGTGTTCCCGCAGGAACATGTCGATCGGGCTACTGCATTCCGAAGCGCACGGAAACCAGCTTCGACACGCCCGGCTCCTGCATGGTCACACCGTAAAGCACCGGCGCAATGCTCATCGTCTTCTTGCTATGAGTGATGAGCACAAATTGCGTTTGCACGCTCATCTCTTTCACCAGCTCTGTAAACCGTCCGATGTTGGCTTCATCCAGCGGAGCATCGACCTCGTCCAGAATGCAGAATGGGCTGGGCGCATATTGAAAGATGCCGACTAGCAGGGCCAAGGCCGTCAGAGCTTTTTCGCCGCCGGAAAGCAGCAGCACATTTTGCAATCGCTTGCCCGGAGGCGATGCCACTACGTCGATGCCGCTTTCCGCGCTGTTCTCTTCGTCGGTAAGCTTCATCAAAGCGTGCCCGCCACCGAACAACTTCTTGAACGTCGCCTGGAAATTGTCGTTGATCTTGGCAAATGCCTCTTCGAACTTCTGCCGCGAAATCTGATCGATCTCGCGAATGGTCGCTGTCGTGTTCTCGATCGCGGAAATCAGATCTTTGCGCTGCGTCTCCAGGAATGCATGCCGCTCGGCCGTCTCTTTGAATTCTTCCAACGCCATCATGTTCACTGGTCCCATGCCGTCAAGCTTCGCCCGCATCTCGCGATAGAGCTGATCTTCGTTCGCCAGTTCCTCGCCCGAGACTATCGCCAGCGTCGTGTCAGCCATCAACTGCTCGCGCTCGACGCCAAGTTCGTTCAAGCACGTCTCCGACATATATTGCATATCCGACTGCAGTTTCGCTGCCGTAGCGGAAAGGTCGCCGCGCCGGTCCCGTGCCTGATCCAGCAACTGCCGTCCATTGCGCAGCGATTCCTCGATCTCAGCCAGCCGTGCCCGCAGTTGTTCGGTTTCAAACTGCAGCAATCCTTCGCGCGTCTGAGCCGCATTTCGCTCCGCTTCCAGATCGGTTGCGTGCTGCGCGAGTTGTTCATTCTCAGTCTCGCGCTGCAGTTTCTCCGCTGCACTGCCCTCGATCTGCGAAACCAGCGTTTGCACTCGCTGATCCATTTCGCCGAGCAGCGATTCAATTCTTGCCAGAACAGCCGCCGCCGAGCGATGGCGCTCTTCCAGCGTCGCCACTCGTGCCGCATGCTGCGAACTGGTTTGCGCTGATTCCTCTCGCCGCTGCCGCAATATGATCAGCGATTCCTGCGCCGCTGCGATTTGCCGCTCAATTTCGATTCTGCGCTCTTCAAAAACGGCGATCTCTGCTGTCCGCGCAGAAATAATGCTCTCCTGCTCGGCGCGTTCCGATGCAAGTCGTTGCAGCTCGAACTGCGAAATCCTCAGCCGCTCGCCGACGCGCGTCATCTCCGACTCGAGTTGCTGCAACATGTGGCGCGAAGTCATCACCTGCTGTTCAGCGTCGCGCTTCTCGCCTTCGAGCCGCTCCAGCAACGCAGTGAGTTCTTTAATCTCACGTCCCAGCGTCATGACGCGCGTTTCCTCGTCGCGCAGGGCGCGCTCCAGATCGTCCAGTTGCCGCAGCACTTCGCGCAACTCGCGCTTCATTGAAAGCGGCCCTTCCGCACGCTGTTTCCCGCCGGTGACGGTCACATTGTGGAAGCACTCGCCGGCTTGCGAGAGGAAGAATGCATCCGGATTCTCCAGCGCCAATCCTCGCGCCACGCCAGCCTCAGGCACGATATAGCCGTCGCGCAGCTTCGGAAGAATCACCTCCAGCGACTTGCCGAATCCATCAAGTACGCGGATCGTGTTTTTCAGAGGAACGATCTGTTCGACCGGCGGCGCGGAATGTGCCGCCTCATTCAGCACAAACGAAAATTTCGCCTGCGCATCTTCCGGATGCACCAGGAACGTCGCGCGGCCATCCACATCGCTGCGCAACATGCGCAGACCTTCGTCGGCCGCATCCCACGATTTGACGACGATATAGTTGAGTTCGTCGCGCAGGAAGTCTTCCACTACGCGTTCGAATTTCGGCTCGACTTCAAGAAAATCAGCCAGCACGCCTACGGGCGCAAGGCCACCCTGCATCACTCCCGACTGAAACAGGCGGCGGACAGATTCCGTCGAGTATCCATGCTCGGCAATCACCGCTTCCAGCGAACCTTTCTTGCCCAGCGCAGTTGCGTATTCCGCGCGCAGCACATCCAGATTCGTTTTCGCCCGTGTCTCTTCCAGCTTCTTCGATTCGATCAAGCGCCGCACCTGGCTGATCTCTTCCGTGATACCCGCGGCTCGTTGCGTGACCGTCTCAAATTCCAGCGTCAGTTGCCCGCGCTGGCCACCAAATGTTTCGACCTGCAGGTTGGCGCTGCTGATTTCCGTTTCCAATCGCCGCGCATCGCGGTCTGCACCGGCTAACCGTTCCTCCGCTTGCGCCAACTGATTGCGCAAGCGGGATGCCGAAGACACCGTATCAAAGACCTGCACGCGATAGTCTTCCTGCTGGCGTTCGATCTCCGCCAGGCTCGCCGCTGCAGTCGCGGCTTCCTGCTGACAAAGAGCGAGATCGGATTGCGCCGCCGCAACATCGGCCGCGGCCGATTCGAGTATCTGTCGGTTCGATTCGCGTTCCGCTTCCAGCGTCTCCAGCCGATGCCGTGCCTGCGCCAACTCCGCTTCGGCTGACGCCGACCGCACCAGTAATTCCGTGCAACGCTCTTCATTGTGCCGCCGGCGCGCTTGCGCCCGGTCAATCTCCATCGCGATCTGGCTGATGCGATCGCGGTTCTCACGCAACTCGATTTCGATCGCGTATCCCCGTTGCGTTCCCTCCGCGTGTTCGGCTTCGAGGTGCTGCACTTCTTCCGTGCGATGCCGCATCTCTTCGGCAAGCGAATTCAGTTGCGTATCGATTTCGGTGCTTTCGTGTTCGAGAGCAGCAAACTTGCTGGTGAGCACAATGCGAAGTTTCGCCCGCATCTCATCGCGCAAGCGCGCGTAGCGCTCCGCCTTCGAGGCTTGCCGTTTCAGCGAATTCATCTGTCGCGTGACTTCATCGAAGATGTCGTTGACGCGCGACAAATTCAGTTTCGCGTCTTCGAGGCGCGCCTCGGCTAGCCGCTTCTTGGTCTTGAATTTCGTGATCCCCGCGGCTTCTTCCAGAATCGCCCGCCGATCGGTCGGGCGGCTGCTGAGGATCTGCCCAATTCTCCCCTGCTCAATCAGCGCGTAGGATTCCGGCCCCAGCCCGGTGCCCATGAACAATTCCTGAATGTCGCGCAAGCGGCAGAGCTTCCCATTCAACAGATACTCGCTGTCGCCCGAGCGGAACAGCCGCCGCGTGACCACGATCTCTCCTGCGCGAAATTGTTGCTGATTGAATTTGCGGCGTCGAATCTTCAGTACTACATGAGGGGATGTGCCCGAAGCAGTCTGCCCGACGGTCGACGCGGTCAGGTTGTGCACAGGCAAAGCAAAAATCGGTTCGTCATCTGGAAAGGCCACGGCAATCGTATTGATCTTCGATCGCGGAACTTCCACTTCCTCCATCTTGCCGGGCTGCGCGTCTTCGACCGACCGTTCGGTATCTTCCGCTGCCCGCGCCCGGATCGCCGCTTCGTCCCAATCGTCAGCAATGCGTGCGTCTTCTGACGGCATCTCGTCCTGAATTTCGATCTCGGTTGCCGCATTCGCATCCGCGCCCTTGTAGACTTCCGGATCGACCAACGTCAGCGACACTTCCGCCATGCCGGTTGGCTTGCGGTCGCGCGTGCCCGCGAAGATCACATCTTCCATGCGCGATCCGCGCAGCGTCTTCGCCGACTGCTCGCCCAGCACCCACGAAATCGAGTCCGAAATGTTCGACTTCCCGCAGCCATTCGGGCCGATAATCGCCGCGACCCCGTCCCCATGAAACTTGAGTTCGGTCCGGTCGCAGAACGACTTGAATCCGAGAATCTGCAGCTTCTTCAGTTTGAGCAACGTGAACTCCTTACCACCAACCGGTCAGGTTTGCCGTTGGGCACCGTGAAACCCGCTCTTCCTTGCCGCGCACGCCTGTTTACCAGAAAGATTCCTCTCTCTGCTTCGATGCCTTCGTTCATGCGGCACGGGCACGAGCACGGACCTTCCGCACCCCAGGCTGGCGAGGGACGGGCACAAAGTTAAGCTACTGTAACGGCGAAATTCAGCCGGCGTCAAGCAATATAACACTATATATAGTGGGGCCTTAGAGGAAAACGCCCTGTATTGCACAGCCATTGCAACCACCGGCGAAATTGATCTTGGAGACGGAAAGGAGGGTGGAAGAGCCGCGAGAGCAAAATAAGGCTAACGCAGTCCGGAGGGGAGTTCAACGGGGAAAGTTACGTCGGCCAAATTCGAGCGTGCGCGACCGCGCACTTCTGAAAAGGCACGATGTAAAGTTCAGGTCGACCTGGGCTCAGCGGAAGCGCGCCCCACGGGCGAAAACGCCAGTTCCGCTAAGCCGCCGGCAGAGCCTTGCCGAGTAGTTGTCACTGTTTCAGGTAGCGAAGCATAACCCATCCTGACGAAAGAGTTTTCGAGTCGGCAAGTTTCAGCCGCAATTTCTCAGGCAGATTGACGCCTTCCATCAGCCGCCTGCCCGCTCCGACAATGACTGGCGAAATGCCGAAGCGATATTCATCCACCAGGCCCAGCTCGATCAGTTGCGAGGGAATATCTACGCCGCCGGCGATGATATTTTTGCCCGGCTCTTGCTTTAATTTGAGTATTTCGTCGCGAAGATTGGTGTGGACAACCCTCGCATTTTTGTCGCCTTTCTTCGCTTCAGCATCTTCTAACGATCGGGAAAAAACAACTTTATTGGCAGCGCAGAATGCCTGAGCAAAATCGCGATCCGATTTGCTTGCAGACTGGTCTTTTGCGACATCAGGCCAATAAGGAACCATGAGTTGATAGGTTTTGCGCCCATAGACAAACAGGTCGGCCTCTCGCAAAAGGCGGATATAGTAGTCAAACGTTTCTTCATCGGGAAGGAATTTGGTGTGGTCGCAGCAGCCATCGATGGTCAGGTTGATTGCGTAAATTAACTTTCTCATTTTGATTTCCCTTGATCTCCTTTTTAAAAGAATATTCCCCCTGTTGTCTTTCGTTGTTCTGCCGCGTACTCTAACTGCGTTTCGGTTGTTCCGCTAACGGGAAAGTGGCGATAAGTGTCGGAAAAGGGTCAATCGCGCAAATCCATGTTCGGAGCCCTGAAGAACATGGAAGTACTGCGCCGTCTCTACGACAGCGATACGCCAGTACTGGCATATGCCTTCAAGAGGCGGACGGTCGAGGGCTGGACGCCAGAGCATAGCCACGCGCGCGGGCAACTCGTCGCACTCACAGAGGGATTGATCATTGTAGAAGCAGGAAGCGAGCGTTGGATGCATCCCTCCCAACGTTGCGCATGGATTCCACCCAATTGTAAGCACGCAGCGCGTTCTGTCGGGGGCGCTGCTGGCGCGATGGTGGACTTGTCTTCGGAGATGTGCCGCGGGCTGCCCAAGACACCCTGCATGTTCAACTCATCGGAGCTATTGTTCGCCATCGTTCATCGTATGGTCGATTGGGATCTCGGCCAGCCGCTCAACCCGGCGAAGAAGCGTTTGATCGAAACGCTTCGTGATGAGATTCGACAGCCTGACCAGCAGCCCCTGCGTTTGACCATTCCAAGAGAGGAAAGACTGGCCAGAGTTGCAGATGCTCTGCTGGAGGATGTTGCGGATGACCGCACGCTGGACGCTTGGGCGCACGTTGCCGGAATGGCGCGCCGTACTTTCATGCGTGCCTTTTCGGCTGAGGCAGGGATGTCATTTGGCCGCTGGCGACAGCAGGTGCGGTTGTTTGCTGCCCTTGAGATGCTGGCACAAAGAAAGTCTGTCACAGAGGTCGCGATCGCGGTCGGTTACGACAGTGTAAGTGCTTTCATTGAAATGTTTCGGACGATGCTGGGAACCACACCGCAGACATACTTTCGAGACAGGCGTTAGCCACGCGATAAAGCGAGGGGCGACACAGCTTCTTTCAATCGGTCGTCGATAGCGCCAGGTGCGCGAAGCCGTGTCTCCTGCACCGCGTCCTTGGGGTTGTTAGCGTTTGCGAGAAAACCTTCGGTGAATGTCCGGCCAGAATTCCTTAATGCCCTGGGTGAAGGTGTCCAGCCCGATCTGGGTGCCCCACACGCTCCCGGCGTTGCGCAAATTGCGCTCGTCCCGGGGATGATAGGTGTACGCCGAAAGGCCCGCAGCAGCGGCGCTGCCGAAGATCTGAGAAGCGTTGAACACTTCCCGGCCCGAATCTGAGCGGGTGACGACGATCCGGCTGATGGCGTAGCCTGCACGATGCCAAAATGACCCTTCGCCTAGCACGTAGTATCGCGGGTCCTGTCGCAGAGCGGAGGCGAAAACGGCTCCGACCATGAAATTCTCGATCGCGCCATCGCCCCACTCTGACGCATAGCGCTTGCCATATCCAGCCGCGCCTTGTCCGTAACCGGCCGAGGTATCGCGAGCCTGGCTGAATCCGGCAAGAATTCCGTACCACGGGATCTCGAAATAATCGAACTGGCTCCGCGCTTGTAGTTTGAATTTCTGACCTACAGTAAGGGGTGGTAGCTTTTCGGTCGTGTCTACCGTCTGGAAGTCGGGCAGGGCATAAAAGATGCGGTCGTTCGATCCGACTGTTTGGTGATTGCCATTTTTTGTGTCAGGGACAACTTGAATATCCAGCTTGTCATCGGTGCTTTGCGCGTCCTGTGACTGAGGCGTAAGCAGGCCCTCTGGCTGTGCAAGGGCAGGAATGACCGCGAGGAGTAATACCACTACTCTGGCCACCCACGAAAATCGAGAGGTACGCCTTACTTCCATTGTAGTTGAGATGCTGCTGAACCTTTTGGGATTCAGTTGAGATGCTGCTGAACTCTTCGGGAAGGTTGGCTGCGCTGCCCGCATCGAAAGCTTGAGGCATCAGATCATCATCATGGAATGCCGTCTGCAGGCATTGCGAGGATCGATCAGCAATCTCGAAGTCATCGCGCACGGTGGTAAGGTCGGCGGCAATCTCGAAGGATGGGTTCGTCCGGTGCAGAGTTTGCCGCCGCGATAAGTTTGGGAGGCCTAACCAACTCCCAAAACGCCGGGGGCCTCGCGAACGCGTCGGGTTTCAGTACCTTGACGAGAACAGGCGGCGTTTGCACTCAGATCCCGTTTTTCCAAAGGTAAAACCAGCGGCTAAAACGCCGTTTTGGAGTCCATACGAAAGCTTCTTAAGTCTCTGAACAAGATTGGTGGGCAGTGCAGGACTCGAACCTGCGACCTCCTGCTTGTAAGGCAGGCGCTCTAACCAGCTGAGCTAACCGCCCCTTTTGATCTTCTCGCACTTTCGCGCGGCCGGGCAGCCGCGCGGATGAGGATTGGCGGGAAGGGGCATCCTTGTTGAAGCGCGTCTTCCCGAGTATACGTGCCTGCGGAAAAATGGGTCAATCACAACGTCATCGGCAACGCCGTCATGATCAGTGTTTGGGATCACGGCAAGGTGTTGGAATGAGCGCGACCATAGTGGCGTACAGGTGATCCTTTCCCTATCGTCAGATTTCCGCTGCATCAACGTAGCGGAGAAAAGAGGCAGCCGCATGAATGAATCATGGAAGCGACTATTACTGTGGGCGCCACGCCTTCTTTCGATTGCTTACATCCTCTTTATAAGTTTGTTCGCCTTGGACGTTTTCCAGGAAGAGCATGGATTTTGGAAAATCTCTGCGGCGCTGCTGGTTCATCTCATCCCCAGCGCAGTACTGATTGTGGCGCTGGTTCTGGCATGGAGATGGGAGTGGGTCGGAGCCGCAGTTTACGGGTTGGCAGCGGTCATGTATGTCGCCATGGTGTTACGGCTGAGAATCGCGGCCGGGATGAAACTGACCTGGATTCTGGGCATCGCTCTCCCCGCATTCTGCGTCGCCGCGCTGTTTCTGGTCGACTGGATTAAACGCGGTGAACTGCACGCCACAAAATCTGCTGCTTGAATGGCGCCTTGCGGTTCGCAAACGTTGCTTTGCGAAGATTGTGCGGACAAGGGCCGAGCGCGTTGCCGCTTGTTCTCCCGTCCCTGCTAGACTCACTGCGTGCGACGGCTGATCATCAACGCGGATGATTTCGGATTCACTTCTGGGGTCAATCGCGCCATCGTCGAAGCCCATACGCGCGGGGTTGTCACCTCTTCCACGTTGATGGCGAACGGTCCGGCTTTCGCTGAGGCGGTACAGCTAGCCGGATCTCTTCCCCACATGAGCCTAGGGTGCCACGTTGTTCTGATCGATGGCGATCCTGTCACTCCAGCCAGCCAAATTCGCTCGCTTACCGCCGCGGACGCTCGCTTTCGCGATGGACTGAAGATGTTTGCTGCGCGTGCTCTTGCCGGTCTTATAAAAGCAGACGAGATCGCGGCCGAAGCGACTGCGCAGATTCGCAAAATCCAGGCATGCGGGATCGCGCCTTCGCACTTTGATGCCCACAAACACACGCATCTGTTCCCGAAAATTCTCCGGCCCTTGCTGCGTGCGGCATCGGCTTGCGGCGTTCGCGCGCTGCGCAATCCATTTGGTCCACGCTTTCCTCTGCGATCGAGCGAACTGCTGGCGCGGCCTGATCTTTGGACGCGCTACGCCGAAGTACAGGTGTTGCGCCGCTTCGCCGCGAAGTTCCACGAGGCAGTTGAACGCGAAGGCTTCGTGACCACGGACGGAACTTTGGGGATTGAAGTAACCGGCACTTTGGACGAGACTCTGTTTCACGCCATCGCCCGCAGCATTCCGGAAGGCACGTGGGAATTTGTATGCCATCCCGGTTACAACGATGAAGATCTTCAGAGAGCTCGGACGCGACTGAAGTCTTCGCGAGAGACTGAACTTCGGGTTCTGACGTTACCTGCTGCGCGGGAGGTGCTGGCGCAGGAACAAATCGAATTAATCTCTTATCGTGATCTGGCGCGCCGAGCCTAAAGTAGCTCCTACCTCTAACGAGCGCTCCATCAAGGTTGGAAGTACCTAGGTAACTCCTCGCTCTCAACTACCAAGGGTATGATGGGTTAGAATTCCACGGTTTCTCGGAATTGGAGGTTACTTCGCGGATGTCTGCTCAAGGGTCAGCGCCCCGTGCGACTCTGGACTTGAAGGTCCGCGTGTGGGGGATGGGAGCCAACGACCGTCCTTTCTCTCAGCCCGCCATCGCGCAAAACATCAGTTCGACTGGCGCCTGCATTTATGGCATCGAGCCTGAACTGAAGGTCGGCGATGTCATCGGTGTGCAGTACGAAACCAGGAAGGCGCGCTGCAAAGTCATTTGGGTCGTCGATGCCGGGGCCTTGAAAAAGACCCAAGTCGGCGTGCAGCTCGTGGCTGATCAGGATTGCCCGTGGATTGACGCCTTGCCGATTCAGACGCCAGGGGATCATGAGCGCCAGGAAAGTCAGGACAATCGCAGAATGTTTGCCCGCCATCGCATTTCTTTCCCGCTTGAACTTCGTGATGAGCGCGTCAACACGCCTCTGCGTGTGAATGCAACCGATGTCAGTGGAAATGGCTGTTATGTTGAAACCGTCATGCCGTTAGAGATTGGCACCGCTCTTCGGGTGGATTTATGGATCGATCAGGAACGGCTTTCGCCATCCGCCGTTGTTCGCACGCGCGATCCCGGAGTGGGTATGGGCATCGAGTTTACCGGCCTTCCCGACCACGAGAAACAGAAGCTCCAGGCTCATCTCGAGAAGCTGGACCCAAAAATTGCGCTTGGACCGAAAGCTCAATAGCAGAGCGCCTTCCCGGATCGCGTAGCCGTTTCGTATAAAATCTGCAACTGTCTTCGAGTTCTGCCATCGAATTCAAGAACCCCAGGCGAACTGCGGGGGAGACGGCTCTCACCTATGCGCATCGGAATCACATGCTATCCGACTTATGGCGGAAGCGGCGTTGTGGCCACGGAGCTTGGGCTGGAGCTGGCCCAGCGTGGACACGAAATTCATTTCATCTCCTACGCGCAGCCCATCCGTCTTCGGGGTTTTGAGCCAAATATTCACTATCACGAAGTGGAAGTCTCCCGTTATCCGCTGTTCGACTATCCGCCTTACGATTTAGCCCTGGCAACCCGCATGGCAGAGGTCGCACAGCTGTACGACCTCGATCTGCTGCACGTTCACTATGCGATTCCGCATTCGGTCAGCGCCATGCTCGCCCGGCAGATGCTCGCCGAAGGTCCGCGCGGCCGCCGCTTGCCTTTCGTAACGACCTTGCACGGAACCGATATCACCCTGGTGGGACTCGACCGCTCGTATCTGCCCATCACTCGATATTCCATCGAGCAAAGTGATGGAGTAACGGCGATCTCGAATTATCTGCGCGATCGCACGGTGCGCGTCTTCGATGTAAAGAATCGCATTGAAGTGATCTACAACTCGGTGAACTGCGACGTTTACAGGCGCGACCCGGAGGCTGTCGCGAAAACTCGCGCCGAATATGCTACAAATGACGAACGTGTTCTCGTGCATCTTTCCAACTTCCGTCCGGTGAAGCGGCTGACCGATGTGATTGAGATCTTCGACCGCGTTCACAAACGATTTCCTTCCAAGCTGCTGCTCATCGGAGATGGCCCGGACCGCTCGGTGGCCGAGTGGCTGTCCGTACAAAAAGGTATTCACAAAGATGTTCTGTTTCTTGGCAAACAGGATCAGGTTCAGGACAAGGTCGCGGCCGCCGACATCATGCTGATGCCCAGCGAACTGGAGTCTTTCGGCTTGGCAGCACTGGAGGCCATGGCTTGCGAGGTCGTTCCGATCGCAACTCGCGCCGGCGGCGTGCCGGAAGTCATCGATCACGGAGTCACGGGTTACCTGGCGGATGTAGGGGACGTCGAAACCATGTCGCGCTATGCGATCGAACTGCTGACACACGAAAACCAGTTGCGGGAGATGGGAAAGCGCGCGCGGGCGATTGCGCTGGAACGCTTTTGCTCGACCAAAATCGTGAAGCAGTATGAAGATTTCTACCGGCGCGTGCTGGAGCGCTCTGCGTAGAAGCCTTCAGGAATCGAACTCGCCGCTTCGATCAGCGGCAGCCGAATCCGAATCAGCGTTCCCTTCCCTTCCTGGCTATCAATCGTCATGCGGGCAGTATCTCCATAGAGCACCTGCAGGCGCTCGATGATATTTGCCATGCCGATCCCCATCCCTGCCCAACTGCCGCTTTCCTCCAGATGCGCGCCGCCCATCCCGACGCCATCGTCTTCCACTTCGATCTCGAGTCTCGAATCCGACAACCGGCTTCTCAGGAAAATGCTTCCTCCCTCCACTTTCGGCGACAGTCCATGCTTGATGCAGTTTTCCACCAGCGGCTGCAGCAGCATGCTGGGAACGACCACATCCAGCGACATGGGGTCAAGATCTTTCACCACGCGGAGCTTGTCACGGCCGAAGCGCACGACCTCAATGTCAAGGTAATTGTCGATGAATTCGAGTTCTTCGCGCAGGGGCGCGAAGGCTTCGCCCGTACTGAGCAAACGGCGCAAGATTTTCGCCAGCTTCGATATGACTTCGCGCGCCATATCCGGATCAAAGCGCACCAACGAAGAAATCGAATTCAGCGTATTAAAAAGAAAATGCGGATTGATCTGGTTCTGCAGAGCTTCCATGCGCGCGTGCAGCAACAACCGTTCCTGCTCTTCCAGTTTTATTTGCGTCCGCACACTGTTGAAGATCTTCAACTCGATGCCGATGACGATCAAGGCCGAGGCAAAGATCGCCACCTCGACCCACAGATTGCCGGGGCTATCCAGAACGAAGATGGAGCGCGGAAGGTAGCGAGCTACTTGAATCTGCACGAAGCGCAAGACGACGATCGTGGCGAAAAACATGATCTGCCAGTCGAAGAGCCGCGGCCTGGGCAGATTGCGGCGGATCAGACGGTAGATGCTGAGATCGATGAACGGAGAGAATGACCAGATATCGTCCTTATCGTGCGCCATGGCGCGCAGCTGGCCAGCGGCAATGCCGCAGATCAGCAAGAAAGGCAGGGTCGCCCATTCTCCCGCCAGCACTGCTGGTAAGGACATGAGCGCGGCGCCCATGGATCCTGCCCAGCGGCCCGCGATCACGCCCAGAAGAAGCGTGGTTTCAAAACTCAAATCGCCCGAAAGAAACGTTTTTTGCGCGATTCGAATCCACACCCCGAGCGTGATGGGTACGGCAAACCAGAGGATCAGAAGAAACTTTTGCCGCAGGGTGCGCTCTTCGCGAAACAGCAGGTTCTTGAATTCCAGCGAGCGCACCAGAGTGCTGGACACCGCCGCGGCTACGCCCAGCTTCAGCAGCAGATGAATCAGAATGAGCCGCGGTTCCATAGATTTCCGTTCGATAAGCCTCAGGGTGCGTCGATATCAAAACTGTAGCACGTACGCAGTTCAATATCCTTTGCGCTTGTCGACGACGAATTGCAAGGGCTGGTGATTCAGATACCGTCGCAGATTTTCAGAGAATAATTCGTAATGCCGATCCCAAAGCTTGTCGGTCAGGCCAGCGGTGTGAGGAGTGATCAGCAAATTGTCCAACTCCCATAACGGCGAATCGGCCGGTAGGGGCTCGCGCTCGAAAACATCTAGCGCAGCACCGGCGATGCAGCGGTTTCGCAGAGCTTCAGCGAGCGCACTCTCGTCGACTTGTGCGCCACGGCCAACATTGATGAAATACGCACTGCTTCCCATTGCACTGAAACGATCAGCGTTCATCAACTTCTCAGTTTCGGGAAGTAAAGGGGCCGCAAGCACTACAAAATCAGATCGCTGCAGTAACTCATCCAACTGCGACGGCCGAAAGACCTCCTGCACTCCGGTCGGCTTCCCCTTCTCTGGATGTTCCCGCACCGCGATCACCCGCATTCCCAATGCTGATGCCATTTGCGCAACGCGGCTGCCGATGCTGCCGACACCGATCAATCCCAAGGTCGCCCCGGCAATCTCGCGTGGATGCTGGCCCTCAATCCAGATTGCATCCTGACCCCAAACTCGTTTCTGCTGCAGGAGAGCAGCCTGGGGAATTTTCCTCCCTAACGCGAAGATGAGCGCCATAACGTGTTCGGCGACCACCGGACCATGCACTTCACGCGAATTTGTAATGTTCACATCGCTGTGCACGATTTCAGGAGAAAGAAGCTGATGGACTGCTGCAGTGGGCGCATGAATCCATTTCAACTGGCGAGCTACTTGAAACTGCTCCGGCCGTAGCGAGATGGTGAAGACAATCTCCGCGTCGCGCAGATATTCTTCAACGCCGTCGTAGCTCTCTCGCTGAACGATATCTAATTGCGGAAAGTCCTTCAGCAACCGCCCTCGAAACCAACTCGGAGCCCTCCAGAGGTCGAAGCGGTGATGAACAACGATAAGTAGTTTCATAAATGCAGAAATGGCTGAATAAATTTAAACACAGGAAAGCGCAAATATTGGGAACCTGAAGGGGTTTCGCGGCGTTCTAATGATTGATAGCAAAAAGAAGCGGTCCGTCTCACAAGGAGATGACAATGCCGCGAAAACTTATTATTGCTCTGGTGTCGACGTTCGCGAGCTGTATTCCCCTTCTCGCTCAGACTCAGACGCAGCCTCAAAAGCAAACTGCTCGTCAAGCTTTAATCGAGATGTTCTTTGCGAAGAGTCCTGACGATTTCCTGAAGCATCTTCCGGAAGAAACCCGCCGAACCCTGATTCACAAGGGCGATTCGCCGCAGGCTTCCTGGCTGCTGCGCTTTGCCGTGCTCGGCCAACAACTGAACTCGCCCGGCCAACACATTGAAACGTTCGACGTTGGTCCAACTTTGCTTGTCGTGGACAACGGAAAGGGTAGTGAGCGGTTCGAGGTGACGGTTGAGCATGACAGCTTCACAGGAGACTCCGACGAGATTCAGCTATCGGTGCAGTACTCCAAGAATGGTCAACCGGTTGCCCTGCCCGTCATTCCCAGTTTTACTTTTACGCTATCGCAGGAAAAAGAGATCTGGCGTCTGACGGACGTCAGAGCCGCAGCCGACGTCCCTCTCACTGATCCCGATTATCTGAAGGGCTTACGGCATGAGCAGAATGAACAGAACGAAATGATAGTTCGGATGCGTATGAGCATGATCACTGCGGCGGAAACGCGCTACGCCGCCCAGCACGTGGGCAAGGGATTCACTTGCTCCGTCCAAGCGCTGTTTCCTGGTGAACAAAGCGATGGCAGCGCAGCCGGGAATTCTCTCGGTCTACAGCCGAACAATGACGCCTGGAATGGCTACCAGATTTCGATGTCGGCGTGTGACGGTTCACCAGCACTGAAATACCGCGTTACGGCTGTCCCGGTGGACGACGAAGATGACGAAATGCAGGCCTTCTGCTCTGACGAATCCGGAGTCATTCGATCGATCACTGCGGATAAATCTTCATCCTGTTTCAGTGATGGGCAGCCGTTGACTAAGGAAACATCAGACAATGTCGTGGAATAGTTCGGCCACTTAGCCGAACGCCAGCTCTTTCGCACGCTGCGCTGCTTTCACCACAGCTTTGATTAATGTTACGCGGAGCTTGCCTTCTTCCAGTTCCATAATCGCGTCGATGGTGCAGCCGGCAGGCGTGGTCACTGCATCCTTGAGCAACGCTGGATGGTCCCCGGTTTCCAGCACCACCTTGGCGGATCCAAGCGCAGTCTGCGCCGCTAACAAAGTCGCTACATCCCGCGGCAATCCCACTTTAACGCCAGCTTCCGCAAGCGATTCGAGAATGATGTAGATATAAGCTGGGCCACTCGCCGAAAGTGCGGTCACCGCATCCATGTGCTTTTCGTCGATGACCACGGTTCGGCCCACGACGTTGAACATGTGGCAAGTCATCGCAACGTCTTCCGCGCTCGCATGCTTGCCTTTGCAGATGGCGGTCATGCCCGCGCCCATGATGCAAGGGGTATTGGGCATGGCGCGGATGACGGGGACGTTCGGCGGAAGATCTTTTTCGATCATCGCCGTTGGCACCGATGCCGCCACGGAAACAATCAGTTGCTTGGGGGTGATGTGATCGGCGATCTCGCGCACCACGTCTTCGACGACCTGTGGTTTCACTCCAATGACGATAATGTCGGCGCCTTTCGCGGCCTTCACGTTGTCGGTTCCGACCTTTACTTTCATTTTTGCCGCTAGCGCCTTCGCCCGCTCCTCGTGAGCTACCGTCGCACAAGTCGATGCAGGAGTAAGTAGCCCGTTTTTCAGGAGGGCCTGCAGGATGATGCCGCCCATCTTCCCTGCACCTAGAAATGCAACTCGCTTCCCCGCCAAATCCGTTCCCATAGCTTTCCTTCTCTGCATGCTTCCTCTTTGCTGAATCCTGACTTACCGCGCCGCGACTGCCTTGTTCCGCTCCATCCAGTTCCACGCCGTCGCGACCACATCGCGCAGGCCACGTGTGGCCTTCCATTCGAGCAGTGCTTCCGCCTTCGCCGGATTCGCCACCAGCGCTGGAGGATCGCCGGCGCGGCGCGGACCCATTTTTCGCGGGACGCGCTTTCCGGTCACTTCTTCCACAGCCGAGATAACCTGCTGCACGGAATAACCGCTGCCCGTCCCCACATTCATCGCGAAACTTGCCTTCCCTGCCGCCAGATGCTCCAGGGCCTTGAGGTGGGCGCTGGCCAGATCATTCACGTGGATGTAGTCCCGGATGCAAGTGCCATCGGGCGTCGGGTAATCCGAACCAAAGACCTGCAGCTCCGGACTTATCCCGGCTGCTGCGCCCAGCGCCAGAGGAATCAGGTGCGTTTCCGGATTGTGCAGTTCACCGATTTTGCCGCTCTCGTCGGCTCCTGCCGCATTGAAATAGCGCAGGCAGGCGTAACGGAATCCGTAGGCCCGATCGTAAGCTTCAAGAGCATTTTCGAAGAACAACTTCGAGACACCATAAGGGTTCACCGGCTGCCGCGGAATATTCTCTTCAATCGGTACTTTCGCCGGTTCGCCATATACGGCACAGGTCGAGGAGAAGATTATTTTTTTCACTCCCGCATCAAGCGCCGCGTTCAAGAGTGAAAGCCCGCCTTCCACGTTGTTGCGAAAATATTTCCGTGGATTGCTGACCGATTCGCCCACATACGCGTGGGCCGCGAAATGCATGATCGCGTCTGCCCGCGGCAAGACTCTGGCCAGAGCGGAAGCGTCCAAGACGTCTCCCTTGATCAACTCAAAGCCCGCAGCCAGAAACTCATACCCGGTGGAAAGATTGTCAAAAATAATGACTTCATGCCCGGCACGCTTGAGCGCCCGAGCGGCATGACTGCCGATGTATCCGGCGCCGCCGATTACGAGAACAACCACGTCAGATCCTTTCTATTAACCTCGAATTGCCAAGACTTTGCGGAATGCGAAACGGGTGCCCCTTTTCTATCTTAACTTTGTCAGAATTGGGATTTTGCCACGCGGCCTCGAATCGCAGGAGCTCCGGCAGCTATTTCTCCTGCCACAGTCTCGCTCCGGGAGGGACGAACTCATTGATTGTACACAGAAACAATTCCGCCGATAAGCCAACGAGTTGCCGCTCGGCGGTTGCAAAAAACTGCACATTGTCAGGCCTTCGCTTTACTGCTACTCTTTGTGCATTCTCTGGGAAGAAACCTCCTCCAGCCCAGGTCAGCCACAACGAACCCATAGGGACGATGAAGACCCGCATTCTCGTTGTGTGAGGAAGTAGAGTTGAGAATTTTCGCCTCTCCCGAACCAGAACCCAGGTCAAGCAGTTACAACTGAATTCTACTGAGGCTACGCATGCATTCCCGGAAACATCTGTTCGCTGTCGCTGCGGTAATTGTCATCCTCTCGGCCGTCCAAGTTTTCGCTCAGACAAAAGCTGGCAATGCACCACAATCTGTTCCTCCGGTAAGTTTCTCCGCTCCGGTGGACTATACGACGGGAACTTTGCCGTTTGCCAACGCAGTAGGCGATTTCAATAACGACGGCAAACTCGATGTTGCCACTGTGAATTACAACAGCAACAACGTGAGCGTGCTGCTGGGCAACGGCGATGGCACGTTTCAAGCGCAGACACTTTACACGGTAGGCACCGAGCCGTCGGCAATTACGGTTGGCGATTTCAATAATGATGGCTGGCTCGATATTGCTGTCGCAGACGAGATTGGCAAGACTATCGCGGTTCTCATCAACAAAGGCGACGGCACGGGAACATTCAAGACGGCGGTGCTTTATCCCGCAGGCCAAGCTCCACGCGGCATCGTTGCTGGCTCTCTGCGGAATAATGGCATCCTTGATCTCGTCGTAGCCAACAACCTGGGTGGGGACGTAAGCGTATTTCTTGGTAAAGGAGACGGCACCTTCGAGCCCGGCGTAAACTATGCCGCCGACGTCAATCCCAAGTCAGTTGCCGTCGGCGATTTCAGCGGCAACGGCATTCTCGACATTGCCTGCGCCAATCACAATACGAACGACGTGAGTATCCTGATGGGCAATGGCGACGGCACCTTCCAAGCGCCAGTCGATTACGCGGTCGGTATCGATCCTCGTCACGTCGTGGTTTACGACTTTAACAAAGATGGGAATCTTGACCTCGCGACTGCCAACGGCGGCGAGTCAACCGTAAGCATCCTCTACGGCAACGGGAATGGGACATTCCAGCCGCAGGTAAAATACCAGGCTTCCAGTTCGCCGCGTTGGCTGGCCGTTGCTGACTACAACAATGACGGCGTCCTCGACATTGCTACTTCGAACTACGATGCCAAGAACATCAGCGTCCTACTGGGAACCGGCAGCTCCGTGGCAGGTCAAGCATTCCTTGCGCCGCAGAACTACACGGTTGGGCCCAATCCCACTGGTTTGGTTGCCGGTGCGTTCACACCAAGTGGCTTGCCGGATATCGCCGTCACGGTGGGTGGGCTTCCCACTGCTCCCAATACATACATGGGTGTCCTGCTGAGCATCCCAACCAGGTTCTCGCCGACATCGCTGACGTTTGCGAGCCAGTCCATCGATACAACCAGCGCTCCTCAGACCATCACGCTGACCAACTTCGCTCCGGACGCCATCACGATTCCCAGCAATGGTATCTCCATCACCGGAACCGATGAGTCTGATTTCGCGCAGACGAATACCTGCGGAAGTTCTTTGGCGGCGAACTCCAGCTGCACGATTTCTGTGACCTTTACTCCATCTACGACTGGGACGCTTACCGCTGCTGTCACGTTGAACGACAACGGCGGAGGCGGAGCGCAATCTGTGGCGCTCACAGGAACCGGAGCCGCTGGCGGCGTCAATCTGACGATCGCACCGGCGTCCCTTACCTTCGGCACGCAGCTGTTGGCAACTTCGAGTCCCTCACAGCCCGTCACGTTGAGCAATCCAAACTCGACAGCGGTAACCATTTCGAGCATCGGCTTCACTGGAACCGATCCAAAAGACTTTACGGAAACCACAACCTGCGGAACAACGCTGGCGGCGAACTCTAGCTGCACAATCAACGTCGCTTTCAAGCCAACCAGTATCAATACCCGGACGGCGAACCTGAGCGTCACTGATAGCGCTGGCAATAGTCCACAGACGGTCGCGCTGAAAGGCGTTGCCACCGCAGTCAAGCTGACCCCGGCTAGCTTGACGTTCGCAGCACAGACCGTAGGAACCACGAGCAGCCCACAAACCATCACATTCTCGAATGTGAGCGGCTCGGGGACGATCACCGTGTCAAAAGTCGCGATAACCGGAACCGATGCATCCTCTTTCGCCGAAACAAATAACTGCACTTCGGTTGGACCGAAAGGCACTTGCACCATCAATGTGACCTTCACTCCAACCACTGCCGGTACGCTGACTGGGTCGTTGACGATCACAGATACTGGCGGCGGAAGCCCGCAATCCGTTCCTCTGTCGGGAACCGGGCAGTAGCTCGCATTCAGCAAGAGTAGAAAGGCTCACAGGCGTATGGAATTAGTCCATACGCCTGAATTACTTTACAAACTGTCTGCGAAAACGCAGGCCTGCAGCGGTTTTCCGCTTCCATCGCCAATTCGGACCGAATTGCAAAATTGTTGTAAACGCCTTTACAAGCAACAGGCGGTCACTTAAACTTCGTGACGCTTAGGCATCGTTCCCCTGCGATGCGGAAATACTTCGACCTCAACCACCGTCACTGAAAAGGAAGTGTGCCATGCGTCTCCGCTCTCGGCTTTGCACTCGTGCGCTCCTGATGACTTGCTTGTTTTCTTTCGGCGCAACTTTCGCTGCGGCCCAGTTCTCAGTCACCACTTATCACTACGACAATAACCGCACCGGCTGGAACAACCAGGAAACGGCGCTGACCCCAGCGAATGTCGCCACATCGGCATTCGGATCGTTGTACAACGTCGCGCTCAACGATCAGGTGGACGCACAACCACTGTACGTCCCGGGCGTGAACATCACCGCCGGCAACAATCAAGGGACCCATAATGTCGTGTATGTCGCGACTGAGGGCAATACAATCTACGCCATCGATGCTGAGAGCGGCACCGTTTTGCTGAGCCCGAATTTCGGTAAACCGGTTCGTTACCCCCTCGGCTGCGGTAACAACGGTCCGAATGTCGGGATTAACTCGACGCCGGTAATCGATCCCTCCACCAACACGCTATACGTCGTCATCTACACCAATAACTCCGGTACTCCGACTTATCACATTCACGCCCTCGACCTTGGCTCTCTGACGGACAAAGTCGCGCCTCAACTTATCGCCGCTTCTCACACGCTAAGCGATGGCACCACGTTTAATTTCAACGCGACCTACCAGCGTCAGCGTCCCGGCCTCTTACTGGCGAATGGCAACGTCTACGCCGGATTCGGCAGCTTCTGCGATCTAGGCGCGAATCTTTCGCGCGGCTGGCTTCTTGGCTGGGCGGTAAATTCGCTCACTCCCCTTCCTGGAAATCAACTGAACGATATTCAGGCCACCGATCCTGACACTTTCTTCCTCTCTTCGATCTGGATGTCCGGCTATGGCCTGGCGACCGATGATTCAGGAAATATCATGTTTGTCACCGGCAACTCCGATTATTCCGGCACGACTTACGACGGAGTTAGCAACATTCAAGAGAGCGTGGTGAAGGTCTCACCGAACCTGGGCGCGGTTGTTGATCTCTTCACGCCCAGCAACCAGGCGAACCTCGACGAAAACGACACCGACTTCGGCTCTGGTGGCGTGCTCGTTTTGCCAGATCAGCCTGGGTCAACACCGCATCTTTCGGTGGCCGCGGGAAAATTCGGAAGCATGTATCTGATGAACACCGACAACCTCGGGGGATACTTCACCAACAAAAACAACGTCCTTGGGACTTATTCGATCGGTGGTTGCTGGTGCGGACAGTCTTACTTCGTGGATGCAGATGGCGCGGCCCGCGTCGTTTCGAGCGGAGGAACCAACGTAAAGATCTGGAAGCTCTCGACTTCGCCGAAGCCGGCACTTACAAGAGTCGCATCTTCCGGCACCATACAGGACGGGCAGGATCCGGGATTCTTCACCTCGATCTCTTCCAACGGGAGCTCGAATGCGATCGTTTGGGCCGTATCGCGCCCCATCTCGACACAGAAACCACGGATTTATCTCTATGCATTCAACCCGGATTCTGGTGGCCTGATGACGCAACTCTTCAAGAGCTTCGCGGGAGCTTGGCCCAATGTCGGAGGGAACTCCAATCTTGTTCCGGTAGTGGCAAATGGAGAGGTCTTTGTCGCCAGCAACAAACAGCTGCAGGCTTTCGGATTAACCTCAGGGAACAAGGGAAAACCGGCGGCAAAGTCAGCAAGCAGCAAACGATAGTCTCTGTTATCGGACGAAACAAAAGCCCGCTCAAAAAAGCGGGCTTCTTCTTACTCTATGCGTTGATCGCTTACGGAACCATCAACGAAACGGTCACGGTATGCGTGATGTTGCCTTGATTTGCCAGAATCGTTATCGGATACGTCCCCGGTGCTGTGCCGGATTTCGCCGAGATGGTCAGCAAAGCAGTCCCAGTCACAGGAATGGATGACGCGCTGAACTTCGCCGATAAACCGGAGACCTCCGACACGCCATCGACCGACAGAACCACTGAACCCGTGATTCCCCCGAGCCCGTAAGTGGCGAGGTTGATGGTCGCTGATCCGCCGGAGATTTGCGATCCCGCATAGGTGTTGCTGACGATCCAGAAATCCTTCGTGCCGGCTGCCGCATTGCATTGCGACGGCTCACTCGTCGATTTCCAGGACGAACTCTTATCCTGACCTGTCAGGCTTTGCCATTGCGCCAGCGTCAAATCAGTGCCCGACCTAGGCGTGGGCACAACAAAGCCAGTGCTCGAAGAGCCATAGAAGACGTTGTCATTCGATTTCACCGTGGAGACAAACGCATTCCAGTCGCTGCTGCCCAGGTAACTATCAGAAAATACTGCTTGATTCGAACCGTTGAAGGTGTTGCTGGACGAGCTGAATTTTTCGGTAACCAGATTGTAGGTCTGCCCTGTCTCCCAGTTTGAGATCTCGATTCCTCCCGGCTGGCCGACAATCACAAACTGATTTACTAGATTGCTGTACATGTCCACGCTGCTGAGCGTTACCTGCTCTGAATTGCGGATGGCGACGCCTCCGCGCTGCGTAACATTCAGCAGGTTGTCATTGCAGAAGTAACTGCTTGAAACGGTGAACGGCCCCTCCGTTTTTTCGATCTGGATGCCATTGACCAGATTGTTCGTCGCAACCCCCGACGTATAGCTCACATTCTCGTTGTCGGTATCCCAAGCTACACCGTTTGCCAAATTGAAATTCGATACGAAATTCTTGTAGGTGCCACTGTGATCCCACATCCACTTCGTTCCACCGGTGTCCCACGTGTAAAAGGCGCCCTGGGCGCCGCGCCAGTTGTTGTAATTCGCTTGATTGTTCTGCCAGAGCGAGTTCTTCACTTCGTGCGATGCGAATCCGACTTGCCCATTGTCATTAGCTACGCTGTTCTGCACGGTGAAGTTCTCAACGGTCGAGAAATCAACTCCCATGGCGTTGTTCCAAACAAAGTTGTCCGTATCAAAAAGGATCTCGGTCGAATTTCCTCCGACCATCACCGCCGCCGATTGCGGACACGCATTCGAATATTGAAACGTCAGGCCGCGCACCACTACGTCCGATTGTCCGGAAATTTCCCAGAGTGTCGGTTCGGTTGCCGTCTCGATCGTAGCGGTCGCGACGTCAGTTCCCGCCGGAGGATACATGTAGACCAGCCCATGCGTGTCATCGACATAGAATGTGCCCGGGAGTAACGAGGTCGTATCGAGTACCTGCGTCAGCGGAGTTCCGTTCACGATCAGCATTTCGACGTGTAGAACAATTTCCCGCTGCGCTGGAGCCGGTGCCGGCTGCGGGGCGCAGATGGCAAACTTCTTGGGCCAGGTCGCCTCATAGATCGTCGAACTGCCCTTATATGCAGTCCAGCCAGAGACCACTTCTGAGCCGGAGACAAACACCGTGCCGTTCGTCGCGGCTTCAAACGTGATCGGCATGGTGGTGCTCTTCCTTGTGCTGCCGATGATAACCGATTCGCGATATGTTCCGGGACTGATGATCACTTTCGTGCCGATGCTTTGATCATTATTCGCCATCGCCTTGGTGACCGACGCTCCGATGGTCTTCAATGGCGCGGACTGCGAACCGCTGTTACTGTCATTGCCAGTCGCAGCATTCACATAAATCGAAGCGGTTTCCAGCCCTTCATTGATATTTGCCTGGCTCCAGCAGGGCAACGCAGCGGCGAGAATCACCACAAACGCGAGGCCAACTGAAACGATTGGAAATCTCGAGGGAACGTTGAGGACAGCACTCCGCCGATTTCGGCGAAAGGAGAGCGTGCGCATGGGGGAAGATCTCCTTACAAATTAAAATTTCGGGCTACTACCAGGAACAGGCTCGGCGGAAACAGACTTCGTTCACCAACAGAGCTCGTTTAGAACCGGGAATAAATTGGGGCGACTTTCGTAGACGAGGGGCGCGGAACAACTCTGCTAAACTGAGTATAGGGCGTGTTCTCGAGACGGGCATCACCCACAAGTACATCTCCCGGAAGCGTAGTCTGCCGGGCGTAGACTCGTCCTAAAGTTTCGTTGGGCGCAACTTTGGATTCGCAGCCGAGTTCCTACTCGGTAAAGTTTTTCTCCATGGCCCGAAGCTCAGGGTCACCGATACAAACGCAATTTTGGAAGTGATGTTTATGAATTCTGTGGAACGGTTGTCGAGGATCCCTGCGCGGACCTCCGGGGCGGGAGTAATTTCGCTGATTTCGATTCTGCTGTTGGCCGCCGCTGGCTGTGGTGGCGGGTCGGCGGACTCGTCGCACTCTCCAGCAATTGCGATATCGTCTGCGCCGAGTGCAGTTGCGCTTCAGCAAAGCGCGCAAGGCTCGGCAACCATCACGGTCACTTCGAACAGGGCATTTTCGGGGACTGTTTCGCTGGCTGCATCCGGATTGCCCTCAGGCGTAACTGCGACGTTCAGTCCGTCGAGCACAGATTCGCAAAGCACCGTAACCTTCACGGTGAGCGGCTCGGCTCCCACGGGAACAGGCACGATTACCATCACTGGCACATCAGGAAATTTGACGGCGACGACGGCGATCAATTTTGCCGTTCTCGCAGCGCCCACTCCCGGCGGCGTGGCTACGAGTTTCTTCGCTCTGAATAATGTTTCGAATACCGATAATCCCGCGACCGATGGCATGTTCTATGGAGCGGTCGGCCATCCCATTCGCTTGGCCTGGCCGTACATCGAGACTTCACGCGGTAACTACGATTTTTCCTTCTACGACCAATACGCGGCGATGGCTCCTAAGCAAAATGGAGGCGCGGTCGCCGTCATGGATCTAACGCTGGGGATGACGCCAAGCTGGGCGGTTGCCGACCAAAGCACCTGCCGGCAATTGAATGGTGGAGTGAGCGGTTGCCAGGCGCCTCCCGATAACGTTCAAGATTGGCAGAATTTCATTACTGCTCTCGTGCAGCACTACAACGGCACGACCGCGCCCCACATCCTGTATTACGAAATCTGGAACGAGTGGAATACCGTCGATCCTCAAAATGGATTCTGGTCGGGAAGTACTTCGCAATTGGTCTCACTGCAAACAACTGCCTGTTCCATCATTCACCAGAATGATCATTACTCGCTGGTGGTAACTCCATCTACCGTCGGCGACGCGGCTACGCCTGCGGACGCGGCTCCGGCCGCGCTGGCCAGCTACTTCTCCGCAACCGGCTCCAACGGGCTGAACGGAACAAGTTGTCCTGGTTCGTCCAACGGTTTGATCGATGCGGTTTCCTTTCACGGCAATCTCGGCATTGACAGCATCACACCATATCCGCTTCCCGGCGAGGGATGCTCGCAATCCGGCTGCAACGGCACCATTGTTCAGATCTCGAATAGCTATCGCCAACTGATGAATGGGAGCGGACTCCAGAGCACTCCCCTGCTCGATACAGAAGGCGGATTCGAGTCTGCCAATATTACCGATAGCGATCAGCGCGCGGCCTGGCTCGCGCAGTTCTATGCACTCGAAGCTGGCCTCTATAACTCCGACCAACTGCAATGGGTTTCATGGTTCACTTGGGGCACCAATGTTAGCGGGCAGATTGAAAACGCCAATGGCACTCCCAATGAGGGCGGAATTGCCTACAATCAGCTGTTCGACTGGCTGGTCGGCCGAGTTCCATCCGCATGCACCCAAAGCGGCACTATCTGGACCTGTCAAATGACCGGCTCCTCCGGCTACCAAGCCGAAATCATTTGGGATGATTCTCAGACCTGTAACAACGGACAATGCACTACGAGCAATCAAACGGCTCCAAGTTGGGCAACCCAATATCGCGACATCGCTGGTAACGTCACGCAGATCACGGCTGGGACGGTTCCTGTCGGATTGAAACCGATCATCGTCGAAAATTAACCAGCCTTTCGCTCAGCGATCGCCGCAGTTAGCTCGCACATGCTCACGCATAAGTGATGTGCTTTGCAATTTCTTGCACACTGTTATAGAGACTTTCTTCCACGTTCCCAATCCTCTGTCTCTCCGCTATACTCACCGACAGTCCGTTGATGTCGGGGCGTTGCCATCTCCCGGCAACGTGCCGAAACCCAAATCCCCCCAATCGAACCATCACTCTCTGCTGGAGGAGTCGGAATGCGCATAGCTTCACTGCGCCCTACTGCACTTGTAGCGCTTGTTGCCATGATGTTGCCCGTGTGCGCCTCGGCTGCGGCTTTTAAAGGACCCTCCACTTTTGGCGCACATCTCGCGCCCATTTCCATAGCCGTTGCTGACTTCAATCAGGACGGCAATCTCGACATCGCCATCGCCAATCGCAGCAGCAACGACGTCAGCGTGCTCTTGGGCAAGGGCAATGGCACATTCGCCGCGCAGGTGAAATATTCTGCAGGCACCGGAGGTCCGGACCCCGTTTCTATTGCAGCCGCCGATGTGAATGGCGACGGCTACCCCGACCTCATCGTCGCCGATAGCGGGACGAATAGTGTCTCGGTTCTCATCAACGCGGGCAACGGGACGTTCAAAGCCGCCGTGGCGTACAAGGTTGGCAAGTCACCCAGCGCAGTGGCCGTGGGCGATCTCAATGGCGACGGCTTCCCTGACATTGCTGTCACCGATTCTGGCGACAACACTCTCTATGTCCTGACCAACAGCGGCACCGGTACCTTTACCACTACCTACACCGGCAGCACGGGAGGCACGCCCACTGACATTGTCATCGCCAATTTCAACGGCGGCGGCCTGAACGACATTGCTTACACTAACGAAAGCACCAATCAGGTTGAGGTTCTTCTCAACCAGGGAAACAACACGTTTTCCGGCGCCGGTTACTGCGTCGTCGTGGTGAATGGAGGCAGTTGCAGTTCGCTTACCGGGCTGAATGCGGTTTCGCTCGTTGCCGTCCCCTTGCACGGCGGTACGACGAATGACATTGCGGTCGCGATGTCCGGCGGGTACGTATCGACGCTGATCAATAATGGATCTGGTGTCTTCACCGCCACCGGATCAGCCAGCAGTTCCCTCTCGCCGGTTGGAATCGCGGCAGGCGTCTTCTCCGGCACAACGACGTCTCTTGTCGTCGCCGACAGCAGCACCAACTCCTTCGAAATTTACGGGAATAGCAACGGCACTCTCAGCACGCCGCTCAGCTATCTCAGCGGCTCGGCACCGGTTGCCATTGCGGCTGGCGATTTCAACAATGACGGGAAGCTCGACGTCGCGGTCGTGAACAATGCTGATGACGATGTCGCCGTAATTTTGGGCACCGGCAGCGGAACCTTCACTGACATTGAGAACTTTATTTCCGGCGGAAGCCCGGCTCATGCGCTTGCCGTCGGCAATTTCAATGCTGATTCAAATCCTGATTTCCTGGTCAACAACAGCGGACGCACCTACGCGGTGAATCTCTTCACGGGCAACGGCAAGGGCACTTTCACTCAGGAGGCGACTGTTTCCGTAAATAGCGATGTTGCCTCGATTGCCACTGGCGACTTCAATCAGGACGGCAAACTGGATTTCGTCGCGACCCAGTCCGCCAGCAATAGCGTCGCTATCGTTCTCGGGAATGGCAATGCTGGTTTTGGCACGGCCGGCTATGTAGCGACAGACACCAACCCGGTCGCGGTCGCTGCTGCTGATTTTAACGGCGACGGTTATCCCGATATCGTCACCGCCAACTCGACCGGCAACGACATCAGCGTCATTCTGAATCAAAAGAACAATTCCTACAGCGCCGCGGTGAACTTGCCCACGGGTGGAACCACTCCCTCTGCTGTGGCCGTCGGCGACGTGAATAACGACGGCTTCATCGACGTGGTGGTCGCCAACAGCGGCAGCGCCAACGTGAGCGTGCTGCTTGGCAAGGGAGACGGAACGTTCCAGTCGCCCACGACTTATGCCGTTGGCAACGGTCCTTCCGGGCTAACACTGGCGAAAACCAGCGGCCACATCTATCCCGATATCATCGTCAGCAACAAGACGGACAACTCCGTCAGCATTCTACTCGGCAATGGCGATGGAACTTTCCAGGCTGCAACGACCTACACGATTCCTAACTCCTCTCCAGTAGGAGTTACCGCCGCCGATATCAATTCGAACGGCATTCTCGATCTTATCGTCGCCGAGAGCGCGACGAATTCCGTCGGCGTATTACAGGGCAGCGGCACCGGTACCTTCTCCGGAGCAGTCAACTTCAAGGTTGGCGTCACTCCTGTTGCCGTGGCCGCCGACTACGACAGCGACGGCAAATGGGATCTCCTCGTGGCCAACTCAGCTGGTGGCGATGTCACAGCGCTGCTCAACCAGAGTCCAGCGGCAGTCATGAGTGCCTCGCCGACTAAGCTCACCTTCGGCAACGAGCAGCTCGGCAGCACGACCGCAACGCAAACCGTCACGCTCACGAATAAGGGCAATACCACTCTCGATATCTCGAGCATCACCACCAGCGCCGACTATCCAATGACGACCACCTGCGGCGCGACGCTCGGTTCGCTCGCCACCTGCACCATTACCGTCTCCTTCGCCCCCAGTTTCCCGGGCGCGATCAACGGCACGCTCACCATCACCGGAAGCGTCACCGGGGACTATCTGCTTGTTCCCATCACCGGCACTGGCGAATATCCCATGGCGACCTCGCCCGTGACGCTGACGTTCCCATCGACAGCTGTAGGCAAAACCAGCGCTGCGCAAACTGTCACCGTCATCAATCAATCGCCGACTATTCAGAACTTCACCTTCACCGCGACCGGCAACTACAGCGCGGTCGCATCGGGAAGTTCGCCTTGCGGTTCTTCGCTGGCCGGGGGCGCGAAGTGCACCGTTTCCGTCTCGCTCACTCCGACGCAGAACGGAGCCATTAACGGATCATTCATAGTGACTGCGGCTTCCGGCTCGACTTTCCTGCCGCAGATCACCAGTCTTAGCGGCACCGGAACTGGCGGCTCTACCCTACCTCTCAGCTTCAGTCCGGCCAACCTTTTATTTGATAGTCCGGCTCTCGGTTTTTCGAGCCTGCCGAAAACGGTGACTGCCACGAACACGACCGCCTCGACTCTGACTCTTTCTCTCACGGCAAGTCAGGATTGGACCGTTTCCGGCACTGGCAAAACTCCTTGCGGGGGCGCACTAGCCGCGGGCACGTCCTGCCAGTTCGCTGTGGTTTTCACACCCAGCGTTCTCGGCTACTTTAACGGATCGATCTCCATCTCGACTGGCTCGGGCAATCCCGTGATCTTCGACCTCGAAGGCTTGGGCAATCTCGATTCCAGCTTCAGCCCGCTGAGCCTGAAGTTTGCTCCGCAAACCGTCGGCACAACCAGCCCGGGTCAGATCGTAAAGGTGTGGAATTTCGAGAACACCAACATGACGGTTTACGGATGGTCCTCGAGCGGCGACTTTGCCGTGGAACCCGGCGGCTCACAACCGTGCTCCGTCAATGGACAGGTTCCTCCACTCTTGTTGCCCTTCTGCAATCTGGTCGTTTATTTCACTCCGACGAAAACTGGAGCGATCACCGGCGCCGTCAGCGTGACCACAAGTTGGGCCACAGGTTCAGAATCATTTGCGGTCAGCGGAACTGGGCAATGATCGCCTGTCGGACAGCTTTCAGATCCGGCGGGAACATTGCAAGTTTTTGCAATCGACGAACGAAAAAGTATCGCGCTGGAGAAAAATTCCTCCATCGGTGGAAAGGGTTGAAGCTGTATACTCACCGGAAGTTTTCGCCGGAAATCCTCCCCACCGATAACTTAAGACCTGACTACAACTGAGTAACCGGGACCTCGAATGCCAATTCTCCGCCGCAGTTTCCGTGCATGTCCGGCCGCCGCCGCCGGCGTGTTCGCTGTGCTCGTAGTGTGTCTTGCGGTTCTCACCTTTTCTCTGTCGTTGAAATCTGTGGGCAAGGGGTCCACTCCTGCAGGTCAATTGTATCCGCCAGCTTCGCACGTTCAATCGCAGCTGGGAACCAACGTTTCTCCTGAAACGCGCGCCCTCGTTGCCGATGAATATGGCAAGCTTCCGCTGACCTTCGAAAGCAACCAGGGTCAAAGCGACAAACAGGTCAAATTCCTCTCGCGCGGGGAAGGTTATACGTTGTTCCTCACCGCGAATGAAGCGGTCTTGAGTTTGCGCCGCGCTCCAGTACGCAGCGCGGATCGCATGTCTTTTGCTTCTCTGAAGCCGGAAGATTTCAAGCCGACGAATCAGAATTCGGCGGTACTGCGCATGAAGTTGGTCGGCGCAAATCCGTCATCAAACATTTCGGGAGTGGAGGAGCAACCGGGCAAGAGCAATTACTTTATCGGAAACGATCCACGCGAGTGGCACACCGATGTCTCGAACTACTCGCAGGTGCGCTACGAAAATGCCTATCCGGGCATCGACCTGGTCTACTACGGCAATCGTCAGCAGGTCGAATACGATTTCGTCGTCGCTCCGGGCGCCGACCCGAAAGCTATCGCGCTCGATGTTGCTTCTGAGTCTGGGATTTCCGGAAAGCGCAGCCAGGCTCCGCTGCGCATCGCTGAGGACGGCGATCTCCTGGTGCCGACTGAAGGCGGAGATGTCCGCTTCCACAAGCCTCTCGTTTATCAAACGGCAAACGCCATCGACGCTCATGCCATCGGGGGCAATCCCGACGCCGCATCGTTGGCCCAATCTATCGATGGCCGCTGGATCTTGAAGGGCGGAAATCGCGTCGGCTTCGAAGTCACTAGTTACGATGCATCTCGCCCCCTGGTGATCGATCCCGCTCTTAGCTATTCCACTTATGTTGGTGGCACCGGCACCGATGGCGCGTTCGGCGTATCGATCGATCAGTATGGAAATGCCTATGTCACCGGCTTCACTTCTTCGACCAATTTTCCGACAAGAAATCCTTATCAGAAAGCGAACGCCGGTGGCATCGACACATTCGCTTTCAAGCTGAACAAGACTGGCACGGCGCTTGTCTACTCGACCTATCTAGGTGGAAAGGGAACGGAATATCCATTCGGCATGGCCGTGGATTCCGCCGGCGAAGCCTACGAGGTGGGCAACACTGGATCAGCGAATTTTCCTGTGACTGCTGGCGCCTTCCAGACCACTTGCGTGAGTTGCTCGACTAATCCTGCGGTCTTTTTGACGAAGTTCAGCACAGCCGGAAATTCACTTGTCTACTCTACTTTCCTCGGCGGAAGCGGCGACAATCGCGCCTTCGGCATCACGCTCGACGCCAGCCGCGACGCCTACATCATCGGCTGGACAACGTCTACCGACTTTCCCGTGACTGCTGGCGCTTTCCAGACTTCTTACGTTACTGGCTCGGCCAGCAGCGCCTTTGTGACCGAGTTCAATCCCACGGGCACAGCGCTCGTGTATTCGACCTATCTTGGCGGCAGCGTTCAGGACGTCGGCTTCGGCATCGCCCTCGATTCGGCCAACAACACCCTCGTCACCGGATACACGTATTCGCCTGATTTCCCGGTCACTTCCGGAGCTTTTCAAACCACGACCACCACCAACGGCGCCGCGTTCGTCACCAAGCTGAATGTTGGGGGCACCGCGCTGCTCTACTCCACTTATCTGGGTGGAACCACGGGCACGTCGGCCGGAAACTCCGTCGCTGTAAATTCCGCAGGAGATGCCTACGTTACTGGTTATACCTGCGCCAGTGATTTTCCGGTCACCGCCGGCGCCGTGCAGCGGACCTTTGGCGGGGATTGCACAGCGGCGGGCGGTGACGCCTTCGTCACCGAGATGAACTCTTCGGGATCTGCGCTTCTGTTCTCGACTTATCTCGGCGGTAGTGGCGATGACGTCGGATTCAGCATCGGCCTGGATCAAGCTGAGAACGTTTACATCACTGGACGATCCAGTTCGACCAATTACCCGGTCACCACCGGCGCATTTCAGACAACAATGGCAGGTGGATACGACGCGATTTATTCCATCCTTAATCCGACCGGCACGCAGTTGCTCTACTCGACCTACTTCGGTGGCACCGCTGTGGATGTCGCGTTCGTTATGGCCGTCGACAAGCTCGGCAACTCCTACATGATCGGTCGAACCTATTCCACCAACTTCCCCGTCACGCCAGGAGCTTTTCAGAGCACGCTGAAAGGCACAACCAACGCCGTCGTCTTCAAGTTCACTCCCGGCGTTCAAGCGTGGCCGATGGCGCTCAATTTCGGTGGAGTCAGTGTCGGCGTCACGTCTGCTCCTTTAACCACCACGCTTACCAACAGCGGAACCTCTACGCTCACGATTTCCGGTGTTACTCTTGGTGGTACAGACGCCAGTGACTTTCAGGAGACGGGCAACACTTGCGGGACTTCCTTGGCGGTGGGCGCTTCGTGCGCAGTCACTCTCGCCTTTACGCCCAGCACCACCGGAACACTCAGCGCTACGCTCACTTTCACTGATAGCGCGCAGAACACTCCGCAAACGGTAACGCTTACCGGGGTCGGCAGCTCGAGCAATGCAACCCTCACTCCATCGAGCTTTACCTATCCCACGCAGGTTTTGAATACGAGCAGTACATCCCAACCTGCCACTCTCACGAATACCGGAACGGTCCCCATCACGATCACCAAAATCGCCACGACCGGGCCGTTCAGCCAGACGAACAATTGCGGGACGACTTTGGCCGCAAACGCCACCTGCACCATCAACGTAGTCTTCACGCCGACCAAGGCGGGCACTCAAACGGGAACGCTCACCGTTACGGACAACGCTCCCAACAGCCCGCAGACGGCGACTCTCAGCGGCGTGGGAACGGTCGTAAGCTTCTCGCCGACTAGCTTGAACTTCGGCACGCAGACGCTGAAGACATCCAGCGCACCGCAAACCATCACGATGTCCAACGTCAGTGCGTCGGCCATTACCATCAGCAAAATTTCGGTCACAGGTTCGCGAGTCAGCAGCTTCGTCATTCAAAGCAATTCGACTTGCCCGCTCACGCCGGGCACTTTGGCTGCGAACTCGAGTTGCACGATTAATGTCGTCTTTGATCCACAGCTGAAAGGCGCGCTCAGCGCGAATGTAACTGCCATCGATACCGGCGGAGGCAGCCCGCAAACTGTCCCCATGTCCGGCACGGGCGATTAGGTCCGTCATCGAAAAATTTTGGGATATTTCTTGGAAGCAGAGAACGAGTACAGACCCAGACAAGTTTTGTGGAGGTTTAGTAAAAAATGAACCGCCTTACCCTGATTGCAATCTTCGCACTGAGCGTCGGCACTGTGTATGCCATGCCGCCGCAGCAAAAAGAAAATCCAGCCACACCGCCGGCAATTGTTACCTATCAGAATGGCAACAGCCGACTGGGTCAGAATCTCCAGGAATCAATTCTCGTCCCGGCGAACATTAACTCCAACAGCTTCGGTCAACTCTTCAACTGGCAGACCGATGGCAACATTTATGCCCAGCCGCTCTACGTGCCCAACGTCACCATCAATGGCTCGGCGCATAACGTTGTCTACGTCGTCACCGAGTCCGATGGTATATACGCCTTCGACGCGGATAGCCAGGCGCTCAATCCGAATCCTTTGTGGTACACCAGCCTCGTCAACGGAACGACGGTCACGCCGATTCCATGTATCGCTCACAAGAACGCGTGCACGATCTATCCTAATCTCGGCATCTCGGGCACGCCGGTGATTGATGTCGCGACCAATACCATGTACTTCATCGCCCGCACTGCTGAGGGCAGCACGACGAATCCCAATTATGTTGCCCGCATTCACGCTCTCAACATCACCACCGGCCAGGAACAGTCCTACAGCCCTGTCACCATCTGCAGCGTTCCCTACTCAACCGGTCAGATGGGTTGCCAACTTCAGACTGGAATCTTCAACCCACTCGCCGACGGCCAACGTCCGGGCTTATTGTTGGAACCAACCACCGGCTTCTCGCAGGGCGTTCTCTGGGTCGGTTTCTCCGGCCAGGGAATGATGCTGGCTTTTGACGCTTCCAATCTCAACCTGCTGGCCGACTGGACTGCCACTCCGCACCCGAAAGATACCACCGGCGGCGGCGGCATCTGGGGCAGCGGCGGCGGCGTGAGCGGTGATACCAGCGGCAACGTCTACGTCTCTATCGGCGACGGAACTTTCGACGTCAATGTCGGCGGCAACAATTATGGCGACAGCATCGTGAAATTGAATCTGGTCTCCAGCAGCACGACCACAAGTGGCTATGCCATGCAGGTTATGGATTACTTCACCCCTCCTGACGAAGCCTGCCGTCAAACTACCGATACCGACCTCGGTTCCGGTGGTCCCGTTCTTCTTCCACCCCAGACCGGCGACGTGCCGAATTTGATCTATATTCAGGGCAAGGGTAACGTTCCCACCTGCGACTCCGCTACGCCTGTCTATCTCGTCAATGCCGATGATATGGGCGGCCTTGGCGGCGGTGTTCAGTCCGTCGGCACTACCGCGGCCATCGGCTTCTGGGCCTCGGGCGCTTACTTCAGCAACGGCACCACCAACAGCCTCTACTTCGGTGGCGTCATCAACGAAAAACCGCTCACCGGCGACAATCTCTGGCAATGGCCGCTCTCTAGTGGTTTGCTCGCTTCGAATTACTCGACTGAGAGTCCTGAGACCTACCTCTCCAGTCCAACACCATTCATCTCCGCCAACGGCACGAGCAACGCGATTGTCTGGACCATCATGCGTCCTGAAGTGATCGACAATGAGAAGGGCACGAACAACGCCATCCTCTACGCCTATGAGGCCAGCAATCTCGGCACTGAGCTCTACAACAGCAGCATGAACGCCGCTCGCGATACCGCCGGCCCGGCCGTCAAGTTCGCCGTGCCCACCGTCGTAAATGGCAAAGTCTACGTCGGGACACAAACCGGGCTTTATGTCTATGGCATGTGCCCCTGCATCGGCGGCCCCAGCGATGCCACGCTTTCACCCGCGAGCCTCACCTACCCGACGCAGGTTGTAAACACGAGTGGCGCTGCGCAGCAGGCGACGCTCACCAACACGGGCTCGATCCCCATCAGCATTACTTCCATCGCCACGACTGCTTGGTTTAGCCAGACGAACAATTGCGGCACAACACTTGCCGGTAACGCGAGCTGCACCATCAATGTCGTCTTCACGCCGACCAAAGCCGGCACGCAGACCGGAACCCTCACCGTTACCGACAACGCTCCCAACAGCCCGCAAACTGTCGCCCTCAGTGGAGTGGGAACAGTGGTCAGCATCACGCCCAAGAGCCTGAGTTTCGGCACGCAGGCGGAAAAGACCTCTAGCGCGCCTCAGACCGTCACTATCACCAACCTGTCGAAGATTTCGGTCACCACCACCAAGATTTCCGTTATGGGGGCGCGTGCCAGCAGCTTCGTCATCCAATCCAGTTCCACTTGCCCGCTGGGCACTGGATCCATTGCTGCCGGTGCCAGCTGCACCGTGGTGGTTGTATTTGATCCTCAACTGAAGGGCGCCTTGACCGCCAATCTCAACATCGTCGCATCTGGCGGTGGCAGTCCGCATGTAATCCCCATGTCGGGCACCGGAGATTAGCCGCCGGGGAACTTTGACTTGAGCCCGTCCCGCATCGCAGACTGACGCGATCGGGCGGGCTTTCTGTTTTCAGTCTGCTATTTTCAGCTAAGATAAGCGTTCATCAGGATGCCCCTATGGACGACTTTTCCCAGCCCCCGCCCCAATCAACGCCGCAGCCGACTCCCGAACCAACTCCGCTAACGAGTTTGAATCCTGGGGCTTTGTCTGAACCCCCGGCCCCGGTTACCCCTGCATTCACCGATCGCAGCGGGGGTCTGATGATCTTCGGCATCGTTCAGATCATTCTCGGATTGCTGTGCTCTCTGATGATTCCTCTCGTCATGCTCGGCGCATTCGTGTCGCGGCTGGTGCCCGGCGGAGTGGCCTCGCGTCCCCTGCAGCTGGCGTCGGGAATTGTGAACTATGCGGTCATCGCTGCCACTCTGATTATTCTTGGGATTGGATCCACGCAGGCCAAGCGATGGGCGCGCGCGCTCACTCTCGTGTTTTCGTGGTACGGCCTCGTCATGGGCGCGCTCATTACAATTCTCATGACGGCGATCCTTCCCGTAGCCATGAAAGCAGGAATCGCCCGTGCCCAGCAGACTGCACCCGATGCCTCGACGGCCGCCGTTTCCACCGTTGTTCTCGCAATCATCGTCACCCTCGTCATCATTTTCCTGGCATTCTTCCTGATTGTCGTGCCGGTCGCCTTTGTCATCTTCTATAGCCGCAAAGACGTGGAACTGACTTGCCGCGATCGCGATCCTGTCGAGCGCTGGACCGATCGCACTCCGCTTCCTGTGCTCGGAGCCAGCTCTATTTTGTTTCTCGCATCGCTGCAGCTCTTATCCGCCGCGATCAGCTTTCCCTACTTTCCTTTTTTCGGTCGATATCTCGGCGGAATCCCGGGCATTGGGTGCTTTCTCGCCTTCGCCGCTATCGACATGTGCTTAGCCTTCGGTCTTTTCCGTTTGCAGATCGCCGCCTGGTGGATCGCAATCTTTGCTTCGCTTTTTCGCATTGTCTCCATGGCGCTCACCTACACGCGGACCAATCTCATGGATGTTTACTCGAGGATGGGCTTGCCGCAAGGCCAATTGGAGACTTTGCATGCGAATCCCCTCACCCGCAGCCACGTCATCCTGTGGTGGGGATTTCTCTTCAGCCTCATCTTCTTGGGTTACCTCGTGTGGCTGAGGCGCTATTTTCGGAAGCAATCCACGCCTCAACCGCCAGAAATCCTCGCGCCCGCCGATTCGCCGCAGTTGGGTTAAGATCGGAACATCTCCCGGCTCAGAGAGGCCACTATGACTGCACAGCTCGCCGATCAACAATGCGTCCCCTGCCGTGGCGGCGTTCCGCCGCTTGCGGGCAAGCAACTTGAAGACTTCCACAAGCAAGTTCCTCGTTGGAATGTGGTCAAGGGCCATCATCTGCAGCGCGAGTTCAAGTTTCCCGATTTCAAGCAAGCGCTTGATTTCGTGAACCGCGTCGGCGCGCTCGCCGAGGAGCAAGGCCATCATCCCGATATTCTGCTCGCGTGGGGCAAAGCAGAAATCACGCTGTGGACACACAAAATCGACGGCCTAACGGAGAGTGATTTCGTCATGGCCGCCAAGATCGACCGGGTAAGTGGACATTAAGCGTTAAGGGGCTTGTGGCTTGGCGATGCTGGTTTCGCTGGTTTTTCCTGATGCGCCTTCGCACTCGCGTCGCAGATCTTCGAAGAATCGTTTCGTAGCCTTTTCAATCTCCGGCTCAATCGCGAATCCCAGCACGCGCGAGACCGCGCCGACGATGTTCACTCTCACGTTCACAGCCGTCTGCTCCGCGGCAATCGGCGTAAACATCACTTGCGTCTCGCAGGTCATCCCAAAAACATGGCTAATGTACGCCACGCTGTGATTGCGCTCGAAATGCAACACGACCTGATCGATCCTGCTGCGGATCGGAGCCAGCGTCTCAACTTGCAGGCGGCTTTGCTCTTCCCAAGGCACACCCTGCACCCAGCGGATCTCGCCCAAGATGCTGCGATTCGCCCATCGATCGATGTCGATATAAATGGAAAATACTTTTTCGAGAGGACACTGAATCAGAACCTGGAAATCAAACGACCGCATGGCACCTTAGGCTTACCCCAAGAGAAGAAGTATCACCGAGTGTAGGAGGAACGACCAACGGTTAGCAATGGAAATTGCACCAGACGAGTGGGAGAAGCTTCGGGCCAACAAAATTCTGCATTCAACGCACGCTAAGTCTTCAGCTTTAATTTTAGATCCGCAGCTATCTGCTTGCCGTGAAAGCGTCCATTCTCGATGAAGATTTCATTCGTACGCGAGCCCGCCACAATCACGCCCGCAACATAAATTCCCTTCACGTTGCTTTCCAGCGATATCGGATCGCATACCGGGCGGCACTGCTGCTCTGACAATTCAATTCCCATGCTGCGCAGGAAATCATAGTCAGGGTGATAGCCGATCAACGCCAGCACGAAATCATTCTTGATCCGCACCGGCCCCCGCGGCGCCTGAATCACCACGTGATCCACGCCAATCTCCTGCACCCAACTGCTGAAGTGCGCTTCGATCTCGCCATTCTTGATGCGGTTCTCCAGGTCCGGCTTGATCCAATATTTCACGTGATGATGCAGTTGTGCCGCGCGGTGAACCAGCGTCACCCGCGCGCCATGCCGCCATAAATCCAGCGAAGCAATCGCTGCGGAATTCTTCCCGCCGATCACCACCACATCCGTGTCGTAATAGGGATGCGGCTCGCCGTAATAATGCGAAACTTTGGGCAAATCCTCACCGGGAATGCTAAGTTGATTCGCCAGGTCATAGTATCCAGTCGACACGATCACTTTTTTGGCGCGGTAATCGTGCGGACGCCCCGCGCGATCAGTCGCGGTGATGCTGAAGTCTCCATCGTCGCCGACCACCGTCTTCACCCACTCGTATTGGCGGATATCGAGATGGTAGTGTGCCGTTACCTTGCGATAGTATTCGAGCGCCTCTTCGCGCGTGGGCTTCTGCAGAGATGTAGTGAATGGAATATCGCCAATTTCCAGCAACTCCGGCGTAGTAAAGAACAGCATGCCCACCGGATAGTGAAACAGCGAATTCACCAGACATCCTTTATCCAACACGATGACTTTCAGCCCAACCTTCTGCGCCTCGATCGCACACGCCAATCCCGTCGGCCCCGCTCCAATCACCAGCACATCGCAACGCATCTCCGGATGCGGCTTTGCCTGGGTCTTAGGCTGAGTGTCGACTTCTTCGGCAGTCAGGAAATTAGGCATGGAAGTTCGAGAGGAACCGGACCGGATCAGCAACGTTCGAGCACACTCCGGAAACCGATGATTCTAGCATGCGGATAAGACCACCACCGGCGCCGGGTCGAGAGAGCGCTATAATTTCCGGTTGCCCTTATATCTCCTCGTTTCAGGAGCACATTATGTCCACTCTTATGGAACATACTCCCGTTCAAGCTACGACGAAGACGCGCATCGAATCCGACAGCATGGGGAAGATTGAAGTCCCCGCCAACGTCTATTGGGGCGCCCAGACGCAGCGCTCGCTGCTACATTTCAACATCGGACGCGACACCATGCCGCCCGAACTCATTCGCGCCTTCGGCATCCTCAAGAAGGCATGCGCGCTGGTCAACCAGGATCTTGGCAAGCTTCCCGCCGACAAAGCCAAGCTCATCGTTCAGGCTGCGGATGAAGTCATCGCCGGAAAGCTCAACGACCAATTCCCGCTGCGGATCTGGCAAACCGGCAGTGGCACGCAGACCAACATGAACGTGAACGAAGTCATCTCCAACCGCGCGATTGAGATTGCGGGTGGTGATATGGGATCGAAGAAGCCGATCCATCCCAACGATCACGTGAACATGTCGCAATCGTCGAACGATACTTTTCCCGCGGCCATGCACATCGCCGCCGCCGATCGCGTAAAGAACGCCCTCATTCCTGCCGTCAAGACGGTGCGCGAGGCGATTTCCGCCAAGGCGAAAGCATTCGACGGCATCGTCAAGATCGGCCGCACCCACCTGCAGGACGCCGTTCCTCTCACCGTCGGCCAGGAATTCAGCGGTTGGGCCAGCCTGTTGGAACGCGATATTCACCGCCTTGAGCAAGCGCTCGAGGGGCTTTACGATCTCGCCATCGGCGGGACGGCAGTTGGCACCGGACTCAACACGCATCCTGAATTCGCTGAGCGCGCCGCCAAGAAAATCGCCGAACTCACCGGACTTCCCTTCCGTTCGCACGGCAATAAATTCGCCGCTCTTTCCGCCCACGACGAAATCGTCTTCGCGCAAGGCGCGATGGAAACTCTCGCTGCCTCATTCATGAAAATTTCCAACGACATTCGCTGGCTCGCCTCGGGACCGCGCTGCGGCTTAGGTGAGTTGACGATTCCAGAGAACGAACCCGGCTCCTCGATCATGCCCGGCAAAGTGAATCCCACACAATGCGAAGCCATGACCATGGTCTGCGTCCAGGTTCACGGCGCAACCGCTGCCGTCGGCTTCGGCGGATCGCAAGGTAACTTCGAACTGAATGTCTTCAAGCCCGTGATCATTTACAACTTCCTGCACTCGGTCACGCTCATCACCGACGCTTGCCACGGCTATGTCGAGTACATGCTCAAGGGTATCGAGGTCGATCGCGAGAAAATCGACTGGTACGTGAAAAACTCGCTCATGCTGGTCACTGCGCTCGCACCCAAGGTTGGATACGACAAAGCCGCGCAGATCGCCCACACCGCGCACGTCGAGCACTCCAGCCTGCGCGAAGCCGCGTTGAAGCTAGGATATCTTACGGGTGAAGAATTCGATCAGCTGGTCAAGCCGGAGAAGATGACTCACCCGTAATTTCTCCGCTACACCTTCCAGTCGGAGTCGTCCCGATGGTCCGCGGTTTGTTCAGCGGGCAGAGGGATTTCGCATGAGTTGCACGCGAAGCCTGGGAGGTACAACTTCATTCGAGCCCACCCAATTCCGCATCATTCAGAGGCGTAGGCGCGGCGACCTTCCTCGCTGTCGTTATCACCAGCACGCTCACCAGCACGCACGCTGTCCCCAATAGAGTCCGAGCTCCCAATGCCTCGCCTCCGAGGAAGTATCCGATCAGCACCGCGACCACGGGATTCACATACGCGTACGTGCCCACCTTCGTCGGCGATTCGTGATGAATGAGCCACACATACGCAGTGAATCCCATAATCGATCCTGCTACGATCAGGTAAGCGAGAGCGAGCCAGGCTTCGCGCGAAACCGCCTGCACGCGAAATCCGCGAAACTCTCCCAGCAGAGCGGCCGTCAACGTCAAAAGCACGCCGCCGGCAAGCATTTGCGCTCCAGAGCTCATCGCCTTTGAATCCGGAAGCCGCAGCTTGCGGCTCAACGCCGACGCCACCGACCAGCTGATCGCCGAAAACACCAACGCGCAAGCTCCCGCGTGATCGATTGGAGTCCCGCCGATTCCCGCTGATCGTCCCACCAGCACCGCGACTCCGGCAATCCCCAGCGTCAGCGCAATCGCCAATCGAAGCGTCATCCGCTGCGTGCGAAGAATGACGATCTCTCCCAGCGCCATGAATCCCGGGATCGTCGCCATCATTACCGCCGCGATTCCCGACGGCACGCGCTTCTCCGCCCAAAACAACAGCCCGTAGTCGAAGACGAAAATCAGCACCGCAAGAAACGTTGCCGATCCCCATTCCCGCAAGCTTGGCGAGGGCGTCCCCTTCGCGCGCATCCAGCCATAAAGGGCGACTCCCGCCACCACGAATCGCATCCCGGCAAGCAGAAATGGCGGAACTTCGCGCACTCCCACGCGGATGGCAAGAAATGTCGAGCCCCAAACGAAATAGATAATGGCGAAGGCGAGCAGCACCTTCCATGCTGGCGGACGAGTTGTCGAGATGCCATTCATGACCAGCAATTGCGCGCATCACCAAAGCCAAACGAAAGGGGCTACGACGCGCACTCGATTAGATCATCAAAATCCGCGCGGGACGCGCGTGCGACTTATCAAAAGATTTTATGGGGTATAAAGAAGCGCGATGGCGTGCGAGCTCAGAAAAGCTCTGCCCGCCTCAAAACGAAGGATTGAAAGAAAAAACGTGCGATCAGAAGTCGCGCTATTTCTTAATCAGGCTGGTGTGGCTCGACACGCACTGCCACTTGCCCATGTCGAGGATCCAGGTATCGGTAAAACGACCCACGTGATCGTACGGCTTGCCTTGATACGTTCCCGCCGTGTGGTACGTGCCGGTCACCACCGCGGTGTCGCCGAAGAAATTCATCTTCACGTCCTGGATCGTGGTCAGCGTCGGCTTGAACAGCGGGTCTTTGATGTCGGCTAAGAACTTCTGCTTGTCGCTAACCTGCCCGTCCCATTCCGTATTAACAAACTTGCTTGAGACCAGTTGCTCCAATGCCGCGGAGTCGCGGTTCACCTGCGCCTCATTCCACATGCGCTCCAGAATCAGCAGCTTGCTCTCGCGCGGGTCGGACTGCTGCGCGCAGGCTGAAGCCGCGGCGAAAGCTATCAGGAAAAGAAAGGCAAGTTTGTTGCGGATCATGACTGTAAACGCCGCCGTCATCCCCACGTGAGGGCGGACTGTGCGAAAAGATAGCAATTTCAGGAATATCTAGGAAGTTACGAAAGTCAGGGAGCCCAATCTACAGCTAGCTTCCTCCCGCGGCGGAGCGCCTATCTTAATATGCCCACCGCAGCAGGGCTGCACCCACTGTGAACCCCGCGCCCACCGAGGCCAACATCACCAGGCTTCCCTTTTTCAGCTTGCCCTCTTCCAGGGCCGTGTTCATCGCCAGCGGAATCGTCCCGGCCGTGGTGTTTCCGAAGCGGTCGATGTTCACAATCACCGCCTCCGGCCGCAGGTTGAGCCGGTCCGCAGTGGCCTGAATAATCCGCAGATTTGCCTGATGCGGAATGAACGCATCAATGTCCGATCCCTTCAGACCGTTGCGCTCCAGCAGCTTCTGGCAAAGCTCGGTCTGCTTCCGGACCGCAAACTTGAACACCTGCTGCCCATCCTGATGGACGTAGTGCATTTTCTTTTCAACCGTCTCTTTTGTCGACGGATTCAGGCTGCCGCCGCCGGGCATGTACAGAAACTCTCCGCCCGAGCCATCAATTTCGTGAAGGTAATCAATCAACCCAACCGAATCATCATCCGTGGGCTCAAGAATCACGGCTCCCGCGCCGTCGCCAAAAATCACGCAGGTGGCACGGTCGGTGTAATCAATGATCGACGACATCACGTCCGATCCAATCACCATCACGCGCTTGTGCGCGCCGCTTGCAATGAACTGCGCTCCCGCCTGCAGCGAATAGACGAAGGCCGAGCACGCGCCGGAAAGATCGAATCCCCACGCTCCTTTCGCGCCCAGCTTGTGCTGCACCAGGCACGCCGTTGAGGGAAAAAACATGTCAGGCGTCACCGTGCCTACGATAATCGTCTCGATATCCGTGGGAGCCAGCCCGCGTTGCGCCAGCGCCTTTTTCGCCGCTTCGACCGCCAGGTCACTGGTCGCGACTCCTTTCTCCACCAGATGCCGCTCGCGGATGCCCACGCGAGCCATGATCCAATCATTGGACGTATCGACCATCTTCTCGAGGTCGGCGTTGGTAAGCAAACGAGGGGGCACATACGTGCCCAATGCGCTGATCTTGGCGCGGATCGGTTTCAATGAGTTCTCCCCAAGAATTTCTTACAGATGAAACTCAGTATTGTGCAGGATTGAGAGGAGAAAGTCTAACGCATGTAATGAGGGGTTGGTGTCTTAATGAATCACAGAGGACACGAAGTCAACGAGATTTGCGTTCTTCGTGTTTCTTCGTGTTTCTTCGTGTCCTTCGTGGTCCAATGAATTTAAAGCACCACCCGGCTAGGGAACGCTCAGGCGATGTTGTTTCGATACAACGCCCGGCTTCTATCGGCCGCGGCAGAAGCAGGCCCGTCCGTCGGTCAGCTCCAAAATCTACGCTGCCGCCGCGTCTCCTTTGGCAAACTCGACTCTGGCAAACTCGATCCGCTCGCGAATGGCATGCGGACAATACAAAATTCCGAAATCCCGATTTTCTCCCGCGGACAGGAATGAAACCGCAGCGCCATCCAGCTCTTCCAGCCGTGCCAGATTCAAACGCGGCCACAAGCAACACTCCTGCGCCGACTGCACCAGTTGCGATAAATAGGAAAGATGCCCTTGAAATAATTTTCCCGCGACGTAAATCGTGATATGAGGACCCGCTGCCTTCGAAACCGCTGCACTCTTCATCTCTTCCCTTCCTCGCTGATGAATTTTCTTCCCGCGACCGTCACGCCGCTACTTCCATTGGACGCGCGTCCGCGGCATTTCTTGCAAAAAGAGGTGTAAAGATTGGTAATCGGATAATTCAGAAGGATGAAGACTGCCGGGTAGGAAATTCAGTGCGTCTTCGTGAAGGATCTTCTAAGCCAGGCACCGGGGACTCGCTGCACACGCAAGAGCCCGTTACCGTTGCTTCCTTCCGGACCTGGCGGGGTTGGCGAGAGTACGTCGCGCGAGACCGATGCCTGACCATTCATTCTAGCATCCGCCGTCCGCGCTTTAAGCGAGCTCGCGAATCGGTGGCGGCGCCGCTTCGCGTCCACAACTCCCGAGCGCCAGCTCTTTCGATTACCGGCGCCAGAAGCAATTTCGAGTCCTCAAGCTGCGCGGAAGGATCAAACACACGGTGGACGCGGGAAGATTCTGCAAAAACTCGCTAACGGAACACGCACAGCCGCGTCCGTGCGAAGATGGATACCTTGACCACCCGAGCCGCTTCGAACCAGATGAACTCGACCTTTCGCCGAGTCTTCAAGGCATTTGATTACCGCGATTTCCGCCTGATGTGGTTTGGGGCGTGCACATCGAGCATCGGCACATGGATGCAGATCGTGGCGCAGGGATGGCTCATCTACCGGCTGAGCCATTCGTCCTTTCTGCTCGGCTTGGATCAGTTTCTCGGCGGCCTTCCCATTTTTCTATTCACGCTGATTGGCGGCGTGGTCGCCGACCGCGTGGAGCGGCGCAAGATTCTGCTGGTTTCGCAATACATTCAGATGGCCAGCGCCGGGATTCTGACCGTGCTGGTGGCGATGAACATCGTGCACATCTGGGAGATACTATCGCTGTCGTTCGTATCGGGACTGGCGCAGGCCTTCGGCGGACCGGCTTATTCGGCGCTGATTCCCACGCTGGTCGAGCGCGAGGATATGCCCAACGCGATCGCGCTGAACTCGATTCAATTCAATCTGGCGGTGACGATCGGCCCGGCGCTGGCCGGCATCACGCTGGCCAGACTCGGTGAGACGTGGTGCTTCGGACTGAATGCGGTTTCATTTCTGGCGCCGATTATTTCGCTCCTGATCATCTCGGCGCGATTTCTGCCGGAGAAGGCCACCGAGTCGATTTTCGGCAGCCTGAAGCAGGGAATCGAATTTGTTCGCCAGCAGAATTCCATGGTGGCGCTGATTGTGCTCGCCTTTACTATGACCGCGCTGAGCATGCCCACGCGAACCTACTTTCCGGTTTTCGTGAGAGATATTTTTCATCGCGGGCCGGAAACCTATGGCAATCTGCTCTCGCTGATGGGTGTGGGATCGATTTGCGGATCGCTGGCAGTGGCGGGGCTGGGGAACATCGCAAAGAAGGGGCAATTTGCGCTGATTATGCTGTTGGGTCTGGGCGGGGGGATTGCGATTTTCTCGATTTCGAAGGCCTTGCCGCTCTCCTACGCGATGCTGGTGATCGTCGGTGCGTCGATGATGGCGGTATTCGCGACGGTGACTTCGCTGGTGCAGTTGATTACGACGAATCAAATGCGCGGCCGGGTGATGAGCGTCTATAACTGCGCCTTCCGCGGAGGCATGCCGCTGGGCAACCTGGCGACCAGTTGGCTGGTTCCGCGCTACACCGCGCCGTTGGTGCTTGGCGTAAACGGAGTCCTGCTGGTCTTCGTGTCTCTGTACTTTCTGGTGGTGCAGAGGAGAGTGGCCGCGCTGTAAAATCGCGCGACTGCAATCCTGCGGAGCACTCGAGATGAAGAAAATCCGCTATGGCGTTGCCATGAGCCTGGATGGGTACATCGCCGCCGGGCCGGGCGACAACTACGACTGGATCGTTAAAGATCCCGAAATCAATTTCGCTGAAATCTTTGCGCAATATGACACCCTGCTGATGGGGCGCCTCACGTATGAAGTGGCGATGACGATGGGACGGGAGGCATTCGGGGATATGAAAGTGATCGTGGTTTCCCGCACGCTTCGGCCGGTGGATCATCCCGGTGCCACGGTCATTTCGGAACTAACTCGCGACTGGCTGCGGAATTTGCGCTCGCAGCAAGGAAAGGACATCTGGTTGTTCGGCGGATGCCAGCTGGCGCGAGCAGTGCTCGAATTGGGCGAACTGGATGCGATCGATGTGAGCGTGATTCCCGTTATCTTAGGCGGAGGGATTTCGCTGATAGGTGGCCCCGTGCCGCAGACCAAGCTGAAACTGACAAGTCATAAGATTTACAAATCCGGAATCGCGTCGCTGAAGTACGACGTGCTGCGCGGATAAAGCGGCTATACGCGAGTGCGTTCCAGGTCGGCGGTTTCCGCGGCAAGTGTGGCGGGAGTCTGCGTTGGCAGCGGTTCGGGTGTAGCGGGAGCGGCCGGCTGCACGACGGGTCGTTTGATGGTAAAGCGCTGGATGCGAATTTCTCCGCGCGCGTAGACGGCAAGCAGCGCTGCCACCGCATCGGGATCGAGACGCTTTCCAGCCAAATTCTGAACGATCTGCAACGCCTGTTCGGGCGTGTGCGCCTGCTGATAAGGCCGATTGGTGGTAAGCGCATCGAAGGTATCGGCGACGGCGATGACGCGCGCGAGCAGCGGAATCTGGTCGCCATGCAGGCCGTAAGGATATCCGCGGCCGTCGAGAGCTTCGTGATGCAGCTCGATACCGGGTAGCATCTCAGCCAGTTGTGGCACGGGACGCAGGATGTTGGCTCCCTTGGTGGTGTGCGTCTTCATCACTTCAAATTCTTCTGCGGTGAGCGCGCCGGGTTTTTTCAGGATGTGATCTTCGATGCCGATCTTTCCCACGTCATGCAGTTGCGCGGAGATTTGCAGTGTCTCAAGAAACGTCTGCGGCAGATTCATTTCCTTGGCGATGAGCAGCGAATAACGCGTGACGCGGTCGGAGTGGCCGCGAGTGTAGGGATCTTTTTCGTCGACCGCTCCGGCGAGCATCTGGATCGATCCCATAAAAAGGGCGCGGTTTTCTTCGGCGGCGCGCTTCAGATCTTCGATGAAGCGTTCGAGTTCATCGGACATAGTATTGAACGTGTCGGCCAGTTCGCCGATTTCGGTGCGGTTCCATAGTCGCACGCGCTGGGAAAAGTCGCCTCTGGCCAACGCGCGGCTGGTTTGGGTGAGAATCTGCAACGGATTGGTGATGCGCCGTGCGGCATAGATGCTGACCAGGATGCTCAGCAGCACCACGCCCAGGGCCAGAAGACGGGCGATGTGCTGCATTTCGTAGATACTGCTGTAAGCCTCGCGGCGCGGCTTCTGCACCACCACCGCCCAATCCAGCGGCGTAACCGGACTGTAGGTGCCGAGCATCTCGATTTGTTCCTTACCGTTAACGACCGTGAATTCTTTCGTGGCTGCCAGTTGGGCGCGATTGCCACCTTCCACGAAATTGCGCACGATTTCCAGGTTCTTCATGTCCTGGCCGGTGGCGAATTCAGGTGTGGCCGCGGCAACCAGGCGCCCCTGCGCATCGACGACGTAGGGCGTGAGGCCTCCGCCGCTGACTTCCTCGAGACGCCGGATCAGGAACTGGAGGTCGACCACTGATGCGATCATGCCCAGAAAGCGCGAGCCATACATGACTGGCGAGCTGACCAGAAAGACGGTGCGGGCGGACTTACCCTCGCCGACGACGAGCGCCTGGCCGTTGTAAACGCGGCCATCGCGCGCGGCGGAGTAGGCGCGCTCCAATTCGCGGTTCAGAAACGCGTCGGGCGCGATGCGTCCCGCGGAAATGCCTTTAGCCTCTGAGTTCAACAAAGTGGCGTACGCAACTTCGTCGGACGAAGAAACGAAATTTTCGAGTAGCGCGCGCAGTTCGGGAGAGTCGATATTTTGCCCGCCGATGTCGCCGCCGCTGGCCACCTGAATGGCCGATGAAAGATTGGCGAGCATCATCCGCAGCGAATGCTCGTGCTGTGTCAGATCGTCCGCCAGCGAGCGCGTGACCGTATTCTGCAGCAGCATTTCGTCCCGCTTCAGGCGCTCTGAGTTCTTGGCCTCAACCTGCGCCGAGTAGAAATACATGGGGACGATGCTGATGACCAGGAGCACGCCCAGGATCAGGTAAAGGATCGGGATGCGGGCGTGGTTGGTAGCGGCGGACGACAAGGTTCTCCCTTTACTCAAACCGCGGGCACCGAAAGCGAAGTGGCGGCGGCTATCAAAGGTCTGCACTCGATTTTATCGGTGGAATGACGCTACGTCGGCGTTACCGAAGTACCTGAGCGAGGTAACTTCGAGCAATGAGCTGTGAGCTGTGAGTAATGAACTGCAAGCAGCACGCTCACGTCTGGTGAATTTCGCTCTTGCCGCTGCGGGTCATCAATTCCTGGATGGCTTCGCGGGGAGACTTGCCATCATGCAGAATGGCGTGCATCTGCTCGGTGATGGGCATTTCCACGCCGCGAGCGCGCGCCAGTCCGACTGCTGCGTTGGTGGTGAAGACGCCCTCGGCGACCATGCCGTGCATGCCGGCGATGATTGCGGGAAGTTTGTTTCCGCGGCCAAGTTCGACGCCGACGCTGCGGTTACGGGAAAGGCCGCCGGTACAAGTCAGGACGAGATCGCCGAGTCCAGCGAGTCCGGCCATGGTTTCGGCGCGGCCGCCGCAGGCAACCACCAGGCGGGTGATTTCCGCGAGGCCGCGCGTAATCAGCGCCGCGATGGAGTTGTGACCCAGGCCGAGACCGTCGCATATGCCCGCCGCGATGGCGACGATGTTCTTAAGCGAGCCCCCGAGTTCCACGCCAATCACGTCTTGATTGGTGTAAACACGGAAGCGGGAATCGCTGAATTCCTGCTGCACGTTGCTCAGCAGCCGCGAATCGTGCGAGGCGATGGCGACGGCGGTCGGGTCGCCGCGCGCGACTTCCTGCGCGAACGAGGGACCGCTTAAGGCGCCGATCGGTGGAATCGATCCGTCGTCGCGAAGAAGCAGTTGTCGGATCACTTCGCTCATGCGCAGCAGAGAGCCTTCCTCGAGCCCCTTAGTCGCGCTGACGATAAGAGCATCATCGGGAATCAGCGCCCGCATGCGCTCGAAAAGAGCGCGGCAATGTTGCGAAGGCATTACGCTGACCACAATGTCTGCGTGCTTAAGCGCCGCCGCCAGGTCAGTCGTGGCTTCGACGGGATCGGGAATTTTGCGGCCCGGAAGAAATTGCTGGTTCACGCGTCCGCTGTTGATAGAGTTGCAGACTTCGGCTTCATGCGCCCACAGCCGCACCTGATGCGTACCTTTGCGACCGAGGACGATGGCAATCCCTGTGCCCCACGCGCCCCCGCCGATGACTGCGACTTGGCTCATGATTTTCGCCCACCGGATTGATCGCTCGAGACCCGGCGTCCTTGTCCGAAGCGGTTTTCGGTTCCCGTCAGCAGGCGGGCGATGTTAGACGAGTGCTTGAGCACGATGAGCAGCGCAGCCAGTCCCATGAATCCGAGCGATTGCCATTCCCCGAATTCGTGCAGAGTCCAGGCCAGCGAAGGGAACAGAGCGACGGCGACGACCGACCCCAGAGAAACGTAGCGGAACGCCAGGACGAGCACAAGGAAGATGGCGGCTGCGATCAACACTGCTTTTGGCGCGAGAATGGCGAAAGCTCCCAGCCCGGTCGCGACACCTTTGCCTCCGCGAAATTTCAACCAGACTGGAAAGATGTGTCCGGTGACGGCGAATAGCGCGCCCAGCGAGAGATGCGTGTAGCTCGGGATGCCCACGGCTTTCGCGTGATCGGCGATCACATAGGCCAGCGCAACCGCTCCGGCGCCTTTGGCCGCGTCAAGCAGGAGGGTCACGACTCCGAGTATAGGAGATTTGCGGGCGACATTGGTCGCGCCGATATTGCCGCTGCCACTCCGGCGTACGTCTTCGCCGCGGACGAAGCGGACCAGTAGATATCCGAAGGGGATCGATCCCAGCAGATAACCGACGGCGGCGATGGAGAGAAATGTTGTCATGCGAGTGTGGTCGCACCTGACTGGATACGGGTGGGCGGGAACGACCGCACGATCACCCAGAGATGCTACTCAAGTTTGAACGATGCGAGCTTCGTGTATTTCGATCCTTTCGGCGAGAGCTGACTCTGGTAGAGAAAGAACTCGCGGGCGGTCATAGTACCAAACTCAGGTGTTGGCCGCGCGGCCAGTTTCTCCTGCAGATGCTGAAACGAGCGATTCGGCGCGTCTCCCTTGCGCCATCGCGGCGAACCGGAACCACCGGCGGCGCGGGCCAGTGTTAAATGCGGGCTGAAGGCGCGATCCTCCGTCGCGATTCCGAGCGCGGGCATGGTGCTATCGATAGCATCAGCCAATGCAGCTAACTCCGGGCCAGCCTGAATTCCGATCCAGAAGACGCGAGCCGATTTCGCGGTGGGAAAAAATCCCGAGCCGCGGAACTGAATTTCCATCGTCTTTCCTTTGACCGCGCTCAGCGCCTGCTTGATTTTTTCCAATGCTGCGTCGGATTGCTCGCCGATGAATTTCAAAGTGACGTGCAGCGATTCCGGCTTGACCCAGCGTGCGTCGGGCGCGAAGGGATTCACCCCTTCGACGAAGCGGGCGATGCGTTCGCGAATTTCATTATCAATGTCGAGTGCGACGAAGAGGCGCATGCGAGTCCTGAGTTGCGAGTCCTGAGTCCTGAGTCGTGACGGTTTTCTCGCGACTCGGGACACGGGACTACATCAATTTCCTTCTCAGCATATCGAGAGCCATGGTGGAGGCGAAGCGGCGAATGCGTTGACGGTCGCCGGCAAAATTGCGCTGAACGACTTCGGTTCCGCGATCGCTGGCCACTCCGTGAAAGACCAGCCCGACGGGCTTTTCCGCGGTGCCGCCGCCGGGACCGGCGACTCCAGTGATACCAACACCGAACGTTGCTTCGCAGCGATAACGGATGCCTTCCGCCAGCGCGGCTGCGACTTCGCGGCTGACGGCGCCATGGCGCTCGATCATGTCCGCCGGAACGCCGGCGAATTCGGTTTTCAGATTGTTGGAATACACCACTGCGCCGCCGACAAAATACCGCGAACTCCCGCTGATGGAAGTGATGCGCTCGGCGAGCATGCCGCCGGTGCAGGATTCCGCCACGGCCACAGTCGAGCCCCGCATCTGCAGCCAGTAGCCGACGATCTGCTCGAGCGATTCGCCATCGCGGGAGTAAACGGCGTCGTCGAGTTCATCTTCTACCAATCCGGCGACTTCATCGACCCGCTGCTGGGCTTCCTCGTGCGTAGGCGCACGGCTCTTGAAACGCAGTTCTATGTCGCCCGCTCCGGCAAGGATGGTCGTCTCCACATCCGGATACCGCTTGTAGATGGGCGCAACCCGCGCGTCGACGTGCGATTCGCCGAGCATGGCAACTTTCAGCGTACGGCTTCCAAAAAATGCCGCTGGAACTTTTGCCCGCAACCGCTCGCGGACCTCCGCTTCAAACAGGGCTCGCATTTCGTGCGGAGGGCCTGGCAGCAGAACGATGATGTGTTCGCGGCCATCGAATTGGCCGGAAATCCACTGGCCCGGAGCTGTGCCGTTTGCATTGGGAAGAACCGTTGCGCCAACGAGAACGTCAGCTTGCTTGGCATTGTTGGCCGCCATCTTCCATCCCCGCGCGGCGAAGCGCTGTTCGAGAGCGTGCAGGACCTCCGGATCACGCTGAAGTTTGAGACCGAGGGCTTCGGACACCGCTTCGCGCGTGAGATCGTCTTCCGTGGGGCCAAGCCCTCCGCTGAAGATGAGCATGTCGGAGCGAAACAGAGCATGCTGTGCGGCTGCGACCAGCCGCGCCGAGTTGTCGCCGACCACGCTCTTGAAGATGACATCGATGCCCAGCAAATTGAGCTGATCGGTGAGATAGAGCGAATTCGTATCCATGCGGTGGGGCGTCAGCAGTTCGGAGCCCACGGCAATGATTTCGGCGTTCACGCGATTAAAGTGTAAATGAAAAACGGTGGAGACAAATCGAGCTAGCGCGGAGAAAGATAGAGTGGACGGGTTTGAGAAGTTTACTCGGGCAGCAGCGGCAGACCCTGAATGTTCCACGACAGATGATGTACGGCGTTGGTGGTGGCGAGGATGACAGAGCGCCCGGGCCCAAAGGCCAATCCAACTAATCCCTGGCCGGACACTTCGAGGTTGGCGTGCCCATCCCGAGTGATTTTCACGATGCCGCGCTTGCCGGAAAGAGAAGCGGCAACGTACAGATTCCCGTCCACGTCAAACGCCACGCCTTGTGGCCTTCCCAAGCCTTTGTAGAACGTGCTCACGTTGCCGCTCGGATCAATGCGGTGGACGCGGTCGAAGCTCGAAGTAGTAGGTCCGGTCACAAAAAGATCACCGCTGGGACTGAACGCGAGATGGTAGGCGGAGACGCTGGGCTCGAGCGTGGCAAAAACGAAGACCTGCTGATCGCGGCCGATCTTGAAAATCGTGCCGCTGCGATCGCCGACGTAGAGATTTTGTTCCGCGTCGAAGGCGATGCCGGTGGCCACGCCCATACCCTCCACGAAGACCGACATGTTGCCGGTCGGGGTAACCTGATATATCACGCCATCGTTCCGGCTGGATACGTACAGCAATCCCTGCGGATCGAACGCCAAGCCGGTTGCGTTCATCAGCTCGTTGATGAACGGCTTCATATTAAAGTTCAGGTCGATCTTGTAGACCGCCACCGGGACTTTCTGCCCGCGCGACCCGCTGAACGTGGTGTAGATATTCCCGAACGAATCCGAAGCGGGATTGGCCACGGGATGCAGGCCCTCCGCGATCAGCACGCCGATATCGCAAGCCCACGATTCGCTCGACTGCTGGCCAT
>DATKQB010000006.1:0-4480 GCA_035523795.1 Verrucomicrobiia bacterium | reverse complement strand
AATACACGGCGCGTTTCCCAATCGTTTGCCGGCTTTACCTGGCCCGAATGTTAATCTCTCGCCATGTGTGGACGATACGGCAGGCGCGCCGACAAGCAGCGGATTGCAGAATGGATGCAGACGCATGACACCAATGTGTTCGATGATTCCTATTTCGCGCCGTCCTACAACGTCGCGCCGCAGAGCCTGCAGCCGGTGGTAAGGCTCGACCGCGAGACGGGCCAGAGGGAGCTGACCATCATGCGATGGGGATTGATCCCTTTCTGGGTTAAGGATTCGAAGATTGGCTACTCCACCATTAATGCGAAATCGGAAACCGTGACCACCAGCCCTGCATTTCGGGAAGCGATGAAACGCCGGCGCTGTCTCGTGCCTGCGGAATGGTTTTACGAATGGAAGAGAATTGACGCGAAGATGAAACAACCCTACGCCATCGGCCTACGCGACGGTTCGCTGTTCGCCTTCGCAGGTCTGTGGGAGACCTGGAAAGACAAAGCGCTGGATAAGGTGTTGGAGACGTATACCGTACTCACCACGGATCCGAATGAACTCATGGAGCCGATTCATAATCGGATGCCCGTGATTCTCGCGCCGAGGGACTACCAGCGATGGCTGGAACCTGGTGAACCGGCGCATCTTCCTGTCGATCTACTTAGGCCGTATCCGGCGGAAGAGATGAAAGCCTGGAAGGTGAGTAGTGCGGCGGGAAATGTGCGGAACAACACTCCGGAACTGATTGCGCCGATCTGATGCTCATTGTGAGCGGTGCGCGGGTGTCCAGCCGTCTGTCCTATCCTTTCAGCGTCGGAACTACGATTGCTCACGTTATGCCAACTGTCTTTTGCGAGCGCGGATTCCGGTTTTTCTTCTATTCCAACGAGTGTTCACCGCGCGAGCCGGTGCATGTCCACGTTGAGAGGGGTGGTGTGGAAGCGAAGTTTTGGCTGAATCCAGTGGTTCAGGTCGCCTACAATGGTGGTTACGGCGCGCGGACTCTTCGCGAACTACGTGGCATTATTGAGGCCAACGCGGATCTAATTGAAAGGACTTGGAATGCATTCTTCGCCTAGAGCTATGCTCGTCGGCTTCACTTCTGACAGCATGCGTGTGGAATTAAGCGACGGCCAAACCCTCGTCGTGCCTCTGGCGTGGTTTCCGCGCTTGCTGCGCAGCACCCCAGAACAGCGCGAGCGGGTCAGAGTCACAAGTCGCGGCCTGCATTGGGATGCGCTGGATGAAGACGTTTCTATTGAGGGTCTGCTTGCGGGCTTCGGCGATCAGAGCACGCGGGACAAGGCCTTCGCTGGCTCTGTGACGATTTCGCTCCTAGCAGGGTGGCCAGCCGCCATTGCATCTTATGATCGGTGTCCGTCGGACCGATGGGGCATCATTCCGCACTCAGTGGTCTGATTTTCGATTGGGTGCAATCTGCGCCGCGTCGCGGACGGAGGCCTGTCGTCGGATTACGCGACGAGCGGGCTCTTCCGACATGGAAGGAGAACAGCCAAAACAAATGCCAATCATTGGCAAGACCAAATCGGAGCCGTTTTCTCTTCCTGAGTACGAGTGCGCGCAGTTCAGATTCCTGCATGCCGCGGTAGGAAAGTTGATGAAGGCAAAGGACAGCCTCTATGCCAGCATCCCCGAGGCGCTCCCGCTGGAGGATATCCCAACCACGCAAAACACGATGCCATCAGGAGAGGTGGTTGAAAACAAACCACTCATGATCGAAAGCAAGATCGTTATCAAATGGGATGACATTCGGTCTTGCAATCTCGACGCGCTTGCAGAACAAGTTGATGCAATGGCTGACGAAAGACTTTCGATTGTGATGCCCCATTTCTTCAACATGTTCCAAAAAACCTGCGATGCAGCCGGGACCGCAACAGACGCGCACGGAAAGCCACTCAGCTTCGAGCTTTATCTGACTGGGCTGGAGAAGATCGAACTACAATTCGACCGAGATGGCCAGCCGATTCTGCCAACATTGGTTGTGCATCCCACAATGGCGAAGCAGTTGGCAGCACTGCCTCCGCCAACGGAAGAACAGCAGAGGGCCTACAACGACCTCATAGAAAGAAAGCGCAGGGAATTCAATGCTCGACGGCGTTATCGAAAACTACATTGATTCGTTGACCGAGCGCGAATTCGACGCCCCTTTCATGACCTTGCTGCGTCTGCACGGCTTCTATGACATTCATTTTCTTCATGGGACTTTTGAGTTTGGGAAAGACTTTATTGCAAAGCGCAATGAAGACGGTGTGTTGCATCAGTATACGTTTCAAACAAAGGCAGGGAACATCGGGACGAGTGAGTGGGACGTATGCCGAGGCCAAATCGACAAGCTTCGCACCGATACACTCTCCCATCCTAATTTCGACAAGGGAATGCAGCGCACCGCTAGGCTTGTAACTACGGGGAGGTTGGTCGGCGGTGCGGCTCTAGCAGCTCAGCAATACAGCGAACACCTGGCAGAGCTTGGAGAAACGGGGTTCCTTACCTGGGATCGTGACACGTTGGTCGAGATGCTCGCGACCGACCCAAGATGCCTTAGCGGCTCTCCAATGGCTTTGCTTCAGGTTCTCGGCTCCCAGGGCGAAAATCTTAGCTTTCGGGATTTGGAGAATTACTCACGCGCGTGGATCAGGTCTACCTGGAACACGCTAAATCTGCGCGACTCGCTCGAGGCTGCGGTGATTGCTAACCACTGCAGACGTCAGAACAGAGTAGATCTTGCTTCATGGACCGGCCTTTTGCTCCTCAGATCGACATTGGCTACTGTCCATGGTCAGACGCCGTTGCCCGATGCAGCCGGCGTAGCCCTCTCCTCCGCGCGCGCAATGTTCGAAAACTATGCCAGCCAGTTGTGGGCTAGCTGTCAAGGAAAATTTCTAAATCCGGACGAGATGATTATCGGAGACAATAATCCGGCAGCCTACGTTACATACCCGGTTCGATGTATGACCATTATCGAGATCCTGGGCCTGCTAGGCTGGCTTCATGCGGATGTGCGGGGAGATGACGCAAAAGCTCACCAAATCGCAGATTATATTTGCGGATTTGTTGGAGCAAACATCGGAACTGCCCATCCCGTTTCTGACCGGTGGGGAATCTCGTTAGTCCCGACTGTTCTGCTCCTTTCGAAGTTCGGCAACAAGCAAGTTCTTAGCTCGTTAGTTCGTGAGACAACCAAATGGATTGCTGATTGTTACGAGGAGGGAAGCCTCGGTCTGGCAGGGCCACATTCGATCCCTAAAGACGAGATTGAGTACTTACTTGGACCGCCCTTCGAGCATCTGTCAATTCCGCGCCGACCAGATAGCTTTACCGCCGCCATTGTTCTTGATTTGACTAGCGTGCTTGAAGACCCCGAACTTTTCGATCTTGCGAGAAATGAGTTTCTGGCCGTCAATATCGTCCTCCCCGTCGTCGAGGTGGGTGACGATCAAGGCCAGTATTGCCTCCACGCTGGCGGATGTCACCTTGAGCCCAACATGCCGTTCGAGGAGTATTGGCGGCCAGTAGATGGATGGAAGAGTTCCCCGCATCATAGACGTGGGGTCGAGACCTTTTACCCGGAAAGGGTGGGGCCTGAGTGGGACCAACTGGCCATCAGTTGCGTCCTGAGAGATCGCTATTTCGTAAAGGGTTGGCGACGATTGCTCGGCTTGGCCGCATAATGCGCAGGTAACCCGCCCAATCAAGCTCTGGATCTCCGTGCAATCGAATCAAACTACTTGCATGGGACACCTGATGACGGGCGTTCTCTTGGAATCGGTCCCGATAGTCGGCATCGTGCCAGGTTTCTAGACGCGACCGCCGGCGAGATCTGTCTGAAGAATCGCCCGTCGCATGATGGTCGCGGGTACTATGTTGACTTCGCAATCTAGCGAAACCCATCAGCACTGCCGGGCCCATTCACACCCGCCGTCGTGCGGCCTTCTTCAAGAGCCTTATTCCGATTCTCTTCCTTGAAAAGGATCCCAATTCAATGAAACCTTCAGAACTCTACGAGGCGCTTCATGCGCTGATCAGTGAACGTGTGCCCCTGCACGTGTGGGGCGCCTGCGGTGTCGGCAAGTCGCAAATTGTTGCCCAAGTCGCCGCCGACCGGAAGTGCGATTTCCTCGATATCCGGGCGGTTCAGCTCGATCCTGTCGATCTGCGCGGCCTGCCGCGGATCTCGGCGGACCGCGCGGAGTGGGTACCGCCGAAATTCCTGCCGATCGATGGGGAGGGCATTCTGTTCCTCGATGAGCTGACTGCGGCGCCGCAGATAACCCAGGCAGGGTGCTATCAGCTCGTCCTCGATCGCAAACTGGGCGAATACCGGCTTCCGGATGGCTGGGTGGTGATCGCGGCGGGCAATCCGGCTTCGGAGCGAGGCGTCCATTTCTCGATGCCGCGGCCGCTGCGGAACCGTTTTGTCCACCTCGACCTTGAGCCGGACTTCATGGACTGGTGCAAATGGGCGGTGAAA
>DATKQB010000005.1:0-54966 GCA_035523795.1 Verrucomicrobiia bacterium | reverse complement strand
AGGTCAGTTCGCCCGGCCCGGCCTGCTCAATTCCGTTCAGGCCGGAGATTTCCGTTTCAGGCGATCCATTTTCCAGACGTAGGTCAAGGGCAGCAGCAATTGCAGAAAGTTTCATGTGCAAGATGTAGGTGCGAGTAAATCGTACACCAGAGCGAGATGGATAGAGTGTAAGCCTAAGTCAAGGTGCGGTTGCCCCACTCTTGTCGCGCTTGCCGCGGCAGGGTCGGGAACCTGAACTCGCTCGAACATCAGTTTTCTACTGAACTGTCAGCTGAAACGTCGTCGTGTGGGTTAGCGAACCGCTCGACGCTCCAATCGTTACGATGAAGTTCCCCACCGGCGTGCCCGTTGTCACGGTGAAGTTCGTTGGGCTCGATGCGCCGCCGCCCGGTGCGGGATTCGAGACCACTACCGAATACGAGCCAGCCGTCGCCATGTCGCCTTGGCTTAGAGAGATATATAGCTGGGATGAGTTAACGTAAGTGGCTGTGTGTGCCACACCGTTGTACGTAACCGTGGAATTCGTGATGAAATTCGATCCATTGATGGTCAGCGTTTGCGATTGCGATCCGGCCGCTTGTTGGGTCGGAGACAGGGAAGAAATTGATGGCACAGGATTGCTTTGTTGTCCCCCTCCTCCGCCTCCACCGCCACAACTCAGCGCCGTACCCGCCAGAGCGATCACGAGCAGCCAGGGAAGCATAGACTTCTTTCGGCGAGTTGCAATCCCGACGAAAGATAGGCCTAAAAATGGAAGCATCATGCTCGCAAGCCATCCCGTGCAGGGCGCGTCCAACGATGCACGCCGCACTGTTGCTCGCCGCGCAGGCACGGTCTGCCCGAGCGGCGTCGTGGTGATCGTCAGTGTTGTCGCACCTTGGCCCGTCACTTGCGTCGGATTAAAGCTGCATGATGTCTCCACCGGCAGACCGCTGCAGGTGAAATTGCCAACCGTGCCCGAAAATCCAGCTAGGTCTGCGACACTGATCATGAGCGTCTGCACCTGACCTTGAGTCACCATGATCGACGCGGGGTTTGGGTTAAGTGAGAAATCAGGTACGCTGACACTGACGGCGCCGGAGGAGGCATTCGGATAATTCTGATCCCCGCTGTAGTTCGCGGACAGAACCGTAGTGCCGCCGGCTGGCGTAAAGGTAAAGATGGCCTGGCACTCAAAATTGCCGTTGCTGTCTTTAGCGTTAGTGCAGGCCACCGGCGTTCCCAGACTTTGATTATTCGAGAGATTCACGAATGTAACGGTGCCAGTCGGGTAGTTCGATTTATTCGTGGTGTCTACTACTGCCGTCACGGTAGCTGTCGACCCAAGTGGAACGTTTTGTGTGAAGGGAGACAGTGTTACCGAAGGCTGCTGATATTGCACCATAAGATCGACGACACCGGAGGTCGACGAAGCGTAATTGGAATCGCCGCTGTAAGAGGCCGAAATTGAATAAGTCCCCGGTGCCGTGAAGGGCGAAACTGAACTCTCGAAACCTGCACTCAAGCTAGCTGTGGGGGGCGAACCCGACCCGGCTGTCCCCGAATAGCTGACCGTGCCGGCCATCGCTTTTCCGTTCGCGAAAAACGTTACTGTTCCGCTGGGCGCAATACCGCTGCTCTTGGCGGTTACAGCTGTATTTTCATACAAAGTCGAACCCACCCAAGGCCCCACTCCCACTGTCGTAGGAGTAGCTATGGAAGTCCCCGCCTGCGTGATCGTGATCGGGCTTGTCACTGAGTTCGCATCGAAGCTGTTATCCCCCGCGTACGCCGCTTTCACATTGTTCGTGCCGCCCGGCAACTGCACGGACCAATCTTCAAAATATCCGTAGCTGTTCAGCGCGAACGTTCCTGCGTCGAGCGAACTGCCGTTGTCCGTCATTACGACGTTCCCTGACGGGCATCCAGTCGCATTCGAGGTACTCACCGGATTGCACATCTGCCCCGAAGAATTCTCTACATTCACCCGCAAGATGTACGGCGAGCCATAAACGGCAGTATTAGTATCGCCACTGATAACTTGGTTCTGCGCGTTGAAGGTCACCAGAAAAACTTGCGGCTCGCTGTTTTCTTTCCCTACATTGACGCTGATCGGTCCGGAATCGCTCGCGGCATAATTCGCGTCGCCGGAATAATGTGCGGTCAACTGATAGCTTCCTCCCGGCAACAGATCTGTGCTGCCTGAGACGGTTCCGCTGCTCAAATTGAAGCCAGCGATTCCTTGCGATGTCTGAAACTGCGTCGCGGGTCCAATCAAAGAAACTGTTCCTGTCGGCGTCGCCCCGGTGCCCGACTCGGGCTTTACGGCCGCACTGAACTGGAACGCTTGTCCATGAGTCAATGTAGTGCTGCTGACGGGGGTCAAAGTCGTGGCCGAAGCCAGCGTCGCGACCGAGTTCCACTGCTTCACCAGGTTGTAGGCATTCACCGATCCCAAGCCAGTAGCCATGTCATAGCCGGCACCGGCGTTATAGCCGCTCAATACGCCGTAGGAGTCTCCTCCCGTGTTAGTCACGCAGTTGGGACTTCCGGTCGCGCAAGGCCCGGCATTGGTACCAACTGTGACATCGTTGAAAATGCAACTGCTCGCCTCGCTGGCCGACGATGTGCAACTCGCCCCGCTCTTCTGCGCGAGCTTGTAGAACACGTAATTCGCGTTGCCCTGCCGCTCTCCCGTTTGCTGATTGATCAGCGCCATGATGCCGGCAAACGCCGGCGATGACGCCGACGTTCCACCAACTCCGCCAAATTCAAGCGTCCCAGGTTGACAATATGCCTGAGCGTCCGCTTGGCAAATCAGGTAAATCTCGCCCACAAACCCTGGGCTGGCAAACAGAGACACATCGGGAAGATCGCGGTGCCCATCCGGTGAAAAGCTGCCGCTTCCCGTCTGCCAGGACGGTCTCGTGTATCCCCCCGCGCAACTGGAGGGAGTGTTTCCGTTGGGAGTCGTGCAGGCGCTCGATCCTCCCGATCCTGCGACCGGCACATCAAAGTAGGGAATCAGCTGCGAGTTGTTGCAATTGGCTTCTGGATTTGAGCTGAAACCGATAGTCGCAAACAGCGCATTCGTGCAGGAGTCATTCCAGGTCGTCTCGGGAATGTAGCTGAGCGCCGATTGCAGCGTCGTCGGGTTGTTGCTGTCACTCCAATACGTTGTCGAGTTGTCGAAGTCGTTGAAGTCAGTTCCCCCGACGGCTACGTTGTAAGGAGTGGAGGCATATCCGCTCACCTGCAAGCCATATCGCGCCGGCGCGGGCGACTCGGCATCGAAGTCGTCGCATCCTGCTGAACCCGCGTCCCCAGCCGAAACGAACACAGTAATTCCTTCTGCGGACGCCTGTTGCCAGAGCACGTCGTAGAACTGATTTCCCGCGGTGCCCAGCGCCAGCTCGCACTGTCCGTAGCTCTCGCTCATGATCGGCGCCAGGTTCTGCTCCACAATGTAGACCGCCGACAGGTCGGTCCCAAAAGTTGTTTCCGTTGATTGTGAAATGACGAAGTCGACTGTTGCCCCCTTGGCCACGCCTCCCGACCACTGCACATCAAGATCGGCTTCCGTTTCGTCTGTCTGGATCCCGGGATCTGGTCCATTCAAAATGAACACCGGATCATTCGCAGGGAGGCCGAAGTTAGAACGAAACGCCTGCACATCGCTCATCTGGATGTCCGTTTCCCCCACGATCGCGATCGTGACTCCGGTCCCGTCGATGCCCGCACTCCATAGCGGAGCAAGGTTGTAGATAGTCGCGAAGTCGTACGGACCCAGCCCGTAGCACTCGTTCACCGGTGTACACTGCCCCGGTTGCGTGACCTGCGGATTCTCGCTATATACCTTGCCAGTTGCTCTATCGAGTTTGAGAACGCCCGCCTGCACATTCATCGGCTTGCGCGGGAAGTTGTTCATCGATGCCACCCCCGCCACTGCCGGCGTTAGCGCCGTCGGAATAGACGGGTCGCTCGCATTTGCCCAGTGCTGTTCGCCGTTCACCACGTACTTGTGAATAGCGGTGTGAAATGCTTCCTGTACCTGGCTCGCCGATCCGGAAAATTCCAGCACCGTGCGGCCGTGAGTCGAGCCGACTTGAAATCCGTGCGATTGCAGCCACGCCGTGATCGTCGCCATGTCCTGATCGGTTGGCCCAAATTGCTTGCCGAACTGATCCGGCGTCAGCCACTGGTGATAGCTGGACGAGTGCTTGTCCTGCTGATTGTCGAGCAAAGTGCGCAGCGCCGCCTCCTGCTGTGGACTGCGCTTCAACACCAGCAGCATGCGCTCCATCGGCAGGCTCGCGGGCGCCGTTCCCAAATCAAATTCCGGACGCGCCAGCGGATGCGTGTTGCCCGTGAGCGTCGTCAGTTGCGACTCATCCACGGGTTGCGTAATCAGCGGTTCCGGAGCCAATGCCTGCGGCGAAGCGGGTGTTTGCGCAGTCGCCGAGATCGCTACCAGAACGGCAAACGCAATTATGAGAATGTTTCTTGCGAACGAGCCAGAGACGAACGGGCGAGACGAAGCGCGCGTAGCTGACATGTCGACACACCTGCGACCAGAAATGACGAGCACCCAAGACCGAACTGAGGAGGGAAGGGAAGTTCGCCCGGTTTGGTCCTTTTGCAGACAGCGTGGTCTGCCGGGACCCCAAACGTTACATCAAGATCGCCGCGATTTCAATGATTTCGAGGGCGCCCAACAAACCTCGTATGCAGATTCTTGCGTTCCTTTCCCGCCTGCTGTGTGGGAAGTGAACTCCGCCTGAACCATCCTCCCAGTTCCCTTGTTGGGCTTGCTTTTGCGCGGCCCTGCGGGCATTATCTTCGGACGGCAAAATTGCCGCCAGGAGCACTGATGAAGCGTTTCTTCTCCGCATCAACAATTTTTCCCATTGCCCTCTTTGCTATTGCAGTCTTCGTCGCCCTCTCCAACGTGGCCTCCGCTCAAAACGTCGAAACTGTTTTCAACGGACACAGAATCATCTATCCGGCATCGAGCATTCCCCAGCCCGGCCGCCATCACACCAACTACTTCTTCGTCGACTCCGATAAAGCTGCTCCGCAACCGCCCTCCGGCGTGGAAACTCCGGGATCGGTCGCATGCGTCTATAAATTAGTGAGCGGAACGACTGGCTGCCCGATCGCTACCAGCGCCGCGGTTCCCACCGGCGGATGGGGCGCGATCGCCATTGTCGATGCTGGAGACTATCCCACCGCCGCCAGCGACCTCGCCGCATTTTCGAGCTATTACGGAATTCCCGCCGCCGATTTGACCGTCACTTGGCCCGGAACGAAAAAGCCGCCGGTCTATTCCGATTGGGAAGTCGAGGAAGCGCTCGACATCGAATGGGCGCACGCTATGGCGCCACAAGCGAAGATTTATCTCGTCGAATCTGTGCAGGTTAATACCGATCCCACATTCGCCGCCGTGCAACTCGCAGCCAAACTCGTGGCCGCTGCCGGAGGCGGCGTTGTCAGCATGAGCTGGGGAGATCCTGAAGTCAGCGAGGAACTCAACTGGGACAAATACTTCACCACCAAGAACGTCGTCTTCTTTGCCGCCGCCGGCGATGGCGGACTCGGCGTCAGCATTTATCCCGGTGCGTCGCCCAATGTGGTTGCGGTCGGCGGAACCTATTTCAATCGCAACCCGAGTGGCGATTTCGTGAATGAAGTCTACTACAATGGCGGCGGAGGCGGCGATCTCAGCCCCTACGAGCCCCGGCCAAGATATCAGAATGGCGTGCAGAACATCGTCGGAACGCAGCGCGGATATCCCGACGTCGCCGCCGATTTCTGTTGTGCTCCGATTTATCTCGATGGCGGATGGTACTCCGTCGGTGGAACAAGCTGGGCAACGCCCACCTTTGCCGGCATCGTGAATGCTGCTGACCACAGGGCGAAAGGCAGCCTAGCTGAGCATGTAATGATGTACAGCGTGCTGTCGAACTCCACCGAATACGCCACCGACTATTACGACATCACACAAGGCTCCTCGGAATGCGGCGTCGGTTTCGATAAATGTTCGGGAATCGGTTCCCCCCGCACCTATGCCGGAAAATAAACCTGGAATGTCGAAGGGGTACCCCATTTCTGGCCGGTTTTGTCAAAAGTGGGGATTTTGCCGTGCCCAAAAATAAGAAATGGGATGCCCCACGTCTAGCCGTTTTTGCGAGACATGGGAATAGATGAACAAGGATTTCATCCTGAGCCAGCGGGAGCGCACGCGAGCGCGGGTCGAAGAATCCCTATGGGCTGAGAGAAGCCAAGGCCCGAAGTCTTCGTTTTACTCTCCAAACATCCGCACCTGCCGCTGATCTTCCGCCCCTCGTCGTTGCCGCCGGCTGGTCCCAATCACGGCCAACACCGTCAATGACTCCAGTGCTGTCCGCGGCACAAAAATTCTCTGCGTGTTCGAACGCTGATCCGGAGGACTCACCAGAAATCCCTCCGGCATCGTCTGCGTCAAATCAGGAGGCATGAGTCCCTCAAGAATCTCGCTGTCCTTAAACCGCAGCCGCACCCACAATCCCTCCGACCTCGGACGCGAGGTAAACGTCTTACGTGTCAGCGATTCCGCTTCGCCGAACTCGCGTACAAAATAGACTCCCTTGATCTCTCGCAAATCGATCGCTATGACTGTCCCGGCAGTATTCAGCACTTCGATCTTGCCTTCATTCACGAATTGCGTCGGCGACACGTATCCTGAGACGGAATCGCGATCCATCTTCCGCACAATCACTTTTTTATGCGTCGAGGGCATAAAACCAGTTACCAGTTGTCAGCCGCCAGTTCCGCCGCTTCGATCAGCACACATAGGGAAGTGCCAAGCCTTCTAGGTTTTTGAGACTGGCAACTGGGTGCTGGCAGCTAGCAACTGATTTTCGCATCTTTCCCCGCGAAACTGCCGGAATCCTCCTTGGCAGTAGCCAAAATGTAAACGGTGTGTTATTTTCTTTAGCTTGCCGCAAACTTTTCACTTTGCTTAACTACTTTGTATTAAGTCACTTGCATCTGAGTGACTGGGGTTCCGAGTTGTGCCATGGTTGTGGCTGTGGAAATCTTGTGGAAAGCTCGGCCCGTCCGCCCCATCCCGGCACCTCTGCCGAGAGGGAATCCGCGACTCGGCCGGCGTCCGGTTGTCCGCTGAACGCGAATGGCTGATTACATTTACACGATGGAACTCCGGCTCTCGCCGGACCAGCTCAAAGGCGTCGCCCTCGTTCAAGATGTAACCCGCGCGGCGGGCATGAACCTTTACCTGACCGGCGGCGCCATCCGCGACATTATCAGCGGATTCGCTATCCGCGACCTCGATTTCACTGTTCAGGGCAATCCCCTCAAGCTGCAGAAGGACCTCGAGAAGGCGGGGGCTAAAATCACCGCGGTTGAGGAAGACATTCGCGCCATTTTCGTCGCGCTCCCCGGCAATGCTCGCGCCGAAATCAGCATGGCGCGTACCGAGCAGTACGAAAAGACGGGAAAGCCTCCCCTGGTCGCGCCGGCCACGATTCACGAGGACCTGCGTCGCCGCGACTTCACCGTCAACGCCATGGCCTTGTCGCTGAATGAAGGATCGCGCGGCCTCCTGCTTGATCCCTTCAATGGCGTCGCCGATATCGAAGCCAAGCTGATCCGCATTCTGCATAACTATTCATTTCTGGAAGATCCTTCGCGCCTCATCCGAGCCACCCGTTTTGCCGCACGCTTTCACTGGCCGCTCGAAGAGCGCACCCAGGCTCGCTACGACGCCGCCAAGGAAGGCAAGTACATCGATCACATCCTGCGCAGCTCCATCGGGCACGAGATTGGCGCGCTCGCCCACGAGGATGATCCGCTGCACGTCGTCAAGATGCTCGAGAAGGAAGGCTGGCTTGAAATCCTGCATGACCATTGGACCGCGGCGAAAGCCGACCAGGAAGGCCTGGCCGCGCTCATGCGCACTCGCCAGCAGATGGTCGATCTCGGCTATGCGCCTGACGCCGGTCCTGCGGTCATGTATTTCCTGACGCGCCGCATGCCCGATAAGGACATCTCCGACATCCAGCGCATGATTCCGCGCAAGGACTTGGTCGAAGCCTGGCGCGACATCGAAGATCACGCCAAGGAACTCGCCAAGCGGCTGATGGGTAAGGAGGCCGCCACGCCGTCGCGTACCTGGCACCTGCTCACCTCCGCGCGTCCTGAGATGGTCCTCTTCCTCGCCGTCACTGCACGCCAGCAAAGCGTCGAGCAGAAAATCAAGAACTATCTGACCAAGTGGCGCCAGATCCAGCAGAAGATTCCCTTGCCCGAGATGACCGAGTTGCTGATCACGCCGCAATTGCCGACGTATCCCAAGCTTGCGCACGACGTCTTCATGCTGCTGCTCGACGGTAAACTGCGTTCGCGCACCGAGACGTTGAAATTCCTGAAACCGTTTGCGCCGCCTCCGCCGCCTCCTCCGCCAGCCCCGCGCCGTGGACGCGCTGCCAAGGGCGCCGCCCCCCCTGCGCCTGCAGCTCCGGCAAAAGGCCCCGTAAAGGGAAAGAAAGGGAAAGCCGAACCTGTCGTTGCTGTGCCCGCGGCAAAAGCGGCATCCGTCAAACCGGCAGCAGCCAGGGTCTCCAAGCCGGAAACACCAGCGAAGCCTGCCCCCAAGCCGACGCCCAAACCTGCCGCCAAGCCGGCGAAAAAGGCGAAGCCCGCAAAAAAAAGCAAATCGGCCGCGAAGCCCACGAAGAAAAAAAAGAAATAGAGAATTCCGCGCCGTTCCTCTTCTACCCGCAAAAACGTCGAAGGGCTCCTGAATTTCCTACAGAGGCCTTCAGGTATTTCCCTAATTTTTTGTCGTCCTCCCACGCACGCCGCTCGGGGACTTTTCATTTTTTTCTACGAAATCTTGCGTACGGCTCGCAGTGAGCCCCGCGCAGTCTTACTTGTCGTGATGAAACCAGAGGACAGAGCAAAAATGGAAGCGCTGTGCGCGCAGATTGTCGCAGAAAAGGACAACCACAAATTCTCCGAGTTGATTCAGCAGCTTATTGATCTGCTGGACCGTTCACGCCGCGCGGGCGCCGCGAATCCGTCTTCGCCTTCGCTGGATCTATTTCCCGCGAACAGCTTTCCGAAGCGCGGTTCGCCAGCGGAATAGCCCCCGACGCAGGCACATCCGCCGCCGGGCCTGTAAGTTCCGCCGCTCTCAGCAACTCATGGACAGCCGCGAGAATCGTCGCACTGTCCGATTTCGCAATCAGCTTATGCACGCCGGCTTTCATAGCCTCCACGCGAATGCGCGGCGACGCGTGCAGCGTGTGCATGATGATGGGAATTTGGGGGAAGGCTAAAGAAATCGCCCGCGCTGCACGCAACCCGTCCATCTTTGGCATCGCCAGATCTAGCACGACCAGATCCGGTTTTAGTTCCTGGGTTTTGGTTACCGCATCTTCTCCATTTTCGGCCTCGACTACTTCGCAGTAGCCGAGGGCTTCCAGAAGCCCTCGCAACGCCTGCCGCACCAGAGGGTAGTCATCGGCGATGAGGATTCTCTTTGCCATCCCTGGCTCAAGGGCAATTCAAGGATCGACCGCTCTCAATGCGGAATTCGCTCATGGCGCCTGGCGATTCGTGGCTTTGTCGGATGTCCTACTAATTCGAATTTTGGACAGGAACTACTTCTCCCGGAATACAGAAATCACCCTAGCCTTATGGCAAATAATGCCCTAGCGAATCCACATTCTTTTCCGCGGACGCCTGCAGGAATCCCCGGCAAACGCGGCTTTTCACCCACGCATCCAACGAGATCGTGAGAGCAAGATTCCACATCGTGAGACAGCCTTGAGCAAAACAAAAGCGCGCGTTGCTTCCTCAGAATCTTCCAGGCTGCGTCCGGGAGAGCGAACCAATCCCGCCGGCAAACCCATCGCCAACTCCGTTCTTTTGTCCGTCCCCGACGATGAGTTCTCCCTTGTTCGTCCTCGCCTGGAGTTCGTAGAACTTCCTCATCATCTGCAACTGCACGAGCCGAATCGCAAGGTGGACTTCGCATACTTTCCAAATTCCGGGATGATCTCGCTGGTCGTGACCACGCGCAGAGCGGAAAGCGTCGAGGTCGGTGTGGTCGGCAACGAAGGATTTACTCCGGTACAAATCGCCGCTGGCTTGCAGCGAAATCCGCATCTCGCGGTCGTGCAGATTGCTGGCGACGGATTTCGCATCCCGATCCTCGCCATGCACATGCTGTTATCCTCCTGTCCGCGATTTCACGAAGCCTTGAGCCGCTACGCCGCCGTCCACGGACTGCAAGTCGCCCAGACTGCCGGTTGCAATCGACTGCACGACCTTGAGCAGCGCCTCTCTCGCTGGCTTTTGCTCACGCAAGATCGCGTCGGCGACGGTTTGTTGCGCATCACCCATGATTTCCTCGCCACCATGCTGGGCACCGATCGTCCCAGCGTCAGCCTCGCCGCCAATTCCTTGCAGAAAAAACACATCATCGAATACAACCACGGTTCGGTTCGTATTCTCAATCGCAAGAAGCTCGAAGGCTCCGCCTGCGAATGCTACGGCGTCATCCACAACTTCGACGCAGAACTTGCCTTGAAGTAAATTGTGGGTGCCGTGAATGGAGCGGTTGCCCCACCCTTAAGCGCGATCTTTGCGCTTAGGGCGGGGGATTTGATCTCCCGTGCATCTCTCCCGGCATCGCCGGGTGCCCCATTTCTGGCCGTCTTTGCCAGAAGTGGGGATTTTGATTTTGTCATTCTGAGCGAAGCACGAGCGCAATCGAGCGTGAGACGAAGAATCCCTACCGCGGTAATGAGACCGCACCCTTCAAAATTCGAAGAATCGCCGCGATCGTGTTCCAGTTCCGGGTAGTCGCGGGCGCGTTGTACAGCTTGTCGATCTGGCCGAGATAGCCGATGGTTTTCATGTGTCGGCGATACATGCCAAACACGAACTGCCCTTCGCTCGCCATCACCCGCACCAGCCACTGCCCTTCCGAAGGAAATGAAACTGGAAGCGATGCCCGCACCGCGCCAGCCTTCGAGAGAATACTCACGAATCGGACAACATCGGGCGGCGACGGCTGCGTCCCAAATGGGTTTTCCGTTTCCAGCCGCAGAAGATCACGCCCCTCACACACCATAATCTCCGCTTCGAATGGCAGCTTGCTGAGCAAGGCAGCACGGAACTTTGTCCGCGACCCCGGCTTGCGAACTACAAACGTGCCCGCCGCTCCCACATTAATCACATCGTAGTCGCGCAGCTCCCGAGCGAGAACGCTGGGGCGAAAGGTTCGATGTCCGCCAACATTGACGCCGCGCAGGAAAACGACGAGAGCCATCCCGGAATTATGAAGAAAAAACTCGCCCAGCGCTATCGCGGATCGAGGTTCTAATAGGCACGGCTCGGTGGCCCACTCAAGCCTTCGTTTGGCTTGAGCGGGAAGTGCATGGACTGAAAGGATCGGCGGTCATTCTGAGTGAAGCGCGAGCCCACGCGAGCGTAAGTCGAAGAATCCCTACCGTGACATAAAACCGCTGTGGTTGCCCCACTCTTCCCGCGCATTTTGCGGCAGAGCCCGCCCTGAGCGAACGTCGTGAGCCGAAGGGCTGGGGATTTTGATTTCGCTGGATACACGCCCGGTCCCCACTCCAGCCCCTTGGCTTGAGTGGGAAACCTTCACCGCTCCCTTCCCATCACCGCGAAATACGCCCCAGCTTGTTCCCTCGCTGCTTCCCTTTCCATTTTCGACATCAATAGCTGGCGTCCTTGTCCGTCGCGCTTAGACTCCAGTTCCCCCAGGAAGCAGCGCTCGCCATAGCAATGGAAGGTGAGCTGACCACTCGCCCCTTTAAATCGTCCTGCGATCTCGTCGGCTAAAACAACCGCGACCAGCCTGTGCTCGGCATCCCGGATCTTCAGTTCGTGGGGTTCTGAGGTCAAAGTGTACTCGCCAGCTGGCAACGTCTTTCCCAAGACAACGAAACTGAAAGGAATCCGGGCGTAGACGACCGCTTGCGCGCCGGCCGGAGCCACAATTGCGCCGACCGCCAGAACGAAGCTGGCGACAATCAGAATTTGCTTCTTCATCGTGAATCTCCTCTTCCATCCGCCAGCTCTCGAACCGCTCGGTTAAACCGCTGCTATGCGGCGGATGCGCTCAATTTCCCTCTTGGCCCTTGGGCACAACAATGCCGAGCCCATGATTTCTGTGCGGGAACGATTGTGACTCTCTAATCCGTTGAAAAGATTGCCTAAGAAACGAAATATGACCCGCGGCATCCCATGCGTTACGGAACGTTTTCGGTGTAGACTCCGTTTAGAACACCATCGGTGACGTAAACATGGCCCAGCCTGCGGCGAGTCCGACAAATCCGAAGGTCGTTCGATTCGGGCTCTTCGAGCTGGATCTGGATGCGCGCGAACTGCGCAAGTCCGGCGTAAAGATCAAGCTTCACGAGCAGCCATTCCAAATCCTCGCCACGTTATTGGAGCGCCCCGGCACAGTCGTCACACGGGAAGAGTTGCAGAAAAAGCTTTGGCCCAGTGACACCTTCGTCGACTTCGATCTCAGCCTGAACAGTGCGGTGAAAAAACTGCGTCAGGCGCTAAGTGATGATTCAGAGAATCCCCGCTATGTTGAGACTCTTTACCGCCGCGGATATCGCTTCATCGCGCCGGTCACGGCGCCAATGACCGGTCTCGTGACCAGCAGTCCGATGAATGGCGCGGCGAATTCCGCCGCCAATCAGGTCGAATTGGTTCCGGGCCTCGCTGCACCATCGCCTGCCATGCCGCAACCCGTAATTGCCCCCTCAAACTCAGGCAGAAGAATCTTCATTTATGTAGTGCTGCTCGCGGTGCTTCTCATTCTGGCAGCCCTCGCCGCATATCGACTTATTCCTCCGCAGCCGCCGCGCGTTCTCGGATTTACCCAGATCACGCACGATGCACTCTACAAGGTCCAACTCTTCAGCGACGGCGAACGCCTTTACCTCACCGAGATGCAAGGGGATGACTTCGTGGCCAGCCAGGTATCAGCTTCCGGAGGCGAGACCAGCATTTTTCCTGTCCCACTCGCCAATGTCGAGATCGATGGCATTGCCCCCAATGGGTCGGCTCTGGTGGTAAGTTCTTTCAAGGGAACATTTGACTCGGCTGAAACCTGGTTGTTGCCTTTACCGAGCGGACCGCCCCGTCTTATACCTGACTTTCACTGCAAAGGAGTGTCCTGGTCTGCGGACGGGAAGCAGGCCGTCTATTCAGTCGGTCCCGAGATTTACATCGCTGATGCCGATCTCAGTCACTCTCGGAGAATTGCTACCGCGCCCGGCTCTGTCTCCTACCTTCGCTTTTCTCCCGATGGCCGGAAACTGCGCTTTGACTTGCACAGTGCGGCCAACAGTTCCCTTTCGATCTGGGAAATCAACGCCGATGGGAGTGGCTTACGACCCCTGCTTCCCGGTTGGAACAATACTCCGCACGAATGTTGCGGCAGTTGGACTCCCGACGGACGCTATTTCGTCTTCGAGAGCTTTCGCGACCAACGGCATAATGTTTGGGCCTTGCCAGAACGGTCCTCGTGGTTCGGCCGTGCATCAAGGCCCATTCAGTTGACCAACGGTCCACTGGATTTCGAAGATCCTGTGCTCAGCAAAGATGGCAAACGCATTTTCGTGGTGGGCTCCCAGTCGCGCTGCGAGCTGACTCATTACGACGGCAAATCTGCCTTTGACCCCTACCTGGGCGGCGGCTCCATCAGCGATCTCGCCTTTTCTCCGGACGCAAAGTGGATCGCCTATGTCTCGGTTCCCGATGGCCATCTCTGGCGCAGCCGCATCGACGGCACCGACAGATTGCAACTCACGCCCGATGGCATGAAGGGTGGCCTGCCGCGCTGGTCGCCGGACGGAAAACACATCGCGTTTATGGGGACCAATTTCACCAGCGACTGGCGCGTCTACATCATCCACGCCGACGGCACCGGCCTGCGCGATCTCATTCCCGGTGCAAAGTCAGGATACGATCCCACTTGGTCAGCCGACGGGAAGTCACTTGCCATGGGATTCGGAAGCCCTGGGCTGAACTCTTCGGGAATTGTCATCTACGATTTCACAACCGGAAAAACCTCTCCATTGCCGGGTGCCGAGCAGATGTTCTCTCCCCGCTGGTCGCCCGATGGACGTTACATCGCCGCCATCACCAACGATTCGCTCAAGCTGATGCTCTTCGACCGCAGCAACCAGCAATGGCGCCAACTGGCGAAAATGCCTATGGGATACCCGAGTTGGTCCCATGACAGCCAATACATTTACTTCGATACCAGCCTGAACGAAGATCCCGCCTTCTACCGCGTCCGCATCTCCGATCACAAATTGGAACGGCTTTTCAGCCTCAAAGGCGTGCGTCGTTTCTGGGGCCAATTTGGCCAGTGGACTGGCCTTGCGCCGGATGATTCTCCACTGCTGGTTCGCGACATCGGCACCCAGGAAATCTACGCCATCGACTGGCAAGCCCCGTAAATGAACGCTCGGGGCGAATTTGATCTTCTACATATTTTCTCCGGACGTTCAATGGAAAGGTTGCCGCACCCTTGTCGCGCCGTTGGCGACAGAAGTGGGGATTTTGACCTTGTCATTCTGAGTGAAGCGCAAGCGCAGGCGAGCGCGAGTCGAAGAATCCCTACCCTCCTCAACGCATGCGGTTGTCCCATTCTTGTTCTGCCAACCTCAATGACGGACAGCCCCCGATCGCGTAACTTCCCTATTGCAGCTTCGCGTATTCAGCTTTGGCCTCTTTGAAGATTGGGATATCGGGATCGGCGTCTTTCCAAAGGGTGAGGAAGTCTTGGTAAGCGGCGAGGGCGCGAACGCGGGCAGCATCGGCGTCAGCGCCTTGCGATGTTTTTGCTTCGAGCGCATTCGCACGCGCCACGCCCAGCCGCGCCAACGCTCCCGTCCAGCAGTTCCAGACGATGCTGCTGTGGTCGAGAATCTTCTGGAACTCGGCAGCAGCTTCCTTGCCCTGGCCTGCCGCCAGATACGCTTCGCCGCGAATGTAGGTGGGATAGAGGCAGGAGATGTTGGTGATGAACTTGATCTCGCCTGACTCGGTCGGGGCTGCGGCCTGCAAAGCATTCAGCGCGGACGCCGCATTCTCTTTATCTAGCTCTAATTGTGCGTGAATCGTCGGCAGCCAAAGCGACTGCATTTGGGTGTCTAGCGGGAAGCGTCTGTTTAGGTCTTGTGCCAGAGATTCGGCCCGCGCCGTATCGCCTGCTAGAGCATAAGCAAGTGCGGCTTCGCTCCCGACGACCTGACTCTCGGGAGCAAAGTTTGTAGCGTCTGACGCTGCTTGCAGACTATCCGCAGCGCGACCGTACGCGGCTTCCCGCTGAGCCGCAATCGCCTCCCATATTGCCCCAGCTTCCTTGTTGTCCGCTCGCAGAGCAGAGTCTACAGCCCGCTTCGTCAAGTCCCGTGCCTTGGCTAGATGACCCACGTACGCTTCGGTATCGGATGCGAGCGAAAGTCCGAAATTTTCCTCTGGCTTGCCCACTGACCACCGTTCCTGAGCGACCATCCCGGCAGAGTCACCCCTGAGAAAAGCTACCCCGTAGAGAAGATTGTGGAGCCAGAAATCATCTAGATGTCGTGCCTGCGCCTCGCGAATCATCTGCGCAGTTTGATCGAACCGCTGCAAGGCTAGTGCGTAGCGCGGGGCGAATTTCAGGTACAAATCAACACAATCGGACGCAAGGTGCAGACATTCGCCCATGATGTCCGTAGCCTTCTCATACTGTCCCTTTTGCGCGTACACGAGGCTCAAACCGCCATAGCCGTTCATTTCGCGTGGATAGCTCTCAATTTCTTCCTGATACATCTGAGGGGCTTTGTCCAGTTCGCCAGTGACAAGCCTGTAATAGACGGAGGCGATCTCCAGCTTTTCTCGCTCGCTGGTGCGTTCGCGCGTCTGAAATGCCTTAGTGAAATATTTATCGGCCCGCTCTGGCTCGCGGAGACCGGAGTAGTCCAATCCCACCGCCCTGTAGCCCATGGCAAAGTTCGGATCGAGTTCGACGGCGCGTTGGTGGTACGGCAGAGCTACAGCAATACTCTTGCTGCGATAGGCAATGTTTCCAAGGCTGAACGCTTTTAGAGCCTCCAATGAAGAGGTTGTAGCCTCAGCCAGTGGCACATCGAACTTCTGCACCGTTGCCAGCGATTCGCCTAGTTCGTATCGCATCTTCGAGGCAGCCTCGCCCAGCGCGTCCAGCACTTTCTCTTTGGCAGCAGCCGTGACCTGCTCTTCTGCCAGCAGGTCTCCACTTTGGCAATTGACCGCCTTCAACCCAAGCACATATTGGCTGCCCAATCCGGCAATCGAACCCGCAATGTACACCTTACTGCCTGCACGCTGGCAAACGTCGCGAACCACATCGGATAAGACGGGAGTGTTGGTAGGACGTGCCATCAGGCGTAAGGTCGCCGCGACCCTGTCGTCGGAGAGCACGTTGAGAAAAGGCGACTGTCGCAACGATACTGTGAGCGCCGTCTTCAGTGTGTCATCGAATGCAGCATCGCCCGTCGTGTTCACGAAATCAGCAAGCACGATGGTGTCTTTGTCGGTCAGCGGCTTGGCTCGATGGGAACGGTAGTAGAGACCAACGGCAATTAACGCGGCAACCACAACGACTGAACCCGCGACCGTCCACAGTGGTTTGCGTGGCGCTGCCGCCCCCGCCCGCGAAATCGAGCTCTGTTCGACTTGCTCGCGTGGTGCGGATCCGCCCTGAGCCGCAGCCCAAGGCACTCCAGTGGCAGACACTCCCCGAGTCCCCGCTACGGACGCCGCCGTGATCCCCGCCCCAGACGTCCCCGTCGCAGGCGCTCCCGTAGAAGAGCGGGCCTGCAGGCCCGCGTCATCCGGCTCACCGGATGAGGGCGTTAGCCCCTGTGCCGCAAACCGCCCCGTCTCCGTGTCGCGCTTCAAACGTTGCAAGTCCGTCCGCAGGTCGGCTGCATTCTGATAGCGGAGATTGCGATCTTTTTCGAGCGCCTTATTGATAACGTCTTCCAGCTTCGGCGGAATCTCGCGATTGAAGCGAATCGCCGGCGGCGGATCGTAATCCAGAATCGCCTTGAAGATGAGAGCCGAGGTTTGGCCAGCGAAGGGCAACGTTCCTGTCGCCATCTCGTAGAGCACCGCGCCAAACGAGAACAAATCGGTGCGCACGTCCAGTTCTTTTCCCTTTGCCTGCTCCGGCGACATGTAGGCGACCGTTCCCAGAGTTGCGCCTGGGCTGGTGAGGTGCTGTTCATCAACCGTGCCGGTCTGCGTGTTGGCGAAGCCAATCTGGCTGGAAGACGAAGTTGGAGCCGTCACCTTCGCCAAACCAAAGTCGAGAATTTTGGCGTGCCCGCGCTTGGTAACGAAAATGTTTGCGGGCTTGATGTCGCGATGAACAATGCCCTCGGCATGGGCCGCGTCAAGTGCGTCTGCGATCTCGATAGCGAGCGACAAGATCAAGTCGGTGTCCATAGGGCGACCGCCGATGCGATGCTTGAGCGTCATGCCATCGAGAAACTCCATCACGATGAAGGCTTGACCGTTTTGCTCGTCGATTTCGTGGATCGTGCAGATGTTTGGGTGATTGAGCGCTGAAGCTGCTTTGGCTTCGCGTTGGAATCGCGCTAACGCCTGCGGATCTTTGGCTACGTCGTCAGGCAGGAACTTGAGGGCGACGAAGCGTCCAAGCTTTACATCTTCGGCCTTATAGACCACGCCCATCCCACCACCGGCCAGTTTTTCCACGATGCGGTAGTGCGAAATAGTCTGGCCGATCATTGGGCTGAAATCTTAGGGCCCCAGTGGAGGCAAGTCAATTCAGACAGGTCGGGTGCCCATTTCTCCCGCCGATCATTTGCGCCAGAAGTGGCGACTTTGATCCTTGTTATTCGGAGCGAATTGAAGAATCCCTCCGCTGGCGGCCCATTCAAGCCCGCTTTTGGCTTGAGTGGGACCGTCCCAAATCCCGCCACCGGCCTTGCTTTCCGGGCGTATAATACTCGTGTATGCGTCGCCTGATGGCCATCACGGCGTTCGCTCTTTTCCTGGCAGTGCCTCTCTGGGCGCAGCGGGGCGGCGGTGGTCATGGCGGAGGAGGCGGTCACTTCGGTGGCGGCGGAGGCCACGTCGGCGGTTTTGGCGGCGGCGCTCACTTCGGTGGTGGCGCGCATTTTTCTGGTGGCTCCCATTTCTCCGGCGGCATGCGTCCGGGCGCCGGTTTCTCTCGCGGTTTCAATCGCGGTTTCTACTCTCGCAGCTCACAACCATTCCTGCATGACGGCAACGGCCGCTTCAATAACGGCTTCGGCCGCTTTAACAATTACGGTCGTTTTAATAACCGTTTCGGCCGCTTCGGCAATCGTTATCGTCTCTACGGCAATAACTGCTACGGCTGGAACTGCGGTTACGGATATGGCTACGGCTACCCCTACTGGGGATGGGGCTATTACGATCCTTGGTTGTGGGATTGGTGGGACGACTCCGACAACTCCTACGACAACGACTACTATCAGAATTTAGAAGCTGCCAACGAGATGAACCAGCAGTCTCTCGAAGAGCAGCAGATGCTCCAGCAGGAGCAAGCTGATGGCGATCAGGACGCCTACGCTCCTCCGCCTCGTCCGCGACCCAACGACGCGCGGCCCCCATACAATGGCCCAATGCGTCCGCAGCAGGCGCCGCAAGTTCCGGACACCAGCAATCGCGATGATTCCTTCATGCGCCCGACCGTGCTCATCTTCCGCGATCAGCACAAGCAGGAGGTTCATAATTACGCCATCATCGGCCAGACGCTGTGGGATTTCGAGGGCCAGAAGACAGTCAAGATCCCGCTTTCCGAACTGAACCTGAACGCCACCATCCAGGCCAACGAAGACCAAGGCATCACGTTCAGTGTGCCCACCTCCAACGAAGGCCAGTAGGTCCCACCTCATAAATTGTTATTGGGAAGAATTAGTTGGGAAGAGGTGTTCTTGCGGAGGGCACGACTTCAGTCGTGCCGCTTGCTGCCCTCACAAAGCATCAGGGCTTTAGCCCTGGGTGAGGGAACGAATCCTACTCTCAATCCAACTATCTGGGTTTTCGCAACCTACCATTTAACCCCGTGTTTCACCATTCAGACCAGTACCCTGCATGTTTGCCCCGCTTAAGTTCCATTTCGCTGGGCTAACTTGTAGGCTGGTAGCTAAGACTCTAAGGGAATCTCCGAAAGTACGGCCTCGATTGGGGTGGGGCCGGGGCTTGATATACACTATCAGGAACACCTAACTATGCCTTTGAGAACGCTGTTTTTGAATCCGCCTTCGTTTGAGAATTTCGACGGAGGCGCCGGATCCCGCTGGCCCGCTACCCGCGAAATCGAGAGTTACTGGTATCCGGTGTGGCTGGCGTATCCGACGGGAATGCTGGATGGTGCGCGCTTGCTGGACGCGCCTCCGCATCACGTGTCGGGCGAAGAAACCATTCGCATCGCCAAGGACTATGAGTTCCTCGTCCTGTTCACCTCGACCCCGGGCTTCCCCGGCGACATTCGCCTGGCGCAGGCCATCAAGGAAGCCAACCCGAACATCAAAATTGCCTTCGTCGGCCCGCATGTGAGCGTGTTACCGGAAAAATCGCTGCGCGATTGTGGCGCCATCGATTTTATTTGCCGCAAGGAATTCGATTTTGCCGTCGTGGATTACGCCAAGGGCAAGCCGCTCGAAGAGATCCCCGGCGTTTCGTTCCTGAAGAACGGACAGGTTGTTCACAATCCGGATGCGCCGCAGATTCAGGATCTCGATGCGCTGCCGCACGTCACCGAAGTCTATAAGCGCGATCTGGACGTCACGAAGTACAACGTGCCCTTCCTGCTTTATCCCTTTGTCTCGCTCTACACCACGCGCGGATGCCCGGCGCTGTGCACCTTCTGCCTGTGGCCGCAGACGCTTAGCGGGCATCGCTGGCGCAAGCGCTCCACCGACGACGTTGCCCGCGAAATGGCCAAGGCCAAAGAACTTTGGCCGAACGTCAAGGAATTCTTCTTCGATGACGACACCTTCAATATCCAGAAGCCGCGCACCATTGAACTGTGCGAGAAGCTGAAGCCGCTGGGCCTCACCTGGTCGTGCACCTCGCGCGTCACCACCGATTACGAAACTCTGAAGGCCATGAAAGAGGCCGGCTGCCGCCTTTTGATTGTCGGTTACGAATCTGGTGACCAACAGATACTTAAGAACATCAAAAAAGGAGCGACGGTCGAACGGGCGATCGAGTTTACCCGCGACTGTCACAAGCTGGGACTGGTCGTGCACGGGGACTTCATCCTCGGGCTGCCGGGCGAGACGCACCAGACGATCAAGAACACGATCGCCTTTGCCAAGGCTCTCGATGTGGAGACGATTCAGGTTTCTGTGGCGCATGCCTATCCCGGCACCGAGCTTTACGATTTCGCGGTGAAGAACGGATTCATGGTCGCCGATAACAAAATGGTCGACGAAGGCGGACATCAACTCGCGCACATCCAGTATCCCGGCCTCCCGGCCGACGAGATTCTCTCCGCCGTGCATCGTTTTTACGACGAGTATTATTTCCGCCCCCGGGCGGTCTTCCGCATTTTGAAAAAGGCGGCGTTCGACAGCAACGACCGCAAGCGCCTGTACAAGGAAGCCAAAACCTTCCTCAAGCTACGGGCTGCCCGCAACAAGATGGTGAAGGAGCACGGCGGGAACTCATCCGCGCCCAAACCGCCGCAACCTCGCCGCGCGGAAGTCACGCAGATCGAAACCACGTGACCCTCAAGAAATATCTCGTACTCGCCGGCGTAACCCTGTTCGGCGCAACCGGCGACACCCTGCTCTCGCATGGCATGAAGCAGGTGGGCAGCGTTTCGATTACTCACCTGCAGACCGTCATTCTGGCGGTTCTCAATCCCTGGGTCGCCGCTGGCATCATTCTGCTGCTTGCCTTTTTCGCCGCCTACATGAGCGCGTTGAGCTGGGCCGATCTCACCTACGTTCTTCCTGCAACTTCTTTTGGATATGTCGTCCTCGCCCTGATTGCCCGCTTCGCACTGCATGAACACGTCAGCCCATTGCGCTGGCTGGGCATCGTGCTGATTTCTAGCGGCGTGGGATTCGTCGCCGGCGGCCCGGAGATCACTCCCAAACCGCAGGAAACTTTACCGATGCCTCCGGAGCTCGATGAAGAAGAGCACGAAGCGGAATTGACCGGCGTTTCCGGCGGAGGCGACCGGTGAAACACTTCTGCACCTGGGGCGGAATTACCATCATGGTGATCGCATCGGTGCTCGGCGATGTGTATCTTTCGCGCGCCATGAAGCAGGTCGGCGATGTGCACGATCTGTGGCGCCGTTCAGGATTGTTTCATCTCATCGGGCGCATTTTGCGCAATCCGAGTTTTACCTTTGGCGTGGCCGCCATGGCCCTCGCTTTCTTCAGTCTGTTATTTGCGCTGTCATGGGGAGATGTCAGCCTGGTGGCGCCGGCCTCGGCTTCGCTGACGTTCATCGGCAACGCCTTCGCCGCGAAATTCTTCCTGCACGAAAAAGTTGACCAGCGCCGATTCTTTGCCGCACTCCTGGTCGCCGCCGGCGTAGCCCTCCTCGCCGCATAAGCTCTTTCTTCCAATTCGGTGGAATTATTCCGCGAGGCTATTTCCGCTTATCAGCCTGAGCGCCGTTTTCACCTGCGATGCAATCGGGGATTCGGCTGCTCCTGCGTTTGACCGTAATTGGGGCAGTAATTTCCGGCCAGGGCGACTCCGCCGCGGGTTGTCGTCTATGATTGATTTCCTGACTAGCGAGGGTTCACCTGGAGATTTATCTCGTCGACGGGACCTACGAACTGTTCCGCCATTATTACGCCCTGCCCTCGGCACGCGATCGCGATGGCCGCGAAGTGGCTGCTGTGCGCGGTGTTCTCTCTTCCGTGTTGGGAATGATCAAAGGCGGAGCCACGCACCTCGCCGTCGCAACCGATCATGTCATCGAGTCCTTTCGCAACGAATTGTGGGCAGACTATAAGACTGGGGATGGGATCGACCCCGACCTCTTAGCCCAATTCCCGCTACTTGAAGAGGTTTTGACGGCGGCTGGTGTTCTTGTTTGGCCCATGATCGAATTCGAAGCCGATGATGCCATCGCCGCAGCAGCCCTCGCCGCCACTAAGAATCCGGATGTCAGTCGCGTGATCATTTGCACACCCGACAAGGATCTCGCGCAATGTGTATCCGGCTCTCGGATTGTTCAGTTGAATCGGCGCACCCGCATCACGCTCGACGAAGCAGGCGTGATCAAGAAGTTTGGCGTCTTGCCCGAATCCATTCCGGATTACTTGGCTTTAGTTGGCGACGCGGCGGACGGTTATCCAGGGTTGCCCGGTTGGGGTGCAAAGTCGTCAGCCGCCGTCCTGGCTAAGTTCCTCCATCTAGAATCGATACCCAAAGACTTCCGCGAATGGCGAGTGAACGTCGTCGGTGCCGCCATACTTGCCGGCACTCTTTGCCGGGAATGGGATCGCGCTCTGCTTTTCAGAAGATTAGCAACGCTTCGAACCGATATGGCGCTGTTCCACGACGTCGAGGAGCTGCGGTGGAGAGGACCAACACCGCAGTTTGACCAACTGGCGGCCACACTGGATGCGGTTCGTACCGACAAACGACAGTCGGGAGAGCCGCGACTGAAGCGCTCCTCCGCAAATCCAACCAACTGATTCCGTCGGTATTGGATATGCCAGCGCATGTTCTCCTGGGGCGTCATCGCGGTTGGCCCGGATGTTTGCGCTTCGCACGGATTGACATTGTGCCATACGAATACTTCGATTGGCTCGCTTAAGGAACCGGTTGAGCGGTTTCTGTGAGCCACTCTGGATGGATTTCTTTCAGCTTAAGACGCTTCTTCAGTTCCTGAGCCATAACCATTTGCCCCTTGAGAGTCAACATCTCGTCCGTGTTCCGTGACTCTGCATCTCCGATCTGTCCGAAGTCCGCCCAAAAACCACCGGGCCAGCAGCGCGCCTTTCCAGATGATTCCACGCCACAGCGACTCACGTTGTTATCGATCCAACCCAATTTTCGGTTACCGGCGTCGGCGGTGCGTGTGAGATCAAGACGAAGGTTCTGAAATAGCCACTGGCCTGCACAAAACTGAAATTCGGGCGAACGAATGGAATCATCGTTAGGGCCTGATTGCCAGTTAATCACTCCGTCAAGCACGATGGAAGCGGCGCCAGCCCGTGCCATCGCCCAGGCAAAACGCAGTAAGTCGGTATCGTTGGTGGGACCGTGGATGGACGAGTGCGAGAAAACGATACTCGGCAGCGGGTCGCTGCCATCGGGGATGAAGACCGTGGCTTTGACGTTTCCGCCTTTCTCGAATACGGTGAGTCGTTGCATGGTGATCCCTTCAGCGTGGCCCACGTCGGAGGTGCCACTAAACCTGCATGGGTGTTTCTGAGCGGCACATGCGCTGAACAAACTGACGACGGCGATGCAATGCACGAATAAGCGGCTCATTGGAGTTCACCTCCGTTCGGCCGCATTTATTCTACCCTCGACAGCGATGAGTCTTTGTAATCGGGAGATAGGACAAGCCTCGGCCGCCTCTTCGCCAGGGCTTGGGTCCTTACGGATTTCGGGATCGTAGATCCGGCTACGACAATGTTTCAATGGCTGTTAAAATCCGCGTCATGTCTGGACGCGCCATCACAGCTACATCTCGCATCGCGTTTTTTCTCTGCGGATTGATTTCGCTTATTACTGGCGTTCCTTTTGTTGTGCTGCGGGGAGCGGAGCTGCCGGTTCAGAGCGAATGGATCATATTCGCGACTGCATTCGGGCTGGTAGGCCTTTTCAGCTTGACGCTTGCGGTGCTGCCACGCTCGTCGCTCGCCAAGCTATGCAGGAAAGATCGAGACGATGAACAGTTGTTCTCAGCGCCGCTCAAATGGCTCGGTAGCTTCGCGGCAATTTCCTATCTCCTGGCGCTCGGCGCTTACTTCGCTCCCGATCGCTGGAATCTTAATCCCCAGCTGATGTTTTCTCTGTGTCCGTTGTATTTCGTGAAGATGACGTTCGATCCTTCGCTGCCCATGACCTTTTTTGTTCTAGCTCCCATGAACGCGGGGGCGTACGGGGCACTCGGGCTCACCTTGGGGTACGCATGGCTCGGTTTTGTAACGAAGAAGTAGCGCGCCGTTGATTCTGTCAGGAGTGCGAGCCGTCGTCGCCGAAATTGGCTGGTGTCTGCAGTTGTTCACCCAGTCCCTTTGCCAGGGCATTCAAGCCGCTTGCCAGCCGAAGCCGCCAGCGCTCTTCAGAGAGCTTGGCCAATTCTTCCATCGAACGTTCGAAATCCCGCAAACCAGTCGCAGCTTCCGTCTTCAGCGATTCGCAGGCTGAGCTTACGATTTCTTCTTCGGCAACCCTCATGTTCTCGGTTGCGGCGTACCGCTGATCTGCAAGCGTCTGTGCACTGCGAGTCGTCAGCTCCTCGAAAACTTCGCTGGCGGCAGCCTCAAGTTGGCCGCGTGCCTCTCGCACAGCGTTGCTCGACATCTGACTCAGCCGCTGATCCAATCCTGATTCCAGCGTCCGAGTCGCCTCGTCTAACTTGGCAATGCGCCGGTCGAGGTCTTCGATCTGCTCCTGCAGGCGCAATGACTCCGACGATACCGCTGCGCGGAGTTGCTCCAGATCGGAGCGGCGGGCATTGAATTCCTGGTTCAGGCCCCGTTGCAGGAAGTCCAGAAGCTCCTCGCTCAGTCGCTTAAGCGAGTGGCCTCCGTTCAATAGCTGATCGTGGAATTCCTCCAGGCCGCGGTGCAAATATTCTCGTGCTTCCCGCGAAACATGGGCAGACAGATTCTGAGCTCGTTTCTCGACAGCTGCCAGCTCCTCGCCCACTCGCTGCATGTAACGGTCATGCGCCTCGGAGGCGCGCTGGTCCAGCGTGGCCTTCGCTGCTGCCAGCAGCTGTGCGGACTGCTGGCGCGCTTCGTCCAGGACTCTTGGGCCGAGATCACGGCGAAGACGCAATTCGAGCTGCTGTTCAAGCTCAGGTGGAATGCTTGACAGCGAAACCTCAAAGCGGCTGGGATTCGCCTCGCGGTGAGCAAGCTTTTCCTTTAGCGTAGCGACATGCTCTTGCAGCGGACGAACCGCTTCTGCAATCATTCGCACCAGGGGCGCTTCCAATTGCCGCGCCAGCCGCCCCAGCGCGGCCTCCGACGAGTGGCTTACAACTTCTGTTGGAGCGGGCCGAAGAACCTCAGGCACAAGAGTCCGGAGGACTCTTGGAGGTACTGATACCGCCGCAACGGGCCAGTCCTGCGGATGATCTCGCAGTCCCCAGAAATTTTCAGGCTGATCCAGGCTCGCTCCCAGTCTCCAACTGCGATTGTCGGACCCGACCGGCTGGCAATAGACGACCCGCGCTGCTGCCTCTCTTCCTTCCTGGCTGTGCAAGTGTAGAGGAATGCCAGCGTCCAGTTTCAAGGGAGAAATCATCGAGCAACCATGAGCATTTACGATGAGGGTTTCGCACACTTCCGAGAAGCGCGTTCCGCCCAAACTCGTGACTAGGATCGATACTGTGGCCGGTATTCTCGAACTTCGCCTGAGAGTTGTGGGCAATCCGGCGTTCTGCATAGGCTCAGCCCCCGTGTTGCGACCAGTAGCGGTTGCCCGCGCCCTCCAAATCGGGCCAACACACTTCCTACCATAGCCGAACTGGAAGAAAGGCAGAGAAGCCGTAGGTATCGTGGCTTGGGTGTCCTATGGGACAGTAATCGAACTTGAAAAACGGCTCGGTCACTTCGTGCATTCGGCTCACTCTTCATCAGTTACTTCTGTTGTCCTGTTTCAACTGTCCGTAACCGATGAAAACCTGCGAAACACGAGACGATTTGCAAAGGCGATGGAGAGCGGCCTTTGAGGACTGGCACGAAGTCAAAGATGCTTCCGGCAAGAACTGTGAAGCTAGAGCCGCCGAGAAGAAGGTGCACCACATCCAGCGTTCGCTAGGCGACCGCGTTGTGAAGCATGGGTGCAATTAAGGACTAGCTGAGCCTTAACGGTTTGAGAAATCCGGTTCTCGCTCAAAGTCCCCACGTCTGGCAAAGACGGCTCGAAGTGGGTACGCGTGCTTCTATTTATCACGGCAGGGATGCTTCGAGTTGGCGCTGAGTGCTTCTGTCTCCACTCAAGCCAAGGCGGCTGGAGTGGGCCACCGTGTTTTTCTGCCGTGCCTACGGGACTTGGTTTCTTTTTTGGTGGCTTACCCCGGACTAACGTCCGGGGCTATATTCTGCCGCCCCTGTGGGGCTGAGTGGGCGAGGAGGGCGTTTTTCTTCCCGATAGGCTGCAGTAGTTGTCGAACCGCAGCGGCTGAAGCCGCGATCGGAGTGGGAGCGTAGGCGGTGCGACTGAAGTCGCACCCTTCCCGCTAGGGATTCTTCGGCCTGCGCTTCGCGCTTTGCTCGGAAGGACAGCGGAAAAGCAGGTTCCTCGACGCGTTCTCGCCCAAGCCCACGTCTCGCAAAAGCGGCGAGACATGGGGCATCCCAGTAACAGCAGGTCCCTCCACTGCGCAGATCATCGTTGGCGCGATGATCTGCGTCGGTCGGGATGACAGAATTTTGGGAAGCCGGGAACTGTCCTGCTCAAGCCAAAGCCGGGCTTGAGTGGGCCACCAGCCCGCCACATCAGCGCTTCGCTCAGGATGACAACGGAAAAGCGGGTTCCTCGACACGTTCTCGCCACTTCGTGGCTACGAACGGCTCGGAATGACAGCCTGTTTTTCGATGCATAGATCCTTCGCGGCAACAACTGCCGCTCAGAATGACAAGGTGAGAAGCGGGCTCCTCGGTACGTTCTCGCCACTTCGCGGCTGCGAACGGCTCGGAATGACAGCGTCCTTGGGCCACGCGCGTGTAATCGGTTGGTTGAAATTATTTTGGTTTTTTGTCAAAGTCCCTTTCGTCAGAAAGGCGGCCCAGTTGATCGGCAAACTCGGACTAGCGATGGCTATCCTCGTGTCCCTGCATGCGTTCGCTGCTAGCTCGGTGCGGCAGGCGGGTGTGAAGGCTGATGTCGCTGCTCATGCCCCCGTGATTAAGATTGAGGACGTGGCGAGATTCTATAAGCTCTACGACGCGGCTGGCGGACATCCGACGGCAGAGCAACTTCAGCGCGACTACATCGATTCGGGATCGGACGGATTGCACGAGCTGGCTAAGTTGCGAAATGTATCGGGAGCCTCGATCGCAGAGGAGTTGAGTAAGCGCCCCGAAATCTATTCCGATGCCAAACGTTGTATGGCCGTGTTGCCGCGGGTCCGCCAGCGACTTGAGTTTGCGCTCGAGAAACTGGATCAGCTGTATCCTGAGGCGAAAATGAGCCCAGTGACGATTGCGGTTGGCCGCGGCAAGCCGGTGGGAGTCGGCGGTCCGGACACTGGGGTGCAGATCGGGCTGGAGGCGTTATGCGCGGTCAAGTATTTCGATTCCGATGTCGAGGACCGCTTTGTTCACGTCATCGCTCACGAGTATGTACACGTGCAGCAGGTGCAAGCACTGGTCGATGATGCGCATCCCACGGTGCTGGAAGGTTCGCTGCTTGAAGGCGCAGCGGAATTCGTTGGCGAATTGATTTCTGGCGGGGTCGCGGGTCCGAATCTGCGAGCGGAGGGGCGCGAAAAAGAAATCGAGACCGCGTTCGTCGCGGACGAGGACAAGACCGACCTCTCTAAATGGCTTTACAACGGGACGCTGGACAAGCCGGGAGACCTGGGCTATTGGATCGGATATCGCATCGTCAAGTCGTACTACGAACACGCGCCGGATAAGAAACAAGCGATCCGCGAGATTCTGCAGATGAAGGATCCGAAGGCTTTCCTAGCCAAGAGCGGCTGGTACCCTGGCATTCCGCTCCACTAGATTCGGGTCGTGGGAGTTGTAGGGATGGATGCTTCGATTGTGCGAGATGGGCGATGATGTTCTCATCATTCGCACCGTGTGCGAAGGATGGGGCGCCCACATGAATCTCTACGGCGCGTAGCGGGTGAAGACGAGGTCGGTTCCTGTCGCCTTCTGATGACAGGGGAAGCAGGGTTTCATGAATGCTGCGTCGGCGGGCTTGCCGTCTTGAAAATGACCGAATCCCCAACCGCCCGTGGCCGCGTACTTGGTCGAGTCTTTGACCATGAACTGAATGTTGGTGGGAGGGCCAGGAACGAACGATTGCACCTTGCCGAAGATCTTGTTGTTTTCATCCGAGGGGACGTTTTTGTAATGCAAAGCGGCAAGGATTGAGCCGTCGGGGAATGGGTACTTGCCTTCGCGGTAGGCTTTCATCGCAATATCGTTGCCCAAAACAGCGCCTAAACTATTCAGGTTTCCAGCCTCATGAGCTGAGGAAACCCATTGCCAGTCGCGGTAGCCCTGGGGCATTTCGGTGACGTAGGGAGTTGGTTGGTCGGCATGTCCTGCGGGGACGATAAAAGTAACGAGGCCAGCGGCGGCTGCGATTGCCACCACGAAAAACGGAGAGAGTTTCACGGTGTTCTCCTTCCAAGATGTTGAGGTGAGATGAAAACCGGGAGCCCAACTACTTTGGCCGAAGTGGAATTGCTCTATTTAAGCCGAAAAGGGGCGCAGCGGCAAATCGAAAAACTCTGTTCGCCAAAGGGAAAGCGTGGAACTCAGCGCTGCTTTCTGAATCAGTTGGCGGGCTCCCAGCCTTCGGGAAGCAGATCGAAGTTGAGGGTGTCGCGATAGGCGAACTGATTTCCTTCCAGCACGGCTACGGGTGTGAGCATGTGCCAGACGCGGTCGTCGTCGAAGATGTAACACTCACCGGTCTCGCGCATGGTGAAGCGATCAAGTTCGTGCTTGTCGTTGTTGGTGATGGCGACTTCGCCGCCGACGGCGCCGCAGCGGCCGAGCAGGTGCGTGACGATGTATTTCTCTCCGTCTTTGTGCAGGCCTGGCGGGCTCGTGTCACAGGGACGGCCGGGCTTGGCCGTGAAACGAATGACGTGCATGTTTACGAGATACTTTGTGCCGATTTCTGACAGCGGCAAATATTTCAAGTGGTAGGCGATCATCTTGAAAACGCCGGGAGCGTGGGCGAGTTCGCGTGGCAGCGGCGCGTAGTGCCGCGGCTGATCGCCGATGGTGGTGTTGTATTTGGCGAGTTGAACGTAAGGCGTGGTTTCTTCGATGGGCCAGACTCTCACGCCGCCATCAACAATTTCGGCGCGAAGGCGATTGAGGGATCGGTAGCGGTCGCCGCCTTTGTAGTACTCGTCGCGGGGGACGGACCACGCGGCATGGGACAGGGCATCGAGGGAGCGGGCGACGTCTTCATCGACCATGAGCGGCTGGCGACTGTATCCGCGCTCGAGGATGTCGGCGCGCGAGCGGGCGTTGAGTTCCATGGGAATGAAAGCGGCGTTATTTGTGAGACTTTGCTCGGCGAAATTTTGAACCGGAACCCCTTGTCTCATGAACCCTCCCGGTGGTGATTGGGAATAGTTTAGATCAGGGAGGGAGTTGGTGTTGCGCAACCTTCGAACATCGCGAAGACTGGGGCAGCCGATTTCGTGGTGATTCTAATGAGGAACGAGGCTGCGCCAGCCCCTCAGTGAGTGCCGCGGATTCCAACCATTTCCTGCAGCGGGCCTGACAGCTTGCGCTCCAGTTCTGCGTCCACGTGCGCCGTTTCTTCTAGCAATGCTTGCATCGTGATCTGAAATGCGCGCTGCAGTTCGGCAGGATCTAACGACTTCGGGATGAATGCGGCGGCATTCTCGCGCTCAGGGAGGGGTAGATCGTCGAGGCCGCGTCCTTGATACGCAACGGTTCCCCAACGCAGACAGGCCAGTTCGAGGACGTGGTTGCGCATGCCGCTCAGCATGTAATCGGTCTGCAGAACGCGTCCGCGGGCGAGGCTGGAGCGAACGTGAAGAGCGTAGAGCCAGGCCATGCCGATGAGAGCGTGTGGATTCGGTGGCGGCGAAGGCTGCGGAGGGTTGGCCTCGCCGAAGGCGAGTTGGAAATTCGGGCCAATGGCGGCGAAGTCGGCGTGGCTCCAGAAAGCGATGTCGACCTGCAAAGTATTCTTGAGCAGGAAGACGCGAAATAGTGTGGCACCGCGCATCACGTCAACGTGGGCGACCGCATCATGCTGCCGGTAGAGACGCTTGGTCCATTCGGCGGCGACTTGATCGCGAGAAGCGTTGGGCGTCAGGCGAAGTGCCAGGTCGACGTCGGACCAGCGGTCGAGACGCGAGGACGCCATCGATCCGGTATGCGCTGCGGCTGAAAGATTGGGATCGCGCTGCGCGTCCGCAACGAGTTCGGCGCGAAGATGCTCGCGGTCTTCGGGAGTAAAAATCGGCATGCGGTGAGATGGTAATGGATGCATAGCATTCTGCCGAGGACGTCTCATCCGCCGCGCAGAACCGCGTTAAGAATTCATTATTGAAGCTGATAATTGACCTGTACCTGGGTTTGGACTATGACGGGCTGCCCCAGCAGCAAGTAGGGCCTATACTTCCACTGACGCACGGCAACAATTGCAGATCCCGCCAGTTCGATTGGGCCATCGACTAGCTCAAGATCGGTAATGTCGCCGGTCTTGCTGATCTCGGCTTGAAGTATAACCGTGCCTTGAATGCGTGCGGCGCGAGCCTCGGCGGGGTAAATTGGATTGACCTTCTTGATCAAAAGGCCTTGAACAAACGGGCCTGAGACCCTCACTCTCTCCGGCTTTGCAATGACTGGCTGTGCGGAGTGTCCTTCCGCTTCGCGGTCGTTTTTCGCAGCCGATCCGGTGGACTCTCCCGTGCTTGGAGGCAAAGCTGTGATCGAGTTGAGAGTGGCCACAATCGCATCTAGTCCTTCTTGGTCCGGCGCACCCGCGTTCCAGATCAACATATGGTTGTTGGCTATGGTGCAGATGACGACCTGATAACGATCCTCAGCCCCGCGGTGACGATTGACACGGAAGTAATCGCGTCCTGCCGCGGAGAACTGCAATACATCACCTTCGGGTCTATCTTTCTGGTCCTGAAAGCGGGCAATCATGGCTTCCAGACTTTTTTTGCAATCGCTCGCGGGCTGCCGGTAGGCAACAAGTGAAAAGAAAGGATTGGTCACGGACAGGTCCGATTTTGTTAGATAGAACGCCGCCAGCAGGACGTCGTAGTCCGGCGTGGCAATGGAAGATTCAAGCTTCTTTCTTAGCAGTCCGGTGGCCCGGACCCAATCGTTCGAAAGTGGATAAGCAAGGCCAAAGTCTGCAACCGATGGATAATGCCCTGGTGGCAGGGGAGGGGTGGAGGCGGTCTGGGACTGGGCGGACGGCGTGAGCGAAATGAGCAAGCATAGCCAGAAAACCTTCATGAGCCCGGATCTCCGCCTTAAGCTGACAGAAGCGAGATGCATGTTGTCGTCCCCCACGACCGCACAGTGTACTGGATAGGTCACGTTATTGCTCACGGATAGCCGGGCAGTTGCTGTTCGGCACCGCGAAAGAGCGACTTCAGCGCGCGGATGACCAGCCGCGCCATCAGGAGAATAATGATGATGAAGACGAGGGCGACCGTCCCGGCTGCGTAGGGATGGCGCGTGGCCAGCCAGGTCAGGCCGATGGCGAGAACGTCTTCGCCCAAGCTGAGCGTCATATTGGAGAGCGGTTCCGGAGACGGCGTGACTGCGGTGCGAGCAGCCATTTTGCCGCCGTGCGCGACGAAGGCGACGGCTGCTCCGAGCAAGGTCGCCAAGAGCTGTTTTTCGGGAGGCAGTTGGGCAGTGGCTTCGAAGGCCAGCAATCCTGCAACCGGCACGCGAATGAAGGTGTGCAAAGCGTTCCAGATGAGATCGAAGGCGGGGATTTTATCGGCGAAGAATTCAATCACGAAGAGGGCAGCGCTGGCGGCAATGATCGGCCAAGCGGAAAGCAGCTGCAGTCCCGGCGGCAGAGGAAGGTGTCCGAAGCGGGCGAGGAATCCGAGAACGGCAACGGTGGCGTAGAGATTCAGCCCAGCGGCGAAGGCAATGGCAGTGATCAGCGGGAAGAGTTCAGCCGGAGGCAGGTGAAGGATATCCAGCATGGTCGAGTAGCTCCGCCGTCAAACCGTTTGGCCTCGGCGCCTCAGTTCTATCTTGGGCTCGGCCCTCGGTTCACTCGCTGCGTTGGAAGCCGTGTAGCGGCTATCATCCTATTGAGCCTCAGCCCGATGCAAACGAAAATGAATGAAAACGAAAAAGGGTCGCAAGAGCGACCCTGATTTCCGGTGAGCGATCGAAGTCTGATTACAGCGTCGATTCGATCTCGAATCCCCAAGCCTCAAGCAACGGCTCAGGAATGTACTTGGAGTTCTTGTTGCGCCGAGCCCACTCGCGCAGCCGCGTCGAGCGGAGGTATTGATCGGGGGAGAGCTTGTACTCGCGCACAACCTGCTCGAACTCGGTGATCGTGGGTGTAATGGGCCCGATCGGTTCGGGCTTGCCCCAATTCGGGTTTCCGCGTCGCTTGGCCATGAAGAAAATGCCTCTTTCCACTAAGAATGAAATCCGTGCAAAAACTTGCTATCTATATGATTCTCCAATTTGTCCCACGGATTCACCTGACGAAAGTAAACCTTTGGCGGCTCAACACTCGACAGAGCACCCAGACAGGGGAACCAAGACTAAAAGGAGACTCGCCATACTACACGCGTTTTATCGGCAAAGTCAATGGAAAACTGGACGCTGCGATGGATGAGGAGTTATCGGTTACGTTATTGATGAGTAAAGGTTTAGCTAACATTTGCCTGCCCGCCCATGGCCAGCCGATGGAGCCTGCCGAGTTACTCTGGTAACCTGCAAAAGCAGCCAGCCGTTGATCCTTCCTTATTTGTCGGCATAGATTGCTGACAGGCGGGGGAGTGCGTCTTTTCCCGCCCGCCTCGAACACTGCAGAAACGTTATTGTTGCAAGCCACATTATGAGTCTGAATTCCTTGGTCCTGTGTTCTGACGACAAGATCGTGCGAGTGCTGCGCCGCTCTCTGGGCGACCTCGATATAGCCGTCGAACTGTGCTCCGATTCGGCGACGGCACTGCGGAAACTCACGCGCCGGCGATTTGAAGCCATTATTGTGGACTGCTCCGGTGATGGAGCGGCCGAGGTGCTGCGCAGCTCGCGCAATGCTCCCTGCAACCGGCAGGCGGTCGCGATGGCTATTGTCGAGCCCACCGTCGGGTTGAGCGCGGTCTTTGGGATTGGAGCGCATTTCGTTCTTTATAAGCCGGTTTCCAGCGAACGGGCGAGATCGAGTTTCCGCGCAGCGCGCGCGCTGATGAAGAGCGAGCGGCGGCGCAATGTGCGGGTCGCAGTGCAGATTCCCGTATCCCTGCAAAGCGTCGAAAGTGCGGGCGAGATGAAGTTGACCAGTGCAGATCTGAGCGAAGGCGGCATGGCGTTGCGCGTTACAGGCCGCAAGCGTCCCCGCGGACGTTGGCAGGTCGGTTTTACTCTTCCCGGGACAGAATCGTCTCTGCAGCTTCTGGCCGAGTTCGCCTGGGAAGGCACTGGAACGCTGGCGGGAGTGCGATTCGTCGATCTTCCGTTCGAAATGGCATTCCGCCTGCGCGAGTGGCTCAGCAAGAACTCCGCAGACGTCGAGCAGGACGATCCTCCGATCAGCTGCAAGCTGACCGATCTGAGTTTGGGGGGATGCTATCTGGAAATAGCATCTCCCTTTCCGGTTTCAACGCGGGTGCTATTGACCATGCGCGCGGCGGGCGTGGAGATGCGCGCCCAAGGGCTTGTGCGGGTCATGCATCCGGAGACGGGAATGGGAGTCGAGTTCACGCAAAAAACGCTTGGACATCGCGCCTCTCTGGAACACTTTCTCGAAGTGCTTTCCCAGAATCGATCGGCGACTCCTGAAATGCTGGTCGAGCCGGAGGGCCTGGAATCGCGCGTGAATGCGAAGAATCCGTCGGAAACCGACGATCCTCTGTTGCAACTTTTCTATGGCGAGCCCCTGGCGGCCGATGATTTCCACGCGGCCCTTCGCCAGCAACGCGGAATGATTCCCGAAACTCTCTCTCCGGCGTAGTAAGTCCAACGCCAATCCTTTCTTCCATCGCGGATGGCGCCTGTGCGGATATAATTCTGCGCACTTATGCCGCTCACCATTGGCACCAAGCTGGGCCCCTATGAAGTAGCTGCGTTGATTGGTGCGGGAGGAATGGGCGAGGTGTATCGCGCCCGCGATCAGCGTCTCGGAAGAGATGTGGCAGTCAAGGTCCTGAGCGAATCATTCGCGCATGACGCGGACCGGTTGCGGCGTTTCGAGCAAGAAGCGCGATCGGTCGCAGCGTTGAATCATCCCAACATTCTGGCGCTGTATGACATCGGCTCGCAGGACGGTCGACCGTATCTGGTCTCCGAACTGCTGGAAGGGCAGAGCCTGCGCGAAGTTCTGCGGGAGGGCGCGCTTCCGGCCCGGAAAGCGGGCGACTATGCCGTGCAGGTGGCTTCCGGACTGGCTGCGGCGCATGAGAAAGGGATCGTGCACCGCGATCTCAAGCCGGAGAACATTTTCATCACCAGGGAGGGCCGGGCCAAGATCCTCGACTTCGGACTGGCGAAATTAACGCAGCCCACCGCGTCGGGAACGACCAATCCCGATGGCCTTACGGTCACCAGTTCTCCAACGCAGGCGGGAGTGGTGATGGGCACTGCGGGGTATATGTCGCCGGAACAGGTGCGGGCAGAGGCGATTGATCATCGCACCGACATTTTTTCCTTCGGCGCAGTGCTGTACGAAATGATTTCCGGTCAACGCGCCTTTCATCGCGATACCGCAGCCGAGACGATGACGGCGATTCTCAAGGAAGAACTGCCGGAGTGGGCGACGGATTCCAAGATGGTTTCTCCGGCCTTGGAGCGGATTGTACGGCGATGCCTGGAAAAGGCGCCCGAGCAGCGGTTTCAATCGGCGCGGGACCTGGCGTTTGCATTGGGAACGCTTTCGGGCACCGATGCCAGCGCAGCGGTTCGGGCTGCATCTGCACCACCGAGGTCATCGCGATGGATCTGGGCATTTGTGGCAGCAATCGTTCTGCTGGTCGCGGGTGTTCTTCTGGGCATGCTCATACGCCGGACTCCAGTCGCCCGCCGCATGCAATTTGCGCTGCCGGTTCCGGGCGAGGTCAGCCAGATGGCGCTGTCGCCGGATGGACGGATGCTGGCCTTCGTCTCGCCCGATGACAACACGGGCGTGCCGGAATTGTTTGTGCAGCGTGTGGGTGATCCCGCAGCGAATGAGTTGGCTGATACGGAAGGTGCGAGTTATCCCTTCTGGTCGCCGGACAATGCGTACATCGGTTTCTTCGCCAAATCCAGGCTGCTGAAGATTCCCGCTTCCGGCGGTTCGCCACAGGCCGTCGCGGGCGCACATGAAGGCCGAGGGGGAGCATGGGGATCGAAGAACGTAATCGTATACACTCCCGAAGCTCAGGGCGGAATGTGGCGTGTGAATGCGGACGGCACGGGCGCGGCTCCGCTGAGTCCGAGCCTGTACGGAAAACGAGAGCAATCGCACCGCTGGCCCGTATTCCTGCCTGATGGCGATCATTTCTTGTTTTGGGTCGGCAATTTTGTCAACAACCTCGATGATCGCATTGGTGGCATCTATGAAAGTTCGCTGGACGCAAAAGAGAAGAAACTGATCGTGCTGACCCACTCTAACGTCGGAGTGGCGCAGGGACACATTTTCTATTTGGACCCGAAGCTCCGCCTGGTTTCTTCGTCGTTCGACGTCTCCAAGGGTGCGGTCTCGGGTGAACCGCAGGTTGTGGCAGATTCCGTTCAGTATTCGCCCTCGATCATCATGGCGGCGTTTTCCGTTGGAGCGAATGGAAGCCTCGTGTATTCCACGGGAACGGGGACGGCGTTATCGCAGCTAACGTGGCTCGACCGCAGCGGCAAAGAACTTGGGCATGTGGGTGAACCGGGAACCGTGTCGAATCCCATTCTCTCGCCTGACAATCAGCGGGTCGCGGTAGACATTGCGGACCTGAAAGCCAATAACGTGGACATCTGGCTGGAGGCAGCACAGGGCAACACGAGCACGCGATTTACGTTTGGCTCCAGCGAAGACGTGAGTGGAGTCTGGTCGCGTGACGGGAAGACCATTGCGTACCGATCGGTAGGAGAGCAAGCGCAACTGCTGGCCAAAGCCGCATCCGGATTGGAGCGAGAGAAAACCGTGCTCTCCATCGACATCAGACAGGACATTCTGGCCAACTCGTGGTCACTGGATGACCAGCAGATTCTCTGCACTGCCTGGCTGGCGAACAGTGCTAGCGGCCGCGCCACCGGGTTGTTCCTGGTTCCCGCCAGCGGCGGATCCATGAAGCCATTTATTGAGACGCGGGGTTCAGATCGCACCGGCCAGATTTCCCCCGATGGAAAGTGGGCGGCGTATGCTTCCACTGAATCCGGAGACTGGGAAATTTATGTCACGACTTTTCCCGGTGCGGCGGGCAAATGGCAAGTGTCCCGCGGAGGGGGCACCGAACCGCGCTGGCGCGGCGATGGCAAGGAACTTTATTACATCGGACAATCCGGCATGCTGATGGCGGCTACGGTGTCCACGGATGGTGGCTTTTCGGGCGGCACGCCGGCGCCGCTGTTCCAGCTTCGTGGCCGCCCGCATGTCTCTTCCACCGATCAATATACGTACGACGTCACCAAGGACGGCCAGCGGTTCCTGGTGAACCGCTTCGTCAAAGCAGACCGTCCGACTCCACTGACGATTGTCTTGAATGCGACGATCGAACAGAAATAGTCATGGCGTCAAGCGTCCGGCGCTTGCCACCGAGGCGTATAGTCACTGCGCTATGGGCGTAAAGAAAAACCTGTGTACAGACTCCGCGGAGCATTCCCACTGAATTCAAGAACGACGGTTGGAGGAGCCAGCGCATGACGACGTGGTATCGAGCGGCGGTGATCACCTTAGCAGGAGTGATTGCTGGAGCTGTGGGCCAGGTAAGAAGCCAGACCACCAGCCACGCAATAAAAGAGGCCCCGCTGTTCACCGCGCAACAAGTGGCGCATGGCAAAACGCTCTATGCCGCGAAGTGTGCCATGTGCCACGGCGACAATCTGAAAAATGGGGGAGCGAACCCGTTGGCTGGACCTGGCTTTGCGGCGCGCTGGACTTCGGGCTGGGGCGATGCGAAGCTCACCATCGATGATCTCGACTTCATCATCCGCAACACCATGCCGAAGGGCGAGCCGGGAACGCTGCGTCCGGCGGAATACACGGCAGTGCTGACCTATGTTCTGCAGCAAAATGGATATCAATCGGGCGGGACCGTTCCTTTGCTCGCGGGCTCGAAGCAGATGAAGCAGGCGCGCCTGCGCTTCGGAATGGCGCAGGAATCAGAGAGCAAACCGCCGCCGCTTCGCATATCTGGCGATCCGGCAGCGGTTCCGAAAAGCGGAGGGCCGACACAGGAAGAACTGAATCACGCCGCCGATTCGACGCGCAATTGGCTCTATCACACTCACGACTATGCCGGCGCACGCTATGTGGCACTCGATCAGATCAACAATCAAAATGCCGGCCAACTCCGTGCGGTCTGTGTGTTCCAGGTTGGCGACGAGGGAAATTTCCAGACCGGTCCGATTGTGTATCAAGGGACGATGTACATCACCACGAACCGCAGCACGCTGGCATTGAACGCGACCGACTGCCGGCCGAAATGGCGCTACAGCTGGGAGCCTCGTGCGGGCGAGGTTTGGACGAACAACCGTGGCGTCGCCATCAAAGACGGTTATCTGATTCGTGGAAGTTCGGATGGATATCTTCTGGCTCTCAATGCGGATACCGGAAAATTAGTGTGGGCCGTCAAGGCGGCGGATGCGGCGCAGGGGGAGACGTTCACCATGCCGCCGCTCATATTTGAAGATCTAATTTTGATCGGGCCGGCGGGCAGCGAAAATGCCGTTTCTGGATGGGTGGGCGCCTTCCGCCTAAGCGATGGATCGCCGGTATGGAAGTTTCAGACGGTACCGGGAGCAACGCTGGCGGGTTCGGAATCATGGGGCAATCCCAAAGGAATCAAGATCGGTGGCGGAGCGGTCTGGACGCCGTTCTCGCTCGACCCCGAGAAGGGGGAACTTTTCGTAGCGGTCAGCAATCCCGCGCCCGATTTGCCCGCGAACCTGCGGCCGGGCGATAACCGTTATTCGGATTCAGTTGTTGTCTTGGACGTTCACACCGGCAAACTGCTGTGGTATCGGCAGATGGTGCGAAACGATTTTCACGACTGGGATTTGACCCAGGTGAGTCCGCTGTTCGAGGAAAAGATTAACGGGCAAGACACTCCCCTCCTGACCACCGCGGGAAAGGACGGCTTTCTCCGCACGCTGAATCGCGAGAGTCATGAAGTCATCTATTCCACGCCCGTGACAACTATTAAGAACGCCGACGTGCCGTTGACCAGCGACGGTGTGGAGGCGTGTCCGGGCGCGCTCGGCGGAGTTGAATGGAATGGACCAGCACTCAATCGGGACCTGAACATGCTCTTCGTGAACGCAGTCGATTGGTGCATGACCATGGCGAGTGCCGAGAAAGTGCGGTACATACCGGGACGTACGTACATGGGTGGGACCGTGAAATTCGGAGCGCAGTCGCAGGGTTGGCTCACTGCGATCGATGCAACGACTGGAGAAGTCAAATGGAAGTATCAGTCGGAACGGCCCATGATATCGGCTGTCACGGCAACGAAGGGGAACGTTGTCTTCACCGGCGAGTTGACCGGAGACTTTCTGACTTTGGACGCGCAGACCGGGAAGGTGCTTTACCGCTTCAATACTGGCGGCGGCATCGGAGGCGGGGTGGTCACCTACGAAGAAGCCGGAAAACAATACGTAGCCGTGATGTCGGGCAAACCATCAAGATTCTGGATCGGCGACATCACCGGCGCGCCAACGGTTTTTCTATTTGCCTTGCCGTGAACCGGTGTGTGCTTTTGGGTTGAGCTCGAAGCAAATTTAAGGCAACTCCAATGAACAGGTACAGGGGTAAATGACAGCTACTCTGCTGATCGTCACGCCACGACTGGTTCACTTATCCCCGCTTGATTTGATCATCATCTTCTTCTACTTCGCGCTCGTATTGGCCATTGGTGTGTATCTGAAGGGCCAAGCCAATACCGGCGAAGATTTTTTTATGGCAGGGCGGGAGATGACGGCCTGGGTCGCGGGTTTAGCCTTTCTGTCAGCCAATCTCGGTTCGCTTGAACTGATGGGATGGGCGGGGAACACCTACAAGTACGGAATCCTGGCCGCGCACTGGTACTGGATCGGCGCCATTCCAGCCATGTTGTTTCTGGCATTGGTGATGATGCCCTTCTACCACATCTGCCGAACGCATTCCGTTCCGGGCTATCTCAAGCTGCGTTTCGGACAAAGCACGCAGGCACTCTCGTCCATCTCGTTCGCCTTGATGACGGTGCTGATGAGCGGCATAAACATGTATGCCATGGCCGTCGTGATGCGCGTCGTCCTGGGCTGGGACATTCATTTCAGCATCTGGGTTTCGTCGATCACGGTGGCCGTATATGTGGCTTTGGGCGGCTTGCGCTCCGCGATCTTCAACGAAGTGCTCCAGTTTTTTCTGATCTGGGCGGGAGCCTTGCTCATTCCGATCATGGGTTTGATCGAGGCCGGTGGATGGAGCGGATTGCAGGCCAAGATTCTCGAGAATCTGACCGAGCAGCACGTGGCCAATCCCGGCGCCTACACCCATTTGTGGTCCACCTTAGGCAATTTTTCTGACAATCCGATGGGAATCAACTGGGTCGGCATGGTCTTCGGGCTGGGGGTGGTGAGTGCGATGGGATACTGGACCACAGATTTTCTCGTGGTTCAACGCGTTCTCGCGGCCAAAGACCTGCGTTCCGCCGAACTGGCTCCGATTATCGGAGCCGCCTTCAAAATGATGGTCCCATTTATCGTCATTCTTCCCGGCCTATTGGGTTTGGCTCTTCTCCGCGATCCGCATACCGGCAACTTGCTGCGGCTTGTGCCTGGGGATGTGGCCTGGTCCGAAGCTGGTCGGGCAAGCGGTCTGCACAGCTACGACGAGGTTTTACCGTTAATGTTGGCTCGCTATTGCGGGCCCGGTCTGCTCGGCCTCGGGGTTACGGCATTGATCGCCGGTTTCATGTCGGGGATGGCGGGAAATGTCAGCGCTTTCGCCACCGTCTGGACCTACGACATCTACGGTGCCCTCATCAACAGGAATGCCTCCGACGATTTGAAAGTCAGGATGGGCCGTTGGTGCACACTGCTGGGCGTGGCTGTAAGCATCGGCACAGCTTATCTCGTGATGCACGCGCAGAGCATCATGGATTACGTTCAGGCGCTATTCAGTTTCTTCATCGCGCCCCTTTTCGGAACTGTGATTCTGGGAATGCTCTGGAAGCGGACCACCCCGGCCGCTGGTTTCTGGGGATTGTTCGCGGGAACGCTGTCGTCCATCGGCATGTATGTGTGGGCCAAAGTCGATCCTAACGCCGTGCGTTATGTCGCGCTGTCGAATCACGCGCAGGATCAGGCGCAAAACATGTTCCGCGCACTGTGGTGCTGGCTGATTTGCGTGATGGTTACGGTAATCGTAAGTCTTATGACGAAGCGAAAACCCGAGGCGGAGTTGAGCGGCCTGGTCTACGGATTGACGCCGATTCCGAGCACCGAAAACGTTCCGCTGCTGCATCGTCCCATCTTCTGGGGTGCGGTCGTGGCCATCGCTTTCGTTATCGTGCAGATCATCTTCTGGTAGGAGAAAAGCAAAGCATGAAATCCGGCGGCTCGCTCTCGATATGGTTCTTCATCGGCCTATCCTTGTTGGTCAATGGCGCGCTGATATTTGCACGCGGGATTTGGGAGATCCTCTATCCGCCGGAACAACAAGTCGTGCTCTACCAGTTACACGCTAATGTCTGGTGGGGCGGATTATTACTGATCGTCGGAATCGTTTACTGCTGGCATTTCTCACCTGCGCGAGGGCGCGGGCGACAGAACGGCAACACGTGATATGCCAGCCTTGGGGTAATAGATAAACGTAGAGCATACAAGGAATTTGTCCGGAAAGATTCTGTAGGAAACCTACCGGCCGCACCCCAATGAGCTGAATCAGGTCACGTGATTCTAATCACTGCGGGAAATTCACCATCCGATACGCTGAATCAGCCGCGCTATAAAGGCAACCGGCCGCCTTTGAAAATGCGCTGAGCGTCTGTGCCTGAAAATTTTGCTCCTAGAATAAACGCCCACTGAAGCCTGTCGTCAAGTATGGCGGAAAGAGAAGGTGAGTCATGAGTCTCAGTCAGCTAGCCCGGTCCATTAAGGAGTCGGCAACGCTCAAGCTGAATGAAACGGCTGCGCTGCTGCGCGACAAAGGCGAGCCGGTGATCCACTTGGGGGGCGGCGAGCCCAAGACCAAGTGTCCCGTGGATGCGGTCATCAATTGTGCGGCCGTGCTCAATACGGGTGAAATCCGCTACACACCGCCTGACGGAATTCCCGCGCTCAAGAAGGCCATCATCCGCTACACCGAGGAGCACTACAAGAAGCTGGTCTCCGCCGATAACGTGATCGCCTGCGGAGGAGCCAAGCAGGCGCTTATGGTGCTGCTGCACGCCATTCTCGACCCCAAGGAAGAAGTGATTTTTCCTGCGCCCTACTGGGTCAGCTATCCAGAGATGGTGAAGCTGGCGGGCGGCGTTCCCGTGCCGGTGACTGCGGAAGATGGGACTTTCTTTCCGACGGTCAAGGAAATCGTCGACGTGGTGAGTTCATATACGAAGGCCATCATCCTGAATAGCCCCAATAATCCCTCGGGAGCGATGTACTCGAAAGATTTCATCCAGGAGATGGTCGAGTTCTGCGAGAAGCGTGGAATCTACCTGATCATGGACGACATTTACAACCGGCTGATCTTTGATGGCAAGACGGCGCCGATCTGTTACGAGTTCGCCCGGCAGCCGCTGGAAGAATCGAAGCTGGTTGTGATTAACGGCGTCTCGAAAATGTACGCCATGACAGGATTCCGCATCGGCTGGGCGATTGCCAACAAGCCGCTCACCGAAGCGATGGCGACGATTCAGTCACAGCAAACTTCCGGTCCGTCGGCGCCATCGCAATGGGCGGCTGTCGGCGCGTTGAATGGCGTGCAATCGCCGATCGACAGCTTGCGCGTGACGCTCGAAAACAACCGCAACGTGATGATGGACCGCCTGCGCGCCTTTGATGGAATCAAGGTTTATCAGCCAGAAGGGACGTTCTATTGTTTCCCTGACTTCAGCGCTTACATGAAGGATTCGCAGAAGCTCTCCAACTTCCTGCTCGACAAAGTACGCGTGGTCACGGTTCCGGGAAAAGAATTTGGATTCGAAGGCCATCTGAGACTCAGTTATTGCGGAGCCGTCCGCGACATCACCGAGGGCTTGGATCGCATCAAGTGGGCGCTCGACACGAATTCGGCGAACGAACTATATCTTGGCGACCGCAAACTGGTGAGGGAGTGGGTATGAACATCTATCTCGACGTTCAATCTCCCGCGGTAAAAGAAGCTGGAAAGCTGGCATCGAGCTACGGCCTGCAGAATCATGGATTGGTCAACCTGCGACGCGTTTATTGGAATTTGCCTACGCCCGCCCTTTACGAGGAAAGCATCTTCCGCTCGGAGGCGAGCCTGTCGCATCTCGGCCCTCTTATCGTGTCGACGGGAAAACATACCGCGCGAGCTGCAGCCGACAAATTTGTGGTGCGGGAACACTCGACAGAGGAAAAAATCTGGTGGGGTCAGTACAACCGTCCATTTACTGGGGAGAGCTTCAGCGCGCTTCTCACTCGCCTGCAGGGATATCTGCAGGGCCGCGACGTTTTCGTGCAAGACTGCTTTGCCGGCGCCGACCCCGAGCATAGCCTTCCTGTGCGCATCATTACGCAGAAAGCTTGGCATAGCCTTTTTGCGCGCACCATGTTTTTGAAAATCCGCAGCCAGGACGCGCTGCAGCGCCATATCCCGGAATTCACCGTGATTGCGGTGCCCTCGTTCCAGGCTTCGCCCATGGTCGATAGCACGCGCACGGAAACATTCATCATCATCAATTTCCGCGAACGGTTGGCCATCATCGGCGGCACGAGTTATGCGGGAGAGATCAAGAAAACGATCTTCACCGTTCTGAATTTCCTCTTGCCATTGCAGGGCATTCTTTCGATGCACTGCTCGGCCAATGTGGGCGCCGAGGGCGACGTCGCGATTTTCTTCGGACTCTCTGGAACTGGAAAAACTACTCTTTCCGCCGATCCGAAACGCCGCCTCATCGGAGACGACGAACACGGCTGGAGCGATAACGGCGTCTTCAATTTTGAGGACGGCTGCTACGCCAAAGTGATTCGCCTCTCTCCCGAGGCTGAGCCGCAGATTTACGCTTGCACGCGGAGATTTGGCACGGTGCTGGAGAACGTCACGTTCGATCCAGTGTCACGACGCCTCGATCTGAACGACTATTCCGTCACGGAAAACACTCGCGCGGCGTATCCGCTGGCGTACATCGAGAATTGCATGCCCGAGAAACGCGCCGGACATCCCAAGAACGTCATCTTCCTAACCTGCGATGCTTCGGGCGTGATGCCGCCCATTTCACGATTGAATCCAGATCAGGCCATCTACCATTTCATCTCCGGCTATACCAGCAAAATTGCCGGAACGGAAATCGGACTGGGCATCGAGCCAGAAATGACCTTCAGTACCTGCTTTGGCGGGCCGTTCATGGTGCACCATCCGCTGGCCTACGCAGAGTTGCTGAAGAAAAAAATTCAGAAGCATGGCGCCAACGTGTGGCTGGTGAATACCGGCTGGACAGGCGGGCCATTTGGCATTGGCAAGCGCATCAGCATTCATCACACGCGCGCATTGCTCAATGCCGCGCTCAGCGGCTCTCTATTGAAAGTGGAATTCCGGAAGGATCCGATATTTGGTTTCGATGTGCCGGCACAGTGCGAGGGAGTGCCGTCGCAGATTTTGGATCCAGCGAATACCTGGCCGAGCCGGGAAGAATATTTCCGCAAGTATGACGCTCTGGCGGCGCGGTTCATCGAAAACTTCAAGCTCATGATGACCGAATGTCCAGCGCGCATTCTGGAAGCTGGGCCGAAGCGGTTGGCGGCGGTCTCAGTGCGCTAGAAGAAAATCAGCTTGCCCGAGTCGTCGTTTACTCCGCAGGAACGGGTCGGCGGGCGCGATTCCGTCTAGGGCGCGACCATATCCGCAACATTGGCTTCCACAGAAATCACGCCCAGTTGCTGCATTACGCCGAGCGTGTCCCACTCTTCCCATTCCTCTATGATTTTTCCGTTCACGATCCGATCAATGCATACGCCCGTGCAATGCAACTGCCTGCCCGTGGCCTCGATTCCCATGAACGTGCCGGTATGAGTTCCGGCGAATGTCCAGCGGGTGACGACTTTATCGTGGCCCGCAAGCTGATCCTCAATCGTCCAGTGCGCATCAGAAAACCCCGCAAATAATGAGAGCAATAGATGACGATGTTCCTCGTCGTGAAGCACTCCCGTTGCGGGGGCCCGATAGGCAACCTTCGAATACAGTTCTGGATAAACATCGAGATTATGCCGGTTCAGACATTCGTCAAAGACGCGGCGGATGAGGGTTTTGTTTGCTGCGCTCATAAAGCGCTCCTTTCGCTTGTCGATCGGCCACCAGCAAGGGAACTGTCCGCTCGGGGCGTGGCTCAGACCGATGCTTGCTCTTCGAGAGGCAATGCCATTTTCGTTGCAACATCGCGTTTGGGTCTGTGATGCGAGTCACGATGCAAGGAATGGCCCTTACCGTCAGAGCTTAAAGATCAGCGTAAGGATTTTCGCTTCGAGTTATGGGAAGATGAGGGCGCATGGATACGTGGACGAGCGCAGTAGCACGAACTGCCGAAGAGCGCTGGCGAGCGCGCATCGATCGCGCGCAGGAACTGGCGCGCCGATCTCCGTCAGCGGCGGAGCTTCTTGGCTTCTACGAGAAGGTGCTGGATTTTCAGTTGAGGCTGGCATCTCGGAGCAACGATGAATTAAAGCTGCAAAGTTCTCTACGCGAACAGATCAAGGTCGAAAGCATTCTGCCCGACTTTCCGGCTTTACTTTCTCTTGCTGCGGAGTATGGACCGCCGCTGCTCAGCGAGCACGCCCGCAATTTGCAACGAGTTGGCAAAGCAGAACACCGACAGATCATTCAGCAAGTAGTCGATTCGCCCGAATCCAATGGGAATGCGTTCGATTCCTTCCTGGCGCGAGCTTGTTTGCAGCCAATCGCCGAGCAATTGCAATTACAGTTGTCAATTGAAATTACTCAGAACGCGAATCGTTGTCCTGCATGCGGCGGATTACCTCAACTGGCCGTGCTTCGTCCGGAAGGAGAAGGCGCGAGCCGCTCGCTGGTGTGTTCTTTTTGTCTGCGCGAGTGGCTGTTTCGCCGGCTGCTTTGCCCATGGTGCGGCGAGGAAGATAAAGAGAAACTTCCGCGCTTCTCGACTCCTGAATGTAAGCATGTGCTGCTCGAGGCCTGCGACGTCTGCAAGAAATATCTGAAAGCCGTAGATATGAGTGTCGATGGCAACGCGGAGCCACTCATAGATGAAACTGCTCTGGCAGTTTTGGACGTGTGGGCGGCCGACCATGGATTTGAAAAGATCTGCAGGAATCTGCTTGGCTTTTAACACGATATTAATATTGCTCCCTTCATTGACACTGGCACTGCGAAAGGTGTAACGTTCCGCCAATCCCGAGTTGGGGTACAGATTTTCCCAATCATTTCGTTGCTTGTTGACACCGGTTTTCTAGCGGAGCCTCTATGGACCTCTCGCGACGTTCCTTCTTTACGACAGGAGTGGCCGGAGCGGTTGGAGTTTCCCTCCTCGGGTTTGATCTCAAACCTCTTCAGGCCCAAACCGCATCCCTCAAGATCGCCCGCACCACACAGACGCGCAGCACTTGCCCGTACTGTTCGGTGAGTTGCGGCGTCATCATTCACACCATCGGCGACGGCGCGAAGAACGTCACACCGGCAGTCATCCACGTTGAGGGAGATCCCGATCATCCCATTAACCGAGGCACGTTGTGCCCGAAGGGCTCATCGCTGCTGCAGGACATCGTGAACGACCGCCGTCTGCTGAAGCCGCAAGTCCGACGCCCGGGCTCCGATCACTGGGATGATATTTCCTGGGATCAGGCGATCGACGAGATCGCGACAAAGACCAAGGCCCTGCGGGATGCAACCTTCATTGAGAAGGACGCGAAGGGGCAGAGCGTCAATCGCCTGGAGACGCTGGCCTTTGCCGGCGGTTGTACCGATACCAACGAATTCAATTATTTGGTCGTGAAGTCAATGCGTGCGATGGGGGTGACGTGCCTGGAAAACCAGGCACGTGTTTGACACGGACCCACGGTCTCCAGTTTGGGGCCAACATTCGGACGCGGGGCGATGACCAACGGCTGGGTCGACATCAAGAACACCGACATGATGTTGATCATGGGCGGGAATCCAGCCGAGAACCATCCGTGCGGATTCAAGTGGGTGGTCGAGGCCAAGCGGAACCGCGACGCCAGAATTATTGTTGTCGATCCGCGCTTCACCCGCACCGCTTCCCAGGCGGACCTGTTTCTGCAGATTCGTACTGGCTCCGACATTGCGTTCCTCGGCGGACTCATCAATTACGCTCTCTCTAACAACCGCTTCAACCACGAATATCTCGTCAATTACACCAACGCGGCATTCGTTGTGAAGGAAGGTTTCAAGCTTCCCGACGACGGCCTCTATTCCGGTTACGACGCGAATGCCCGAACGTATGACAAGTCGACCTGGAACTACGAAGAAGTCGGAGGCGCATCGACGAAATCGAATTCCCCGGCAGGTGGTGCGCCTGCGCCGCCGATGCTTCCGCCGAACGTGGCCTTCGATTTGTCTTTACAGAACCCACGCTGCGTCTTCCAGCTCTTGAAGCAGCAATATTCGCGCTACACCCCGGAGATGGTCGAGCGCATTACCGGCATTCCGAAAGATCAGGCGATCAAAGCTTGGGATACGTTCACTTCGATTCGTCAGAACGGCGACACGAAGAAAGTTGCCACAATCATCTACGCCGTCGGCTGGACGCAACATTCTTCCGGAACGCAGACGATCCGCACCGCGGCGATGATTCAGTTGCTACTCGGGAACGTTGGCCGCGCCGGCGGTGGTGTAAATGCCCTGCGCGGGCACTCGAACATTCAGGGCGCAACCGATATGGCGGGAATCTTTGACATCCTGCCCGGCTACCTGAAGATGCCTACTCCCGCCGATACCGATCTGAAAGCGTATCTCACACGCACTACGCCGAAAGCTTCGAAGCCGAAGGAGTGGGACTCATTCAATTACTGGTCGAACACGCCTGCCTTCACCGTGTCGTTCCTCAAAGCGATGTATGGCGACGCAGCCACGAAAGAAAACGATTTTGCCTTCAACTGGCTCCCTAAGATTGACCGCAAGTATTCGTGGACCGAGATCTGGGACGACATGTACAACGGCAAAGTCAAGGCCATGATGGCCTTCGGCATGAACGGCGTGATGATTGGTCCCAATGCGAAGAAAAATATCGAAGCGCTGAAGAGGGCCGATTTTCTTGTGGTGTGCGAAATCTATCCCGACGAGACCAGCGAATTCTGGCGCGCGCCTGGAACCACGGCAGACGAGATGAAGAACATCAACACAACCGTCTACCGCTTGCCGGGCGCGGGTTTTGCGGAAAAAGACGGAACATTTGTGAATTCGGCGCGCTGGCTGCAATGGAAGTGGGCGGCGGTTACGCCTCCCGGAGATTGCAAGCTCGATCAGGAAATCCTGGCGCGGATTTTCTTGAAGATTCGGGAGAAATATCAGAAAGAGGGTGGCAAGTTTGCCGATCCGGTTCTGAAAGCGAGCTGGAACTACACTAATCCCCACAATCCTTCTCTCGCCGAAGTTGCGAAAGAGATTAACGGCAAAGCGCTCGCCGATGTGACCGACGCAAAGACGAATACCACGATCAAAGCCGATCAGCAGCTTCCCGGATTCTCGTTCCTGCGCGATGACGGTTCGACCATGTCGGGCAACTGGCTCTATTGCGGATCGTGGACCGAAGCAGGAGCACTGATGCAGCGCCGCAGTCCCGACGATCCATCCGGACTCGGAATTCATCCCAACTGGGCGTGGTCGTGGCCGATGAATCGGCGCGTGCTTTACAACCGCGCCTCGTGTGACCTGAACGGCAAACCCTGGGATCCCGATCGCAAACAAGTGTGGTGGAACGAAGCCAAGCAGAAGTGGGTGGGCAACGACGTACCGGATTTCAAGCCGGATTCCGATCCGAAAACGCACATGGGCCCATTCATCATGAATCCGGAAGGAGTGGGGCGCCTGTTCGTGCCGATCGGCGCTGTGGCTGACGGTCCGTTCCCTGAGCACTACGAGCCCACTGAAAGTCCGATCGCGAATCCGCTGCATCCCAATCAGTCCAACAATCCCATCGCGAAAAGATTCAAGAGCGACATGGATAAGTACGGCACCGTCGATCAGGGTTACAACATCATTTGCACGACCTATCGGCTGACCGAGCACTATCACTATTGGACGAAGAATAATCCGATGAACGTGCAGCTCGTCCCGGAGCCGTTTGTAGAAATTCCGGCTGAATTGGCGGATCAGATGGGACTCCGAGGCGGCGAAAAAGTAAAGGTCACGAGCGCGCGCGCGGAGTACATCGCGAAAGCGATGGTCACGAAGCGCATCAAGCCAATGAACATCGATGGCAAGAAGACGTATCAGATAGGTGTTCCGATTCACTGGGGATATCGCGGCATTGCCGAAGATGCAGGCAAGACGGCGAAGATTCCGGCGAATTTTCTTTCACCGGCCGTGATCGATCCCAACGCCTACACGCCAGAGTTCAAGGGCTTCCTGGTGAAGCTGGAAAAGGCATAGCGTTTTGAAAGGGCGCGGCCTCAAGCCGCGCCGAGCTGAATGCAATTTTTCATGCGGCTTCAGCCGCCGAGGAACTGATGAGCGACCGCAAAACACTGCAGGTACAAAAAATCTCGGCTCATCCCGGCTCGGTTCCCGGTGCAGGGACGCAACGGCAGGAGCAGGTCTGCAAACTCATCGACACCACGACTTGCATCGGGTGTAAAGCCTGCGAGGTGGCGTGCGTAGAGTGGAACGATATGCCCTTCCAGCCCACGCTCTTCGACAACACCTACCAGACGATGCCGGACACGAACTGGAATTACTGGAACCTGATCAAGTTCAACGAAGTCACGAACGACGACGGCACGTTCCAGTGGCTGATGCGCAAGCACCAGTGCATGCACTGCGCCGATCCCGGATGCCTGGCCGCCTGTCCATCCGACGGTGCGATCGTCCAATATCAGAACGGCATCGTCGATTTCCAGCAGGAGAATTGCATCGGCTGTCAGTTCTGTGTTTCGGGCTGTCCGTTTAATGTTCCCAAATACAATCCGTCCACCAAGAGAGTTTACAAGTGCACCCTTTGCTCAGACCGCGTTGGCGCGGGGCTGGAGCCCGCGTGCATCAAGGCGTGTCCCACGGGCTGCCTGCACTTCGGAACCAAGACTGACATGCTGATGCTGGCGGATAAACGCGTCAAGCAACTGCAAACGGTTTCGGGATTCAAAGAGGCCGGCATTTACGATCCGCAAACGATTGGCGGTACTTCGGTCGTTTATGTTCTGCATGACGCCAGCAATCCGGAAAAATATGGTGGATTGCCGAAGAATCCGCGCATCCCGTTGAGCTTCACGATCTGGAAAAACTGGTTCAAGCCAATCGGCCTGGTCGCTTCCATGATGGCGTTTGCCGGCGTGATTCTGCATTACGTGACGGAAGGGCCGCGGCGTGTGCAACCGCAGGCTCCAGTGAAAGAAATCGACGGCGATGACAGGAAGAAGGAGAACTAGGTGGCGAGTTCAAGCCAGCATCTTAATCGTGGGCCGGATCACTTCATCAATCGCATCGGGCTGACCGTCGTCTATGTTGGCGAACTGTTGCGCCATCGCGCCTACACTCGCTTTCTGCACTGGGCGTATGGAATTTTCTTTTTTCTGGCATTGCTCTCCGGATTCGGCATCTATATGCCCTGGATCTTCCGCTGGTTTACGCCGCTGTTTGGCGGCGGTGCGATGACGCGCATGCTGCATCCGTGGTTCGGCCTGGGATTTGTTTTTTTCTTCGGCCTGCAGGCGGTCAACTGGGCGGTAGACATGAAATGGGCTGCCGGCGATTCACGCTGGATGAAGCGCCTGAACGATTACATCACTAACCGCGACTCCGTCGAATCTCCCGACGTGGGATTTTTCAACGCAGGCCAGAAACTTATGTTCTGGGAGATCGTCGGCGGATCGATTGCCTACGTTATTACCGGCGTGATCATGTGGTTTCCGGAAATTTTCGGGCGCTGGCCGGTCGCCGTCAGCTACGTGATTCACGACATCTCCGCGCTGATCATGCTCGCCGGAATTTTCATCCACATCTATCTCAGTACGATCGGCGAACCCGGCACCATGCAGGCCATGACTCGTGGCACCGTCAGCGAGGCGTGGGCGTGGACGCATCATCCGGCATGGTTCAAGAAAGTTACTGGACGCGATCCGCAAGTCGCTCTGGAAGAAGCGCGCCGCGCTCAAAAGACCGACAAGCCAGCTTCTTGAATAGCGCTCGCCTCGGGCATCATAAAAATTCACACGACATTGCGGCTCATCATCAACGACATCTGAACTCGAAGCCTTCGCGAACGCCGATGTTACACTTCCTCCGAGACACCAGGAGGAAGAAATGCGAAATTCCTGCTAGTGTTAGCTGCCACGCCTGCCTCTCTGCATAACGATGGCGGCTCAGGATCGATCCCGCTTCGAAGTATTTGGCGGATATTCTCTGGAGCGCATCGCCCCTTGCGGAGTTTCGGGATCGGATGAATACCCCTGAAACGGGTTTCGCTATTCCGGCGCACCCACGCCTGGTTACAACAGTTGAGAATTCCATCCGGCGAATTGAGTTTCTTTGGCCGGACGCCGAGGGCCGCTAGCGCACAACTCTGCGTACTCGGCTTTGGCTGGTCTCAGGATGGGATGTTGGGTCGCTCACTGCGGCAGCCCGATCCGCCGCAGCAGGTCCGCGAAGCGCCGGTCGGAGCGGAGGGGGTCCAGCGTTGGATCAAGCTTGAAGTTGTCGATCGACTGTCCTTCGGCGGCAGCTTTTTCCAGGTTGGCGAAAGCGGCATCCTTCTCGCCCAGTAAGGCATAGTCATCTGCTGCGGCGTAAAAGTCACCGTCATGCTCGAAATCCCTGGCGCGTTTTCTGAGGTAGCCCTGATAGCCTGATTTCTGGAAAACCCGCTTCACCTCCTCGGCAGCGCGGGGGTCACCAAGGACTTGATCGTCCTTGACCCATTGCTCAATCGCCGCCTTGTAGTCTCCCCTCGCTTCGTATACCGATCCTATCTGCTCAATCGCGAGCGAATAGTTCGGGTCGATTTCGAGGGTGCGGCGCGCTTGCTCCAGGGATTGTTCGTAGTCCCGCGCAAAGAAGTAGCCAACGCCAAGACAAAAGTTGTACTGCAAGGACAGAGGGTCCAATTCCACCGCCTTGCGGCACTCAACGATGGACTCTTGAAGTCTGCCCATTTCACTGTTGAACCAGCAACTGACCTCATGGGCATAGGCGGAGTTGGGATCCAGGGCGAGAGCTTTCTGAAGCGAGGCCTGCGCTTCGGAAAAATCCCGGAAGAACATCATGTCAGCGATGGCCAAGGAGATGTGAGGTTCCGGAATGTCGCTATCCAACTGTAAGGCTCGCCTCGCGGCCTCCCGCGCTTTGGTATACGCTTCCTGACCCCGAACGTAACCTGTGTAGCCCTGCATGGCATACGCATCCGCCAGTCCGGCGTAGGCAGCAGCGAAATTCGGATCCCTGGCAACCGCCTGGTCGAAGAACTCAGCCGCCGCCTTAAGGTCTTCTGCCGTCCAGTTATCCACGTGGTAACGCCCCTTCAGGTAAAACTGATAAGCCTCGGCATCCTTCGTGCCGACCTTGGCGAGGTCTTGTCGCGCAGTTCCGCTTAGCTGCGGTCGCAGTTGACTGGCAATGTCACGGGTAATGACCGCCTGTAGCGAGGCACCGTCGTTCGCACTGCGAGTGTATCGTTCGCCCCAGAGTTGTGCTCCGGTTGCGACGTTGACCAGCTCAGTTTCGACATTGAGTTCACTGCCATGTTCTGCCACGCGCCCGGTCAGCACTGCATCCACATGCAAGTCGTGCCCGACCCCTTGCGGATCGTCTTGCCGCAGTTTGTAGTGAGACACGGTGCTCCGAGCCATCACTTGGAGATTGGGAAGCCGGGAAAGAGAATTGATGATCTCCTCGGAGATACCTTCGCCGAGGTAATCCATTTCGGGGTCTTTGCTCGCATTCGCAAACGGCAGTACGGCTATGGAATGGATGGGCGTCGCATCCGAAGTGCGGGAGCGCAGGGAGCGCCACGCGAGAAATGCAGTAGCGGCAATTAGGACTGCCACAGTGCCCGCGACTACCGTCCACACCCTTCGGCGCGAATGTGTGCTGGCTTCCGCTTCCGCGAGCGTAACTGCACTCTTGCCGCTCTCCGTGTCCCGCTTCACTCGCTTCAGATCAGCCCTCAACTCTGCCGCGGACTGACAGCGAACGTCGCGGTCTTTCTCTAATGCCTTGTGAATGATCTCTTCTAGCTTCGAAGGAGTGTCGGGATTTATTCGAACTGGCGGCACAGGTGCTCGATTTAAGATCGAATCAAACATTGCGCCGGAAGTGTCGCCCCGGAATGGCAGCGTGCCCGTACACATCTCATAGAGCACCACCCCGAAGGAGAACAGGTCAGTGCGAGCCTCGAGTTCTTTCCCCCGAACCTGCTCCGGCGACATGTAGGCAACTGTTCCCAGCGCACTGCCGGGACTCGTCAGATGTTCCTCTGATTCGATGGTCGCGGCACTCATGGCAACGCTCCCCGGCTTGAGCGACACCTTGGCCAGCCCGAAGTCGAGAATCTTCGCCTGACCCCGATTCGTGATGAAGATGTTCGCGGGCTTGATGTCGCGATGGACGATGCCTTTCGCGTGTGCGGCGTCGAGAGCGTCGGCGATCTGAATGCCCAGATCGAGCACCGCCTCGATCTCCAGCGGTCTGCCCCCAATCATGTGCCTAAGGGTCTGACCCTCCAGCAATTCCATTGCGATGAAGGTTCGCCCATCGGACTCGTCGATCTCGTAGATCGTGCAGATGTTCGGGTGGTTCAGGGATGATGCAGCCTTCGCCTCCCGCTGGAAGCGGCTGAGAGCCTGTGCGTCGAGGGCGAGTTCGTCGGGCAGGAACTTCAGGGCGACGTGGCGACCCAGCTTTACATCTTCCGCCTCGTAGACCACACCCATGCCCCCGCCGCCGATCCTGCTGAGGATCCGGTAATGGGAAACGGTCTGACCTACGGGCTGGGATGGCGTGGACATTGGGAGACATGTTAGGTGCGGATTAAGGGAAGGTCAAGAAACGCTAGGGGTTGGCCGTGGCTCAAAGGGAATAGTTGGCGAAACATGGCGATATCGCTCATTGACGCGTAGCGTCAGGTTCGTGCTTGCCAGAACTGCGCAGCCCCCTGAGGGAGTGTAGAGAGAATCCGATCGAACGCTTTCTGATCAACGTTATGTCTCAAGGCAACTGCGACATCACGGATCGCCGTTTCGGGGGCAAAGTTGTGTTCAGGCCGCAACGCTTGCACTTCCTTCGTCATGACGGCCCAGTCTTCAAACGGTCGTTTAGGCTCTTCGACATCCCAGTCGGCCACGAAAAGCGCCCGCGCTCCGACCGGCAGTACATTCAAGAAGTAGATCGCTTCCTTAACTTCAAGGCGACGGCGAAAAGCCTGAAAAACCCCTTGCACCATCGTATAGGCCTGATTGGTTGTCGTCAGGCCGGCTGAGTCACGGGCATCCGTGAGCAGCTTGTAAAAGTCATCTGTTGCACGCTGATATTCCGAAGGGACGGGCATTTGCTCACCATGCGTCATTGCAGAAGTTGTGCCCTCGATTCTAGCGCCATATCCTTCGAGACCTCACTTGGCGATAAATCTCGTGGGTGTTGAAAAAGTCACTGAGATTTGCGGGGGAGATTTAGCGAAAGCATGTTAAAACCTCGACATGCTGCGCTGGATTTCCATGGTTGGAGGCCTGCTGATCATGATGGGACACCACGCCCGCTCAGAGGCGCTGTTCTACTACTTCCGTCTGGACGATCAGATTCCTGAAAACCATCTATTGCGGCTGATCGACAAGCACATCAGCTTTGAGTTTGTGCGGCAACAACTGAAGGCGAGCTACAGCGAGACGGGTCGGCCCTCGATCGATCCCGAACTGTTGCTGCGGATTCTGCTGATCGGCTATCTCTATGGCATCACTAGCGAGCGCAAGTTGGTGGAAGAGCTGCGCATGCATCTGGCGTGGCGCTGGTTCACGGGGCTCAGCTTCGATCAGGAGATTCCGCACCACTCGACGTTTTCCAAGAACCGGCACGGCAGGTTTCAGGAGTCCAAGCTCTTCGAGCAACTGTTTGAGCAGATCGTGCGGCAATGCGTGGAAGTGGGGTTGGTCGAGGGCAAGCATCTGTCGGTGGATGGCAGTTTCGTGGAAGCGAACGCGGCCAAAGAAAGCCGGATTCCACGGGAGCAGTTGGCGGAAGCGGCTCAGGCGCATCAAACCGTGCGCCAGTATCTGCAGGAAGTGGAAG
>DATKQB010000004.1:0-4305 GCA_035523795.1 Verrucomicrobiia bacterium | reverse complement strand
AGCACAGGCGTTTCCGGCAAGGACGCAGGCACCGGAGGCACGAAGATAAGCTTCCGGTCGTCGCTCATCATCTGCTTCTCAGCAGCACGCTGCTCGTCCCGAAAAGCCGCAAGGGAGTGACGCAGATGAATCAGCGCCTCTTCGGGAGCGCGCTTCAGCTTTTCGGCTACTCCAAACAGCTCCGCTACGCCAACACGCTGAATCACGCCGATATCCACTTGCCTCGCCAGTATCTCGGCGCCTTTATCTTTGAGGAGTTCCTTGAGCTCATGCACGAACACCACAAGATCCAGGGAATCCAGGCCGGCTTCGACGAGGTTGTACGATTCGTTGCCGGTCAGGTTGTATTTGGCTTTCAATTCATTGAAAGAGGAATGCATGTCCGAACTGCACGTAGAGGTCCCGGCGTCCTTCTCCCGCGAGAATTCCGAAAGAACGGTGAACTGACCTCGCTGCCACATCTGCTTGGTTTTATGCCGCATTATCTTCCCCGAACTCGTTCTGGGGATCGCGCGCGGAGCGATGACGCAAATCACGGCCACTTCCACGTTGAGATAGTTTCTAACGGCGGCTGCGATCTTTCGTGCATCGGGGAGTGCCTTGGGATTTTTGGCCTCGACCACGATTGCCAGTCCGGGTTCGCTGTCTTCCTGAATCTGGAACGCGCAGACGCAGTTGTGCCGGATGAGACCGGATGATTTCTCCACAACGTTTTCAATGTCGTGCGGGTAGTAGTTTTGCCCGCGCAGAATAATCATGTCCTTGATGCGGCCGCAGACATAGAGTTCGCCGCCGTGGAAGAATCCTATATCGCCGGTCCGCAGGTAGCCCTCGTCATAGGGAGTATCGTCCACTAGCCGCGCGCGAAATTGCTTGAGAGTTAGTTCGGGATTATTCCAGTAACCTCGACACTTACCGCTTCCCGCGACCCAGATTTCACCGGTGCGCCCTGGCTTAAGCGGAAAGTGCCCTTCCGGATCCACAATCTTGACGTCGAGACCCGGCAGCGGCGTTCCACAACTTACAATCTGCGTGGCCCCGTCAATTTCAGATACCTGCGTAGTCATGCGGGCCGTTCCCAGGGAGAGAGCACGTTTGTTAACCGAAACGATGTTGCGGCCGCCCGTTGAGACCGCCAGGGTGTTTTCAGCCAGCCCGTAGGCGACATAGAAGCTCTCGGACTTCAATCCATAGGACTGAAACGCTTCCAGGAATCGTCTGTAGGTGTCCGCCTTTACGGGTTCCGCGGCGCACATCAAAATCCGAAGCGAGCTGAGATCACACGCCTCCAGGCTATCCGTGGAAAGTCTTCCGGCGCGCAGGCAATAGTCGTATGCGAAGTTGGGCGCAGCCGTTGCGGTGGCGCGGTAGGCCGTCATCGTATCGAACCACAGGATCGGCCGCTGGATGAAGTCCGTGGGAGAGAAACCGTACGTCGTGCCACCTTTCAGTGCTGGATATAGGTAACATCCGATCAGACCCATATCGTGATACTGCGGAAGCCAGGAAACGACGACCGGCGAAGGATGGTCGATCACCAGCGGACACGTATCCAGAATGTTTTCGTGTGTAACGATCACGCCCTTAGGCTCCATCGTCGAGCCCGACGTGTACTGCAGAAACAAAATCTTCGAATGCTCGGCAGCCGGCCGATCTGGGATCGTATCCACGAACTCTTCCGTGGCGATCCACGGCAGACCGGAAATGTAATCCACGTCAATCCCGTAACCCGAAACTCCACTCCTGGCGAGATTTGTCCGGAGGGATGCCTGGTAGTCTCTACTCGTTAAGATCCCAGCCGCCTGGCAATCCTTTGCAATGTGCACCATCTTGTATAAGGCACTTTGAAAGCCACGCGAGCTGGGGGGATACACCGGCACGGGGATCAATCCGGCGCGGACGCAGCCAAAAAATGCGCAGATCATCTCGAGCCCCGGCGGATACGCGAGCAGCAGCCGGTCGCCCGCCGCAAAACGATTGTCTTTCCACAAATGTCCAGCGATCGCTTCCACTCTGTGGAGAAACGACGCGTACGTGTAGCTTTCGGTCGGATGCCCGTTTACATCGAGGTACGAATAAAGAAGCTTGTCCGGGTGCTCATCTGCCAGCCTGTCCAGGTGGCTTAAAATTGACGCCGCCATCAATCAGCGATCCTCCAAGGTTGAATAGAACGCAAGCCAGTAAACGAAACATGTGTCCCTGGCGTGCGAGTTAATCCGCGATTGAGTTTGAAAGCATAGGCCTGAAATGTAGGCGGACGGTGAGGGTGTACGTATTTCTTCCAGGATAGGCGTCGCTCGACACTTTTGGCGAACGGATGTTTTCCTTCTCGGGGCAAAGAAGCGCGAACAGGAATTTCGGCACTCCGCCGACCTTCCGTGGCCCCTTGCGGGAAGCCCGGTTCGTTATGGTTCATTGAAGCTTTCATATTAACAAAGCGTTATGGACAATTCCATGCGTCGTCGCTCCAAGTGTTCACACAACGCAACTAGGCATCGTCCGTTCCGAATGTCCTTGAATGGCTTTGCGCGGTCGCATTAAAATCGTGCTGCGAGTTTGTCGGCGGCGCGGCACCAGTTTCGCTGAGGGCCAGGGCCCCGGATTGCGGCGTGTGAAACGCCTCTGGTCTAGTTAGCACGATCGCGGAGGCGCGCTTGACGTTCGAATCCCAAGTATTGATCACACAAGATCCCGATACTCCGGATCTTGTGGCATCGGAATCCTCTGCGGCGTCCGTTACCGAACCCGTCGGCCCTTCATCTTTCCCGAAAGTCTTACGTCGTCGTCTGGATAGGTTTTTTGCCGATCGGAACATTACTTACAAAGCGAACCGTACGATGTGGGTCAAGATCGCTGTGGGTCTGGCGGTCCTTCTCGGTGCCTGGATTGCTCTGTATGCTCTCAGGCCGGATTCATGGAAGTTTGTTGCCCTATACCTTCTGGGCGGCCTCGCGCAGACATTCCTATTGCTGAATATCGCACACGACAGCAACCACAACGCAATTTCGTCCCGGCCGCGCGTCAACAAAACGCTGAACTATGTTTTCGACTTGTGCGGAATCAGTTCGTACATGTGGCGTATCCTCCATCATCGAGGCCACCATTCCTGCATCAATCTCCACGGCGAGGATGATGCGCTTTCGGGTCGCGGCATCTTTCGCTTTACCCCCTACGAATCCCGCGCGCCGTGGCACCGCTTCCAGCACATCTATGCGCTTTTCTTTTATGCAATGTTTTCTCTCGACTATGTGTTCTTCAGGGACTTCGAGAGCTTTTTCTTCCCGTCCCACGATTATCTGAAGCGCGCCAATCATCCTCTGCGCGAATATGCCATTCTCGTCGCCGGCAAAGGTTTCTACCTCACTTACATGCTTGTCTTGCCGGTGATAGTGCTTGGCAAATCACCTCTGTTGGTCGCTGGGGCGTTCCTCCTGGTCCATCTGTTTGTCGGTTTAGCCGTAACACTTGTATTCCAGACGACGCACACCATCGACAGCACCTACTTTCCGACGGACCGCGGGGAGTTTGACAACGGCGTGTATCACATCTTCGCGACAACGGCAGATTATGCGACGGAAAACCCCCTGGTCGGTTGGCTCGCGGGCGGGCTCAACCATCACATCGTGCATCATCTTTGCCCATTCGTGTGCCATACCCACTATGCTCCGCTAACCAGGATCGTGAAGGAGACCGCCGAGGAGTTTGGCGTTCCTTATCGGCAGCACGCCACCATGGGTGAGGCGATCCGGCATCATCTGATTCTATTGAAGCAGCTGGGGAACGAAAACTGACCTTGAGCGATTTATCCTTGGCTATGGTCCCGCTACCACTCCCTACGGGTGGCATGAAATCGGCGGCGATTCGATGCCAGTATCCGGGTGGCTGAACATGACCTTGGCCACTGCTATTCCCGTTGTTTCGCGATTTCGCTGCTTTGCGGATTCTCGCGCAATGTTCCGTAACCCCACGCAGATTTTGTCGAGCTACAACGAAATCTTCGGCGACACTTTCCGAATGTATCTGGGTGGCCTAAAAGAGGCGATCGTTACCATCGATCCCGCTGTCATTCAGCACGTGTTAAAGACCAATTCAGAGAACTACCAAAAATCCGAAATTCAAGTAAAGCGCATGGGACATTTCCTGGGGAAAGGTCTGCTCACAACCCACGGTGACGCCTGGCGAACGCAGCGGCGCCTGATCCAGAAAGGCTTCGATCGAGCGCAACTGGAGGCGCTGTCCGCAATCATGCAGGACTCGCTTGCCGACTCGTTGCGGGAGTTCGACAGAGAGGCGCGTCGCGGTCCC
>DATKQB010000003.1:0-36811 GCA_035523795.1 Verrucomicrobiia bacterium | reverse complement strand
GATTTACTCGCACCTACATCTTGCACATGAAACTTTCTGCAATTGCTGCTGCCCTTGACCTACGTCTGGAAAATGGATCGCCTGAAACGGAAATCTCCGGCCTGAACGGAATTGAGCAGGCCGGGCCGGGCGAACTGACCTTCGTCTCCAATCCCAAGTATTTCGCAAGAGCGCGCACGACGCGTGCTGCGGCCGTGATTGTTTCCGAGGAATTTCCTGCGATTCCCGCGGCGATGCTGCGCGCGCAGAATCCCTATCTCAGCTTCGCGCGTGCGCTGGAGATGTTCCATCCGCCGGCACGCTACAAGCCGGGTGTGCATGCGACGGCGGTGATCGATCCCAGCGCAAGAATCGCGACTGGAGCGCACATCGGGCCCTATGTGGTCATCGGAGAGGGCGTCACAATCGGCGCGAACGCGGTGCTGCTGGCGCATGTGGTCATCTATCGCGGCGTGAGCGTTGGCGAAAACTTCTTCGCGCACGCGCATGCGGTGGTGCGCGAAAATTGCCACATCGGCAACAACGTGATCTTGCAGAATGGAGTGGTGATCGGCGCCGATGGCTTCGGCTTCGCCAAAACGGCTGAGGGACACTGGCACAAGATTCCGCAACCAGCGCCTGTAGTGATTGGTGATGATGTGGAGATTCAGGCGAATTCGTGCATCGATCGCGCCAGCGTGGGCGAGACGCGCATCGGACCCGGCGTGAAGGTTGACAATCTGGTGCAGGTTGGCCACGGATCGCAGGTTGGCGAAGATGCGCTGCTGTGCGCGCAGGTGGGACTTGCGGGATCGACAGAGATTGGAAACAAAGTTATTTTGACCGGGCAGGTGGGCGTGGTCGGACATTGCAAAGTTGGGGATAATGCGATTGTCACACCGCAAAGCGGAGTGGCAAATGATGTCGCGGCCGGAGCATTGGTGAGCGGAGCGCCGGCGGTCGATCACAAGTTGTGGCTGAAATATTCGGCGATTTTGCCGCGTTTGCCGGAGATTGCGCGGGCAGTGCGGAAGAAGGATTAGCTCTCAATTTTCAATGCTCACGGACTGAAAACAGCAGGTTCCTCCACGCGCGATTGGATCGGCTTAGCCAATCCAATCGTTTGGTCGGAATGACAGTTCTCTTGATCGCTTAAGCCAGCCGCTGGCTTGCAGGCGCGGCGCTTCCCCACCGGTATTCTTCGGGCAAGCCGTTCTCGATTACGGCGCGAACTTTTTCCATCAGGCAATCGCGATCGCCGAAATCCTTCGGGTCAATGGGAGCGTGGAAAATCAATTTCACTGGTCTGGGCTTGATGGCGAAGCGTCCTTTCGGCATCGCTTCGTGAGTACCGACAATGGTCATGGGGATGATGGGAACGCCACACTCCAACGCCAGATAAAACGGGCCTTTCTTGAAAGGCAGAAGCTTGCCATCGGACGATCGCTTGCCTTCAATGTAGATTGTCATGTTGAGTCCCTGCTCGACGACTTTTTTCGCGGCATTCACAGCTTCAATGCCGGCTTCGCGATTGCCGCGATCCACCGGCACGAGCGATCCCATCAGCATGGCGCGCCCGAGGATCGGTGTTTTGAAGAGTTCCTTTTTTACCATCACCGAAGTGCGGCGAGGGATGAGCGGGATCTGAATAGGCGGATCGAGATTCGATGCGTGATTGGTCATGAAAATGTAGCTGCGCGCGTGATCGAACTGATCGCGGCCAATGACTTCGACGCGAATGCCCGCCAAACGCACACCTGCGTAGGCTCCCCAAGTAAACATGCGATAGAGCAGGGAGACGTCGCCGCTGAGGAAAGTCCAGGGGAAGCCGATCAATGCCGCCAGCGGAGCGGCGATGCTCCAGAAGGTCAGCATGAAGAGCGTGCGGATCATGAGAGTTTATGGTGTCGCTTCGGTCGGCCGTGACGAGTTCGGCGAGAAGCTGGATATCGCGGTCGGGCTTTCCGCCTCACCTTTCAGCCAGGCCGCGCGGCGCGCTTGTTCGGCGGGCGTCACCTGATCGAGATCTTTTACGTCGTACGAAATCTCGTTGCGGCTACCGACTTTCCATTTCAATTCGCGCTCACCGCCGCGGCGGCTTCTCACTTTCACGGTGAGCGTGTCTCCGGGCTTCAGGAGTGAAAGCTCCTGTCGCGAATTCTGCGCGGCGGTCTTGCCCTGCAGTTCTTCAATCACGTCCCCGACGCGCAAGCCGGCGCGGCCAGCCTCGCTACCTGGAGTCACTGCACCGACTGACATGGGCCCGTCGAAATTTCGCGATGCCATGAAACCGGGGTCCGCAACTGTGCTTGATCCTGCTTCGACGCGCAAGCCTACCGAACGCAGAAAATCGTCCCAGGGAATTTCCTCGGTCCCGGCCACATACTTGGCAAAAAACGAGTGCAGATCGCAGTGGCATACGGTTTCCGCGGCTTCGCGAACACCATTGGAATCGTCGAAGTAGCGGTGCTTCTTGGCGTAGTTGTCGTTCATCCACTGCATGACCTCGCGCAGCGAAGCCTTACCGTGACTTCCGTCGCGCACGGCAAGATCAAGCAAGATGCCCAGCAATTCGCCCTTGTTGTAGTAAGAAATGCTGCGCTCCGGACGGCGATAATAGGCGTCGCCTTCCAGCCAGGCGTCAAGACTCGATTCTTCCGCCGACTGGGTCAGGTGCGCGGGGCGCTGCTCCAATTCTGTGATCTGCTCGCCCAACCGCTGCAGGTACACCTTCTCGTTGATTAGTCCTGCGCGCAGTTCGATGATGCCTTCCACGGTGCTGGTCACGCCTTCGCTGAACCACAGCGCGCGCGTGAAATTTTCTTTGGTGTAGTCAACCGGTTCGAGCGTCTGCGGACGAATGCGCTTCACGTTCCAGAGATGAAAGAATTCGTGTGAGGTTACGACCGCAAGGCCGTCGGGAACTCGCTTGAGAATTTCGTCGTTCAAATCGATGGCGGTTGAGTAGGCGTGCTCCATCCCACCGCCGCCAGGGCCGCGAGGGAAGTGATAGAGGAACATGTAGGAGTCGAAGGGACGATCGTTCATCCAACTGGTGGCCGCGGCCACGATTTTATGAAGTTGGCCGACGATCGCCTTCATGTCATAGTCGGCAGGGTCGGCATCGACAATCACGCGGAAGTGGCCACCGGCTTCGTCGAAATCGGCTTCCTTGAAATCGCCGATCTCCACCGGCGAATCGACCAGGCGGTCGTAATTGTCAGCTGCAAAAGGCGGACCAGGTAACGGCATGGCGACGTGCCATCCATCAGGAATTTCGAAGGTGACGATGTCTTCGCGGCTGCGGTCGTCGACGGGGTAGATCAGCACCTCGGCCAGATTCAAGAATGCATGATGCGCATTGAGCTGTGCGCCGAATGGTTCGGGAGAATCCGCATAGATTTCATACTCGACGACTGCACCTGGCTGCGCGCCGGAGATATGCCAGCGGCTCTCGTTCAGCTCGTGAATTTCGAGGGCGTGGCCTTCCAGAGTGCGCGCGCGAATCCAGTTCACATATTGGGCGAAGTCGCGGACCTGATAAAGCGCGTTCCACACGGGTAACTGTAAGTCATGCTCGTCCTGCCCGGGTGGAATTTGCACGGTGATGTGCAACAAGTGCTGATCGAGATTGAAGAGCGCGATCGTATAGCGGACTGCATCGGAAGGCTGCGTCGATTGCGGAGAGATCGCTTCTCTCGGCGAAGCGCTGGCCGAGAATGCAATAAAAAGAAAAATTAGAAGAAAAATTGCGAGTGAGCGCGCCAAGCCCATCAGGATTTGACCTCCTCCGCAGCGTGCGACGCTCTGGCCTTACAGTGCAGATCGCGCAAACGTGCGGGCAGTTTTTCGTAGATTCCGCCGAAGCCGCCGTTCGACAGAATAGCGACAACGTCTCCATCGCGTAGTTCAGGGGCAATCGTATTGACGATGGCATCGGCATCCGCGAGAAGCCGGGCGCGGCGGCCCTTGCGCTCGATTTCCGCCGCCAGCCCAGGCAATTCGAGACGCTCGTTCTCCGGAACAGCATCTGACTGGAAGACATTTGCGACCACGACTTCGTCGGCCATGGCGAGGCTATGAGCCAGATCGTTCTGCAGTACGCGCCGGCGCAAGGTATTTGATCGCGGCTCGAGAACCGCCCACAAACGCGCGCCGGAATGACGAGCGCGTAATGCCTTCAGCGTTCCGGCAACCGCAGTGGGATGATGGGCAAAATCATCGATGATCGTGATGCCATGGACCTGGGCTTTCACTTCAAGACGGCGCTTCACGCTCTTAAAGGTTTTCAGCGCAGCAGCGATGGCATCCTTGGAAATGCCGCAGGAAGCGGCGAGCGCCGCAGCGGCCGTCGCGTTCCAGACGTTGTACTCGCCGGCAAGGGCAAATTCCAGATCTGCCCAAGGCTTGCCGTCGCGCAGCACACGCCAGGACGTTCGACCGGGGTCGAGTTTCAGATCAGTCATACGCCAGGCGGCCTTGTTTCCTGCGCCATAGCGTTCCACGGGACAAAATGCTTTTGCGATGCAGCGCTCCACGCTTTCTCCCGAGTCGAAGGCAATCAGCCGTCCACGGCGCGGAATCAGATTCACCAGGCGCTTGAAAGCTGTCTCGACGGCATCGAGATCTTTATAGATGTCGGCGTGATCGAATTCCACTGAAGTGAGGATCACCGAGTCAGGAAAATAATGCAGGAATTTCGGACCTTTGTCGAAGAAGGCCGTGTCGTATTCGTCGCCTTCGAGGATGAAATGCTTGCCTTCGCCGAGTTGAAAGCTGGATCCGAAATTTTCGGCGATGCCGCCGATGAGAAACGATGGCTCGAGGCCGGCAGAATGGAAGATCCAGGCGAGCATGGAGGTGGTGGTCGTCTTGCCGTGCGTTCCCGCCACGACCAGGACTTCTTTGCCGCGCAGGAATTCGTCGTGCAGCAATTGCGGCAAAGAGCAGAAGGGCAGTCGCCGATCGAGAACAAATTCGAGTTCGACATTGCCGCGAGAGATGGCATTCCCGATGACGACGAGATCGGGGCGCGGCTCCAGATTGTGGGGATCAAACGGCTGCGCCACCGGAATGTCGAGTTCGCGCAAGAATTCTGACATTGGCGGATAGGCGGCTGCGTCGGAGCCGGTCACATGAAAACCGCGCTGCTTCAGCATTCCCGCCAGCGAGGCCATCGCTGTACCGCAGATACCAATGAGATGGATGTGTTTCTTCTGATTCATTTCATGTTCTTAGCGAGAAAATTCTCGCACGTCTTCTCGGCCCTGACCCGACGCGTCACACCGACACTCGTTACAACGTCACCGCCGGTCCCAGAATTTTCATTGCGACTCGCCCTGCGTGAATTGCGAGGCTGGCTTGCACTCCAAACGGCAAAGTGATGTTTCCGCCTGTTACATGACCGGAGCGCACGCCGAACGCGACAGGAATCCGCAAATCCCCTACAACGCGCGTGACTACCTCTTCGAGAGTGTACCCTTGGTTGGCGGTCTGCACACAATCGAGCATTTGGCCGAAAACGATTGCCCGCACGCCTGCGAACTTCCCCGCCAGCTTCAATTGCATGAGCAAGCGATCAATCTGATAGGGCTTCGTCGCGACATCTTCTAGGAAGAGAATCGTTCCCTCCGTTCTAATTTCATAGGGCGTGCCGAGCGACGCCACGAGTATGGAAAGACATCCTCCGTAGAGCTCACCTTCAGCTTCGCCGTCGACTAGCCCGCGAACGTCATCGCTAAGCGGCACATGCCATTCCGCCGTGCCGGCAAGCGCCTGCCATGAAATCGAGTCGACGCCATCCGCATGCGACCAATCCTTCGCGACCATCGGCCCATGAAATGTTATCAGGCCAGCGGCGTCGAGAAAGCGCGTCAAGAGGCAGGTAATGTCGCTGTACCCGACGAAAATCTTTGGATGGGACTTGATCTGCTTGATATCGAGCTTCGGCAAAAGATAATTCGCACCATATCCGCCGCGCGCACAAAGGATCGCTCGCACATCATCGCGAGCAAACATGTCGTTCAACTCGTGCACGCGCCGTTCGACCGATCCCGCAAAATAAAGATCCTTCTCCAGAATCGAATCAAAATAGAACGGACGATATCCCGCACGCTGCAGCGCATTACACCCTGCCTGTAAATCGTCGGGATGGACGTTGCTGGCGGGCGCGACAATGCCTACCGTATCGCCCGCGCGCAATGCGGGTGGCCTCACCCGCTGAATATTGACAGATTTCATTTCGAGAAACTCTAAAGAACTGCGGACTCAATCGAGAAAGAACTCTCCTCGACACACTAGCCGCGCCGCACCTCGCAGAAAGATCTTATTCCCTTCACGCCGCACCAACTGCGCGCCTCCCGGCGCATGTACGGACACGGGAGAGTCCACGCGCCCGCTAGTAATCGCGGCGACTGCAGAGGCGCACGATCCTGTCCCCGAACTCTGCGTCTCGCCCGCACCGCGCTCGAAAAATCGCGCGCTCACCGCGCGCCGGCTGTCGATCCGGACAAACTCCACATTCACCCCCTGCGGAAACTGCGCGTTCCGTTGGATCTCAGCCGCCCGCAGCTGCCAGCCTGCTGCGAAGTCCGGGACGAACGAAACGAAATGAGGATTTCCCAGCGAGACTGGGATTCCGCGTACCTCCGCCGCTCCGACTTTCACCGCAATCTCGGCCGCAACTACTGCCTCGCCCATCTCCGCATCGAACTCATATTCCGAGTCGGTTCGCCCTGTGAGCCTGCAAATCTTTACTCCTGCCCCAGTGAGAATGGAGAGTTGCTCTTTGGCGCGGGTCGCACAAAGATATGCTGCCACGCAACGTGTGCCGTTGCCCGAAATTTCTGCAGCGGAGCCATCCGCATTGATCAGCTTTATTTCCGCGTCGGCCGAGAAGTGCGGCGACATCCATTCCACGCCGTCCGCGCCCACGCCTTGATGCCGGTCGCAAACGCGCCGGGTGAATTCGGCTATATCCTCGGGAGCCACAGCGGCATCGATCAGCAGAAAATCATTTCCGCAGGCGCTCGCCTTCACAAACGAGATGGTTCGTGGCCGCGGATTCAATCGCGCTCCAGCGTCGTCCGCGGGCCCGTCCACTCCGGGTACAGCGCCTCGATGAAATGGTGCCAGTGCATGGTTTTGGCGCGCGAAAGCACGCTCCAGATGGCCGGATTTTAACACCGCTCGGTGTCGCTTCCGATTGACGCGCCTGATTACCGCGGCCGGCGAAGAGTTCCTAAAAAATCGTGCCGCGCGGAACATGCATTGCGCCTACCGCGCTCGATACAAAATTACCGGCGCCTGCCCACTGACGTGAATTTCGACGAGATCATCCAGATGATCGCCATGGACCGCTTTCCACACCGGGTCGTTCTCGAACGCGACCACGTAGTCGACATATTTCCTGGGATCGGCGAGCGCCCGCTCCCACAAGCCCTCGGGATCGTACGGCTGCTTCCAGACGCGATGGTTGCCTTCGTTGATCACGTGTTTCAACGGAATTCCTGCTCGCTCAAGAGCGCCTACGTGATCGCCGAGATACATCAGGATGGTCGCATTGGGCGGCAGCTTCCCGAGCCACTCCGCCAGCTGCTCTTCCAGATGATTACGACTGCGCATGTTGACTTCCGCTTCTCGGAGGCAAAGCGGTCCGCTGCGCCATACCCACGCATAACTTGCGCCCGCGAAAACAAACGCCGCGAGCAGGGACAGCAACCGGACTCGCCACGGCCACTTTTCCGTTCGCACAACCAGCCAAACGAGCAGCGCCAATCCCGCCGCAAAGCCCGGCAACAACTGCAATCCGTAACGGACGTTGTACATGGTGAACGGCCACCATGCGGGCACGAAGATCGGAACGCCCGCGTAGGCGACGGAAAGCGCGTAAAAAGGCACCGGCAGAAACAAGAACCAGAGCGGCCAGGCGACACCCTTTTTCGAAGCGGGGGCTTGGGCAAAAGCAGCTTGTGGTGCAGATTCAGCATCTTTGCGAGACCAGCCAACAAATGTCGCGCCACATATTCCGGCGAGGGCCAGAATAACCCACGCCCGCTGCAGCCATTCATTGGCTGCCATGTTTGCCTCGCCGGATTTCACGAAGTACAAACTCGCAGTTACAAGATTGTCTGTACCAGGATGGCCGGGATGATCTGCATTCTGGCTTCTTCGTTCGATCGCCTTTGCCGAGTACGGCCCATTCTCAAATTCCAGTGGATTGCGGTAGACGATTGCGTTGTAGGCAAGCCAAAGAGCCGGGCCGGCCACGGCTATCAACATGAAGCGCATCAACGCGCCAGGGCGAGCCCGGACGCTGATCGCTTTCCCGCTGGCACCTTCTTTACTTGACTTTCGCCGTTGCGCAAACGCTTGGAGAACAATGACCGCAGCCATCGCCGCTGCGAGAAACCATCCGTCATACCGGGTCAGAGTTGCGCCCAACAGGCACAACCCACATTTGGTCAGCGTCCGGGAATCGCCGCGTTGAAATTCACTGAAGAAAACCACCGTCCAGATAAAGAACGCCAGGTATAACGACTCGCCCATGGCGGTGGTCTGCATGTAAATCAAATTGGGATTCGCCGCATAAATAATGGCCGCGGTCCATCCCGCCACGTGGGGCATTGGATCCTTGTCGCTCGTTCTTGGCAAACTCCCGCGCACCAGTCGCAGCATTCCCACCGAGCCGACCACGTAAGCAACAAGGGAGGGAATCGATCCACCGATCCCGGTCTGCCACATTTTTTTCGAGATTACGAACGGGATCATCAACAAATGTGGCAGTGGAAGCCACACCGTGCCCAACTGGAGAAGTCCGGGAGTTTTCGAATCGAAAACGCGCCGCGCAATGTTGATGTGGGCTACGGCATCGCCATACAGCATCACATCGCCGCGCTGGTAGTAGTAGAGAACGGAAAGAACTGCGACACATGTCGCCAGCCAGGCCAGCAGCCGGATTTCGGAATCTCCCGCGGAAGCGGCGGCCGCTTTCTTTCTTTGTCTGGGCATCGCGTGAGCCTGAGCGCTAACTGATTGTAGAGCCGCCGCTTTATTCCAGGTGGGTCAACTCGCGGAAAATTTGAAAGCGGGCTTCGATTTCGTCTCGATTCAGCGATTGCAGCCGCTTTGTGCCAAACTCCTCCACGGCGAACGATCCCATCACTCCACCGTAGAAGAGGGCGCGCTTCAGTACCTCGCGATTCAACTCTTGCTGCGAAGCGAGATATCCCATGAACCCGCCGGCGAAGGAATCGCCCGCTCCGGTCGGATCCTTCACCTCGTCGATGGGCAGCGTGGGAGCGCGAAAGGGATGATGTCCGACGCCAAACGCCCCTTCGCGAAAGAAGATGGTCGCGCCATACTCGCCATGCTTGATGACCAGCGCCTGCGGCCCCATCGCCAGCACCTTCTGCGCCGCGCGCGGCAGATTGGTTTCGCCGGCGATCATCTTGGCTTCGGTATCATTGATCAGGAGGATATTCACGAGCTTCAGCGTCTCGGCAAGCTCTTTTGGAGTGCGATTGATCCAATAATTCATGGTGTCGCAGCCAGTCAGGCGTACGCCCGTCATTTTGCGCCGCACATCGGCTTGCAAGGTCGGCTGAATGTTCGCCAGGAAAAGAAATTCGGTGTCTTCGTATGCTTTCGGAATCTGCGGCTGGAATTTTTCAAAGACGTTCAGATCGGTGAAATCGGTTTTGGCCTCATTGAGATTGTCGAAGTAGGATCCGCCCCAGCGGAATGTTTTCCCCTTTTCGCGCTCAATACCACGAATATCAATGCCGTGCTGATGGAAAATCTTTTCCTGATCCGGGCCAAAGTCATCGCCCACCACCGCCACAACTCGCACCTTGGTGAAGTAACTGGCCGCCAGGGAAAAGTAAGTGGCGGCTCCGCCCAGAATATCTTTTACGCCGCCCGAGGGCGACGTGATGTCATCAAAAGCAACCGACCCAACGACCAATATGCTCATTCTTTCTGCTATCGCTCCCTGTCGATTCGAGTTATGAATCGCGAAGAATCATGGTCTTTCAAGAAAATGCTTTGCGAGTTCAAAGCCGGTTCCCCATGGGCTGAAGCCCCATTTTAGTAATGGTCCTTTGGCGGCACGACTGAAGTCGTGCCCTTCCCGAAACATATTTTGAAACGTGCTCTAACCCGCCGATCGGATCATCGTTACTTCAAATACTTTCCCACGATTAATTTCAATTTCTGCTTGGTAGCCGGCGGCACCTTCTTCGGATCGGTCAGGATCGCATGCGCCAGGGCCGACCCGCATTTGCAGGACCGTGATTTTGGCATCACCGCCACACTCTGGCGCACCACTTGGCACGCGTTCTCCGCATTCTTTACCAGCACGGCCACGACCTGCTTCACCGTGACCGAATCATGATGCGGATGCCAACAGTCGTAGTCGGTGACCATCGCCACGGTGACGTAGCAGAGCTCGGCCTCGCGCGCCAGCTTCGCCTCTTGCAGGTTGGTCATGCCGATCACATCCATGCCGAGGCCGCGATAGACATTCGACTCCGCCTTTGTCGAGAATTGCGGCCCCTCCATGCAGACATAGGTGCCGCCGTGCTTGCCGATCACGCCCGCCTGCTTGCATGCGGTTTCAAGCACTCGCGCCAGCTCGCCGCAGACCGGGTCGCCGAATCCGACATGGGCAACGAGTCCGTTGCCAAAAAACGTGTCAATGCGGTGACGCGTGCGATCGAAGAATTGATCGGGAATTACGAAGTCCATCGGCTGATGCTCTTCTTTCAGGGAGCCCACGGCCGAGATGGAAATAATGCGCTCCACGCCCAGTTGTTTAAATCCGTGGATGTTGGCGCGGAAGTTCAACTCGCTGGGCAGAATACGATGTGCCCGTCCATGCCGCGCCAGGAACGCAACCTTGCGCCCTTCCAGCGTGCCGCACACGTAAGCATCGGAGGGCACTCCGAAAGGAGTGCGCAGCTTCACTTCTTTCACCTTGGCTAAGCCGGGCATCGAGTACAGCCCGCTGCCGCCAATGATGCCGATCTCCGCTTGTGGCAAGCATCCTCCAGAACTTTTTCGCACCAAAGTCAAACCCGCGATTATACAGGAGACGCACTCAGAAGCTGAGAACTGAGGCAGACGCAGCGCCGCCCTGCGGCCGAGTTAAGGAAAAATCGGAAGGAGTGAAATTACGACTCAGGAAAGCCCATTGCAATCTGTACCGCCTTTGCGATTCTTCTGATGGTGCCCTCTGAGAGCCGCCTCAACCTTTGTTTGGATTCTAAAAGGGTCGTCTTGCGAACGGTTGTTATATTTTCCCCTTGCGCTGTAGCTGGTTCTGAGAGTCCAGTTTCGCCAGGAGACAGAGGAACGTGGGAAGGCATTTTAGCGGGAGTGGTCGAGAGCGGAACCACCAGTACCGTGTTGGCTCGCTCATGAATATTTCGTGCCTCGATGGATAGGATGACAACCGGCCGCTCATTTTTATCTGGCAGATCAGACGGCAGCTTTACATACCAAATCTCGCCCCGTCGTGGTGACTTAGCGGGCTGCCTTGGTATGGTCATGCGGGAAATTTACATCTGCTGCTCTGAGAATTCCCCCCAGCGTTCGTCTTCCCTCAGTTCACTCTCTGAAAGTGAATCATAGTAAGCGGTGACCTGAGCCGCCAAATCGGCTTTCTTCCATTCCCTGACAATCTGTTCCACTGCCGAGGTTAATGATTCCGCCTGCCTTTGCGCCCGATATTGTTCCAAAACCTCGATCACATCGGCAGACAGGGAGAAGGTTCGTGCTCGCTTCCTTTTCGGATTTGCTCCTTGTGCCATTGTGTCACATCGATTGTAATATTATATGTCTTATTGGTCGTAATGCACAACGCTATTCCTTAAGCCTATGTATTATAAATGGTTTACGAGAAATCTACCCGGCTAGATCAATACAATATCTCGCTAATCTCTGGTCCGACTGCTGTGTCCACCCAGGAGCGATTTCTTTTGAGAGTGGGAAGTGCGCCCCCTGGAAGTCCTACATCTTGTATTTGCCCAGATCTTCATCGTTCAAGCCTTCGAGCCACTTGCGCAATTCTTCGCTGGTGACCCGGTCGGACATGTTTGCCGCCAGCTTGGAGTTCTTAAGAACGATTTCATCCACAAAGATCGGACAATCCACGCGCAACGCCAGGGCCAGCGCGTCGGAAGGCCGCGAATCGATGCTGACCACTTCCCCGCCCCGCTCCAGCCAGATCACCGCATAGAACGTGTCTTCGCGCAGTTCGGTCACGACGACTTTATGCACCTGGGTTTCCAGTCCGGTCAGAACATTCTTGATCAGATCGTGCGTCATCGGACGCGGGGTGTTCACCTTCTCCATCTCCAGCGCGATGGCGTTCGCTTCGTAGACGCCGACCCAGATTGGCAATACCGTGTCTCCCGCCACATCCTTCAAGATCACAATCGGCATCTGCGTAACCGGATCCATCAAAAGGCCGCGGATTGTCATTTCTACTTCCATGGTGAGCTCCCGATCTTTGTCCAATCGCTTCCTATCGCTTTCTATGCCACCATTTCCCCGAGCAGAGAGTTGGGGAAACTGCCGGTGACGAGAACTTTCGTATAGCTTCCTACCTTTGGATTCGCGCTCGCGGTGAAATTCAATGTCTTGTTCTGCGATGTTCTCCCGATCCACTGGTTGCGCGATTCGTTGCGGCCTTCGACCATGACTTCGATTTTGGTGCCGACGTACTTTCTATAACGAGCGACTTGAATCTCCCGTTGCTTCGCCATGAGGACTTCGAGACGCCGAGACTTCTCCTGTTCCGGGATGGCGTCGTCGAGATGCAGGGCCGGGGTATTGGGGCGCGGCGAATACTTGAAGGAAAAGACACCGTCATAGCCGACGTATTCGAGCAGGCTGAGAGTTTCGGCGAAGTCGGCTTCCGTTTCTCCGGGGAACCCCACGATCACATCTGTTGTGATGCTGATTTCGCGGCGTGCGGTTTTCATCCATTCGATGCGCTCGAGATATTGTTCGCGCGTATAGAGGCGCTGCATGGCGTCGAGGACGCGGCTGGATCCGCTCTGCACGGGGAGATGGACGTGATCGCAGAGAGCCGGGACGGCATCGATGGCGTCGACGATATCGCGGCCGAAGTCGCGCGGATGCGAAGTAGTGAAACGCACGCGGCGGATGCCGGGGATTTCCCCTACGGCGGCGAGCAACTCAGCAAAGGATTTCTTACCGTCGGGATCGCGGTAGGAATTGACATTCTGGCCGAGCAACTGGATTTCGGTGTAGCCGAGATCGACGATCTGGCGGGCTTCGGCGAGGACGGAACCGGAGGTGCGGCTGCGCTCTTTTCCCCGGGTGAAGGGAACGACGCAGTAGGCGCAGAACTTGTCGCAGCCTTCGATGATGGTGATGTATCCGCGATGCGGGTTGGTACGGGCGGTGAACTCAGTTTCGAAGCATTTGTCGGTCTGGCGATCATCGAGGCCGGTGATTCTGACCAAGTCCTGAGTCCTGGGTCCTGAGTTGCGAGACAACCCGCGGGCATCGCCAGACACGAGGCCGAGTGAGCCATCCGAAACTGGTGAGGCTGCAGGCGAGATCCCTCGCGGCGCTGGTAAAAACGCGCCGCTTCGGGATGACGCAAGAGGATCCTGGCTTCCGACATCTATTTCCGCTTCAGGCTGAGCGCCTTCCAGTTGGACCAGCATTTGCGGAAGATTGTTGTAGGAGGCGGAGCCGCAAACAAGAGAAACGTGGGGCGCGCGCTCGAAAATCTTCTCGCCTTCCTGCTGGGCGACGCAACCCAGAACACCAAATTTTTTGCCTTTGGCTTGCAGCTTCTTGAAGTCGGCGAGGCGATGAAAGACTTTCTGCTCGGCTTTATCGCGGATGGAGCAGGTGTTGTAGAGAATGAGGCCGGCCTGCTCGACGGTTTCGACCTGGCGATATCCTTGCTGCAGGAGCGTGCCGACGACTTTTTCGGAGTCGTGGACGTTCATCTGGCAGCCGAAGGTTTCGAGGTAAAAGGTCTTCTCATGCCCGCTTTCGGCGAGTTGTTGGCGAACCCCAGACATATCAGTGAGTATAACTCCATGGTGGATTGATGCTCGCGAAAACCTGTGGACTCCGCTCGCCAGCGACGCTCGGGAAGGCAACAACATAGACCCGCGCTCAGGATGACAATCAAAAATCCCCACCTCTGGCAAAGGCGGACAGAAGTGGGGCACCCGAAATTCACGTATGTTAGAAGCTGATTTTGAGGATCTGGCCGTTATTGCCGACGAACCATCCGTCTTGCGGATCGGCGAAGGCGACGGCCCAGTATCCGCTGACTTGCGAGAGCGTATGCCAGTGCTTGCCTTCATCCGGAGTCCACGCAGCGGAACCAGAGGCGTAGTTGGGTTCGGTTTCGGTGGTGACGACGACGGTGCGCGTGTAGGGATTGCTCATCGGCTTCGCATCGGCGCTGTCACTAGTGGTACTGCTGTCCGTGTTGTCACCTAGGAGCGGCTGGCCGTTGGCATAGGCGAGACAGAAGATGGCACCGGGAACCGGCGGCGAATTCACCATCGTCCAGGACTTGCCACCGTTGCTGGAAGTTGCTACCTGGCCATAAAAGTTGTTGGATAAATCGCCGCCGCCAACGATTCCGTGGAGGGCATCGCGAAAGGCGATCGAGATGCCGCCGGCGCTGGGCGAACTGTAGAGCGGAGTATTGTAAGCATGCCAGGTATTGCCGCCATCGGTAGTGGCGAGCACGCGGGAGATGGCCGCTCCGCCGGTGGTAATCCAGGCATTGGTCAGGCCCTGGGCGGTAATGCAAGTGCCGCTGGCGGCGAAAGAGGCCTCGCCGGGCAGCGCGGGCGGCATGTTATTGGCGATGGATTGCCAAGTCAGACCGTCGGTCGTCCGGAGATCCGGGAAGACGCCGTTTCCGGAGTCACTGTGAGCGATACCTGTCGTCGGAGTCCAGAAAGCGAAGCAGTCGTAAAAGGCGAGGGCGTCTTGGTTGGTGAATTCGATGCTCCACGTGTCGCCACCATCGGTGGTTTTGTAGATTTGGAAATTGTCGGGATCGTTGCCGATGGAAAGTAGATAGGCGATCTGATCGCTGACGCCCTGTACATCGCGGAATTGCAACTGCTCGGCGCCGGGGACGGTGCCGGACTTCCAGGTGTTGCCACCGTCGGTGGTTACGACGAAGACGCCGCCGGTTCCCGCGGCCCAAACGACTTGCGAGTTTACCGGACTGACGGCGATGAGAAGCTGGTTGGTATTGCTATTTTGAAATGTGAGTTTGGGTGCGTGAACTTGCGCCAAGACGAAGGTTGCGGAGGCGGCAAGAAGAAGAACGAGCAGGGAGGGTTTCCTCATAGTGGCTCCTCGAGAGAGATTGCTGGTCGCAGGGGAGTATGAAGCGAGGCGAGAAGCCGTGTCAAACGCGGGGTTTGGAGAAGAAAGTACCATGCACAGGTGAAGCGCCGGTTCCGTTTGCCGCGAACTATCCGATGTCTCTTGGAAACGGCGAGACATGGGGCATCCCGATTTCTTGATTCTGGAGGAAAGAAAGTCCCCACCTGTGGCAAAAGCCAGAAGTGGGTACCCGCTGCCCCAATGCTCAGGGTAGGGGTTCTTCGGCTCGCACTCGCGCATGCTCGTGCTCGCTCAGAATGACAAATCCCTTCTTCGTTATTCGGCACCGAAATCCTTCGGCAGTAGCTCAGGACGCATCGCAATCTTCAATCAGTTGCTTGTGACGAATGCCTGCAGCCAACCAAGAACGCGCTTCCAGCCCTCGCCGTGGCTGGTCGCCGAAGCGACATTGCCGGCAAAGCCTTCTTGCGTGACTCGCACCAAAGTACCGGTGCCCGATTTCTTGGGTCCGCTGGGATGAAGGGAGTTCACAGCTTGCGGCTCAAGTTCCCATCGGACGATGGTCCGCGTTGTATCATAGCTTCCGACCCACGTGTGAACGAGCAGGCGTGGCGGAGCGACTTCGAGATATTCGCCTTCAACATAGAAGGTCTTGCCGTCAGCACCGACACCCTCACTTCGCCACTTGCCGCCGGGCCGGACATCCATCGTGGATTTGGTGACGTGATAAAGACCGTCCTGCCCCCACCAACGCGGGAGTTGGGCAGGATCGCTGATCGCCTGAAAGACGCGCGCAGGCGGGGCCGCGATGAAGATTTCTGCGATAACCGTTTGATCCGGTGTGATGATGGCAGTCGCCATTGTCTCTCCTCGAAAATCGGTGGCTCGTAATTCGGTTGATGAGCGGTTGCAACTGACCACTGACACTCAGCGCGAATTTTCTTCGGCAAATCTCTTGAGCATTTCGACCACGCCGACCCAACCCCCGGAGTAATCCTGGCGAGCGATGGGGAGATTCGTGAGACCGCTGTGCGTGACTTTGACGTGCGTGCCGGAAGGCGATGGCGCGAGTTGCCAACAAACGACGGTGCGGCAGTTAACGTCGTCATGCCAATTGCCGAACCATGTGTAGGCGAGGACACGCGGTGGATCGAATTCGACGATCTCGCCGTGACACTCGAACTCGCTGACGCCGTTGACGACGAAGGAGCCTTTCTCGGTGGCGTAGCCGTAACGGCCTCCGAGGCGGGCGTCCATCCTCCAGGATTTGACGGGACATTCCGGGCTGCTGAACCAGCGCTTGAGTTCGGAGGCATCGCTGAGGGCACGAAAGACGCGCTCGGGAGGAGCGGCGATGTCGATCTCGCTGATAATGGCGTCCTGATCGGGCGTGACGGTGCTGGCCATAAGGGCTCCTATTTGCTTTCAATGTCGTTCTTGATTTTCGTGAGAACTCCGGGCCATCCGCCGGCGTAGTCTTTGCTGGCGGCGGGCTCGGCGGCCAAACCGCTGTGCATGACCTTAAGGTGCGTGCCGGATTTGGTGGGAGTAAGTTCCCAGCGGACGATGGAGCGGTGATTCGGATTTGAGTGAAAGTTGGCCGTCCAGGTATAGACGAGAAGACGAGGAGGATCGATCTCAAGGATTTCGCCGCCATGATGGATGACAGAAACGCCGTGGTAAGGCGGGGACATGCGCATTTCCATGCGCCACAGGCCGCCGACGCGCACGTCCATTTCGTAGACGTCGAGATTGGGGTTCTGCCGGCGGACTTCGGCCGCGTCAGTGAGCGCGCGAAATACTCGCTCGGGAGGCGCAGCAATTTCGATTTCACTTGTGATGGTGTCGTGATCCGGTGTAACGGTGGTCGTGGCCATGATGATTGTCCTTAATGCGTGGCGCTAGACTTTGCGGCGAAGATCGAAAAATTCCTTAGTCTCTTTCCCATGATCGAGGAAGACCCACTCCTCGGTGTGATGATTCTGATCAAGCAGAGTCAGGGTCATGCGTTGCATGTGGCCGGCATCGGGCGCTGCAAGATTGGTCGCGTCAAAGTAGGTGAAAGTAATCGTCTTACCGTCGGGCGAGATGGCGGCCTGCATGCGCGGCTGGTTGCCAGCGCCGCAGTAGTGAGTCAACAGCAGACGGTTGGGGCCATCGAGATAGAACATGGAAATCATGTCTTCAGGACCCTCGCCAAGGATTTCACTCATCACGGCTGAACCTCCCGCTGTAACTTTAAAGCTCACGCGCACGTCGAATCCTTGAGCGGCTTTGCCCTCCCATACTCCCGGCATGGCCTTGATAGTTTCGAAGGCCTTTTGCGCATCGGTTTGCGCGCTCGTTTGCGCGGCAGTTTGAGCGAAGGCGGATGCGGCGATTGTGGCGGCAAAAAGAATCAGCCAGAGTGTGCGAATCGATTTCGGCATCAGAGTTTTCCTTTCTGCGTTCGTTTCTACGTTCATTTCTTTCCACGAGATTTTGTGTGTTCACCAGCAGATTGCTCGCGTTGTTGTTCGGCGGCATATTCGGCTTCGACGAAAGCTTTCAGGTTGTTCAAGCTGGAAGCCCAGAAGACGCGATATTGCTCGATCCAGTGATCGACGGCGCGGAGGGGTTCGGGATTGAGTTGATAGACGCGATGGCGGCCGTGGCGATCCTCGCGGACAAGATGAGCGCGGCGGAGCAGGCGCAGGTGTTTGGAGATGGCCGGTCTCGAAACTGGAAAAGCGCTGGCAATCTGCCCCGCAGGCCGCGCGCCGCGGCGGAGAAGATCGAGGACGGCGCGGCGCGTGGGATCGGCAAGAGCCTGGAAGGTCGTCTCAGGTGAATATGTAACCGAACGGTGACGCATGATATGTAACTATACGGTTACACGAAAGAGGTGTCAAGGGAAATTTCGATCGATTTCCGCATCACATTCTTATTGAAGAAGCTGCGGATTTACCGGCTGGATGTTGCACTTTCCGTGGCGATTGTCTACGTACACTCGGCAGCCCTGTTCAATGCGGAGCATGCCAGCCAGCCATTCGGGCATCGTGATACAAAGGAAACCTCCTTGCACTTCGGAAATGCCGCGCGAACAATCGATCAGTTCACGTCCGCCTGCATCGAGTGGAATGCGGAGCACCAGCTTGCCATCGATTTTCTCAACCGGCCCCTCAAGTGAAGTGACGCTGTCATCCATTCTTTTCGCTCCTTTCCACCATGTCCAAGAAGGCCTGATGCACGCGCGTGTCGGCGGAAAGTTCAGGATGAAAAGTTGCGGCCATGGTTCTTCCCTGGCGAACAACGACCGGGTCGACGCCTTCCGTAGCGAGGACTTCCACGTTTTCCCCGACGTGGACGATTTTTGGAGCACGGATGAAAACCATTTCGACCGGGGATTCGCCGGCCGCGTCATTGGGATCGCCGGAACGGTTGCCCACGACGAGTTTACCTTCGCGGATGGAACTGTCGATCTGGCGGCCGTAGGCGTTGCGGCGAATCCGGATGTTGAGTGCGCCAAGTCCGGATTGTTTCGGGTTCTCGACGTCGACGGCGAGCAGGATGGCTCCGGCGCAGGTGCCGAAAGTAGGTTTGAGGCGGACGAAATCCTTTAGCTTGTTGAAACCTTCTTCGCCGAGAAGCTTGAGGAACGTGCCCGATTCGCCACCGGGGATGACGAGGCCGTCGATGTGATCGAGTTGATCGGGCTTTCGGACGAGGATAACTTTTGCGCCCAGTTCTTCGAGGCGGCGGCGATGAGCGTCGAAGTCGCCCTGCAGGGCGAGCACGCCGATGGTTAGCGCGTGGTTAGTGGCCTGTGACTCTGGGTTTTTTGCTCGATCCTTCTTTGCTCGATCGTTCGACACGGGATACCAGCCCTCACGACGATGATAGGGGGAGAAGCGGATATGCGCAAAATGGGAATAGCTGAATTTGAGCGGAGACCTAGGATGACTTCATCGACGATCGACGGCCGACCGTCCGGTCAACACGCTCGAGCGGTTGATCAGCCTAACGGAAATTGATATATACTTCGCGGCTTGGCCTTCAAAACGAACTCAGAGAACTCATTCAGAGGGGGACACGGGTGCGTCAATTCAAACTGCGTCAATACAGACTGAGTCAATCCAGAAATAGCTTCATCGTTCCTTTACTGCTCACGCTACTGCTCAGCATCGCGACTGGAGCGCAGGAAGCGGCGCCACAAGCGGATGCGAAGCCGTTATTCAAGCTGCAGGAAGTCATGGTTCCGGTGCGCGATGGCGTGCATCTGCAGACGGCGATTCTCACACCAGTGGATCAGAAAGAGCCACTGCCAATTCTGTTCGTGCGAACGCCGTATGGAGTTCCCGACAAACCAATGACGCAAGTTCCGTCCTCGCTGAAGGAATTGATGCAAGATGGCTACATTTTCGTGATGCAGAACCTGCGCGGGCGTTTCAAATCGGAGGGCGTTTTCAATTTGTCGTCTCAGGTCGACTTGAACGATCCGAAGGCGACCAATGAAACGACCGACGCCTACGATTCGATTGACTGGCTGGTGAAGAACATCCCCAACAATAACGGAAAGGTTGGGATGTTTGGCGTTTCGTACGATGGGCTGACGACGGCGATGACACTGCTGCATCCTCATCCGGCGCTGAAGGCGATCAGCGAGCAGGCATCGCCGGTCGATCAATGGATGAACGACGACATGCACCGCTACGGCGCGCTACGGGAAAGTTACGGCGTGGAATACTCGGTGCTGGAGCAGGCGGATAAGAACAAGAATACGAATTTCGAGTTCGATACTTACGACACGTATGAGTGGTATCTGAATCTGGGGCCGCTCACGAATGTGAACGACAAATATCTGCACGGCACGATTCCCTTCTGGAATTCGATGATGGAGCATCCGGACTACGATTCGTTCTGGAAAAAGGAAGCCTGGGTGAATCAGTTGCATGCCTCGACGGTGCCGAACCTGAATGTGGCGGGATTCTGGGACCAGGAAGATCCGTGGGGACCATGGCAGATTTTCCGGCACGCGCAGCAGAGTGATCCGGACCATACGGATTATATGGTGGCGGGGCCGTGGTTCCATGGAGAGTGGCAGACGGCGAAGGGCGACAGCATTGGGTTGGTTCCGTTCGGCGGACACGAAACTTCGCGGGAGTTCCGCGAGAATCTCGAAGCCCCATTTTTCCGCTATTACCTGCACGGAAAAGGCGAGAAGCCGAACTGGCAGGCGACAACGTTTCAGAGTGGATCGAACACCTGGCATAGCTACGAGGTGTGGCCGCCGAAAGAAGCTAAGCTGACGAAATTGTACTTACATGCGGATGGAACGCTCTCGTTTACTGCACCCGAGAAAGGCGAGAGTGGGAAGGCTTACCGCGAATACGTGTCGGATCCCGCGAATCCGGTTCCCTACCGGACGCGGCCGATTTCTCCGACGTATCCCGCAGGCGACTGGCGGACGTGGGAAGTGGCGGATCAGCGGTTTGTGGATAACCGGACGGATGTGCTTACGTTCGAGAGCGCGGCACTGGATCGCGATGTGACCGTTACCGGATCGCTGGCAGCGAATCTGACGGCGTCGACTTCAGGCAGCGACAGCGATTTCGTGGTAAAGCTGATCGATGTGTATCCGCAAAACGCGCAGAAGAACGCGTGGGGACCAGAGGAAGGGCCGAAGCCGGGGCAATATGCGCAGTCGCTCAACGGCTACGAGTTGCCGATTGCGATGGAGGTTCGCCGGGGACGGTACTTGAAGAGCTTTGAGAAACCTGAGCCACTGACTCCAAATAAACCGACGGAGTGGAATGTTCCCCTGCGAGATCATGACCACGTTTTTCTGAAAGGACACCGCATCATGGTGCAGATTCAGTCAACGTGGTTCCCAGTGATCGACCGCAATCCGCAGAAGTTTGTGCCGAGCATTTACAAGGCGACCGCGGCGGATTACGTGAAGGCGACGCAGCGGATTTATTGCTCAGCTGAGGAGCCGTCGTATGTGCTGCTGCCGGTGATGCCGTAGGTGCGGAACCTCTTCTAAATCGGACGCTCCGCGCAAGATTCCTCGTCCCGCTGGTAAGAGCGCGTGCCTTCGGGATGACGGATTCACGAGTTTTGTGCAGTCAAAATCCCACCCTGTCGCAAAAAGCGCGACAAGGGTGGGGCAACCTGCCGACCGAGAATTTACTTCCCGCTAGCGGCGCCGTGCTGGCCCAGCCACGAGGCCAGTTGTGGCTCCTGTTGCGATTTCAGATCAATGCAATTGTTGATGCGCTCGATGGACTGTCGGTAGGTGCGATCGGCGGCGGCGACTTTGTGAGCGGTGAAGAATTCGGTCACCTGGTCGCGCATGGTCGGACTGCAGAACACATCGGTCGATTGCACGACCTCGGCGCTGGCAAACGGACCGCCAGCTTTCTCCAGTTCGGGCCAGTGTTGACGGATAAAGTCCCAGGCTTCGTCGCGGCCGGCAGGATTTCCGACCACTGCGCCAACAACCTGCAGAGCATCCTGCGAGCGCACATCGGGAGAGATGGCGAAATCGAGCGTCCGCAACAACAGCTTGGGATCGCTGAATCCGGTGAGCGTGAACAAGTCGTTGTAGTAAATCTCGGGCGACTTAGCGGTTTTCATGTTCGCCATCAGCTTGTCATAAAAATCAGAACTTCCATTGAGCGCGGCGAGACGGAAAGCGGCTCCGGCAAGTTCATGATCGACGGAAGCCGGGTCGGCCAAGGCCTGGTCTGCGATCTTGCGGGCTTCGGCCAAAACCTGGAGATCGCGGCCATCGTAGCCGAGAGCCAGAAAGACGCGTGCGCGCAGAATTTTGTGTTCGTCAGGTTCGCCGGGCTTGGGCTCCAATCCCAGTTGCTGCATGGCAGGAGCGAGATACTGGCGAATCCATGCGCGATATCCATCGCGATCGGAGTCACTGACCAGGTATTCGCCGATGAAGCTCAAATGGCCGAGCACGTCGTCCACCACGGCGCGATTGCGGTCTGACTGGACTCCGTCGGCGTAGGCCAGATAATCGCCCACCGGCTCGCGTCCGACGCGGACGGAAGCCCAGATGTCATTCTGCACGGTAATACGTTCCGCAGGAGAAAGCTTGGTCTCGGCATCTTTGGCGAGATCGTGAATGGCTTCCGGCTGAAATCCGACGCGATAGTAGCCCGTGGCGTTGGCATTGGCCAGAACCCAGGTCGAGCATCCGGGCAACTGGAAGGTTTCTTCTTTCTTGGTGAGCAATTCGCACTTAACAGAATTATCGGCCGATCCCTTCATGCAAACCGGAATCTGCCAGATCTCGTCGCCGGGAGAATCGAACTTGGCGCGATCCTGATAGTAGCGTTGTTGGCTGAGAGTGACATTCGTCGTATTTCCCGAGCACTGGTTCTTCACGTTTACGATCGGCGCGCCCGGCTGTTCCACGAAGGTAGGCATGATCTGGTCGACCGGCTTCTTGGAATTTTTGGTCTGGGCGTCCCAGAAATCCGCGGCAGTGGCATTTGCGTACTGATGTTTTTGTAAGTACGAGTTTACCCCCGCCTGGAAGATGGATGGTCCGAGGTAGGCTTCGAGCATGCGCAACACTGCGGCGGTTTTGCCATAGGCGATGCCATCAAAAAGCTCCTGAATCTGCGCGGGTGTTTCGGCGGCTTGATGGATGGGACGAGTATTGGCGAGGGAATCGACGGTAAGGGCACCGCTGGTGTCGCTGACGTCATCCAGATTGAGGTTCCATTCCGGCTTCCAGGCCTCGACGGGCTTGTTTTCCATCCAGGTAGCGAAGCCTTCGTTGAGCCAGATGTCATCCCACCAAGCCATGGTGACGAGGTCGCCAAACCACTGATGCGCCATCTCGTGCGCGATCACGGTGGCAATGTTCTTCTTCAAATCGACGGAACCATTCTGATCGACGAGCAGGATGACTTCGCGGAAAGTGATACAGCCGGTATTCTCCATGGCTCCGGCCGAAAAATCGGGCAATCCGATCAGATCCAGCTTCCCGTAGGGATACTTGATGGCGAAGTAATGGTCGTAATAGGAGAGGATGTGCTGCGCCGCTTCGAGGGCAAAGCGTCCCATTTCTTTTTTGCCCGGCGTGGCCCAGACACGGATGGGAATGCCGTCCTGCTCGCCTTCGATATCTTCGAAATTCCCAACCACGAGAGCGGCAAGGTAGGAAGACATTTTAACGGTGGTGGCAAAGCGGACGGTGTGCTTGTCGCCGTCGGGAGTATCGGAGACGATTTTTTGATTGGAGATTGCGACCATCCCTTTCGGCGCGACGGCGGTGATATCGAAGGTCGCTTTGTAGGCAGGCTCATCGAACGAAGGATAAGCGCGGCGGGCGTCGGTAGCCTCGAATTGCGTGGCGGCATACTTGCGGCCCTGATCGTCTTTGCCGAGATAGAATCCGCGCATTTCGTTATTGAGAATGCCCGTATAGGTGATGTGGATGGTAGCGGGGCCGGCGGGAATTTGCTTTTCGACGCCGAGCACAACCATTTCGTTTTCTTTTTCCGGAGTCACTTTTGCCTTCTGGGTCGTTCCGCCGCTGGCGATGGTGACATCGTGGAAGTCGATATCGACGGCGTTGAGCGTGATCTCGGAGGTGGGCTTCAAGACCTCGATGGAAATGGTTTCGTTGCCATCGAAACGCGCGCTGTCGAGATCAGGCGTGAAAGTGAGCTTGTAATTTTCTGGATGGGCAATATCAGGAAGACGTTGGGCGGTGGCCACGGAAAGGGTGAGCAACAGAAAGGCAACGACCACGAAAATGCGTTTCATAGGCTGTCCTCAGAGAAAATCAAAATCGATTGCTTAGCTCAGAAATCGTTTGACGGCGCAGCAAGCGCCCGGCAGATGCAGGGCTCTACCCACAGAATCTCACAGTATTTTACTCACTCTACTACGAATGTCGCGGCGGCAAAGTTCCATGATTGGAAGGATGACGCCATTGGCGATCGTGGTCGTACAACAGTTCGAACCAAACCAGTAGGGGATCTCGCGGTGATCCTTGATGTCAAAAATGGCCAAATCCGCATCTTTTCCGGGCTCGATGCTGCCTTTGCGATCCGCCAACCGCAGGGCCCATGCTCCGTTGATGGTTGCGGCGGCAATGGCTTCGGCGGGAGACATTTTCATGTGCGTACAGGCGAGCGACATCGCCATGGGCATGCTTAACGTGGGCGATGTGCCTGGGTTGTAATCGGTCGCCAAGGCAACAGCCACGCCTGCGTCGATAAAGCGGCGGGCAGGCGGATAATCTTTTAATCCCAGAAAGTGATTTGCACCCGGCACGAATGTCGCAATCGTATCGCTCTGGGCCAGAGCGGTTATATCGGAGTCGCTGACGTGATCCATGTGATCGAATGAGGCCGGCCTGAAGCGCAAAAACGCCGCCAAGGGAGTTTCCGAAAGCTGGCCCATATGCGCTCGAACGTTCAAGCCGTCCTCGTGCGCCGCCGAAAAAATCTGCTCCGCCTCGGCCGCAGTGAATGCGCCCTTTTCGCAGAAGACGTCAACAAATTGGGCGAGCTTCCGCCGCGCGGCCTGCGGGACCATCTCCTTACAGACGATCTCGACGTATTTTTGTGAGCAATCCTGAAATTCTTTAGGAACCGTATGGGCGCCGAGCAGCGTAGGAACGACAGTTCCGGGCCAGTGCGCAGCAGCTTGCTTGATGGCTTCCAGCGATTTAATTTCCGACTCAACGGTGAGGCCATAGCCGGATTTAGCCTCGACGGTGGTGGTGCCGTGCGCAGCCATATTGTGCAGGGCGGCCTCTAAGCGCTGTGCCAGCGCGGCTTTGGAGGCGGCTCGAACGGCGTCAAGGCTGGAGCGAATGCCTCCGCCGGCGGCGGCGATCTCTTCGTAGGAAGCGCCTTCGATACGCTTTTCGAAATCGACTAAGCGCGGACCGACGAAAACTGGATGAGTGTGCGAATCCACGAAGCCCGGAAGGACGACTTTGCCTGCGCAGTCGAGTTCGATGAGTTGCTTGCGATGCTTTTTGATGAAGGCATCGCGGAGCACGTCTTTGGTCGAGCCGACGGAAACGATTTTGCCGCTAAGGCAGAGGACGGCGGCATCGGTGAGAATGCCAAGATCGCGGAGAGCGGGACCGCGGCGAGGGCCGAGCTCCGCAGAGGGTGAGCGCAGAGTGAGAAGCTCGCCGATATTCGCCAGCAGCAGGGCTTGCGAGTTACGCAATCGAACTCCCGGGAAGCAACCCCCACCACGGGCACACGGAGAGGGCTGCGAGGATCATAGGCCTGTCAAGATTCTTTAGCGTTTCGGTGACTCCGTGGTATATGGTCATTGTCCGTCCATCGGGATCTTCACTCCGGCTTTCTTCGCGAACTGTCTCGCTTGCTCGTAACCCGCGTCGGCGTGGCGGATGATGCCCATCCCCGGATCAGTCGTCAGCACGCGTTCGATGCGCTTGGCCATCATCTCGGTGCCGTCGGCGACGGTGACCTGCCCAGCGTGTTGAGAATACCCAATGCCGACACCGCCGCCATTGTGGATCGACACCCACGAGGCGCCGGCAGCAGTGTTGAGCAAAGCGTTCAGGAGAGGCCAGTCGGCGACGGCGTCGGAGCCGTCTTTCATGCTCTCAGTTTCGCGGAACGGAGACGCAACGGAACCGCAGTCGAGATGATCGCGGCCAATCACGATCGGCGCCTTGATCTTCCCCTTCTTCACCAGATCGTTCATGGCAAGGCCGAACTGAGCGCGCTCGCCGTATCCCAGCCAGCAGATGCGCGCGGGCAATCCCTGGAACTTGATGCGCTTGCGGGCGAGTTCAATCCAGCGACGAAGAATGCGGTTTTCAGGGAACAATTCCAGCACGAGATCGTCAGTCACATGAATGTCGGAGGGTTCGCCAGAAAGCGCGACCCAGCGGAACGGGCCGCGGCCTTCACAAAAAAGCGGGCGGATGTAGGCAGGAACGAATCCGGGAAAATCGTAGGCGTTGCTGACGCCCCGCTGAAAGGCGAAGGTGCGGATGTTGTTGCCGTAATCGAAGGTGACGGATCCCATTTTCTGCAGACGCAGCATGCCTTCAACGTGGCGCGCGATGGCGTCGAGGGATTTCTCCTCGTAGGCATGGGGATCGCTCTTGCGCAGGGCGAGCGCCTGCTCGAAAGTCATCCCATTCGGCACGTAGCCGTTCAGCGGATCGTGCGCGGAAGTCTGGTCGGTCAGGATATCGGGAACGACGCCGCGTTCGGCGAGTTCAGGAATGATGTCGGCGCAATTGCCGACGAGGCCTACGGAAATATTTTCCTTCTTGCGTACCGCGTTTTTCAGGATGCGCAAGGCCTCGTCGAGCGTATTGACCATGAAGTCACAATAACCACTCTTAATCCGCCTTTTAATGCGTTCGGGATCAACATCGATTCCCAGGAACGACGCGCCGGTCATGGTGGCCGCCAGTGGCTGCGCTCCGCCCATGCCGCCCATGCCGCCGGAGACGATCAATTTACCGGCAAGTTCGCCGCCGAAATGTTTTTCTCCTGCCGCGGCGAAAGTTTCGAACGTCCCCTGAATAATTCCCTGGGAGGCGATGTAGATCCAAGAACCGGCCGTCATCTGGCCGAACATCATCAGGCCGGCACGCTCGAGTTCGTTGAACTTTTCCCAATTCGACCAATGGCCGACGAGATTGGAGTTGGCGATGAGAACGCGCGGAGCATATTCGTGGGTTTTAAAAACGCCGACGGGCTTGCCAGATTGGACCAGCAAAGTTTCATCGCCTTCGAGATTCTTGAGACTCTCGACAATGGCGCGGTAGCAGTCCCAATTGCGGGCAGCGCGGCCTGTTCCGCCATAGATGACTAGGTCTTTCGGACGTTCCGCAACCTCATCATCCAAATTGTTCATGAGCATGCGCATGGCGGCTTCCTGCTGCCAGCCTTTGCAGGTGATGGAGGTACCGCGAGGCGCGCGAATGGAGTGCGGAGCTTGAACCTCGGTATCGACGGGCATAAGTAAATGGTATTGCTGAGCGCGAAGGAATTCAAACGTAAACCCGGAACGCGAAGGTCGCGAAGGAGGGCCGCAAAGACCGAGAAGATGCCGTTGTTAGGGTTTTTTAGAGTTTGTCTTTCGCGACAGCCTCTGTTGCGTGGACGGCATCTACTCGATGACGCAATGAGAAATCCAGCAACACGAGAGGAGGAAGGTATGACAGATGCCCCGCGAATCACAGTTCAGCAACTCAAGCGGAGAATGGAAGCGGGAGAAGATTTCACCATCATTGACAGCCGCAATCCGCAGGCGTGGGCGGAGTCGGACACCATGATTCCAGAGGCGATTCGCGTGCCGCTGGATGAACTGGACAAGAGTCTGGCGAGAATTCCGAAGAATAGGCCGGTGGTCACGTACTGTACTTGAACGAATGAAGGCTCGAGCGCCAGTTTGGCGCAGAAACTTCGAGAGAAAGGTTACACGCAGGTCTGGGCGCTCAAGGGTGGCTTCCACGCATGGCAGAACGCGGGATTGCCGGTGGTATCAAAACGAGAAGCGGCTTAGCGGCTAACTGGACGCGGCGGGAGTTCTACCAGGTGCTGTAGGCTTCGCCGTCGAGGGCAGTTCCGCTCGAGTGGGAGTGACACATCGTAATACCGGGTTGCTGGGGATCAGCCGCCTTGTCGGTATCTTCCTGATCACAGTCCCAGTCCGCCGTGCCCGTCATAGGATCTTTCGGGATCTCATGCAGGTATCCGGCGGTCGTCAGATCCTCCAGAGATTGCGGAGCCTGGCGTTTATCCAATGTGTATTGCTGGATCACCTTGTCCAGTGTTTGCACGTTCGAGCGCAAAACCGCTTCCTTTGCCTGGATCACATGCCGGTTGTACGCCGGGACGGCAACGGCGAGGAGAATCATCATGATGCTGAGGACGATCATTAGTTCGAGCAAAGTGAAACCGCAATGCGTCGCGAGACGTTTCCGGCCCGACGACTCACTGGCGGGAGGCAATTGCTTCCGGTCACGCGGATTAGTCGTTGCAGAAACCATTGAATCTTTAACCTTCACTCGATGGAGCACACTCAGGAACCGATGATGGGTTTCACCAAGTGCTATACGGAGTGCCCTCGCTGGAAATTGCGTTAGAAGCGGAATGCACGCCGGTAATCCCGGGATCTTGCTGGTCAACCGAAAACACAACTTCGTCCTGTTCCACTTCCCAATTAGGCTCTCCGGTCATGGGGTCATCCGGAATTTTCTCCAGATAGCCTGCCGTCTTAAGGTCATCGAGGCCTTGCGGAGCCTTCTGCTTATCGAGTGTGTACTGGACGATCTTCTGGTTCAACATTCTCAGGTCCGATCGTAGCGCTTCCTCGCGTGCACTGAGAATGGACCGGTTATACATCGGAATCGCTATGCTCATCAGGATGGCAATAATGCTCAGGACAACCATGAGCTCGATCAGGGTAAAGCCGGCGGCTGCATTTTTCCCGCTGGTCTGCCCTGCATGAACAGGTACAAGCAAACAGTGGCCAGCCGAACGGGTTCTTGCTGCCTTCAACATTTACCAATCCTTGTACTTCGTGCCGTCCAGCCCGGTGCCTTCAGACTTGGTGTAGACATCAAAGACGTTCTGGCCGCCCCATGAATCCGAGTCCGGATCGTCCTGCATTGAGCGCAATCCCCACTCTTTGCTGTTCGTCATGGGGTCTACAGGGATAGAACGCAGAAAACGGATTTTCTTGCCACCTTGTGCTTCCACTCCCTTCACCAGAGTGTCGAGGTCGGGAGGGTAATTCATGCTGTCGACCTTGGTCTGGAACTTGTTTTGGTCAGCAGCGTCCTTATAGCGGTCAATGGCGTCACGCATCTCCCACAGCGCCTGGCGAAGTTCTTTCTCTCTCTCGCGCTGGATGGTAATGCGGGCCATCGGCAACACCATCAAGGTGAGAATGGAGAGGATGGTGGCAGCGATAATCAGTTCCAGGAGGGTAAAGCCCCTGTGTCTCCGCACCTGCGGGAGGCGATGATGTTTCTGTAAGTTCATACACTTTTTACCGGCCGAAACAATGCCTCCCAGACCTTCACTGAACCGTAACCGAGGCCTGCGCTCCATTCACCGTGATGGCTTGCAAGGCCGGATCACGAGCGCCTCCGCGGGTAATGGTCAGAGGAGTCTGGCCGTCCGCCTTCGCCTGAAAGGTCAGCGTAACCACCGCACCTTGCCCGGAGACTCCACCTGCTCCCGGTGGGCGGGTCGCCGTAATCGTCGACTGGCCGATGGTTTCATCCTCGCGGTGAACCAGGGCTACAACCTGTCCATCCTGCGAGAGGAATCCGCCGTTGGAAACATTGATCAACTGGACCATCTTCGGATCGTAATTCAACTGCAGCGGCACAGAATAAACGTCTTTCGCGCCGGAGATCAGCAGATTCACGACGAATGTGTTGCCTTTTTTGGCGTCAATGGTTGGCGGATCAAACAAGAAACTCGGCATGCTTGATCCGGTGGAGGGACCGGCATTCGCACTCGCTGGCTGAACTCCGCCGGCGGGATTCGCTGGAGGAGCGGCATTGCCCTGCGGCGCAGGTGAACTGGGCTGCGCCGGAGCGGGCGGCGTAGCCGGCTTGATCATATGATGCAACTCGATGGTGGTCGAGGTGCCGATATCGATGGCACGCTGATTGATCTCGTTGACATCCGTGCCGCGAATAATGTGCGGAGTGATGGCGAAAACAGTCTCGTCGGAAGAGTGATCCTGATTGACCTGGCCGAACAGGTAGCGGAGGATCGGTATCTGCGCGAGACCGGGAATACCGCTGAGGGCGCGCGTCTGGGAATCGTCCATGATGCCGCCGATCAAGCTGGTCTCGCCATCTCTTAAGCGAATCTCGCCGAGATCGACTTTCTTCTGTCCGATGATCGGCTGGGTGATGCCGCCGATGCTGGCCTGGCCGATCTCGGAAGAAATCTCCATCGAGATCTTCAGGGTGACGTCACGATCAGCGTGCACATGCGGCGTCATATCGATGTTGACGCCGACGTCGATGTACTGGAACTGGGTGTTGACCAGCGGGTTGATGCCGACGCCGCCGATGCCGGGCTGAAATGATCCGGTAGCCACGGGCAAGCGCTCACCGATCTTCAATGAAGCTTTCTGATTGTCGAGCGCGCGAATCTGCGGACTCTGGATGAGCTTGGTGTCGTTGTCGCCCATCACCGCCGACAGATTGGCGGAGGGAATCGTGACCTCAAAGTTGGTCGCGTTCAGATTGCCCAAAGTGTTTAGTTCAATGCCGTTGGTACTTGTTCCGCTGGTGCTGGTGGTACCGCTAGTGGTGCTGGTGGTACTCGTGGTCGTGTTGATATTGTCCTGCAACTGCACGGTAGCGCTAGTGGGCGGGCTGAGGCCGAGAGTGCGCGACTTGTCTTTGCTGATCTGCATTACATCGATATCAACAATGACTTCCGGGCGCGCCTTGTCGAGATCTTCCACCAGCTTTTCCGCAAGAGCGATCTGGTCGGGCGTGCCGCGCACGACCAGGGCGTTCTGCGAAAGCAACTGCTGCACGCGCTGGACATCCAGCACGGCGCGAATGGCGTTCACAACATCCTGCAACTCTGTGGGCTGGGAAAGATTCGTCAGATAAAAAGTTTTGAGTACGCTTTGTTCCAGTTCTTTCCGTTTTGCAGGATTATCGGTCGCGACAAAAATTGTGTTCGGCGTTACTGGGCGCCAAAAGGTTTTTGATTCGAGCGCCGTGATTTCTAGCGCCTGTTCGAGAGTGACGCCGTTTAATTCAACTTTGATCGGCCGTGGCGTGTAATCAGGATCAAACAGAACGTTGATGCCGGCCAACTGACCAATGGTCCGGTACACCATATCGGACTTGTCGGTGAGTTTAACCGTGATCGGAACGTTGGAGATGGGCGCGAGTTCGACGGGACCGGCGGCGTCGCGGACCATACGCTCCAGACTGTTTGGCGGTCCGGCTGCCTGGGGTGGGGGATTCTTCTCGTTATTGATCTGTTGCAACGTGTGCTCAAGTTCCTGCTTGGCAATAAAGAGAGAGGAATCGATCTCCAACGCCTTCTGGAATTGAACAACGGCCTCGTCTAGTTTGCCCTCCTCGCGCAACTTCTGTCCCTGATGCACATAGGTCATGCCAGCTTCAAAACGCATGTGCGAGAAAGCGGTCCGATAGCGCAAGTCTTTGGGCTTCAGGTCGTAAGCCTTCTTGTAGAAGTCGTAGGCCGCGATGTAGTTCTGGCGGGCTTCGGCATCCTGACCCTTGTTGTAGAAATCTTTGGCTTTGTCGGCGACGGCAGGGACGGTCACAACCGCGACAAGCAGAAGCCAGAGTGCTGGGCGCCTCAGGCGTCTCATTCGATATTCCTCACGAATTCGTCCTTTTGCGATTACGCGCGCACTTTTTCTTGAATTTGGATTGAGTACATTCGCCATTGCAGTGCTTCGCTGAAGCACCTTCCCGCAGGCACTTGCCCCGCGGAAAACGCCGCCAAACTTAAGAAAAAAGCTGTCGTTTCGCCGATTATAGCATCGCCCTTCGCGGCTTCCGAAGTGCTTGTCTGTCCAGCAGTTACACTCTTTGGTCGTAGGACCCTAGAGTTTTAAGTCGGAAGGCCACGTCGCAGGCTTACCAACCCTCAATCCTCGGACTTGCGGGCCCACGAGTCTGCTCCGAAGCATCGGGAAGAAGTGCCTCGGCGACGACCGCGACTCTATGTTCGGCCCCGGTCTTGCGCCTCCCATGCCGCTGAAACATGCTGCTAAGATGAATTCCGTCAACACTATGCCCCGGCAGCCTACTCATCTCACGAAGCCGAACGCGGAGAAATCTCCGCAGCGAGACCCGACCGCAAGCGGGCAGCGCGACGCTGCCGTTAATAGGATCGCTTCACATAACTATTTCTTGCTGGAAAAATTTGAGGCTGGGGTGGCCTTGACGGGTACAGAGGTCAAGTCCATTCGGGGCGGGCGGGCAAATCTGAAGGACTCCTATGGTCTAGTAAAGGATGGCGAACTTTGGCTGCTCAACTGCCACATCAGCCCCTACGAGCATGGCAGCTACTCGAATCATGCGGCGCTGCGTACGCGGAAACTGCTGATGCGTCGCGAGGAAATCCGCAAGCTGATCGGCAAAACGCAACAGAAGGGGCTGACGCTGATCCCCACGCGCATGTATTTCAAGAATGGGCGAGTGAAAGTGGAATTGGCACTGGCAAAAGGTAAGCAGCTTTGGGACAAGCGCGAAACGGAGCGCCGGCGCACCGCCGATAAAGAAGCCCGAGAGGCGATTTCCAGAGGACGCCGGCGCACGTAACGGGCCGCTGCATGGATATCAAAATCGTGAATCTGAAAGGCGATCGCCCATCCATTCATGAAGCGCTGCAGCGCCTGGATCGCGAACTGGAAGTGGCGCGACGGGAAGGAACCGCTTTGGTGAAATTCATCCATGGTTATGGTTCTACGGGAGCGGGTGGAGACATCCGGATTGCGGTGCAAAGGCGTCTCTGCGATCTCGCCAAAGCCGGCCAGATACGAAGCTGCATCTTCGGAGAAAACTGGTCGAAATCTGACGAGAGAACCTGGGATCTCCTGAAAGTGAATCCCGAGCTGAAAACAGACCGTCATCTGGCCGCAGCAATCGAGGGATCACGATCGCCGTCCTTTAAAATCGTCATTCTCTACGTGGCCCCATGAAAAAGTCCCCCATGTTCCAATGCATTCGTCGGGCAATTCCCCGATTGACGACCGTAGCCTGGCTGACCATCTAATAAGAGTATGAGTACTGCAAGCCGGGGTTTCCCCGATAACTCGGATTCCTATCCGCGAGGCGTACGCAGACATCGGCGCTGGATGTGGATCCTGGGATCGCTGCTCGTGGTGCTGATTGTGGCGATCGTCGGATTACATTATGTGACGTCTGTCGCCAATCCCATCTTGCGTGAGCGCGTGATCGAAACGCTTTCCGCGCGCTTTAAGACAAGAGTAGAGCTCGCCGACCTCGACGTTTGGGTGAGCAGTGGCCTAAATGTTTCTGGCAAAGGGCTGAAGATCTTTGGCTCCGGCGATCCGAATCCTGCTGAGCCGGGCATTCAGCCACTGATTGCGGTCGAGGAATTCAGTTTTCGCACCGGCGTCCTTGGACTACTTCATTCGCCGATGCGTGTTGACACGGTCAAGGTGAGTGGAATGGTGCTGAACATTCCCCCGCACGGAAGGTCCGGGATTCCTGAATCCGACACTCAAGCGCAGACAACGAGTTTACGCGCGGCGGAGGCGAAGAAGTCCATTTCACAAAAGCATCCTTGGCTAAAATCGAACTGGGTGGTGGATCGATGGAAGCAGCAGAAAATTAGCATCGACGTCGATCACTTCGTCTGCGATGACACGCATCTGATCATCAACACTGATAAGCCGGGCAAGGCGCCTCTGGATTTCAATATCAAGCATCTGGTGATGGATGAAGTTGGAGCGGGCCAGCCGCTTCGTTTCGCGGCCACGCTAATCAATCCAAAACCGCAGGGAGATATTCAATCGTCGGGAACGTTCGGGCCGTTCCATGAAGATGAACCCGGCGACACTCCGGTGGCGGGCGACTACACATTCACGCATGCCGACCTGAGCACGTTAAAGGGGATTGCCGGAATTCTCTCGTCCACGGGAAATTACCGAGGAACACTTCAGAAAATTGATGTTCAAGGAACGACGGAGACGCCGGATTTTCGTCTGGATTCTGCGGAACACACGGTGGATCTGCACACGGATTTTCATGCCCTGGTCGATGGGATGGATGGCGATACCTACCTTGACCCGGTCAAGGCGCATTTTCTGCATACGTGGTTAACAGCAAAGGGAAAAGTCGTACGCATGCAAAACCCACATGGTCACGACCTGGAGCTTGACTTGGTTGTGGACCGTGGGCGAATTGAAGATCTGCTGGAATTGGGGGTGAAGACGAAACCGCCGGTGCTGAAGGGAAACATCCGGCTGGATGCGCGAATGAATGTTCCCCCAGGTCCCCTGAAAGTGATCGATCGCCTGCAACTGGATGGCACGTTTCATATTCCAGATGGCGAGTTCTCGAACGAAAAACTGCAGACCCGCATCGATTCGCTTAGCTTGCGCAGCCAAGGCAAGGCAAAGCAGGCGCAAGAGCACATCGATGAGCGGGTGACCTCCGATCTGCAGGGTTCATTTCGTCTGGAGCAAGGCATGCTTTCGTTTTCGCGGCTGAATTTTTCTGTGCCGGGCACACACGCGGATGTCACCGGCCAATACAGCCTCGATGGGGAAACCTTCGATTTTCACGGCAAACTGAAAATGGAAGCAAAGCTCTCGCAGATGACGACGGGCTGGAAATCATTCCTATTGAAAGCGGTCGATCCGTTCTTTCACAAGGACGGAGCCGGAACCGAGATCCCTTTCAAAGTGATGGGTACCCGCTCAGAGCCGCATTTTGGCCTCGATCTGCACCATAGCGATACCAAACCCGCATCGAAAAGCGATCAGACGGCGCGGACTCGCTAGCGGTTCACACCGATTCTCCGGCTGGGGCTGAAGGAATGGCCGGCACAGGCGCAGGCTCTGGAACTGGCGGGACTGCAGCGGGCACGCTGGCTGGAACGACCACCGGCGTAAGCATTTTCTGCTCCCAGTAGGCGACGGCAATGCCGCGCTGCCAGAATCTGGGAATGAGTAGCAGAAGAAGAATGATCTGCGCCACGATGAATGCACCGATCACGCTTTCCGGGGGGACCATGGTCATCCAGACGCGAATTCCGCCTAAAAGGATGATTGCCGCAATGATAGTTACGAGCACGTAACTGCCGAGCAATGAGAATAGGCTCTTGAACGCGTGGCGGAAACCCGCAACGAGTGATTTTCGGACGGCGCGCTGATCGTTGAGCACGACATCGGCTTCCGCCAGATCGAACCAGATGCGAAGCGTCGTCATGATCAGGAAGATCACCGTGATTCCAGCGACCTGCAATTCAAATGGAAGCAGTTCGTTCGTGCTGGCGTCGGCCTTATTCACGATTGCGCCATTGATGGCGAACAAGATGCCGGTGAGAATGCCCATCACGATGAAGGCGACGATCATCAGCCGGATGAAGCGCCACAGATTTCTTCCGCAGGCACGGAAGAAATCTTCGCGCGGCAAACGGTAAGTGGAGGCGAATCCCTGAAACACTCCTGGCAGGAATAACGCGGTGAAGATGAAAAATACGACCGCGAAATAGGTTGCAGCCATCTGCGGCGCCAGCAGCGGACCGAACTCCGGACGGGCGAGCAACTCGCCGAAAACGCTGGCATCGAACCCGTGGACGAGCTTGTCTGCATACAAGCTGTGGTCGAGGATGGCGTGGGCGCTGCGGCGGAACGCTGACGCGCCGAACTCCGCCAGCGTGAGATTCAGGAGCCAGAACCAGAAGATATAGCGCTTGTTGCGCGCCACCATGCCCCATCCCGCGCTCAGTAGACCTTTATTTCCCGTCATCGTAGTAATTCCTCTTAATTATCGCTGCAACTTTGCCGTTCAAACCGCAGTCCGACCTACGCGCTGAGCCGGATAGCCACACTAAACGCCCCACCAGGCCAGCGCCTGCGCCATCCACTGCGTTACGAAAACCCAATACGTTGAAATTTTGTTGGTCGGCCTGGTGTTGGCTTCGACGACATAGCTATTGTTGAAGTTATTGCGGTCGATCTGTACGGTGTGGTCGGGATCGATTTCCGCCGATACCACTTTGGCCTTCTTCTGATAACTGAAGCGGACCCAGCGGCCCTGCCCGTCCCAATGCTCGCGGACTTTTTCGCCGTTATCGAATTTGATCTCAACTTCGACCGGCATGACGAAATCTTCCACCCGCCGCAGCGAGACATAGGACTGATACACCGTGTTCTTGTCGTCGTCCTTCTTATTCTTCTTGTTTTTATCTTTGTCCTTGTCCTGATACCAATCGATCGGATACGAGGTGACTTCGCCGACGTCGTAATCCAATACCTGCGATCCGTAGATTGCCTGATTGAAATACCAGCGCAGATTTTTCCCCGAAACTTCCTCGATCGTCTTCAGGAAATCTTCCTTGGTCGGATGCGTGAAGCGATATTTCATGAAATACACGTGCATCGCCTTAGCCATGGTGTCTTCGCCGATGATGCCTTCGAGCGTCAACAGCACGCTGGCGGTCTTTCCGTAGGTGATGCCTCCATAGGAACTGGAGCTGTAGTAGTCATAAGCCGGCTGCGCGATGGGATCACGATTGGCAACCCTGATATAGCTGTCGCGCTGTTCCTCGCGCTCGCCCATGGTCGCGCCAGCCAGTTTCAAGATAGAAGTGTTCTTGCCCAGGACGGAATCGAGCACTTTTACTTCGGTGTAGCTGTTGATGCCCTCATCCATCCAGGCATCTTCGAATTCGTTAGTGGCGACCATGCCATACCAGTACTGATGTCCAAATTCGTGTTC
>DATKQB010000002.1:0-7493 GCA_035523795.1 Verrucomicrobiia bacterium | reverse complement strand
GATCTTCTTGATCATGCCGCGAATGGAGGATGTATTGGGGCGTTCAATCACCTGATTGAGGCGAGTGAAGCCCAGTCCTTTAACTACCTTCTTATACTTTTCGGGCGTGCAGATCGCCGACCGAACCAGCTTGATCTGGATCGTACCGTCCGATGATTTCGAATTCTTATCTGTCATCTATACACTTCCCTGGCTCAGAAGATTTGTAATTGGCAATTTGTAATTTGTAATTTCAAAAGCTTTTCTGCAAAATCGCAAATTACAAATCACCAATTACAAATTCCTTTAAAGTTCTTCCGCCGCCTTGCCGCGCAAGCTCGCGACTTCTTCTTTGCTCTTCAGTTTCTTCAGCGCGTCGAACGTGGCTTTGATCACGTTGTGCGGATTGGTGGTGCCGATCGACTTGGTAAGCACGTTCTGCACACCGGCCGAAGTCATCACCGCGCGCACCGCGCCACCGGCGATCACGCCCGTGCCTTCGGGCGCGGGCTTCAGCAGCACTCTGCCTGAACCGTAGCGTCCGAGAACCGTGTGGGGAACTGTGGTCTGGGTCAGGTTGATCCGCATGAGATTTTTCTTTGCGGATTCGATTCCCTTGCGAATGGCTTGCGGAACTTCCTTGGCTTTTCCCGAACCGTAGCCAACTACGGCCGCAGTTGGGTCGCCGACCACCACCAGCGCCGCAAACGACAGGTTCTTGCCGCCCTTGACAACCTTGGTCACGCGGTTGATCGAAACCACCTGGTCTTTCAGCTGATACGAACCTGAATCGAGTTTTTTGATCACTCTTGGCATTCTGAAATCTCGTTTCCTGAACTCGGAGCTAGAACTGTAATCCTGCTTCGCGCGCGGCGTCAGCCAGCGCCTTGATGCGTCCGTGATAAATGTAGCCGCCACGGTCGAAGACAACCTTGGTAATGCCCTTCTGCTTGGCCAGTTCGGCGATCTTCTTGCCGATCGACTTAGCCGCGGCCACATTACCACCAGTAACGCGCTCGCCCTTTTTGCCGACCGAAGTCGAAACCGAGGCCAGCGTCACGCCTTGCAGGTCGTCGATGACCTGCGCGTAGATATGGTTCAGCGACCGGTAAACATTGAGGCGCGGCCGCTCGGGTGTGCCCAAAACCTTCTTGCGGATCCGGTCGTGAACCCGCTGCCGCGTCTGATTTTTTGAAGCTTTTGCCAGCATTTGCTTTCCCTCTTTCCCGGAGTTCTATACCGGGCTGGCGCTACGCGCCAAAATTCAACCAAGAGATCCTTCGACTTGGCAGGATTTCCATCCTGCTTCGCTCAGGATGATCGCGGCGGGCTCAAACGCCCGCCAAACCCGATCACTTCGCTCCTGTCTTGCCGACCTTCTTCTTCAGGCGCTCACCAGCGTAGCGCACGCCCTTGTTCTTATAGGGATCGGGCGGACGCAGCGAGCGCATCTCGGCTGCAACCTGTCCAACTTTCTGCCGGTCGATGCCGGTCAGGGTCAACCGGGTCTGCTTGGGATCGACAGCGACGTCGACTCCGGTGGGCAGCGGGTATTCGATCGGATGCGAATAGCCCAGGTTGAACACCACAGTTCCCTTGCCCTTCATCTCGGCGCGGTAGCCGATGCCGACGATCTCCAGTTCACGGGTCCAGCCCTTGGTGACGCCTTCGACGGCGTTATTGACCAGGGCTCGGGCCAGACCGTGCACAGCGGACTGGGAATCGTTTTCGCGGATGGCGACCAGGTGCCCGTCCTGCTGTTCCATCTTGATGCCGGCGGGAAGCGGCGTATCCAGCTTGCCCTTGGGGCCCTGGACCAGCACCGTATTGCCATCAATTTTGACCGTGACGCCCTTGGGAATCGCGATCGGCTTTTTTCCAATTCGTGACATGATTCAACTCTCAGCCTTCAGCCCTCAGCCCTCAGCTCACAGCCCGTCGGTTTTACTGACGGCTGATGGCTGATGGCCGACAGCTCAGTTACCACACTTCGCACAACAGCTCGCCGCCCAGTCCTTGCTTGCGCGCCTGGCGGCCGGTCATCACGCCTTTGGGCGTGGTCAGGATGTTGATGCCGAGCCCGCCCAGCACGCGCGGAATCTCGGTGCGCCGCACATAGACGCGGCAGCCGGGGCGCGACACCCGCGCCAGGTTCGAAATCACGGCCTCATTGTTATTGCCGTATTTCAGATAGACGCGCAAAAGCTTGTGCCCCTCTTCTTCGGTGGGCTTGAAGTTCGCAATATAGCCCTCTTCTTTAAGAATGCGGGCAATCTCGACCTTCAGCTTCGAAGCCGGAATGTCTACCTTCTGGTGACGCGCGCGAATCGCATTGCGAATGCGCGCCAACATGTCTGCGACCGGATCGGTCAACCTCATCGTTTGCTTCTCCTTGCCCGTTCGCTCCGCGCTACATCGCATTGCGGAGAACCTGCGGCAGATGACTTACTACCGTCCTTCGTCCTTCGTCTTTGGTCCTTCGTTCTTGCTTTGCGAAGGACTAAGGACGAACAACGAAGAACGCCTTTACCACGACGACTTCGAAACGCCCGGGATCTCGCCCCGCAGCGCCAGTCCCCGGAAACAAAGACGGCAAATGCCGAACTTCCGGAGGTAGGCGCGCGGACGACCGCAAATCTTGCAGCGGTTGTGCTTGCGCGACGAAAACTTGGGCTTCTTCGCGTCCTTCACTCGTTTTGCTGTCGTAGCCATAAAACTCCAGATCCTTCGCTCCGCTCAGGATTTCGGCAGCGGGCTCCCGCTTCGCTTACGCCCGCTAAACGCCTCAACTTTAGCTTCCAGCTCCCGGCTGCTAGCTTTTAGCAACCTTGATTGTTGTTTCTGAACCTTAGTTGTACTTCCGCATTCTGACTTCTTACTTCTGACTTCGCTAAGCTCTGAACGGCATTCCCAGGTGCTTCAGCAAGCTCCGCGCCTGATCGTCCGAGCGCGCCGTGGTCACGATCGTGACATTCATGCCCTTCAGCTTGTCGACTTTGGCGTAATCGATCTCGGGAAAGATCAATTGATCGTGCAAGCCGAGTGTGTAATTGCCGCGTCCATCAAACGATTTCGTTGACACTCCGCGAAAGTCGCGCACACGCGGAAGCACAATCGAAACCAAACGATCGAAAAACTCGTACATGCGATCGCCGCGCAGAGTAACCATGGCGCCAATCGGCATGCCCTCGCGAACTTTGAAGGCCGCAATCGATTTCTTGGCCCGAGTGATGACCGGCTTCTGCCCGGTAATCTGCCCGAGTTCGTTGGCGGCAGGATCGAGCACCTTCGCGTTCTGCGTCGCCTCGCCCACGCCCATGTTGACGACAATCTTGTTCAACCGGGGCACAGCCATCGGGTTCTTGAGATCGAGTTCCTTGGCCAGCGCTGGCGCCACTTCTTTGTCAAAGCGCACGCGCAGCCGTGGCCGCTCTTTCGCCGAATGACGCGGGGCCTCCGGACCAGCCTTGGGCTCTTCTGCAGCGGCGTGCTTTTCGCCCTTTGCCGGCTTCCCTTTCTTCTGCTGTTGATCTTCTTTCGCCATTTTCGTTGTTACCTTCTCTCACGGTTTCGGATTCGAGCCGCGGGTTACGAGTCGCGAGCTTCGAGCAATCAAAATCAACTTCTCCGGTTCGTGAGCACCTTCAAAAACTTTCTAAACCGCCAGATCCTTCGACTCGGCCACATTCGCGTCCTCGCTCAGGATGACCGCAGCGGTCATTTATCCAGCGTTGTTCCGCACTTCTTGCAGACGCGCACCTTGCGGTCTCCCTGCACTGCATGTCCGATGCGAACCGGCCCGCACGTCGGGCAAACCAGCGCCACATTCGAAAGCGGGATGGCCCGCTCCTGTTCGGCGATTCCGCCCTTGATGTTGCGCTGCGGATTCGGCCGCACGTGCTTCTTCACCGTCATCACGTGCTCGACGAGAACGCGGCCCTCGTCGGGAAACACGCGCAGCACGCGGCCTTCTTTGCCGGCATCGCGCCCGGTCATCACCTTCACATTGTCGTTGCGCCGTATGTCGACTCTTTTATGCGCTGTTGTTGTTGCTGTTCCCATCTCGAATCCTTTTTACCTCAGCGGCTAAAGCCGCCACTTCTGATCACTCGCTCACCGCAGCGCGGAAGCGCTGCGCCACCCAAAATCCTCGGTCCCGTTTTCCTAACACCTAAGACCTGCCACCTGCGACCTACAGCACCTCCGGCGCCAGTGACACGATCTTCAAAAATTTCTTCTCGCGCAGCTCGCGCGCCACCGGACCAAAGACACGCGTGCCAACCGGCTCGCCTGCTTCATTGATCAGCACAGCGGCATTCTGATCGAAGCGAATGTAAGTGCCGTCGCGGCGACGATGCTCCTTGCGTGTGCGGACAATGACAGCTTTCACTACTTTGCCCTTCTGCACCTGCCCGTCGGGTGACGCTTCTTTCACGCTCGCCGTGATCACATCGCCCAGCTTGGCGCGCAACCCGGTCGAACCGCCGAGCGGCAGAATCATCTGCAGCTTGCGGGCGCCGGAGTTATCGGCGACCTCGAGCATGGTTCTCATCATTACGGCCATGTTCGTTTCCCCTTTCCGCCTTAACGGGCCTAGCTGGCCTCAACCGTCGTTTCAGGCACGAGCGCCGTCTTGCGGACGATTTCCTTCAGCCTCCAGCGCTTCAGCCGCGACAGCGGACGCGATTCTTCCAGGCGAACAACGTCTCCGATATGCGCCTCGTTCTTCTCGTCGTGCGCATAGAACTTCTTGCGAATCGAGATCACGCGCCCATAGAGCGGATGCGCTTTCTGGCGCGTCACTTCGACCACGATGGTCTTCTTCATCTTGTTCGACGTGACCTTGCCGATCAATTCCTTGTGGTTCGGCTGCTTTGCCTGGCCTGTGGTTTCCGCCATTATTTGTTCTCCGTCGTCTTCTTCGCGCCGGCTGCCGCCAGTTCCTGCTCGCGCAGCACGGTCTTCACCCGCGCGATGTCGCGCCGCAGCCCGCGAATCTTTTTCAGGCTCTCGGTTTGTCCCATATTCAGCTGGAACTTCAGCTTAAACAGCTGATCGGCCAGATCGCGCTCCTGGTGCTTCAGTTCGGCATCGGTCAAGTTGCGAATTTTTTCTGCTTTCATAAATTCAGCTCTTAGCTTCTAGCTATTAGCTCTTCTCCAAACCAAAATCCATTCGGCCCGCGAGCGTTTGCTTTTCACTTCTGCAATCTGATTTCTTACTTCTGACTTCCTATAACACTTCCCGCTGCACGAACGTCGTGCGTAATGGCATCTTGTGCGACGCGAGACGCATAGCCTCCTTCGCCTCGGCAACCGTGACGCCTTCCATTTCAAACAAAATCCTGCCCGGCCGCACCACGGCAACCCAATGGTCGGGAGCGCCCTTGCCCTTGCCCATACGGGTTTCGGCGGGCTTCTTGGTCACCGGCTTGTCCGGAAACAGACGAATCCAGATCTTGCCGCCACGCTTGATGAAGCGCGTCATGGCCACGCGGCTGGCTTCAATTTGCCGGTCGGTAATCCATCCCGGCTCGAGGACCTTGAGTCCATATTTTCCGAAAGCCAGCTCGCCGCCCTTCCAGGCTTTTCCCGTCATGCGTCCGCGTTGCTGCTTGCGGTACTTAACTTTTTTCGGCATCAACATAAAATCAGCTCTCAGCTCTTAGTTGTCAGTTCTCAGAGATCCTTCGCCCGCTCGCTTCGCTCGGGCTCAGGATTTCGGCAGCGAGCTCCCGCTTCGCTAACGCCCTCTAAACGCCTCAACTTCTTCCATCTGACTTCTGACTTCTTACTTCCTAAAACGCTCCCGTCGTCTGCACTTCGCGCGCCGGAGTCGCTTCGCGTTTCTTCGTGGGCAGAATTTCGCCCTTGTAAACCCATACCTTCACGCCAATCACGCCATACGTGGTGCGCGCCTCAGTGAATCCGTAGTCGATGTCAGCGCGCAGCGTATGCAGCGGCAAGCGGCCCTGCAGATACCATTCCGAGCGGGCGATTTCATTGCCGTTCAGGCGGCCGCTGACGCGGACCTTAATTCCCTTGCATCCGAAGCGCAGCGCCGAATCCACAGCCTTGCGCATGGCGCGGCGGAAGCCGACACGCTTTTCGAGCTGCAACGCAATTGACTCCGAAACCAGCTGCGCATCGAGTTCGGGCTTGTGCACTTCCTGAATATCGACGTGCACTTCGCGCGAGGTGCGCTTCTGCAGTTCCTGCTTGAGCTTGTCGATCTCGGCGCCCTTGCGTCCGATGATGATCCCCGGCCGGGCCGTCTTAATAATGATGCGCAGCTTGTTACCGGGGCGCTCGATCTCGATCGAACTCACGCCCGCCGACTTGAGCTTGTCTTTCAGCTCGGCCTTCAGCTTGTGGTCTTCGAGCAGCAGCTTGTCGTAGTCGCGTTCCACAAACCACCGCGACTTCCACGGCTTGGTGTAGCCCAGGCGAAATCCGTATGGATGAACTTTTTGTCCCATCGTTGCTCCTATTAGATCCTTCGTCCCTCGCTTTCGCTCGGGCTCAGGATGGCCGCTGCGGACTCCCGCTTCGCTCACGCCCGCAAACCGCGGCCTACTTCTTTGCCGTCGCCTTCTTCGCGGCCGCTTTTTTCTTCGCGGGCGCTTTCGCTTTTGCTTTGGCCTTTGGCTTCGCCGGCGCCGCGGCTTTTGTCCCTGTTTCTTCGCCAACCGTGTGCGCCAGGCCCGCGCTCGCGCCGTTCTTACTCTTTTCCGCGAGCACGATCTCGAGGTGCGCAATGCGCCGCACATAGCGATACGCGCGCCCCATGGGCGCCGGACGAATCCGCTTCATGCGCGGACCATCATTCGCCGCCGCGCTCTTGACATACAGGTTGTCGAGATCGACATCGAGCCCTTTTTCGGTGCTCAGAAAATTGGCGTTATCGATCGCCGACTGCAGGAGTTTCCCGACCGTTGCCGCCACGCGCTTCTTGGTGAAGAGCAGCGTGTTGCGCGCCTCTTCGACGCGCCGGCCGCGAATCAAGTCCAGCACCAGCCGCGCTTTCTGCGGCGAAACCCTCATGTACCGTGCTTCTGCTCGAAATTCCATAATCGCTGTTCGCTGTTCGCCACTCGCCCTTCCCAAAATCAACGGGCGGTGTCTACAGCCCTTCCATATTTTCTAAGCCATAATTCCCCGCTTCGGCTCACTCGCAAACAGCGAAGAGCGAAAAGCGAGTAGCTGCGCTTACGCCTTCGGTGCCGCTGGCGCTGACGATGCTGCCGGCGCCGGTGCTCCCGGACCTCCCGGCACGCCCGCCGGTTTTGCCGCCGCCTCGGTCGCCGCCTTCATCGAGTGTCCCTTGAACTGGCGGGTAAAGCTGAACTCGCCCAGTTTGTGCCCGACCATATTCTCGGTGATGTACACCGGAATGAACTTTTTTCCGTTGTGCACGGCGATCGTGTGCCCCACCATCTCCGGGATGATCGTTGAGCGGCGCGACCAGGTGCGCTGAACTTTTTTCTCGTTGCGCGCGTTCATGGCTTCGATCTT
>DATKQB010000001.1:0-17543 GCA_035523795.1 Verrucomicrobiia bacterium | reverse complement strand
CGACAAAGATTGGACCACCCTGCGCTCCGTCCGCGACGAGGTTCTGAAGTCGCTCGAAGAGGCCCGCAATAACAAGCTCATCGGCACAGGACTGGAGGCGCAAGTCGTCATCACTGCCTCCGATCCCGTGTACTCACTGCTGCAGCGCTACCAGTCGCAGCTGCGCTATCTGTTCATTGTCTCGGAGGTCACACTGGCGCAAGGCTCAGGAAATGGGACCGGCGGCTTGAAAATCGAAGTAAAAAAAGCCAACGGCCAGAAATGTGATCGCTGCTGGAATTATTCGATCCACGTGGGAGAAGACAAATCGTATCCCACCGTCTGCGAGCGCTGCAGCGCCGTGCTGAAGGAACTGGAGACGCAAGGCTGAAATTCTCTTGTCATCCTGAGGCGCAGCTTTTGCGCCGAAGGATCTATGCATTTTTGCCGCACCGTACCGCTGTCGAAAATACATATTTCCTTCGCGGCGAACCCTCCGCTCAGGATGACAAAGGCTGGATGACGAAATCTAAATAACCGAATGTCCTCTTACCGCGCCCGCACAACTCACTTCTTACTCGCCCTGCTGATCGTCGTGCTGGATCGTTGGACCAAGCACCTGGTCGCCACGCGCATCCGCCTTTATTCGCACATTCAGGTCATTCCCGGATTCTTCCGTCTCACCCACACCGAAAACACAGGCGCGGCCTTCAGCCTGTTTGCCGATTCGCCCTCGCACTGGAAAACCACGCTGCTCATTGCGTTCTCGGCCATCGCCATGGTCGTCGTGGCCATACTGTTGTGGAAGCAGTCGCGGCCGTTCACCATGACAGGGATTGCGCTCTCGTTGATTTTGGGCGGCGCGGTGGGAAATCTCTGGGATCGCGTCGCTTCCGGACGGGTCGTCGACTTTCTGCTCTTCTACATCAAGCAGTATCAATACCCTGTATTCAATCTCGCTGACAGCTCCATTGTGGTGGGAGCATGCTTGTTGGTTTTCGAAATACTTTTCGTTCACCCGAAAAATAAGCCGGCTGCTTCCTAACGCAAGTCGATCTGTCCCGCGCCAACGTGGGCGTGCAGCCGGTATTTCCCCGGCCCGCTCTGGTCAAAGGAACGAAAGAGCCCGCCCTTGTGCACATCGAATGGATCGGCGTCGATCTGGCCGCTGCTCACCGATGCATCTACCTTGGCATACTCTTCAGACTTGCCTGCGTCGATGTTGAGTTGTCCGAAGGTGAGTTCAATATCTTTGTTGCCGTTCACGCCGCGGACATCGAGTTGTCCGGCGAACATGCGAACGTAGAGATCCGACGATTTCGGCAGTTCGATGCGGACGCTAAAATTGTTGTGCGGGCAATCTGAAATCCTCACATCGGCGTGGTCACCGCTGACGTTGATTCGAACTCTGGCATCCCGATCGGGTGTAACACGCAGCATCGGATCGTCGCCGCCGGTCAGTTCAATCCCTCCAGGACAGAGGCTCATGCGAATGTGGCCGCTCGCGGCAAACTTCGCCTCCACTGGACTATCCCCAGTCCGATCGATCTTTGTTTGTTGTGAGGCCTGTTGCGCAGCCGCCAAGCTTACGCCAAGGCACAAAAGCACAACGGCAACCTGCATGGACAAAGTTCGCATGGAGACACCTCCGTCCTTCGAAGGAAGGTACGAGGTGAGGCAGCGATCCGTTCCCAGAAAAGCGGGCTGCTCGCTGCAATGCCCTTTGCCGAGTCTTGCTGTTCGATAGGGAGACGATCTCAGTCTTGATCAACCCAGAGTCCATCAGAAATTAATCGCCCGCCACGGGCAAGTTAAATCGATTTAACTTCCGTATTTATGTTGCTTGTTTTCAATTGCTTACGCGGATTATTTTGCACAACACATTAAGTCAAGAATTGCCCTAAAATGAGTGCATTATGAGGAATTGCACCAGAAATGGTGCACAGGCTCGATCTACCCCTCTTGACTTTTGCCTTGCAGGGGTACCGGGGGTATCAAGAAGCAGGTGCCTCAGCGGTTGAAGCCGCTTCGGAATGACAGATCAACAGGGAGCGACGCAACCTTCTGATCCCGCGCAATCTGCGCTTACCTGCGGCAGAACAGAAATTTATGGCGCGCCGTACAACTGCCGGTAGACGGCAGCGTTGCGCATGATAGCTTGCACGTACTCGCGCGTTTCGGTGAATGGAATCGACTCCACAAATTCCGGCGAATCGCGATATGGCCCGTTGCCCATCCACTCTTCCACGCGATCGGAGCCGGCATTGTAGGCGGCGAGCGCGTGTTCGAACGATCCACCGAATTCGTCGACCATGCCGCGGAAGTATTTCGTTCCCAGCTCAAGATTGACGGTCGGCGTAAACAATTCACTGGCGTTGTACCGCCGCAGCTTTGTTTCGTGAGCCACCAGCTTGCCGGTGCGCGGCAGCAATTGCATCAATCCCACTGCATTTGCCCGCGAAACCGCCAGCGGATTAAATTCCGACTCCTGCCGGATCAGCGACGCGACCAGATAAGGATCGAGACCATTCGCCACCGAATATCGCTTCAAATCCGGCCAGTAGGGCCGCGGAAACAGCGCCTCCCAATAGCAGCGCGGCAGCGTGGGGATATCCACGGCGAAATAGCTGGGCGCTGCGCGCTTCATCACCTCGATGGCGCGATCGTAGTGTCCGGTATCGGTATAGAGCTGGGCTTCCTCAGCGGCAGCCCAATTACCTCCATCTTCCGCGGCTCCCGCCTGCAATTCACGGACGGCAAAATCCACGAGGCCGCCATTGCCCAACAGCTTTGCCTTTTGGACGTGCAAATCGTCCGCCGGAAGCTCGTCGAGTTCTACCTTCGCGACTTGAATCGGCGGAATGTGATCGAGCAAGGGAAATTCGCCGGGCTCGTCGGTGCTCACGCTCGCCGGCAGTTTCGCCAGCCGCTCGCGACCTAACTCCGCGTAATAGTAGTTTCGATATCGATCCGAAAGTTTCTGATAGAACGCGCGCGCCATGGCGGGCTGATTGTCTTCTTCCGCCAGCCGCGCCCGCCAGTAAAGCGCCGCGGAGGTCTCATTTCCATCCGGATAAAGCGCAATCTGTTCTTCAAATTGTTTCTTGGCTTCCTCCCGGCGTCCTGCCCGCATCGTCAGCCACGCTGCTTTCCAGTGCGCGTAAGAAGCCCGCGATCCGGTCGGAAATCTTTCCTGCAATTCGCGAAACGCATCCAGCGCCTGATCGCGCTCGTGATGCACCAGGTGCAGATTCGCCACAAGAATCAACGCCGACTCGAGCCAGGAACTTGTCGGCGCCGTCTGACGGAGTTCATCTACGTCTCGGTAGAATTCGTCGTTCAGATCGGACGACCACGCCACTTCGGCCAGAATGTACAGTCGTTCGGCAGCCTGCTCGGCAGTCGCGCCCGGAAGAGTCGTCAACTCTGCCTTCGCTTCGCGGTTACGCCCCTCGCGATGCAAGGCATCGGCCAACGCCAGTTCCAGTGCCGGACGCGCTCCCACGCTGGAATGAATCAGTAGCTCGCGGTATTCATCGGCCGCATCGTTGTAGCGGCGCGCCTTCATTAGCAACTCCGCCCGGGTTTTGTGCTGAGCATAAGTCGGCTCGAGCACCAGCGACATTTTCTCCAACTGTGCGTGGGCCGGGTCCGCTTCCGCCGCGGTGGGCATGTTGAAGTAGACGTCGGCGAAGGCTTCCGCCGCCTTCTCATTCTGGCCCAGCGCAGCATAGGCTCGTCCGATTGTGAACTCCAGATCCGAGCGCGCCGGCAGCCGGTATTTCGCCAGCAACTCCGCCGCTTCGCCCGGACGATTTTCGGTGAGCAACGCTTGCGCATAACTTACGGCCGCATCCCGCACCAACAGCGAATCCGGATGGGCGGTCTCGAAATTCGCCAGCATCGCCATGCCTTCCGCCTGGCGGCCAGTCTGCAAGTAACAGGTTCCGAGATAGTAGCCGACGTAGTCGCCGAGGTCGCCGGCCAATGGCCGAGCCCGGTTCAGCGGATCGATGGCCTTCTCGCATTCGTGATCGAGCACGTGCGCATATCCGACGACCAGCCACGCCAGCGCGCCGGCATCTTCCTTGGCGTGAGTACGCGCATAGGCCTGCACTCCTGCATAGGCAGTCGGAGTGCGATCGAGAATCAATTGCTGCGCCATCGGACGCAACGTCGTCGAGGCCACGAACGCTTGCCGGATGCGCCGCACCCGCGGTGAAATCGGCCGTCTTCTTTTCGCGCTCGCCTTGTGACTATGTTGTTGTGGTGTGGTTTTTTTCCTGGCTGTAGGCGCGGCAGTGGTTTTCTTCTTTGTGGCGGAAGAAGAACTTTTCTTTTCGGCGGATTTTTCGCCCTGCTTCTGAGAGGAATCTGAGGATTGCGGAAGAGTGCGGGCAGCTGTACTCATCGGCCGCGCGCACGCCAGAACGAGCGCGACCATCCACCCCCACTTGAGAACCAATTGAACCACTTTACTTTTTTCGCGCGGAGAACGCGCCAGAACCTGAATTACTTCTTAAATCCCGCGCCCATCACCGACAAATCATCTTCGGCGAGGCTGCGGACAACTTCTTTCTGAAAATAATCGCCGGCCGCTGCCGCGGTGTGGCCATACCGCTTCTGATACGTCGCGCGGCTCTTTTCGATATCGTCTTTCAGGCGATCGTACAAATCCCGGTTGCGCCGTCCCTCGGCCACCTTCGCCTGGTTGTAGAGCTTGATTTCATCCACCAACAGGCGGGCAAAGCGCTGCGCCTTGCGGTGAGTGTCGGCATCTTCCGCCGACATTGCGGCGAACGGGTCCGTTGCCGCCGCGGGTGCCGATGCCGCTGCGCTGGCCGCTGCCGCGTGCGCTCCGACTTCCACCACTTCCGCCACCGGCTCGGGCTCAGGCGCCGTGTGTTTCGGAGCATGGGCCGCAAACGGATCGGCAAACGAACTCACGCTCTGCACCGCTGGCCGTTCCATCGCCGCGCCGTCGCCGCCGTCTTTGTGCGCCTGCTTGCGTAGCGAAGTCACTTCCAGCCAGGCGCTGGTGGCCATCACCATCAATTCGAGCGCTGCCGCGTCGAGCAATCCATCCGCTCCGCCATCGGCATACAAGAGCGCCGCAACTTTATCTTTCAACACCAGAGGCAGCACCAACACCTGCTCGTTGTCGGGACCACCGAAGCGCTGCACAAATCCCTGATCCATCTCCGCGATATTCGCTGGAGTCGCCACGCGATTCTGATAGGCATGAGCCACTGGACCGGAGGTCATATCAAGCGCAAAATCCTTGACTGCTTCATCCTCGCCAAATCCGCGCGCCTGCCATCCAGTCGCCGTTCCCGCCTTCACCACAAACAATGCGATGCGTGCCCCGTAGGCCGAGGCTGCATCGAGCAGTGCGCGCAAGATTTCTTTTTGCGTGGTGCCGGCATGAATCGCAGCCACCGACTGCACCAGGTTCGCCGGAGTCGCGCTGCCCGTGTCTTCTGAACTCACCGGCGCTTCGATCGACGGCAACTCCGCCAACACTCGCTCCACGAGTTCCGCCTGCAAATTCCGCAGCTGACGATCCAGCACCTGCGCGACCGCCCGCTCGACGATTTGCTGGAGATCTTTTTCCGCCATGAATGATGAACTAAGAAACGCCCGTTTCAGGACGATAGGACCGGTTACTTCGCGTCCGACGACTCGCCCCTAGTTGCTGATTATATGGCACTTGTGAAGCCGCAGCAGAGTACTTCGGTAACGGCTGAATTCCCGCAATTGCCCGCTCTTTGGACTCTACCTGAAAGTTTCCTTCCCGCCTACAGACAAACCGATTGGGCAAACACACCGGTTACCAAGTAAAATAACAGTTCCGCGCTCAACTTTCGGCACTGACCGTTCGCTGCATGAAATCGACGGCTGGCTGCTGAAAATGTTGCATCGATCGCACTATGGGAGCAATCCAAAACAAAGTGACGGCACCTCCCAGCGAAGAGCTGGCACTGGTTCAAGCCGCCAAGCGAGGCGACGACTCCGCCTTTGAAGAGCTGGTTCGGCGCTATGATCGTAACGTATTCCGGATCGCGCAACACATCACGCAGAACCGCGAAGATGCGGAAGACGTGGTGCAGGAAGCGTTCCTGAAAGCGTATGGAAACCTGGCGCAGTTCCAGGAGCAGTCGAAGTTTTATACTTGGCTGGTCCGGATCGCGGTAAACGAAGCGCTCATGAAGTTGCGGCGGCGCAAGCCGGAGCGCACGGTCTCACTCGACGAAGACATTAAAACGGAAGATGATTCTCTTCCGCGCGAGATTGCCGACTGGAGCCCCAATCCGGAGCAACAGTACACGCAAGCCGAGCTTCGCGAGATCTTGAGCAAGACCATCCAGGGCTTGCCGCCGGGCTTTCGGACGGTATTTGTATTACGAGACGTAGAAGGGCTTTCGACGGAGGAGACTGCGGCTGCGCTCGAGTTGAGCGTACCCGCGGTGAAATCGCGATTGCTGCGAGCCCGGCTCCAGCTTCGTGACCGGCTGGGAAAATATTTTCAAAGAGGTGCACGCGGCAATGGCAAAAACAGTGACGCTACCAGTGGAGATGGCAACCAGTGAAATGTTCTGAATTTCTGCAGGAGCTGACCAATTATTTGGACGGCGTCCTCGACGACAAGACCAAAGCTGAGCTTGAGAATCATCTTTCCTGGTGTCACAACTGCTACGTTGTCTGCGACACAACCAAGAAAACCATCGAGATCTATCGCGACTCACAGCTTTACGAACTTCCCGAGGATCTCCGCAGCCGCCTTCGCTCTGCCATCATGCAAAAGTGCCAGCAGCATAAGAAGCGCGGCCCGCAGAGTGTGTAAAGCGATCTCGACGCGGTGATTCCCATCACAGTTTTCTCTTAAGCCAATCTGTACGGTGAGAACATGGCTCATCGTGTCTGCCCATGGTGGCTGGGATATTTTCTCGCCAGCCCTCTACGCCGCTGGATGGGACAGGATGCCTTGCATATCCTCAGCCCTTACGTGCACGAAGGCATGACTGTTCTTGAACCCGGCCCCGGCATGGGATTTTTCACGATTCCTCTGGCGCGATTGGTTGGCCCGACGGGCCGCGTAGTCGCTGTCGATCTGCAACCGAAGATGATCGCCAGCCTGAAACGCCGCGCGCAAAAAGCGAATCTCGCGAGCCGCATCGACGCTCGCGTTACTTCGGCGGGAACCTTGGGTGTTGACGACCTTGCGGGACAGGTCGATTTGACTCTCGCCTTCGCCGTGGTCCATGAACTGCCTGACACTGGGAGTTTCTTCCGCGAAGTTGCGCAAGCGTCGAAACCGGGAGCGCAGGTCTTGCTGGCTGAGCCCAGCGGTCATGTGGATGAGAAGAGTTTTGCGGCTGAACTGGAAGCCGCATCCGCGGCGGGGTTTGCGCTCACGTCGCGCCCAGAGATAACCCGCAGCCGCGGCGCGATTTTCACGCGCGGTTAACTTTCTTGACACACGTTGCCTCGGCGCCGGACCTTTATGCTGCGCTTAACTCCTTCGCCGCGAGCCAGTTGCATCGCGCTACGCCGGACACGGTAGGAAATCAGAAACCCTTTAGGAGCTTACTGAATCTAAGTTACTGAGTAGGCCGTAAGGGAAACGAGGGGCGCCTACTCCGAAAAACCCAGGTTCGCGGGTGAAACAGCCCGCAGGTGGAAGGTGCATCATGTTCGAAAAACTCTACGATGTGCTGTTTGGTTGCAGGCACTCGCGTTTCAGCTTTCCCGTAACCATTCGCCGCGCCGCGCGCCGCCCCCAGGCCGCCGCGCTCACGGGAACCTATGTGGCCTGCCTCGATTGCGGAAAAGAGTTTCCCTATGACTGGCAGGAGATGAAGGTGGTCACTTCTCCCGAACGGCATCGCGAACACCTAGCAGAACTGGCCAAACATGCCGCGTAGCCCCGTTGTGCGCCGGAGCTAGTAGCCCCCAGCTTGAACTTCCCCCAAAATTTTCATCCCGAAGGCCCGCGTCGCCAGCGGGTCGAGGCATTTGAAGCGCAGTGAATATTCATGCGCGCGAGGTTCCTCGCTCCGCGAGCAAAAAACGCTTCGCTCGGGATGACGCACCGATGGGAAATGAACACCAACCCACAGCCCTAGCAGGCTGCGGAAAAACCACTAATTGCTGACCCGCTAAAACAGCGGATTGTTTCGTCCGGTTTTTTCTGCATGGGACCGACGCTGTTCCTCATAGTCCATGCTTACTCCTCCTCCTTAGCTTTGGCGAGACGCGCAGGCGCTTGCGTTGGCAGATGCCAATCAACTTATTGTCAATCAGTCCGGTTGGAAGCTCTTCGGAACAATCAGATAAAAGCTTGCGGCTGTCATTGGATTGATGAGTTCCTGGTCGTCGCCGTTAATGCCGATGCGAACCTGATGCAGTTGAAGTTCATTTGGGCTCACCATGCAGGGCTCTGCACATGTTGGATGCAGTAGTTGAAGGAGGTCAGGGGGCGCATCCGACGGAGGTGGTGTCACAGGTTCGATTTGCACGATTGCCACATAGCGGCTCCCCAATGAACGGTGAAGAACCTCTCCCATACTGTGCGGAGGATGGCTTTGACCACTCCATCGGCCTCCCTGCATGGCTGCATTCAGGATGTGGCTCGTGTGAGCGAAGAGCACTATGCTGCTGCCGTGAGCCTGCGCCAGGACCGCCAGGGCGTTCGCGGCCATTGCCTCATCCCGCGCGTTGACGGAACGCCAGGCATCGGGGGGAAAAGAGTGATTGGCAGGGAGCGTCGGCAGCGTATCAAGTACGGCCGCGCTTTGCGTGACGATCAAGGCACAATGACGTGCGTGCTCCGGTGCGCCGTGGTCGACGGAGGATACCAGCCGCCTGCTCAGTTCACGAAACGCGGTCTTCGCCTGCTCAGTGACATCTGCCTGCGTGAGCCCCGGAATGACTGCCTTCGAGAAATTTGCTCGCAGACTCTCCCGTAAAGCAGGGTCACGTACTCCATCCAGTGCGCACTCGACGGGCGCCATCGTCGGCGCACTACCGAGCGGGCCGCCGAGGCTAAGGTCGACGCCCACGATGCCGATTCGCGAACCGGCCGGTCTGCGCAGATTGATGGTTCGCAGATCCTCCAGCAGGGCGACATTCCCTGCCATGCTTCCGAAGCCGGATGTGAAGCCTTTTGCAGCCACCTCCGAGGGTGTGCCGGGGCCGCCGCGTACGAAGCGATCAAGGAGCAGCGCTTCGGCATAACCCGTCTCCAGCGCAACCCAGGAAACACCACCCTCCGCCGCAAGTTCGCGAATGAGGCGGTTGCGCGCAAAAAGCATTGGCTGGCCGCCGTGAGACGCTTCACCCAGTGCGATGATGGCTGGCAGGCGCAAGGGCGGAATGGAGCGAGCGACAAAGGGCAGCACGCTGGGCTGCGCTCCGGTGGCACTGCCTGCATTGCTCGCTCCCAGCAACAGGAAGAGGCAGATTGCCGCAACTCCTCGCCAGTTTCTTCTCACGATTCGTAAGAGTTTATCAGGTGGCTGAAACCACAGTTGCGACTTTTGATCGTGTCCCATACAGGGCGACATGACCCAGGAGCGTAGTGTCACTCTCCGCTTCGGTGCATGGAGGGCCGTGCAAGTTCCGCTGATTAGATCAGGGGACTCCGGCAGTATGCCCAAAGAGCAACTTCCCTTCCACACCTCAACCGTGATAGCCACTTAGTCATGCGAGGAAACGACCTGCAGCAAGCGGAAATGTGGAGCTATGTTTCGCCCGAAGAACGAGTGGCGCACGATCACCTCTACGGCCGCTGCGTGCCATGACCGACGAGGCGCTCCAGCGACTGCAATCGCGGTTCAATAAGTTGTACGCCAAAACCGGTCGACGCAGCCAAAACCGTTCTCGAATCACAAAGTAACGGAGACTGGAGAGGATCTAAGTCGCGGAGTCACTTTTCCGCAGCCTGCTAGAACGCATTCTGAAAACCTATTTTGCGAGCGCTATCCTCTGGCTGAAACTCCCAGCTTGCGCAGCCGTTCGCGCGCCTGCAGCGCTTCCGGAGCGTGTGGATATCGCTGAATCACGTGCCGCAGTTCGGCCACACCATCATCCTGCTTGCCCAGTTCGATTAACGCAAATCCCTTCTTCAGCTGCGCCGAGGCCGCTTTATTTCCGCTGGGGAAATTCTGCACTACCTGATCGTAGCTCTGCACCGCGGCCTGATAATTTCCCTGCCGGAATTGAATCTCACCCAGATAGAAGTAGCAGTTCCCCGCCAGATCTGTGTTTGGATAGAACTTGATGTAATCGGAAAATTCCTGGGTCGCCACATTGTCGTTGCCGCCGTTGTAGTCGCGCAGTGCGTTGTTGTAGAGCACATCCGGAGGCGGCGCCTGCGCCATCGCCTGCTGCTGCTGTTGCTGCTGCGCCTGTTGTGCCTGAATGCTCTGCTGCGAAGACTGCAGCTGATCGAGCTGCTGCGTCACTTTGGTCAGACGCGCCTTCAGCTCATCCATGGTGTCATTCAACGCCTGAATCTGCCCGGAGAGTTGATCGCTTTTGGCGCCGGCGTCGGCCTGCTGTTTCGCCAGTATTCCCTGCAGCGTATTCAGCGCCGCCACGGCTTTATTCACCGCATCGGTATCCTGCTGCACGAGGCTGTTCATCACGCCCATGCGCTCGTCGAAACTGCGCTGCATGGAGGTCATCTGCTCCTGCAACTGCTGCACCTGCGTCTGCAGCTGAATGATTTCTTTGCTGGCTCCCCAGGTCGGAGACACTCCCAACCAGAAAATCGACAACAGCGCCACCATCACGTAAAACCGAGCTGGTTTCATGGAACTCTCCCAAAAACGCTAGTTTTTAGATGCTTTGATTGTCCCACAGAGAGGCAGAGCACGTTTACTAAAACCCGGCTCCGTACCGGAAGTCTCAACCGGCGCATTTTCACCGCGCCGCAGACAGACGTGTGCGCAACCATCCGCAAACAGTTTCGGGGGACGCGAGCCGCGTCCCCCGGCCCATCTTTATTTCTGATAGACGAGGTGATCCCGCCGATTCTGCTGCCAGCAAGCTTCGTTGCTCTCGGTGCAGAACGGCTTCTCCTTGCCATAGCTGATCGTCTTGATGCGGCTGGCGCTGATTCCGCCTGCGACCAGGGCATCCTTTAACGATGTGGCGCGCTTGTCGCCGAGTGCAATGTTGTACTCGGTCGAACCACGTTCGTCGCAGTGTCCCTCAATGGTGAAATTCATGTTGGGATGCTGCGTGAAGAACTGCACGTCGGCCTGCATCGACGGCACCTGATCCTGACGAATATCCGACTTGTCGTAGTCGAAATAAATGTCCTTCACATTCTGATTGAACAGGTCCTCGTCGGTTACCGTCGGAGCGGGCGGTGGCGGTGGCGGAGCCGGCGTTACTGTCAGCCGGGCGGTCGCCTCCTGCGTTCCTCCCGCGCCCTTTGCGACCAGATGATAGGTGGTCGAGTCGCTCGGTGAGACCGACTGCGATCCGTTCGGCTGCACCGCACCGATGCCATCGATCGAGACATCGGTGGCATTGCTGGTTTGCCAGCTCAGCGAAGCCGATCCACCCGCTTGAATTGTGCTCGGGCTCACGGAAATCGAGGCGGTGGGCGCTGGCGGCGGTGGTGGCGCCGGTGGCGGCGGTGCCGGAGCTTTTTTCTTTGCGCAGGCGCCGAGCATCATGATGGCGCCCAAGGTGACTACAAGAAAGAACAACTTTGTACGTTGCTGCTTCACTGTTAGCCCTCCAAACACCCGGTGGACCTGCTGCCGGGTCAGACGAAGTATTTATTTATTTCCAACTCCAATTGGGTTGCGAATTATGACCGCTGAACGTCAACTGCTGTACTTTCGAGCCATCGGCCAGCATCGACCAGACCTGCAAACTGCCCGAACGGTTCGACTGAAAGACGATGTGCCGCCCATCCGGCGACCACGAGGGAAAATCATTCCGTCCGCCATCATGCGTGAGCTGCACCCACTGTTTGCTGGCGATATCCATGAGATAAATGTCGGACGCTCCCGGTGCTCCCGGGCCGTATTTTCTTACCCATGCGAAGGTTAGAAATTGCCCGTTAGGGGACCAATTAGGCGAGACCGCATAGCCTTGATCGGTCACCCGCGTCTGATTCGTGCCATCCGCTTCCATGGTATAAATCTGCGGCAATCCCGTACGCCCGCTCACGAACGCGATCTGCGCGTTCGTCTTCCGGTTCCACGTGGGAGCTACGTCCGGCCCCCTATCGTCCGTCATCCTCTTTAGATTCCCGCCGGATGCGTCGGCAACATAAATTTCTGGAGATCCTGTCCGCGAGGAAGAAAATGCCAGCTTCGCTCCATCACTCGACCACGCCGGCGAGAGGTTGGATCCACCGTATCGGGGAAAACTCACCAGCCGGTTCAGATCCGTCGAGTACATCATGAGTTCCCAGCCGTTCTTGGTCAGCGAACTGAATGCCACGCGGGAATTGTCGGGCGAAATGCGCGGCGAAATCGAAATCGATCCCAGATGCGTCAGCTGATGCTGATTCGATCCGTCGTAATCCATCGCCCAGATTTCTTTATGACCGGTACGATCGCTGACGAAAACGATCGAACTCTCCGCGATCCCCGGAATGCCGCCGCCCAGGCGAAAAATGATTTCATCGGCAAACTTGTGCGCCATGACTCGCGCCGACGCGTCGCTGGCCGTGTCGGTATATTGCTTGCCCAGCACCTGCGGCGACTGCGTGTTCTTCACGTCGTACAGCCATCCCTGCACCGTTAGCTTTCCGCTCGCGACGCCCAGATTGCCAAAGGCCAGCATGCCGGCATTCGGAGGCGGAACGTTCCACGCCATGAAATTCACATCGGTAGGCTGCCCGGGCACCTGCAATGGATAAAAACTCTTCGACACCAGCTCCACGACTCCCGACACGTCGAGATCGTTCCACAGCGTGTCATTGAAGGTCTTCAGCAGGGCGGCATTCTGCGGATCGTTGGTCGAAGGCTTGAAATCGGGGACGGCCAGCCGCACCTTCTCCACACCCAGGCTGGTCCCCGTCTTCACCCAATCCTGAGCCGAAAGAATTGCCGGGAAGAAGCAAAAAAGCGCGAACAGCGAAGCGAGCGTAGCACTTCCAAACCTGCTGGGACTACGCCCGGGAGTGGAAGGAAAGCCCCTTTTCATCCGTAAGGAAGCGAAAAAATAATTTACTCTGAACGATAATATCGTATTCCGATACTTATGGCTTTGCAAGGTTTCTCCCGTACGAAAGTCGGTTATCAATTTCAACGTTTGTAATCGAACCAGTATTCGACTGAAATCTTGTTTCCGGAATAATCCCCTGGAAGCGGTCCGAAGGTGTCAATTCGCTGCAGGGCGCGCACTGCGGAAATGTCCAGCGAGGGCACGCCGCTCGATTGCTCGATCTGAATATTCGAAGGATGCCCGTCCCGCGCGATATCGAAGGTGATGTAAACACGCTGCCCGCTGGTGATCCGCGGATCCACTTCGTACTTGAGCCAGTTCTCTGAAACTTTCTGCTGAATCACATGCACGTACCAGGCATACTTCGTCCCAAAATCGCCGCCAGCGCCAGTGACTCCGAATCCCCCCTTCGCTCCGGCTGCGCTGAAAGTTCCATAAGGACCGCTGACCGGGCCGCCCTCGCCAAAGGCCACTTGGTTCGTGTCTGGCTCGGGCTCTGCAACCGGTTTTTGCTTGGTGGGAGTTTCCTGCTTTTTCTTGGGCTTGACCTTGGCGTTCTTGCCCTGAATTTCAATCGCGTCCGGCTCTGGTTTTTCGATTTTCGGCTGCGATTGCGTCAGCCCCTTCGACTCGTTGGCGAGCACATTCTGGGTTTGTGCCGGATTCGCGGGCAAAGGCACCGTGTTGACTAGGGTTACGCCCATGGCGTCGCCACCGCCGCCCGCGCCCCAGCCAGACCCGCTGGGCCGGGAGAAGAACACCGCATAGGCGAGCACCAGCAACGTGATTCCCACGTGCAGCCCTGCCGACCACGCCAGCGGGCGTCCCCATCGGTCGTGCTCGAAGTAAATGTCAGCGCTTGCGGCCATTTTGATCCAGCGGCTGCGTCACGATGCTGACGTTGGTGATTCCCGACTGCTTTACTGCATCCATGACCGTGGCGAAGGCACCAAACGGAACATCTTCGTCCGCCCGTACGAAGATGAATTGATTCCTCGGGTCGCGGATCTTCTGCCGCAACTTTGTCGCAATCTCATTGATGTTGATGGGATCGTTGCCGAGAAAGACGCGCTGATCTTTATTGATGGTAATGACCAGCCGCTCTTCGGTGATTTCTTTCACCGTGCGCGTCTTGGGAACGTTCACTTCGATTCCCGACTGCAATACGGGCGCCGTCACCATGAAGATAATCAGCAGCACCAGCACCACGTCGACCAGCGGCGTGATGTTGATATCGGCCAGCGCCGATTGCGTGCGTCCGTTGGAGGTCGTGAACGCCATCAGCGCCTCATCTCCGCCATGGCCTGCGTCTGCGTCTGAGCCTGAGCCTGGCTGTTCTCCACCGCGTTAAGCACCTCGAGCGCAAAGTCATCGCTCCGGGCGGCAAACTCGCGAATCGAGGCTCCAATCAGGTTGTAGGCGATCACTGCCGGAATGGCCGCCGCCAGGCCCGCCGCAGTGGTGATCAATGCTTCGGAAATACCGGGAGCGACGGCGCGCAGGGTTGCCGCGCCGGCCGTCCCCAGGCCTTGGAACGCGTCGATGATTCCCCACACCGTTCCGAATAATCCGATAAATGGGGTCACGGCCGCGGTGATCGCCAGCCACGGCATATTTCGCTCCAGCCGGGTAATTTCTTCTGAGGCGCCAATCTGCATGCCGCGTTGAATCGCCGTCAGATTGCGCAGCGCGCCGGAAACCGACGCCTGACGCCGATACTCCTCATAGGCGCCTTCGAACACGCCCACCAGCGGGCTGGGCTTGAATTGGTCCGCGACCGCCGCGATGTCCTGCAGCCGCTGCGCTTTGCGAAACGCCCGCACGAAGCGCCCGCTCTGCATGCGCGCGCGCCGCAACAGGCCCCATTTCGTCAAGATAATCGCCCAGGAAATCAAGCTGAAGGCGAGCAGGAAGAGCAGGACCAGCTTCGCGACCGGACCGGTATTGGAAATCATGTCGACGATTTCGCCGCCGACAAACACTGCAGGCAAGAAGAGAAGATGCATCTGATTTGAGGAGAACGCCTGCCTTAATTATAGATGAAGCCGGGCTCGGCTTCGGACGCATGTACCCAATCCAGCAACGAAAAAATCCATTCTGGCACAGGCGGTCATCTCGTGTTTCTGCGCGAAACGCCCGCGGCTGCCCCACAGGCGCGCGAGTCGAAGAATCCCTACCGCACGACATTCTTCCCCAACCACTCGCAAAGTGCCCGCGATGCGCGGCTCGCATCTCTTCCCATCCTTATCACCTTCGACCAAATCCACGGGCGGCAAGCCGCATACAGCGCAAACCGGAATTCGGAGAACCGCCCTTGCCCGTCTACAAATCGTCTTATCTCCGGAAATTCAAAATCCCATTCATCGGAAATCGCCTTCACCGCGGCAAAACGAATTCCATGCAGTTCAGCCGCGCGTGCCACGGCAGCCGCTTCCATGTCCACGGCACGCGCGCCGTACGCCTCCTGCAGATTTTGCTTCTGCTTCGGACTCGCTACGGATGCGAAGCTTACCAGCACTCCGTCCGCGCCACCAGCTTCGGCGCTGCTCCCATCCCCGGCATTGAGCACGCGCTGCGGACGAAACACGTCTCCCACACACAGCGTCGAGTCCAACGCTCCCGCAAAGCCAACGGAATAAATTTCTGCCGGACGATACAACGCAATGACCGCTTCCGCGGCCATCCGCGCTGCCTCAGGGCCCATCCCTCCGCATACAAGTGTCAGGTCATTTTTTTCGTAAAACCTGAATCGCCGGCCTTCGTGCTCGCGTTCATCAACGCGCCACTGCTTCACTAGCGGACGCACCTCCCGCTCGATCGCCGCCACAATTGCAACTTTATTTTCCTGATTGGTCATTTCATGCGGAGCGGGTGCCCCATCCTTGTCGCGTTCTTGCGACAGGAAGGAGATTTTGACTCCCAAACAGGTACAACCTGTCACGCATATCCATTCGCCCGGAACCACTCCACCGCCCGTCGCAGCGCGTCATACACCGGGACGATCTTCCACCCCAGTTCGCGTTCGGCTTTATCTGAGCTGGCAAACATTTTTTTCTTGCCCATCCTCACCGTATCGATTGTCGCGCGCGGCTCGCCCTTCAGCATGCGTCCGGTAATCATCTCCCCGAAAACTCCCGCGGCAAACGCGAACGCATAGGGCAGCTTCACCTTCGGCGACGGCAATCCGGTAATCCGGCCGAGCTTGTCGAGGATCTGCTTCAGCGTCAGATTTTCCCCGCCCAGAATGTAGCGCTCTGCCGTCTTGCCCTTTTCAAACGCCGCCACGTGTCCGCGGGCGCACTCCCGCACATCGACCAGATTCAATCCGGTCTCGACGTACGCGGGAAACTTGCGCTTCAGGAAATCCACGACGATCCGTCCGGTCGGCGTCGGCTTCACATCCTGCTCGCCTATCGGCGTCGTCGGATTCACCGTTACCACCTGCATGCCCCTTCGTCCCGCTTCCAACGCGACCTGCTCAGCCATGAACTTCGACCGCTTGTAGTGGCCAATCATATCTGCCAGCGAGACGGGAGAATCTTCATCGGCAGGACGGCCATTCGCATGGAACCCGATCGTCGCCACACTCGACGTGTACACGACGCGCCGCACGCCATTCTTTCGCGCCGCTTCGAGAATTGCCCGCGTTCCGTCGACGTTCGACCGGTACATCTCGCCGGGATCGCGCACCCACAAACGGTAATCCGCGGCCACATGAAAGACCGCATCGCAGCCGGATATAGCTTTTTCGAGCGAAGCTGGATCGCGCAGATCGCCTGTGGCGGTCTCGGCCTTCAGGCCTTCCAGATTTTTCAGATTGCTCGTTGGACGAACAAGCAACCGCAGCTCGGCGCCCTGCTCGGCGAGCACGCGTGCGACATGAGAGCCGAGAAATCCAGTAGCGCCAGTGACGAAAGCTAGCATGCAGCCATCAGCATTCAGCACTCGCTGAATCTTTGTCAACGGCTGGGATGCGTAGCAAGGCACTGAGGACACGCGGGTGCTTGCTCAGGATGACAGAGGAAACAGCAGATTCCTCGTTGCGGTCGGAATGACAAAATCAAAGTCCCCACTTCTGGCTAAACCGGCCCGAGGTGTGGCACTCATCATCCGCGCGAGTCGAAGAATCTCTAGACTATTTGGCGGCGTAGTGTGCGGCGCCGACAAAGTGCAACGAGACATAGGGCTCATCGCCGACCACCCAGCTGTCATGTCCCGGAGGCCCGGGAGGAATGTAAAACAGCATGCCGGCGCGAAGTTCGCGGATGGTTCCATCTTCCATCGCGGCGGTCGCGCATCCGGAAACGACAAGTCCGACGTGCTCCACGTTGCAGCGTGCGGCGCCCACCGTCGGCCCCACATGCGTC